>CAIJRN010000001.1 GCA_903823115.1 uncultured cyanobacterium
CAAGATTGGGGATCTTGATCTGCCGAACTCGTTTGCGCAACCTCCTCTGGCGCATGGGTTTGGAGCGAGTGGATCAGGTGTTGGCGAGTGGATATCAGCGACATCCCGCTTCAGACTGGCTTCCTGTGCCTGGTGACGGTGGTTGATCTCTGCTCCAGAAACGTTCTCAGCTGGACGCTCTCGAGCAGCCTTGAAACAGAGTCTCTCTGGATTCACTGGAGATGGCCCTGGCTCGTGGCCGGAAGTCAATGATCTTCCATTTGGCTCAGGGCTGTCATTTCACTTCCGGAACTTTCGTGTCCAGGATGTAGGGGCAGGAGGTCAAGAGCTGTTGGTCACGGGGAAGCGGAACCCAGCCTCTCTCGCTTCCTATGGAGGTATCGCCATGTCAGCCCCAAAGGCAACTTAGAAGGCAGAACGGCCCAGGATTTCTGCCCTGAGACCTGACGATCGTCCCCCATCCGAGGTTGACGACTCAGGGGCCCAAGCCGTCGAAGCAAAGGCAGGCACCTCAGACTCTGCTGCTGCTCCCTGCTTCTTGGGCTGGCCGGCTTGTTCGCTGATGACTGGCTCGGGGATCTTCGCTGTGCGAACCTGTATTCGCTCTAGTTGCTTCTGTTGGGCTGGCTTGGGATCAGGCTTTGAATCAGAGCTGGCCTTCGGCCACTGTTCAGACCATCGGGGCTGTCATTCATTCAGCAAGGCAGGCCGCTATCGATGACAACCATCACTGGACTGGCGATCCGGCGCCGGACCCGGCCAGTGCTGCGAGCTCTTTGGTCGGCCTATATCCTCTGGTTGCGCGCTGATTGTGTAGACCTGAGTGCCGCATTCGCTTATCACACACTTCAGTCATTTTTCCCTGCCCTGCTGATTGTGCTGTCAGTGCTTTCGAGGTTGTTGGGACGCAATCAGGATCTCCTTGCCAGGCTGCAGGAACAGGTGGCTCAGCTTCTGCCGGCAGCCAATATGCCTCTGTTTGAGTCCACCTTGGATCGCTTCACTCGCCAGGGCCTGGGTGCGGGGCTGTTGGGTGTGTTATTGCTCGTGCTCAATGCCAACAACATCTATCTCACCTTGCAACGGGGCGCCGATCGCCTCTGGTGGAATCGACCCTTTGGATTTGACGGACTGCCCTGGCAAGAGATCGTACGTCGCTTTGTGTTGTTGCGTTTGAAGGCTTTTGTGCTGTTGCTGTTGGTCTCTGTGCTGATTGTTGTTGATCAACTGATCAGTAATCTGCGCTTCTTTGGTTTTAAGATTTTGCGCCAATGGATGTTGGCAGTCTTGCCACGGCCTTCCCATTGGTTGTTGTCAGTCTCCGGTGGCATGGATGTGCTGATCTCACTGGGGATTGGTTGCCTCAGTGCCTTGCTTCTGCTCTGGTTGTTGCCTTCTCGGCCCATCCGTCTGCGGCCCTTGGTTCTACCTGCCGTCTTGGTTGGTTCAGCACTTACGCTTCTCAACCTTCTGTTGGGCCGCAGCCTGGTGGCGATGGGGCTGCGCTTCCAGGCCTATGGCGTGGTCGGGGCGGTGTTGGTGCTGACCCTCTGGGTCTGGTTGGTGGGCGTGATCCTTTACTACGGTCAGTGTCTTGGGGTTGTGCTGGCAAGCCGGTCGACAGGGGGGCGATCCACACCGCAGGCTCCCTGAACGTTTGCCCCTGTGGCCAGTCAAGATGGAAGCATCGTTTCATCTGCAGCGATGCTCAAGATCCTTCCTCTGATGCGTTCCGCTCAGGATCGTCCTGGTCGCATTCGCCCTCTCGTCGCCACCCTGGCCCTGGTCTGTACGGCTGTCGGCGCCGTGGTGGTGATTGGCTTCACCACCCTGGCTCTGGTGCCGCTGCTCCTGACTGTTGGTGTCGTCGGCGCCTGGTTGCTGGCGCTGCTGTTGTTGGGCTGGGCTGGCATTGAGGGGTTGGCGGCCTTGGAGCGCTGGTTCGAGTCCGATTCCCGCTTCCAACGCTGATGCAGCGATCCATCCCCTGGCTGTGGATTGTGCTTGGCGGGCTGCTGCTGTTGGCGCCTGGAGCGATCGGGCGACTCCTGCTCGATGTCGCCGAGGGTCTGACCTTCTTGCTGGTGGTCTTGCCCCTGTTGGCCGCAGGTGCTGGCCTGATCGCCTGGCAGGTGTTGAAGCGCCGTGTTCATGCCTGTGAAGCTTGCGGGGTCACCAGCTTTGCCACCGACGTCTGCCCTGCCTGTGGCACGTTGTATCCCACCGATTCCAGCGGTTCTCCGGGTTCGACTGACGCTCCGGCGATCGATGCCCGCAACGTGACAATCAATGTGGATGCGGTGGAAGTGCCCACTGTTGATCGCCAGAAAAGCAGCAACTGAAAGAGGCTTCCAGCAGTCATTCTTCGCTGGCAGGTTCAGAAGGGCGTTCATATCAACGATCAGCTTCCCCTGCTGCCGACATGGTTGATACAGCCATGTGGGGTTGAATCAGGGATGAATTGCCTGCTGAAATGCTGGTTGGCTTGTTATCTCAGCTGGGCATTCCCAGGCGTTGCAGTTCTGCCAGGCGCCGTTCCCTCAGATGCAGAAATAAAGGGGCTCCGAAGGCGAAGGCAATGGTGATGCAGCTCAGCAGCACCCAGCCCAATCCCCGCATCTTCAGGCGCCGGCTTTCCAGCACCATCCAGATCGTCACCGCCGTCGCACTGACAGCCAGATCCCTGGAAACGAATTGGGAGGCTGGATTGGCATTGGCCAGGGCGATGAACCGTCCCAGATCAAAACCTGAGCCGTAGGCCTGGATGAAGTCCCAGTTGGCGAGCCAGGGAAGGATGGCGCCAGCCAGGCTCAGGGCCAGATACATCCAGGCCATGGCTGGCACTGCCGGGCCCACGCCGGTGATCGGCGCTGGCTGCGACCCTTCGGACGTCAGCTGCTGCACATCGGGCGGCAAGGCTGGTTTCATGGTTGATAGGGACGGGGTGCCGCATCCGGTTGTTCCGGATCCCATTGCATCACGTCCTGTTCGATTTGATCGAGCAGACTTTCGCAGCGATTGGCATAGCTCTGGGCTCGCTCATAGAGGCCGCTCATGGCTTCGATATCCAGATCGCTTGCCTGCAACTGGGCCAGACAGAGTTGCAGGGCGGCCTGGGCTTCGCGGTAACTGAGCTCAGCGCTGATGTCTTCTTGATCCTGCGGTGCTGCTGGCTCTGGCGCGATCTTGCCTTTGGCGCTCTGGGCGGCACGTTCTTTTTTGGCTGCTGGTGACATGGGATGGGGAAGGGGTCGGTTCAGGAGGTCGGTCGGCCCTGGATTGCCGTGGCCGGCTGCCGTTGGTGCACCTCGGCGGCCAGGCGTCCGTCGCTCAACTCGACCGTGATGCAATCGCCTTCCGTCAGGACGGTGATCGAGCGCACCAGGTTCCCTTGCTGATCACGGATCAGGGCGAAGCCCCGCTCCAGCAGATGGCGGGGGGAGAGGGCCTGCAGCAGGGCCCGCTGTTGCCTCAACCACTGTCGCTGTCCCTCCAGCAGCAGGTTGGGGTGCAGAGCCTCAAGCCGCTGACGATCGCGGACCAGCTGTTGGCGTGCCGCCTGAAGGCGCAGGATCAACAGCTGCCTCAGGTGGCGTCGGTGCTGGGTCAGGGTGATCCGTTCCGCCTGACGGTCGGGCAGCAGGGCCACCACGGCGGCGGTGGGTGTGGCGGCTCGGTAGTCCGCCACCAGATCGGCGATCGTGGTGTCGTCTTCGTGGCCGAGGCCGCAGACCACCGGCAGCGGACAGGAGGCCAGGCAGCGGGCCAGCTCCTCGCCGTCAAAGACGGCCAGATCCTCACGGCTGCCGCCGCCGCGGGCCAGCACGATCGCATCGAGTTCGAGCTCGGAGGCGCGGGCAGCGAGGCGTTCGATCGCCGCTGTGATCCTCGCTTCCACCAGTCCCTGGACGGGGATCGGCACCACCAGCAGCCTGGTCGCCGGCCAGCGTTCCTGAGCCGTGCGCAGCATGTCGGCCAGGGCGGAGCTCGGCACGCTCGTGAGCAGGGCGATACGCCGGGGCCAGGGGGGCAGGGGGCGCCTGCGCTCCGGATCGAACAGTCCCTCCGGCTCCAGCAGCGATCGCACCCGCTCGAACTGGCGCAGCACGGCGCTCAGGCTGGGCCGAACATCGAGGATCTGGACCGTCAGCCGCGCCTGGGTCGCCCAGAAGTTGAGTTTGCCGACCACGACCACCCCGTCGCCTTCCTCGGGGACGAAGCTGAGTTTCTGGAGCTGGGAGGCCCAGATCACCGCCGGGATTGAGGCCTGGCCATCGCAGAGGGTGAGCCAGAGATGGCCTTTCTTCAGCTGGGGGCGGCTGACCGTGGCATCGACCAGAAAGCGGGGGGCAAAGCCACGCTCCAGCAGGCTGCCGATCGCCTCGTTGAGTTGGGCGACGCCGTAGCGGGGCAGGCCACTGCTGGGTTGGGAGCTGTTCAAGGATGGGATCCGCTCACTGGCTGAGCTGCCTGTACTGCAGCCACCAGTACAGGCTCAGGCCGCCGGCCACCAGGGCTAGGGCGCGACCGAGCGGGTGATCCAATCGCACCAGGCCGATTGTGGTGAACACCAGGGCCGTGCTGAGCAGCCTGGCTCCGTCGCGTCGGTTGCCGGCGAAGAAGCGGATGGGGCGGCTCACAAGGGCCTGGCGGTCGGTAGGGCCAGGGTAGGAGCCAGCTGCGTCACCCGAGCTTCGATGCTTGCCCCAGTCCGGTCGTTCGGGTCAGTAGGGCTGCAGACAAGGGATTGATTGCAGGGGCTGGGGTGGTGGCATTCAGGTCAACCCCGGCCAGCACCTGAAAGTGTTCACTTACTGCGCTGTTCTTCTCTTTGCTTCAGGCCTAACTTGAGCAGGCTCGTAAACATGAATGTAAGAAGTTATTGCCGGCATCCCCATACATGGTTCGGCCAGTCTTCCGGGCAAAAGAATTGATTTGATAGCCGATCAAGCTCCTCGACGACCGCTGGATCGTTGCGGAGCTGGTGATCGATCGGGGCCCGCAGGCCCCTCCGTTCCTGAGCTTGGGCCTCAGCCCAGACCGATCTGGGCCAGAATCCCCTGGCCGGTCAGGACTTCAGTGGCCAGTCCGATCACGAAACCGAGCATGGCCAGGCGTCCATTCCAGGTTTCAGCGAAGTTCACAAAACCAAAGCGGGGCTGGGAAGCGTTGGTCACGAGAGCAAGCGCAATGACTCATCAACTGTAACGTTTCGTAGGGATGTCTTGACTGTGCTCGTCACTGCTTTTTCTGGTTCGGGTTTCCGTTGGAGCTGAGGCCGCGCTGATGGCTGGTGTCGTCCCTGCCGATTCTCCCGACGGCTCGCCCCGGCAGCGCTTGCAGGCCCAGTTGGCGGCCCAGCTCCCGGCCCATCCGGAGCTGGTGCTGGTGACCGACCTCGATGGCACCTTGCTGGCTGGGCCCTCTCCCTGGCGCCGTTGGCTGTATCGCTGGCTCGTGCGCGAGCGCCATCGCATCATTCACGTGTTCAGCACCGGCCGGGATCTGCGCTCCGTGGCCCGGGTGCTGGCCGCCGAGCCCGAGCTGGGGCTCGCCGCCCCCCATCTGGTCATCAGCGATGTGGGCTGCACCGTCGCCTGCGGGCTGAGCCTGGAGCTCCTGCCTCTGGCGGTTGATCCGATCGAGGCGCGCTGGCGCGGCCTGCCGGAACGACTGCTGCCTCAGCTGGCCCTGATTCCCGGCGTGGCCTCCCAGCCGGTGACGGCTGATCGTCGCCTGGCCTACGACGTCGATGTCGAGGCCCTCGACTGCAGCCTGCTGCGGGAGCTGGAGGCCCATGGGGTGGATTGCCTGGTCTCCGGCGGCCGCTATCTCGATGTCTTGCCGGCCGGTGTCAACAAGGGCAGCACCCTGATGGCTCTGCTCGCCTGGCTGGAGGTGGCGCCGGAGCGGGTGCTGACCGCCGGGGACAGCCTCAACGACCTCGCCATGTTCGAGACCGGCCTGGCCTCCGTGATGATGGCCGCCTCCGAACCCGAGCTGGTGGCCCAGCTGCCGCGCTTGCCAGCCACCTATCAGGCTCGGGCCGAAGGTTGCCAGGGGATTGTGGAGGGTCTGCACCATTTCGGCTTCACGGCGCTGCTGGAGGGGCGTCCTTGCGATCGCCCGAGCGGTCCCAGCCAGTCGCTGGCTCAGGAGCTTGCCTCTGGCGCACGCGGGGTCCGCTGATTGATGGCGTCGGAATCCCGCCAAAGCTGAACAGGGAACGAGCGGCGACCAATGCCGCCAGGTTTCAATCGGAACGAGCCTGGGGCGGCGATGCGATCTCCGTTCAGCGATCCTGCTGGTGCGTCAAGGGCCGTCGGAGCCAGGGGCAACCCTCGACAGCGCCGCCTTGGTGAGGGCGGTGGCGATCCCCTGGCGGGGGTCTTCCGGCCAGGGGTGTTTCGGATAGCGCCCCCGCAGCTCGCGGCGTACCTCCCCGTAGCCGCTGTCCCAGAAACGGCCCAGATCCTGGGTGATCGCCGCGGGGCGTCCGGCCGGTGAGAGGAGTTCCAGGGTCAGAGGCAGCCGGCCCTGCAGCAGGCTCGGGGTGTTCTGGCAGCCGAACATCTCCTGCAATTTCACCGCCAGGACGGGCCCCTCGGGCCCGTACCGAATCGGCAGGCAGCGGCCGGAGGGCACCTTCAGGCTCGCTGGCAGCAGGATCTCCAGCTCCCGGCGCCGCTGCCAGTCCAGATCGCCCCAGAGGGCTTCGATCAGATTCAACCCCTGCAACTCCTGGGCACTGCGGCGACCCTCCAGCCAGGGGGCCAGCCAGTGCTCCAGGCTGACGCTCAGATGCTCCAGGGAGCGGTCCGGCCAGGGCGCTCCCAGGAGTCGGTGGGCCAGCTCCAGCCGCTGGCGCAGCTCCCGGCTGCGTTCGCACCAGGGCAGGGCCTCCAGGCCGAGCTGCTGCAGGCCCTCGAGCAGGGCCCTCTGGACGACCTGCTCGTCGGCCTCCGGCCAGGGCTGGCGCTCCAGCACCAGGGCGCCCAGGCGCAACAGCCGTTCACAGCGCACCCGGCGGGCCTTTTTATCCCAGACGGCCTGCTCCGCCTGTTCCCCTTGCTCCTGCGCCAGCTCGGCCAGCACACCATCGCTGAGGGGCACCGCCAGCAGCACCCGGGCTTCCTGGCCCTGGTCGTCCAGAGCGGCAATCGCCAGGGCTCGGCAACCGGCCAGGGGGTCATCGCCATGGAGCAGGGCCCCCCGTCCGCCCCGCATCAGCCAGCGGCCATCTCCACTGCCCCGGTTGAGGGCGACCCGTTCGGGATAGGCCCAGCTCACCAGGTGGGCCGCCATGGTGTCGACGCTCTGAGGCGACAGGGGCGTCCGGCTGGTCGGTACGCGGCCCTGGTCTGAGCCAGAGCTGCCCGAACGCACCTGCCGCTGCAGCTGGGCCTTGAGTTGATGGAGCTGGCGCCGCTGTTGCTGGCGCCCATCTCGTTGGTCGTGGGCCAGCCAGTCGAGGCGTCGCAGCAGGTCGCAACCGGCCTCGCGCCGATCGAGTGGATCCCGTTCGCTCAGCAGCACCGCCAGGCTGCAGCCCAGATCCAGCCAGCCCCGTTCCTCGGCCAGCAACAGCATGTGGGCCAGGCGCGGATGCAGGCCAAGACGGGCCATGGCCTGTCCATGGGCGCTGATCCGGCCATCGGCACTCAGGGCACCGAGTTGCTGAAGCAGGCGCTGGGCCTCCGCCATCGCCGCCTCGGGCGGCGGGTCGATCCAGGCGAGGTCCTGGCCCAGGCCCGCCCCCCAGGCGGCCAGCTGCAGGCAGATCGGCAGAGGATCCACCTCCAGCAGCTCCGGCGTGTCATAGGCGGGCCGGCGCTGCTGTTCCGCCGCCGACCAGAGTCTCAGGCAGCGGCCCGGGCCGAGGCGGCCAGCCCGACCCCGGCGCTGCTCGGCGCTGGCCTGGCTGGCGGGCACCGTGACCAGGCCATCCAGGCCGCGGGCGGGATCGAAACGATTGCGTCGGCTGAGGCCGCTGTCGATCACCAGCCGTACGCCGGGGATCGTCAGGGAGCTCTCGGCGATGGCCGTGGCCAGCACGATCTTGCCGGCGGCTCGTCGGGCCGGTGCCAGCGCCTCCATCTGGGCCTCCAGGCTCAGCTGACCGTGCAGGAGCACCACCTCCGGCTCCTGCCCCCAGGCTGTCGCTGCAATGGCCCGCTGGCTCGCCAGGAGTTCCCGCTGCCCCGGCAGGAAGATCAACGCTGTCTCGTCTGCGCTGCGCTGGTCGAGCCAGTGACCTTCGAGGGCCCGCACCACCTGCTGATCCAGCCGTTCGTCCTGGCGGTTCACCTGGTGCTGCACCGCCACAGGCCAGCTGCGCCCCAGGCTCTCGATCACCTCAGCGCCATCGAGTCGCGCCGCCAGAGGGGCCAGATCGAGGGTGGCCGACATCAGCAGCAGGCGCAGATCGGGGCGCAGCAACTGACGGGCCTGACGCAGCAGGGCCAGGGCCAGATCGGCCTCGGCCGAACGTTCATGGAACTCGTCGACGATGACGCAGGCGACACCCGCCAACTCCGGATCGCTCTGCAATCGGCGCAGGAACAGCCCGGCGGTGACCACCTCCAGGCGGGTGGCTGAGGAGGTGCGGCTCTCGAGCCGGACGCTGTACCCCACCAGGCCGCCCAGCGGTTCGCCCAGGGCCAGGGCCAGGCGAGCGGCGGCCGTGCGGGCTGCCAGCCGTCGCGGTTCCAGCATCACGATCAGACCTTCTCCCCCCAGGCTCTCGAGCAGGGTCAGGGGGACCCGGGTGGTTTTGCCGGCCCCGGGAGGGGCCTGCAGCAACAGGGTCGAGCCCGGCGGCCTCAGGGCCGCACGGATCGCTCCGAGCTGGGCCTCGATCGGTAGGCCATCGGGGGTCAAGGCGGGCCGGGGCGCAACTCAGCGCACGTGGCGAATGCCATCGACCGGGTGGTAAACCTCGCCGGTGGTCTCCTCGTAGACAATCGCCGGCAGGCCGGTTTCGAACATGGTCTGCAGGGCCTCCTTGAGATAGGGATTCCAGCCGCCGGTGCTCACCTTGCCGTGGCGCACAGTCCAGTCCCAGGTGCCCTGTAGATCTCTCGGAATGCGTCCTTCGCGATCCCGGCGGGCCACCAGATCCTGGGATTCGACCAGGCCGACCAGGATCGGATCCTTGCCGTAGGAGGGCGTAAGGCTCAGTTCCAGGCGGATCGGATCGTCCTTGATCAGCTTCAGCCGGAAACGGGGCGGCAGCTTGAGGCCATTGAGCACGGCAGCCACGATTCGGGTCCTTTGATCCACCATCAACCTCCGACGGAGTGCGTGTTCGTAGCGCTGAGCCTATTCAGCGACGGTCCGAGGGGATCCGGGGCTCAGGCGATGTCCTCGGGACGCACCGGCTTTTCGTTGTCACCGCTGAAACGGACCGTCAGCAAGTCTTCGCGGGTGAGCTGCCCCTCGGCATCGAGCAGTTCGGGGTGGATGGTCAGCCTGCCGGTGCGGTCCGTCATGGCCGCGACCCCCCGATCGTCGGCTGAGGTGCTCTCCCTGCTGGAGGCCGAGGCCCCGTCGCCGGGTCTGGGTACGGCCTGGAATCCCTTGGCCATCACGCGGAAGGCCTGCCAGAGGAGCACCAAGAAGCACGCTCCGTAGAGCAGGGGGATCAGCTGGGAGACGAAGGTGGGCATGACGAGGGACGACCCTGGCTGGCGGAAGGACCGAAGTGAACTCGCCGGATCCCTTTCATCATCGCTCCTGCGGCGTTGAGCTGGAGGCCAGCATCCAGGCCCAGAGGGTGGTGCAGGCGGCCCCGAAGGCCAGGAACGCCAGGAGCAGATGGCTGGTATCCACGGGTCGATAAGAAACTTTACAAATCATAGGCTGAGGCGTCGGCGCTGGACGGTTTGCCTCCCCTTTCCCTGGGTGGGCCGTGCTGACTACGGTTCTTTTTGCCGTTTCCCTCGTTGCGATGTCCCCCAACCGCGCCCTCCCCCGCGGCGTTATCTGCCGCGGAGTTGTCGGCCTGGCGGCGGCGGCGCTGGTGGTGGCCCCCGCCGTCTTGCTGCCAGAGGTTCGGGCCCAGGCCCTCGCCAGTCCTGCCGCCAGCGCCCTGGGCCGCCAGTCATTCGTGGCGGCCGCCGTGCGCCGGGCCGGGCCTGCAGTGGTGACCATCGACACCGAGCGCACCGTGGCCAGCCAGGGCGCCCCCGGAGGCCTGCCCCAGGGACTGCTGAGTGATCCCTTCTTCCGCCAGTTCTTCGGGCTGCCCCAGATGTCCACGCCGCCGGCCCAGCGCACCGAACGGGGCCAGGGCAGCGGCTTTGTCTTTGAGGCCGACGGGCTGGTGCTCACCAACGCCCATGTCGTCGAACGCAGCAATCGGGTGACCGTGGGCTTCCAGAACGGCCAGCGGCTGGAAGGCAAGGTGGTGGGCATTGATCCGATCACCGATCTGGCCGTGGTGCGACTGGTGGGTTCAGGCTCCTGGCCCGTCGCGCCCCTGGGGAACTCCGATGGCCTGCAGGTGGGGGACTGGGCCATTGCCGTCGGCAATCCCTTTGGACTCGATCACACGGTCACCCTGGGAATCATCAGCAGCCTCAATCGCAATGCAGCCAAGCTGGGGATCACCGATAAGCGCCTCGATCTGATCCAGACCGACGCGGCGATTAATCCCGGCAATTCGGGTGGTCCCTTGCTCAATGCCGATGGCGAAGTGGTGGGGATCAACACCCTGGTGCGCTCGGGCCCAGGTGCCGGCCTGGGCTTTGCGATCCCGATCAACCGGGCCCGCTCGATCGCTCGGCAACTGGTGGCCAATGGCAAGGTCAGTCATCCGATGATCGGTGTGGGCCTCGACATGGTGCGCAGCGCCCAGGGATCGGTGCTGGCAGGGGCTCTGATCGCCAGTGTTCAGGCCGGCGGACCCGCCGAGCGGGGTGGTCTGCGCCAGGGAGACGTGATTGTGGCGGTGGCCGGCCGACCGGTGCGCTCTCCGGCCGATGTGATCACGGCTGTGGAGGCGGCAGGCGTGGGCAGACCCCTGCTGATCGGCGTCACCAGGGGTGGGGTGAACCAGCAGCTTCAGGTGGTGCCCCAGGACCTGGTGCTGCCCCGCTCCCGCTGAGGCTGAGCCGGCCGCCGTTGGCGGGCTCAGAGCACGTCGTGACCCTGGTGTCCCTGGTTGGGCATCAGGGCATCGAGGGCGGCGGGATCGATGGCCATTTCGCCGCTGAAGCGCGGCGGGCCCCCGAGTTGTTGGCGCATGATCCATTGGGTGGCCGCCTTCTGGCTATGCCAGGCCTGAAGCAGTTGTTTGGCCAGACCGCGCAGGGCCTGGGCATCACCCGTGGCATCGATCGCCCGGGTCATGCGCTCGAGTTCGAATTTCTGGCCAAGGCTGAGGGCGAGAGGTTCGGACATGTCGGACAACGCGATGGAACGGGGTCGATCAACCGCTCCAAAGCTACGAAGTGTTTCAAGGGGCCACGTATCGAAAGCAACAGCCTTATGAGCCAAGTCAGCGAATCAAGGCGAGCGGCGGCCCTGGCTCCCCTCCTGCGTCGGTCCGTGCCAGCGGTTCGGGCCCTGGTGACCCGGAGGTCTGGTGTTTCTCCCCCGCCTGGCCCGTCAATCCGTCCGACCATGACCGTGCAGCCCGTTTGGATTGCGCAGCGCGAATCAGGCCCAGGGCACCGGGCCGATCAACGGACGGGTTGGCTGACGCCGATCGAGCATTCCCTGCAGAACGGTCCAGCCGCTGGGAACGGTTGCGGGCTGCTGAAGCCGGATGATCCCCTTCCGCCCACAGTTCCGATCCGTCGCGTCACCCCTTGCTGGCCTTGGCTTTGCGGGACTGGGCCTTGCGCACCTCGTCCTTGGCCTGCTGTTTGAGCCGGTTCGCTTCCCGTTTGCGCTCCTGTTCGCGGCGCACTTCGTCCTGGTCGGTCGCTTCGGCCTCTTCGCGTTTCTTCTCGAGGTAGTAGGCGTAGTCGCCCCGGTACAGCACCAGCTCGCCATCGCGCAGCTCGACGATCTTGTTGGCCACCCGGCCAATGAAGTAGCGATCGTGGGAGACGACCAGGGCGGCCCCTTCGTACTCCATCAGGGCGTCCTCAAGCATCTGCTTGGCGGGGATATCAAGGTGGTTGGTGGGCTCGTCGAGCACCAGCAGGTTGCAGGGGCTGAGCAACATCAGGGCCAGGGCTAGGCGGGCCTTCTCGCCCCCTGAGAGCTTGCCCACCTGCTTGAAGACGGCGTCATTGCTGAAGCAGAAGCTGCCCAGCAGCGAGCGCACCTGGGTCTGGGTCCAGTCCGGCACCGCCTCGAACAGGGTGTCGATCACGGTCTTGCTCAGATCGAGGGCTTCGGCCTGGTTCTGCTCGAAGTAGCCGGCGATGACGTTGTGCTCTCCCAGGCCAGCCGTGCCCTCGTCCGGTTGTTCCATGCCCATCACCAGGCGCAGCAGGGTGGATTTGCCGGCGCCATTGGGGCCCACAAAGGCGATGCGATCGCCTCGCTCCACCTCCAGGTGGGCGCCGAGGAAGAGGATCTTGTCGCCGTAGCTGTGGGTGAGGTTGTTGATCACCGCCACCTGGCGTCCGCAGCGCGGTGCCGGTGGGAACTGAAAGCGGGGACCGCCGACGGTTTCCAGCGGCGCTTCGATTCTCTCCACCTTGTCGAGCAGCTTCTCGCGGCTCTTGGCCTGGGTGCTGCGGGTGGCGCTGGCCCGGAAGCGATCGATGTAGGCCTGCTGGGAACTGAGTTCCTTCTGCTGGCGCTCGAAGGCGGCCTGGCCAGCCTCCCGTTCCAGCACCTTCTGCTCCAGGTGCTGGCTGTAGTTGCCCAGGTAGGTGCGGGCGATGCCCCGCTCGGTTTCAACGATCTGGTTGCAGACGCGATCGAGGAAGGCGCGGTCGTGGCTGATCACCACCAGTGGCACGGTCTGGCCGCGGAGGTAATCCTCGAGCCATTGGATCGTCTCGACATCCAGGTGGTTGGTGGGTTCGTCGAGCAGGAGCAGATCCGGTTCCTGCAACAGGATCTTGCCGAGGGCAATGCGCATCTGCCAGCCACCGGAGTAGTCGGCCACCAGCTGGTCGGCCCCGGCGAGGGTGAAGCCCAGGGTCGGCAGCAGCCGGTCGATGCGGGCATCGAGTACGTAGCCGTGCAGGGCTTCAAAGCGGGTCTGCAGGCTGCCGAGCTCCTGGATCAGGGCGTCGAGGTGGTCGGCATCGCTGGCCGCCAGCTCGCTGCCCATGGCCTCCTCCACCTGTTGCTGGCGGTTGAGCACCTCGGCCGCCTCGCCGAAGGCCTGAAACAGTTCGGCCCGCACCGTGCGGCGCGGATCGACGTCGAACTCCTGCTGCAGATAGACGATCCGGGGCGCCCCCTGCTTCACCACCTGGCCGCTGCTGGGCTCCTCCAGGCCGGCGATGATCCGCATCTGGGTGGATTTGCCGGCACCGTTGACCCCCACCAGGCCAATGCGGTCACCCGGTTTCACTTCCCAGGTGACATCGCGCAGCACCTCTCCGGTGGGATAGATCTTGCCGATGCGTTCGAGGCGCAGCACGGGAGCGAGGGGGGCCGGAATGGCTGCATCATCCCCTGTCGGCCGAGTCCGGCAGACTGCAGCTGAGCGTTGCAGGCAGCCATCGGGATGGTTCAGGAATGATCAAGCGCCTTGAACAGGTGGCCGCCCTCGTGGTGGCGGCGGGTCTGGCGATCGTCAGTTACTGGCTGTTTTTCAGCTGGGCCCAGGGTGGGGCCCCCGGCGCTCGCCAGGAGCGGCGTCACTCCCAGCTACAACTGCGTTCAGAGCCCGCCGCGGGCCTTGATCAGCCACTGGCGGGTGGCGCTGTCGTCGAGGCTGTCCAGGTGGGTCCGCACCTCCTCGGCGCTCACCGGCAATCCCTCGGCGGTGCCGATCTCGACGATCCGGCCCAGAGCGCCACTGGGATCCTGGAGCGCTTGACGGAACAGGGCCTGGGTGAGCTCGCCATCGGCACTGATGCGCCTGTAAAGCTCGGCTGCGTTGGAAGCGGCGTTGGAGTTGCTCATGGCTGCAAACGGTTTTCCTGACCCTATGCACTGGGTCTCCCGCCGGTCCAGGGGCGGGAGATGCTCTGGCCCTCAGGCGGCGGAGGGACGGGCACTTTCATCGGTGCCGCTGGCGGAGGCGTCCTCCATGGTGCGGGCGTCGAGGCAGAGCACCTTGCGCAGCTGGGCGTAGTTGGCGGCCAGGGCCTGGCGGCCTTCCTGCTGGGCCCCGTACTCGGCCCGCTGCAGCACGTGGTGCAGGTGGGTCAGCAGGTAGGTGCTGATCACGGCCGAGACGAGCACGTCGCTGCTTTCCGCTGTGCGGCGCCGGCTGCCGTGGGGTTTGTCGCTGGGATCACGGGTTACGGCCTGGGCCTGGGTCTGGGGGGAACGGGCCATGGGTTCGGACCGGCCTGGCAGCCGGAAAGGGGGATGGGGTGGCTGGAGAGAGGGGGGATGGATGGAGGACCAGCCCCGATGTTCCACAAGCATACTTCTGGATACTACCCTTGACCACCTCTGTACACTTCGTCGTAGCCGAGTGGATCCTCGCGGCCGTGGCCACCCGTCAGACCTCATCGAGCGGGCGCCCCAAGTCCCCCCGCATTCAGGTGGTGCTGCCGGAGGATCTCTGTGACCGCCTGTCAGCCCTGGCCGAAACAGAATCCCGCACCGTTAGCAACATGGCCAAGGTGCTGATTCAGCAGGGAGTGGAGCGGCTGGAGCGCCAGCAGAGCGAGGAGGGGGAGGGGCGCTCCAGTGGCACCGATCGCTTTCGCCAGGTTCTCGAGCAGCAGCAGCACGATTCCCCCCGGCGGCAGCGGGGCGCGCCAAGGCGCCTGCGGCTGCGGCGGCCGAAAAGCTGAACCGGTTCCTCAGGTTGTCCGCTGGGGGCCTGCGGCTCAGCCGGGAACCGCCGCCCGCAAACCAAGCCGGCTGGCCTTCGGCGCCCCGGTGACCGAGGGGAGTGAGGCGGGATGGCGGTGGTGGTGCCACCAGGCCAGCAGGGCGAAGGCGAGGGCTTCGCGCTGATCATCGGCGATGCCCAGCTCCGCCAGGGGGCGCACCACCATGCCGCGACAGCGACGCACCAGCTGGTCCATCAGGGTGCGGTTGCGCGCCCCACCACCGGCCACCAGCAGTTCGAGTGGGCGTGCCCCCCGGGCCAGGTCCTGTGCCACCACCGCGGCGCTGAAGGCGGTGAGGGTGGCGAGGGCGTCAGCATCGCTGTGTGTCGGCTCGAGGGCCTCGATCTCGGCCAGGCGGCGCTGGAGATCGGGGCCGCCGAACAGCTCGCGGCCGGTGGATTTCGGGGGGCGTTGGCGGAAATAGGGCTCCTGCAACCAGCGCTCGATCAGTGGCTCCTGGGCTTGTCCCTGAGCGGCCCAGGACCCGTCCGCGTCGAAGTTCAGTCGCCCCTCGCTGAAGAGCTGGGCCGCCAGATCCAGCAAGGTGTTGGCGGGACCACAGTCCCAGCCGAGCACGGCGCTGCGGCGATCCGGCCCCGAACTGGGCGGCAGCAAGGTGAGATTGGCGATACCGCCCAGGTTGAGCAGCGCTCGCCAGCCGCCGATGCCCCCCAGCAGGGCGGCGTCCGTGGCCGGCACCAGCGGGGCCCCCTGGCCGCCGAGGGCCAGGTCAGCGCTGCGGAAGTCGAAGACCACGGGGCATTGCAGTTGCTGAGCCAGGCTTGGCCCGAGCAGCAGTTGCCAGCTGGCTCCGATCCGCCCCGCTTCGGGAGGGCGGTGCCAGAGCGTCTGGCCATGGCAGCCCACCAGTTCGGCCTGGCCGCTGGGATCACAGGCCCGGGCCGCGGCCGCCTGGGCCTCGGTGACCGCTTCGGCCAACTCCAGCCAGTCCTGGGCCGAGAGTGCTCTGCCCTGGCCGGCGGCCACCAGCTGTTGCCGCAGGCCCCCTGGATAGGGCATGGCGGCGCTGGCCAGAATGCGCCAGCGGGGGCGCTCCGGACGGCCACGGAAGTCCGCCAGGACGGCATCGACCCCATCGGCGCTGGTGCCGCTCATCAGGCCGAGAACCTTCATCGGCTCATCGCGACGGCAGGGCTTCGAGCGCCTCGCAGCTGCCCATCACCACCAGCAGTTCGTCTTCCTGCAACACCTGGGAGGCGGGCGGATTCACGGTCAACTGGTTCACCGGTCCGGCGGCCAGAACGCTGACACGGAACGTCTTGCGCAGATTGAGGTCTCGCAGTGAGAGGCCAGAGAAGCTGGCCGGCACCCTGATCTCCTCGATGCTGTTGTGGTCGTCGAGGCGCAGGCGCTCCAGCAGGTTGGGGCGCACCAGCTCCAGGCCGAGGCGGCTGCCCTGCATCTTCGAGGGAAACACCACCCGATCGGCTCCGACCCGACGCAGCATCTTCTCGTGCAATTCGCTGCTGGCCCGGGAGATCACCTGGCGCACCTGGCTGCCTTCGCCATCGCGGACGATCAGGGTGGCGGTGATGCTGGCTTCAATCGGCTCGCTGATCGCCACCACCACCGTGCCGACATCCAGGGCGCCGGCGGCCCGCAGGGCCTCCTCATCGGTGCAGTCCACCACCCGCGCTTCGATTCCGGGATCCTGCTGCCGCAGCTCGTCGATGGCGCGCTGGCTCATGTCGATCGCCAGCACCTCGGCTCCGCTGGCCGACAACTCCCGGATCACGGCACGGCCGAAACGGCCCACACCGATCACGCAGTAGCTGTTGCCGATCCGATCAGCTCCTGCCTGCCAGGTCCACCAGTGGGTCATTGTCGAATCCGCCAAGGGCCTGATGGGGGTCGGGCCCTTGGGCTGCGGCCCCGGGACCCGACGGAGAGGCTCAAAGGTTGGGCTGGGGGGTCATGCGCAGATAGGGGCGGATCTCGGTGACGCCTTTGGGAAACTTGCTGCGGGCTTCCTCGGTGGGAATCGAGGGCACCACAACGCAGTCGTCGCCGTTCTTCCAGTTGACCGGTGTGGCGACCTGGTGGTGATCGGTGAGCTGCAGGGAGTCGATCACCCGCAGGATCTCATCGAAGTTGCGGCCCGTGCTGGCGGGGTAGGTGATCTGCAGGCGCAGTTTCTTGGCGGGGTCGATGATGAACACCGAGCGCACCGTCAGGTTGTTGAGTGAATTGGGGTGGATCATGCCGTAAAGGTCACTGACCGTCTTATCGGCGTCCGCCAGGATCGGATAGTCGACCGTGGTCTTCTGGATTTCGTTGATGTCACCGATCCAGCCCTTGTGGCTTTCCGCCGTGTCGACACTCAGAGCAATGGTCTTGACATTGCGCTTCTCCCATTCGGGGCGCAGACGGGACACCTCGCCGAGTTCGGTGGTGCACACCGGCGTGTAGTCGGCGGGGTGGGAGAACAGCACGACCCAGCTGTCTGCGCCGAAGTCGTAGAGGTTGATCGGACCGAGCTGGGAGTCCTGGGTGAAATCGGGGACGGTATCGCCGAGCTGCAGCACCATGAACCAGGAAAAGAATCAACCTGCCGATGTTGGCACAGCCTCTTCGCCGCTGTGGCCTGCCTCGCCGGGCCAGTGGCGCAGCCGCTCTCTGAGGTTCTGCAGCCCCAGATCGGCCGTCGCCGAGATGAACATCATCTCGGGCTCCAGGGCCTTGGCCCGTTCCAGTTCGCTGGCCGGGCAGCGGTCGATCTGATTGCCGATCACCAGTTGCGGTGCCAGTGAACCGAGCCCTTCGAGGATCGAGCGCACCGTGCGCAGCTGCTCCGGCCAGGCCGGGTCGGCCAGATCGACGACCAGCAGCAGGCCATCGGCGTCAAGGGCCTCCTCGATCGTCGAGCGGAACGCCTCCATCAGCTGGGCCGGCAGGGCCCGGATGAAGCCGACGGTGTCGGTGATCAACAGGGGCTGATCGGCGCTGCCATCGGCAGCGATCAGGGTGAGGCGCCGGGTTGTGGGGTCGAGGGTGGCGAACAGCTTGTCCTCCGCCAGCACCGCATCGGCGGCGGCAACCCGGGTGAGGCCATTGAGCAGGGAGCTCTTGCCGGCGTTGGTGTAGCCCACCAGGGCCAGACGGCGCAGGCCCGTGCGGCTCTGGCGCAGCCTCGCCCGATGGTCGCCGAGCTTCTGCACCTCCCGCTGCAGCCGTTCGACCCGCCGGCTGATCGCCCGTCGATCCTTCTCCAGCTGGGTTTCTCCGGGCCCGCGGGTGCCGATCCCTCCCCCTTGTCGGGACAGGCTCAGGCCGCGGCCGGTGAGCCGCGGCAGGCGGTAACGCAGCTGGGCCAGCTCCACCTGGAGGCGGCCGGCGCCACTGGCGGCTCGCTGGGCAAAGATGTCGAGAATCAGCTCGCTGCGATCGCTCACCGGCAGATCCAGCAGCCGTTCCAGGTTGCGGGCCTGGACCGGGGTCAGCTCGCGATCGGTGACGACCAGATCGGCCTGCAGGCGGCGGGCTTCCAGGGCTGCCTCCTGCAGCTTGCCCTCGCCCCAGATGGTCAGGTGGCTCTCGCCGCTGCGGCGCTTCTGTTCGACGATGCCCACCGGCACGCCACCGGCACTGCGCACCAGGCCTTCGAGTTCGGCCTCCTCCCGGCGGGTGTGCTCGGGGTCGCCGCCCACCAGGCAGAGCAGCAGCACCCGCTCCGGCCCCTCGGTGACCCTGCTGCTGGTCTGGGGGGAGGGCTCCTGCACCAGGCTGGCTGGATCTTCAACACAGAGGTCGGCCAGGTCGCCCTCCGCCTGCTGGTGCCAGGGACTGTCGCCATCGCCGGGGGTCAGCAGCAGGGCCGGCCATTGGCCGCCGGCGCCGGGCTGATCGGCGTAGCGCAGCCAGAGGCAGGGGGCCAGATCGAGGGCCACCACGGCTTCCTGGGGCCCAGGCAGCAGGGGGGATGAGCGACTGCCCCGCCGGCAGGTGATCAGCCGCAGATCGTTGCCCTGGCGGCGATCGGATCCGGGCAGCTTCTCGATCAGCCGTCCCGACTGTTCCAGGTCTCCCACCCAGAGCAGGCGGCAGAGTCCGCGACCATCCACCACCAGGCTGAGCGGCAGCTCCAGGCCATGGGATTCGGCCGCCAGCCGCTGCAGGGTGAGCAGATCGGCGGTGGCATCGGCGGGATGGCGGCGATGGCAGAGCCGTTCCAGCCGCCGGCGCTCGGCGGGGCGCAACCCGGCTGTTCGACCCGCGAGGACACCCTGTCTCAAGAGCGTTGCACGATCAGACAGCGGACGCCTGCGGCCTCGGCGCCGGCCGCATCCTCGGGGCTGTCGCCCACATGCCAGGCCTGGTCGGCCGACAGGCCAAGGGCCTGCAGGGCCAGCCGGAAGGGTTGGGCTGAGGGCTTGGCGGCCCCGGCCCGGCTGGAGATCACCACGTGCTCGAGCCAGCGGCTCAGCCCGAGGCCGGCCAGCAGGCCATCGAGGCGCTGGTCGAAGTTGCTCACCACCGCCAGCCGCAATCCTTGCTTTCGCCAGGACTCAAGCTGGGGTGGCACATCGTCGTAGACCCGCCAGAGCTCGGGGTCGGCAAACCGGTCGAAGAGGTTGCGATGCAGATCCGGCGCTCCTGGACCGGCACCGGCAGCCACCAGCACCGCGTCGATGCGCTGCGCCCACCACTGGCGTTCGGCCCGCTCCAGTTCCTCGCCCCGCAGGCCGGGGAAGGCCAGGGGCGGGGCGGCTCGATACACGGCAGGGAAGGCCCGGTCGATGGCCTCGGCCTCCACCTGCAGCCCATGGTCCGCAGCCAGGCGTGCATAGGTGCTGCCGATGGAGCGGCGTAGCCCGATCAGGGTGCCCATGGCATCGAGCAGCAGGCCCTGGGGCCGGGGCCAGGTCGCAGGGGGCTGGGGGTTGGCGGTCATGGTTTCCAGTCGGCTAGCCAGCCGGCGGCCACCCGCAGGGTGTGGGCCAGGCCGGGCATGCGGCTGAGATAGGCCAGCTGGCGCAGACGAAAGGCTGCCGGGCCCGCCAGCGTGAGGCCCGCAGCGGTCAGGCAGGCGTCGCCCCGGCCGAGGGAGAACATCTCGCCGAGATCCTTCCATTCGAAGGCGTCCAGCGGCTCATCCGCCAGGGAGTGCAACAGGTTGGCGGCCAGCAAGGGCGCCTGTTGGAAGGCCACCTGGGCCGTGCCGGGCAGGGGTTGGCCCTCGGGGCCCTCCAGATGGGCCAGGTCGCCGGCCACGAAAATGGCGGGCTCCCCTTCCAGGCTGAGATCGGGCTGGCAGCAGAGCCGGCCGCGACGATCGCGACGGGGTTCGGGACTGATCAGCGGCGGCCGGAAGCTCAGCCCAGCGGTCCAGATCACCCCGTCGATCGGCAGCAGTTCCTCCTGAGCAGGCTGCAGCTCACCGCCCATGGTCGGGTTTTGGCAGCACAGGTGCAGCCGATCAGCGGCGACCTGGGTGACGGCGGTGTGGGTGCGCAGGCGCACATCCCGTTGCCGCAGGGCTTTTTCCGCCTGCTCGCGGCTGAAAGAGCGGGCCTGGGGCAGCAGGGTCGGGCCCTGCTCGATCAGTTCGATGACCGCGCAGCCCTGGACCAGGTCCGCGAGTTTGCAGGCCAGCTCGACGCCGGTGGGGCCAGCCCCCACCACGGCCAGGCGCTGCAGTGGGCGAGCCGAATGGCGGAGCTTCTCCACCAGGTGCTGGAGGCGCTCCACATCGACGAGGTTGCGGAAACCGAGGCTGTGGATATCCGCGCCCGGTACACCGAAGTACTCGGGACAGCCCCCCGTGGCGATCACCAGGCGGCGATAGGGAAGGCGGCGACCGCCGGCGGTGTGGACCTGCTGCTGGCGGGCATCGATCCGATCGACCCGGTCCTGCAGCCAGCCCACCCCCTTGCCGGCCAGCAGGGCGTCGTAGCGGGGGGCGACCTCCCAGCCCCGCAGTTCGCCGCTGAGCAGCTCGTAGAGCAGTGGCAAGAACAGAAAGCGCTCCTGCGGTTCGATCAGCAGGATCGGCGGATGGCGACGGCTCTCGGCGAGGGCCAGAGCGGTGTAGAGGCCGGCGAAGCCCCCCCCGACGATGACGACCGGAGAACCGCTGGCGCTGCCTGAGTCCGAGGGATACCTGTCACTCTCCATGCAGGAACCCTACCCAGCGTTTCCATTCAGGGGTGATGATGGCCTGATGCTGACCCTTCCGGCCACGGGAAACGCCGTACCGAATTCGCCCTTGCTGCAGGTACCGGCAGTCCATTCCCCCTCCTTCGAGATGCCCGCTGATCGGCAGGGGCGCCCCCTGGATCTGGAGGCGGCCCGGGAGCTGCTGGAGCCGCTGGATGCCCCATCGCGGCTGCGCTGGGCGGCGGATACCTTCGGCGCCGGGCTGGTGCTCACCACCAGCTTCGGCATCCAGTCTGCGGTGCTGCTCCACATGGTCAGTGAGCTCGGTGAGGTGGCTCCCGGTCAGCGGGTGCCCGTGATCTGGGTGGACACCGGCTATCTGCCCCCCGAGACCTACCACTACGCCGAAGAGCTCGCCTCGCTGTTGTCGATTGACCTGAGAGTGGTCCAGGCGGCGATGAGTCCGGCCCGGATGGAGGCGCTGCATGGCCGCCTGTGGGAATCCGGCACCCTGGAGGATCTCCAGCTTTACAACCAGCTCCGCAAGGTGGAACCCCTTGATCAGGCCCTGATCGATCTGCAGGTGCGTTGCTGGGCCAGTGGGGTGCGCGGCCGTCAGACCGATCATCGCCGCGGCATGACATCGCTGGATGCGGTGCGCGGGGCCTGGTCGCTGCGGCCCCTGCTGGCCTGGACCAGCCGCGATGTCTTTTATTACATGCAGGAGCATGGATTGCCCCAGCATCCCCTCTTTGAACAGGGGTATTCCACCGTGGGCGACTGGCACTCCAGCGCCCCCGACGATGGCGATATCAGTGGTCGTGCCACCCGATTCGGCGGCATCAAGCAGGAGTGCGGTATCCATCTGCCAGGGCTGATGGGCGAGGGCATCTGAAGTGTCGGGCGCTTCGCGCCGCTGGCTGCTGATCGGGAACAGTCGCTGGCACTGGGCCAGAGACAGCGGCGACGGTCTGAGCATCGACCATGAACTGCCGCAGGTCGGTGCTCTGGAGCCAGGGCTGCTGGCCGAGCTGGTGGGTTGGGCGGCGGTGGGGTCGCTGAAGCCGCCGCTGCTGCTGCCGCCGCAACGGCGGCTTCAGCTGGATCGGGTGCCGCTGGCGGATTTGCCGCCCTGGTTGGGTCTGGATCGGGCCCTGGCCGGCTGGCTCGCCTGGCGCCGCCATGGCCAGGGCGTGCTGGTGGCGGATGCCGGCACGGTGCTCAGCCTCACCCGGGTGGAGGGCTCAGGCCGCTTTGTGGGCGGGCGATTGTTGGCAGGGGTTGGCCTGCAGCTGCGGGCGATGGCGCAGGGCACGGCGGCCCTGCCGCTGCTGGAGCTGCCGCTGGAGGATGGGCTCGGCTCCGCCGAGGCGGAGGCCATCGGCTGGCCGACGCAAACCCGGCTGGCCATGACCACGGGCGTGGTGTTGGGCCTGGCCGCGGCGGTGGCCGATGCCGCCCTGGCGGCTCGTGAACACGATCCGGGCTGTCGTCTGGTGCTCAGCGGCGGCGATGGGGCCCTGCTGCAGCCCCGACTCCAGGAATTGCTGGGTGCCCATGGCGTGGTGGTGGATCTCCAGCCCGATCTGGCGCTGGAGGCCCTGGTGGAACTGCACCCGATCTGATCAGGCTGCGGCTCAGCCCAAGGCCAGGCCTGCATCGGTCCCAGTCCCGGCGTCAGGCGACAGCCCACCAGACCCGGTTGGCGCGCAGGCAATTCTGATGCCAGGTCCAGGCTTCGGGCCCGGACCTGCATCGCCCCCTTCGGCTCAGGCCAGGCCGAGGTCCGTGAGGATCTGATCGGCCATCGTTTCCGCTTTGACCTTGGTGTAGAGGCGCTCGATCTTGCCTTCGGGGTCGATGACAAACGTGTGGCGCATCATGCCCATGGACTCCTTGCCCATGAAGGTCTTGAGGCCGTAGCTGCCGTAGGCAGTGGCCACGGGGCAGGGCAACGCGTCGCTGAGCAGGGTGAAGGGCAGCTCGTACTTGCCGATGAACTTGCTGTGGCTGCTGGCTCCGTCCTTGCTGATGCCCAGCACTCGGATTCCCTGGGCCTCGAAGGCCCCCCAACGGTCGCGGAAGTTACAGGCCTCCTTGGTGCAGCCGGGGGTGTCGTCCTTTGGATAGAAATAAATCACCACCCTCTGTCCCCTGAGGGCCGCGAGGCTCACGCTTGTGCCGTTCTGATCCGGCAGGCTGAAATCAGGAGCTGCATCACCGATCTGAAGCGCCATGGAGGGCTTGCTCTGGCTGGGCTGAGAGCTTAGGCGTCGGGTTTCTCCCGGCGGCAGCAGGCCCCGGAAAGCGCCTGCGCAGGTCGTCAGCTGATGCAAATCAGTGCACAATCCTGATCGAAAGATTCTTTTTTATTTGGTATCATCGACGAGAGTTACCCGCATTCAGTGTCATGCTCAAGCGTCTCGTCGTTGGTCTCGCCGTGGGAACGGCTCTGACCACTGCTGCCCTGCCTGTTTCCGCTGCTGTTCACAACGGCCTGCCTGTGCGTTGGAACACCGGCGGCGCCGTCTGGTCCACCAACCAGGAGGCCTTCGACACCTTCTTCGAAACCGGTGCCGTCACCGATCGGGGTCTGGAAGGTGGACTCAAGCGCTCCGGTTGGACCGCCGATGAAGTCCGCACCGGCATGACCAAGTCCTACACCGTCAGCCTCGTCGGCGTTTCCGACTTCCTGTACTCGGACGCCGGTGTGAAGTTCCTCAAGAACGCCACCGCCAGCTACTTCCCGTACTGGAGCATGAACACCTACGCGGTTCAGGCCCTGCGCGGCGCCATCCTGGCTGACGCCGTCGATGGCAGCATCTCCTCGGCCGGCATCATGCGTGCCCTGCCCACCGATTTCCGTCTGGCTGATTTCTGCAACACCTACACCGGTGCCCAGAACATCTGCGCCGAAGGTCGTTGCCAGCCTGGAACCGCCCAGTGCACCTCGCTGCTCTCCTGGTACGTCTTCCTGCCTGCCTGCATCCAGGCCAACCAGATTGTCGCGGCCGTGGCTGAGCGTCCCGCTCCCGCTCCTGCCCCCGCTCCCTATGCCGCACCGATCCGCGGCCTCTGGTGATCCTGGGCTTGCCCAGAATCCTCTGATCGCTGCATGGACAGCGATCCAGCCCCGGCATTGCCGGGGCTTTTTGTTGGATGCGACCTTCTCTGGATGACGGCCCAGCCGGGCCTTGCCGATCCGCCTGGGATCTGCCGCCAGTCGCCCGCCATCCTGGGCCCGCTCCTGGGCAGGCTCCTGGGCCGTCGCGACTTCCCTGTCCCGAGTGCCCTGACTTCAATCGTGCGATTCAGCCGGGGCGGCGGCTCCGCAGCAGGCTGTGGCGCAGGGGTTGGGGCAGGCGGATCCCCTGATACCGGCTGAACAGGGCCTGCAGCTTGTCGATGACCGCGTTCCCCAGCTGGCGGCTCAGCAACTGCCGGTAGTCGGCCTCCGCCCCGAACCAGCGCCGCAGCAGGGATGGGTCCAACGGCAGGCCCAGGCCTTCCTGCCAGCTCTGGCACTCCACCAGCCAGCCCCGTTGCTCCAGCAGGGTCTGCACCGGCGCTGGCCCCGGTCCCTGCGCCTTCAGCCAGTCCCGCTCCAGGACCTGGGCCTGGATCAGGGCGTCGGCCAGCTCCGCCGGCGCGGCCAAGTCGCTGTCATGGGCCAGCAGGCTGCCCACAGGGCCAAGAAGCGGTTCGCTGAACAGCAGCCTGGCGTGGGCCGCCGGGGCCGCCAGGCCGGTGAGACTCTCGATGGCCGTGTCCAGGTGGGCGTCGCTGCAGCGCCGCCAGGGCTGGCGGGCGGCCAGCCAGTCGAACTGCCAGCCGACCTCCAGTTGGTCGGCCAGGGCCGTGGGCTGGTCGCCGGGCAGCATCAGCAGCCGGGGCCGGCGCAGCTGGTCCAGCAGTTGCAGCTGGGCCTGGAGCCGTTCCTGATCCGCCGTGGCCGCCAGGGTGATCACCACGTCGCCTTCGCTGGCGGCCTGCAGCGGGTCCAGAGCCCAGAGCAGGGAGCGGGCTTCCAGCACCAGCACCCGGTCCAGGCGCCCGATCGGGGCGTCCTGCCAGAAACGCTGGCGCAGACGGTCGAGCCGCTCCCCTTCGGCGGCGGCCTGGCGCTGCAGCCAGCGGGCCAGCACCGGGTCGTCGGGACTGCTGCTCAGCAGCTCCGGCTGGTCGTTTTCGGTTTCGGCCGCGGCGGCCAGCTGGGCGGCCCGGCGCTGCTGCAGGCGCTGGCGCAGGGCGCCTTCCCAGCCCAGCGGGCCGGGCTGCCAGAAGACTTCCCCCTGCAGGGCGCTGGGCAGATATTGCTGGGCCACCCAGTGCTCGGCGTAGGCATGGGGATAGCGATAGCCGACGCCATCGCCGAAGGCCTTGCCATCGCGGCTGGCATCCCGCAGGTGGGAGGGCACCTGCTGCTTCTGGGCTTCGCGGACGGTCTTGATGGCATCGAAGAGCCCCAGGCTGCTGTTGCTTTTCTCACTGCCGGCCAGGTAGAGAGCGGCATGGGCGAGCGGATAGAGCCCTTCAGGCAGGCCGATCCGGTCGAAGGCGGCCGCACAGGCCTCGACCACCACCATCGCCTGGGGATCGGCCAGGCCGATGTCCTCGCCGGCGGAGATCAGCAGCCGCCTGAGGATGAAGCGGGGGTTTTCGCCCGCTTCCAGCATCCGGGCCAGCCAGAACAGGGTGGCGTCGGCATCGGAACCGCGGATCGACTTGATGAAGGCGCTGATCGTGTCGAAGTGGGCATCGCCCTGCTTGTCGTAGAGCACGGCCCGCTGCTGGATCGATTCCTCAGCGATCGCCAGGTCGATCACCACCTCGCCCGCGTCGTTGACGGGCGTGGTCTCCACCGCCAGTTCCAGGGCGTTGAGCAGGCTGCGGGCATCGCCGCCGGCCACGTTGAGCAGGTGGTCGGCGGCCTCCGGCAGGATCCGCACCTGGCGCTGGCCGTAGCCGTGCTCCGGATCGCTCAGGGCCCGGTCGATCAGCTGGCGCAGATCTGCGGCTTCCAGAGGTTGCAACCGGAACAACCTGGCCCGGCTCACCAGGGCCTTGTTGACCTCGAAGTAGGGGTTCTCGGTGGTGGCGCCGATCAGGGTGAGGGTGCCGTCCTCCACCCAGGGCAGCAGGGCATCCTGCTGGGCGGCGTTGAAGCGGTGCACCTCATCGATGAACAGGATGGTGCGCAGGCCGTGGTGCTCCAGGCGCTCGCGGGCGGCGTCCACCTCGCTGCGCAGATCCTTGACTCCCGCCAGCACGGCGTTGAGGCTGCGAAAG
Organism: uncultured cyanobacterium; assembly: GCA_903823115.1. Taxonomy (GTDB): domain Bacteria; phylum Cyanobacteriota; class Cyanobacteriia; order PCC-6307; family Cyanobiaceae; genus Cyanobium. The sequence continues at coordinate 26,337 of CAIJRN010000001.1, forward strand.
GAGGCGCGGGTGCTGCCGGCGATGATCCGCGCCAGGGTGGTTTTCCCCGTTCCCGGCGGGCCGTGCAGGATCAGATTGCCGACCCGATCGGCGGCGATGGCGCGGCGCAGCAGCCGGCCGGGACCGAGGATCGCCGCCTGGCCGACGAAGTCGTCGAGGCTGCGGGGCCGCAGCCGATCTGCCAGCGGTGCGATTCGGCTCAGGGTCTGCTCCCGGCGGTGGCTGAACAGATCGCTCAAGGTGGGGGGCCGGAGGGCAGGGTGGGTCGCTGGCGCCCAGCGTGGGCTTGCGGCCCATGGCCATCATCAGCGTCCGTCCCCAGGGCTGGTTCCGGCCTCAGCGCCTGGCGGCGTCAGTGTCCCTGGGGTGGGACTCAACAGGCAGACCGAAGCGCAGCAGATCGAAGCCGCTGAACAGCAAGCTGATCCCCACGAGCAATCCGATCACCGAGAGCTGGCCCGCCGGGTGCATGGTGAGGATCAGCAGGCCCTCCGCCAGGAACACGATCCCCAGGGCAACGGCCAGCGCCTTGATCTGCAGGGCCGCCGGCACCAGGCCGGCTTTGAATTGGATGAGCATCCAGCCGCCTGCCAGCAGAAACAGGGTGGCGATTACCAGCCGCCCGAAAGCGTGCCAGCGGCTGAGCCCCCGGGCGCGGCTGAGTCGGCCTGGGTGAGTCCCCGCAGCCGCGAGAGTTCGGCGGCCTGGGGATCGGGGGGGACGGCATCCAGCGGCGGCGGGATGGTCCTGGGGGCGGTGTCGGGGGCCATGGCGATGGCGGGGCGACCTCAGCTCCAGGGTGGGAAGCCAGGCGTTAGGGCGCCCCGTCTCGTCATCGGTCGATACAGCCCCGCATGGACCTTGACTGGACCGGGCGCGGAGCGTCACACCCTGCCACCGGGGGTGGATGCCATCATCGGGCCCACCGGCCATGGCGCCCCCTTGCGATTGCACGCCCCAGCGCTCAGGGCCACCTGGCCAGGCCGGAACGGCTCCAGGGCCGTAGGCGCTGCGATCGGCACCTCGCTTGGCCTGCTGCTCACCGGCTGTACGGCGCCGAAGGCCCCGCCGGCTCGGATCCTGCCCGTGCGGGTGGAACCGGTGGCGCTCGGCTCCTTCAGCGACAGCATCGAGACGATGAGCACCCTGGAGTCGCTGAAGGAGGTGGCTCTGGCGGCCCAGGCCAGTGGCCGTATCCAGCGCCTGCTGGTGCAGCAGGGAGACCGGGTGCGCCAGGGGCAGTTGCTGTTGGTGCTGGATCAGACCCAGAGCCGGGCCGAGGTGGCGCGGCTCGAGGCGGAGGTCGAGACCAACCGGCTCAACTTCCAGCGCTACGACTACCTGGTGAAACAGGGCGCCGCCAGTGCCTTCCAGCGTGATGAGTTCCGCCAGCGCTACCTCTCCTCCCGGCAGGAGCTGATTGCCCGCCGCGCCGATCTGGCCTTCCGCGATCTGCGGGCACCGATCGGCGGCATCGTCGGCGATCTGTCGGTGAAACAGGGGGATGTGATTCAGGCCGGTGCACCGTTCACCAGCCTGATCCGCAACGACCGCCTGCTGGCCCGGGTGGAGGTGCCGGCTCTGTATGCCCCGCGCCTGCGGCTGGGACAGCCGGTGATCCTGATGGACCCGGCCAGCAACCGACCGTTGGCCCGGGCGCCGCTGAGCTCGATCGATCCGGGGGTGGTGCCCGGCAGCCAGTCGCTGCTGGCCAAGGCCGAGTTCGACAACGCCAGCCAGCGCCTGCGCAATGGGCTGCGCACGCGGACGCGGCTGATCCTCGATGACAGTCGCCGGGCCTCGGTGCCGTTCACCGCCGTCACCCAGATCTCGGGTCAGAGTTTTGTCTATCGGGTCGGCAGCCTGGCGGGCCTGCGGGAGCGCCCTGGCCAGGCTGATCTTGCCGCTGCCGCCAGGCTTCCATCGGGCAGCCGCTTCGCCCTGCAGACGCCGGTGCGGCTGGGCCCCTTGCAGCACAACCGCTATCCGGTGCTGGCGGGTCTCAACCCTGGCGATCCGGTGATCGTCGCCAATCTGCTCAGCCTGCGTCATGGCCTGCCGGTGCAGGTTCGATGATCAGTCTCTGGATTGGTCTCGCCAGCGGGGCCCAAGCCCGGATCTCCGGTAACTTGCCTCCGTCACTGATCCGAACCCCTGTGCGCCGGCCGGCTGCCCAGCCCCGCTCTCTCGATCCAGCACCAAGGCCGTGGCCGTGGTTGGCCTGCCTTCCCCTGGTGGGGCTTCTGGGCGGTTGTGGTGGCGAGCCCCCCAAGGCCCAGCAACCGATGAGCGTGCAGGCTGTGACCGTCTCTCCCGGTCGCTTTGCGCCGGGCATTGATGTGGTCAGCCGCATCCAGTCCACCAGCAACGTGGTGATGCGGCCCGAGGCCGATGGCCGGGTGGTGCGCATCCTGGCCAGCCAGGGTCAGCGGGTGAAGACGGGGCAGCCGATCCTGGTGCTGGACAATGTGCAGGAGGCGGCCAACCTCGATGCCAGCCGCTCGGAGGCGATCAAGGATCGCGCCAATGCCCTGCGCTATATCTTCCTCAACGACCAGGGTGCGGTCTCCACCAAGGACCGCGATTACTACGTGACCCAGGCGCTGCAGAGCCGTGATCGGGTCCGATCCAGTGCCGCCACCCTGGGGTACAAGTTCGTCACCGCCCCGATCGACGGCATCCTCGGCAACCTCGACACCGTCAAGCTGGGCGATTTCGTGCAGAAGGGCCAGTCCATCACCGGGATCGTCAACAACAGCATGCTCTGGACCCTGATGGATGTGCCTGCCACCCAGGCTGGCCAGGTCCGCCTCGGGCTGCCGGTGACGGTGCAGAGTCAGGGAAATCCGCCGGTGCAGGGGGTGGGCCGGGTTGTGTTCATCTCCCCCTATTACGGCGAGAACGATGACAAGTCTTCCCCGAACACGGTGTTGGTCAAGGCCGTGTTCCCCAACCTCAGCGGCGAGCTGAAAACGGGCCAATTCGTCAAAAATCGCATCATCACCGGCCTCTCTGAAGAGTTGGCCGTTCCTGCCCAGGCGGTGCAGATGAAGGCTTCCCAGTCCTTCGTCTTCAAGCTCTATCCGCTGCGCCAGGTGCTGGCCAAGATCAAGGCTTCCACCCAGGTGCTGCCGGCCCAGAAGCAGGCCCTCGAGCAGTTGCCGGGCAGCACACCGATCGCCGTGCAGGTGCCGGTGCGGCTCGGCCCGATGCAGGGCAATGCCTTCCCGGTGCTGGAGGGGCTGAGCAAGGGGGATCAGGTGGTGGTCAGCAACACCGCCCTGCTGCGCTCCGGGATTCCCGTCAAGGTGGCCGCCAGCGGCCCCAGCAACTGAGGCCACCATGTCGCTTTCCGATAATTTCATCAAGCGGCCGGTCTTGACCACCGTCTGCAGCATCCTGATCGTGCTGGTGGGGCTGATCGCGATCCCCAGCTTGTCGATCGAAAACCTGCCGAACATCGCGCCACCGCTGATTCAGGTGACGGCCAACTACGGCGGCGCCAACTCCCTGGTGACCGAGCAGGCTGTCACCAATCCGATTGAGCAGCAGATCAACGGAGTGCCAGGGGCAAACTATATTTCGTCTACCAGTAATATGACTGGTACGAGTGTGATATCGGTGTATTTCAACGAAGATACCGATATCAATATTGACCAGGTGAACGTGCAGAACCGCGTGTCACTGGCCATGCCGCAGTTGCCCCAGCAAGTGCAGGCAACGGGTGTGTCGGTGACCCAGAGCACCCCGTCGATCCTGCTGGCTTATCAGGTTTCATCGACCAAAGGCCAATTTGACTCTGCCTATCTCAATGGCCTGATCTACGAGAATCTTTATTATCAACTGGGTCGGGTTCCTGGGGTTGCCAATGTCAGTCTGCTGGGGGGCAGTAATCCGGCTTTCTGGTTGTTCATTGACCCGAACAAGCTCACATCCAACGGTCTCACGGCTGATCAGGTGGTTGCGGCAGTCAAGAGTCAGAACAGCGTGGCGGTCGGCGGCATCGTCGGCGGTCCACCTTCTGGTGGCGATCAGCAGTTTGCTTATCCGATTCTGGTCCAGAACAATGGCAATCTGATTTCCATCGACGATCTCAATAACCTCATCGTCGGACGATCGCCGATGGGCAATTTGCTGCGGCTCAAGGATGTGGGCCAGGCGATCTACGGCTACAACAGCTTTGCCCAGGCGGCTGTCAGCAAGGAGGGATCACCTGCTCTCACCGTTGCCGTTTTTCAGACACCGGAAAGCAACGCTCTGGATGTTTCCGAAGCGGTGGTCAAGGTGATGAACCAGTTCAGCCAGACCGTGCCGCCCGGTGTGACGGTCAGCGAGATCTACAACATCGGCCAGTTCATTGAATCCGCCGTTGAGGGCGTCGTCGATGCCCTGGGCCTGGCGATCGTGCTGGTGCTGCTGATCCTCTATCTCTTCCTGCAGGACTGGCGCGCCACGGTGATACCGAGCCTGGCCATCCCAATTTCCCTGGTCGGCACCTTCGCCTTCATCAAGGCCTTCGGTTTCTCCATCAATCAGCTCACCTTGCTCGGTCTGGTGTTGGCGACCGGCCTTGTGGTCGATGACGCCATCGTGGTGATTGAAGCGGTGTCGAAGAATCTCGAGCGCGGCATGCGCCCTCGCCAGGCAGCGCTGGACTGCATGGGTGAACTGATCGGTGCCTTGATCGCCACGGCTCTGGTCCTGATGGCGGTGTTTGTGCCGGTGGCTTTCTATCCAGGCAGCATCGGCATCATTTATCGCCAGTTCGCCTTGACGATCGCTTTCTCGATCGCGATTTCTGCCTTCAACGCCGTCACCTTCTCGCCGATGCTCTCGGCCCTGTTGCTCCGGAACGAGAAGGCCAAGCCACCGGGACGGCTGCTCGGCAGCATCGCCGGCCTGCTGGTCGGCCTGGCCTTCGGCCGCTTCAGCGTGGCCTCCTTCGGACCGATCGCCTGGGTTGTCGGTGTGGTGCTGGGGGTGCTGGCCGGCGCCAATCTGGGCTGGATCTTTGATCAGTTCAATCTCTTCTTTGCCCGTGTGGAGAAGGGCTATGCCGCTCTGGTGGAGCGGCTGATCCGCAGCAGGCGCCTGATCATGGCCGGCCTTGCCGGGGGCATCGTCCTCACCGTGCTGGCTTTCGGCGCCCTGCCCTCGGCCTTCATCCCGGAGGAGGATCAGGGCTATGGCCTCGGCATCTTCCAGCTTCAGAACGGTGCCTCCCTGAGTCAGACCCAGAAGATGGGCCAGGAGATCGCCAAGGTGCTCAATGAGGAGCACGAGATCATCGCCGGCTCCGTGATCAGTGGTTACGGCTTCAACGGCTCCAGTCCCGATCAGGGGGTTTTCTTCTACGGCTTCAAGCCGCTGGAGGAGCGCAAGGGCGCGGATCAGAAGGCGCCCGCCATTGTCGGTCGCCTCAACGCCAAGCTCAAAAACCTGAGCAGCGGCCTGGCAGTGGCTGCTCAGCCACCGGCCGTGCCCGGTTTTTCCAGCCAGGGGGGCTTCTACTTCCAGTTCAACGATCTCAGCAACGGCGCCTATTCGTTCAACGAACTTGATGATCTTGCCAACAAGCTGGTGACCACCGGCAAGGCCAGTGGCGCTTTCGGATCCCTTTACACCCAGTTCATTCCCAGTGCACCGGCTGTTGGTCTCAAGGTGGATCGCTCGATCATGGGAGCCCTCGATATTGATTTCCAGCAGGCGATGAATACGATTGCGGTTCTGGCGGGCGGCAATTATTCTGGGCTCACTTATGAAAGCGGCCAGGTTCGAAATATTTATGTGCAGGCCCAGGCTGCCAACCGCAACAAGATTCAGGACATCCTCAGCTTCTACGTTCGGAATCGGCAGGGTAAAATGGTGCAGGTATCGCAATTTGCCGATAGTCAACTCAGTAGTGCCCCGCCGATCATCAGCCACTACAACCTCTATCGCACGATTCTGGTGCAGGGCGTAGAGGCCGCCGGCAAGAGTTCCGGTCAGGCCCTAGCCAAGATCCAGGCGGTGTTTCAGCAGCTCGATTTCAATAACATCGGCTATGCCTTCACCGGCCTGGCGGCCCTGCAGTTGTCGGCTGGCAACGCCACCGTCCTGGTGTTCGGCCTGGGGGTGTTGGTGGTGTATCTGGTGCTTTCGGCCCAGTACGAGAGCTATGTCACGCCGGTGATCATCCTGATGACCGTGCCTCTGGCCATGCTCGGGGCCCTGGCCTTCCTGGCCCTGCGCTCGATCGACCTCAACATTTATGCCCAGGTGGGGCTGGTCACCCTGATCGGCCTCGCCGCCAAGAACGGCATTCTGATTGTGGAGGTGGCGGAGCAGCACATGCATGCCGGCATGAGTGCCACCCAGGCCGCGATTGCTTCAGCCGAGTCGCGCCTGCGGCCGATCCTGATGACGGCGATCGCCGCTCTGGCCGGCTTCCTGCCCCTGGTGGTGGCGAGCACCGCCGGCGCCAACAGTCAGCAGTCGCTGGGTACGGTGATTTTTGGCGGGCTGCTGGTGGCCACCGTGCTCTCGCTGGGAGTTGTGCCTCCCTTCTATGTGGTGATCAAACACCTGGAGGCCCGTTGGTTCCCCGAGCAGCCTGAAGAGCCTGAGGCCGTGGCCGGAAGCCACGGTTCCTGATCGCTTTCTCCGCGGCTGCTCCCTCGCGCCAGCCCCGCAGGCGGGCCGCCATGAGGGAGCCCAGGCTCCAATCGGCAGCGGCGATCAGGTGATCACGGTGGGCCGCTCCATGCCGGTGCGGCTGCGGATCTCGGCCAGATCGTCGATCGCGGTGATCATGGCGCCCAGAGCGGCCTGGGGATCCTGGTTGAGGTCGCCACTGGGGGGGACATAGCTCTCCAGGTAGACCCGCAGGGTGGCCCCCTGGGTGCCGGTGCCGGAGAGGCGCAGCACCACACGGCTGCCGTCATCGAGCAGCAGCCGCAGGCCCTGGCCGCTGGTGATCGAGCCGTCCACCGGATCGGTGTAGGCGAAGTCATCGGCGGTGGCGATGCGGCGGCCGGCGAAGGGCTGGCCCACCAGCTCCGGCAGCATTCCCTTGATGCGGTCGTAGAGGCCGTGGGCCGCCTCACTGGCGATCGCTTCGTAGTCGTGGCGGGAGTAGTAGTGGCGGCCGAAGCGGCCCCAGTGTTCCGCCATCACCGCGGCCACCGAGCAGCCGCGCACCGCCAGGATGTTGAGCCAGAAGAGCACGGCCCAGAGGCCGTCTTTTTCGCGGATGTGGTCGCTGCCGGTGCCGAAGCTCTCTTCGCCGCAGAGGGTGATCTGGCCGGCATCGAGCAGGTTGCCGAAGAACTTCCAGCCGGTGGGCGTTTCGTAGCAGCTGATGCCCAGCGCTTTGGCCACCACGTCCGTGGCGGCACTGGTGGGCATCGAGCGGGCCACCCCCGCCAGTCCCTTGGCGTAGCCCGGCACCAGGGTGGCGTTGGCGGTGAGCACCGCCAGGCTGTCGCTGGGGTTCACGAAGCAGGCCCGCCCCAGGATCATGTTGCGATCGCCGTCGCCATCGCAGGCGGCGCCGAAGTCATAGTCGTTGCCTTGCAGCAGCAGTTCGGCCAGCTCGTGGGCGTAGGTGAGGTTGGGGTCCGGGTGGCCGCCGCCGAAATCCTCCAGGGGAATGCCGTTGCGCACGGTGCCGGCCGGAGCACCGAGTACCTCTTCCAGCAGGCGGCTGGCATAGGGACCTGTGACGGCGTGCATGGCATCGAAGGCGACGCGGAAGTCGCCCTTGAGCAGGGCGGCGATGCGATCGAAATCAAACAGCTGCTGCATCAGGGCGACATAGTCATCAACCCCATCGATCACCGTCACGGTCATCGTGCCGATGCTGTGGCTGCCCGGAACGTCGAGAGGCAGGGGATCGGCATCCACGAGGCGGTAGCCATCCAGAGTCAAGGTGGCGGCATGGATGGCATCGGTCACCGATTCCGGCGTTGGGCCGCCATTGGCGCCGTTGATCTTGACGCCGAAATCACCCTCCGGACCGCCGGGGTTGTGGCTGGCCGAAAGGATCACGCCGCAGGCCGCGCCGTGCTTGCGGATCAGATTCGAGGCTGCCGGGGTGGAGAGGATGCCGCCGGTGGTGGTGATCAGCCGGCTCACCCCGTGGGCGGCGGCCATGCGGGCGATCACATCGATTGCGGCGCGGTTGCCGTCGCGGCCGTCACCGCCCACCACCACCGTGCCGCCGGCGATGCCGGGCACCACCCGCAGGGAGGCCTCGATGAAGCTCTCGAGATAGTGGGGGGTCTGGAACTGACGGCTGCTCTTGCGCAGACCGGAGGTGCCGGGCTTCTGATCCGTGAAGGGCTGGGCAAGCGACACCTGGCGGATCGGGTTGCTGGCACTGCTGGTCATCGGCATCGCCCGTCGCCGGGTCCGCAGGAGGGGCCTTAAATTACGCCCGTCAGTGGCCGCCGCTGCTGACGATCTCCAGGCTCCTTGGGTAAGTTGGCCCCATGCGAAACAATCCAGCTGCCGTCGTCATGGCGTTGGCCCCCTTGGGGCTCGCCTTCCTGGGGTTTGGTCTGCTGCGGGGGCTGCCCGCCTCGGCTGAGACGCCGCCTTACCCGAAGGCCGTTGAGTTCGCTTCCAAGAGCGCCCATGCGGTGCTGACACGGGCCGGGCGGGAAACCTGTCTGCGAGGCAAGCTCACCAAGGCGCTGCTGGGTCTGTCCAACAGTTGCGATGCCGCTGGGATGAAATCACCCCTCTGCCGCCTGGCCGACAAGGCGGTGATCGTCACGCCGATGAGCCTGGCCTTCATGGATCAGACCTCTCGGCAGCTGCTGGATCTCATTGCCGGTGGCAGCGGTGTGGTGGCGCCGGCTGCTGGCATCCCTGCAGCACCCGGGCCGGAATCCCCCGCCGAGCCGTAGGCCGACAGTGCCCCTATTCAGCGGGCTGGCTGGGGGGCTCCGACGCTGAAATTGCCGCCGCCGAAGAGGCCGCCCGGCTTGCTGTCGCCTTTGCCTGTGGGCTTGTACTGGGGTTTGCAGAACACCGTCAGATCCTTGGCGCTCCGATCGATGCCATCGCGGCGGCTCTCGCTGTTGCTGGCGGCGGGGCGGGCCTGCTGGCTGATCGACCAGAGCACGTCTTTGCAGCTGGTGGGCAGGCGAGGGTGATCCAGCAGGGGGTCGGCGATGGCTCGGGCCTTATCGCAGCTGGCGGCGCTGTTTTCGCGGCTGCAGGTGAGGGTGATCAACTGCAGATTGCGGAAGGTTTCCGTCGGTGGGAAGGTTTCGGGTTGCGGCCCTGCCAGGCCAGGCGCCGAGCTGATCAGGCTCAGGCTGCAGCCGGCGATCGCGCTGGCGGCCCGGATCAAGGGGCGCGGGACGGGGATGGCCCGGCTCATGCTGACGCTGCGAATCCATCCATCATGGCGGCGTCCGGGATGGTCAGGTCGGTCGCGGCGCATCCCTGGCGCAACAGGGTCTGGCTGGCCTGCCAGCGCTGGGACAGCAGCGGACCGCTCCAGCCGGCGGAGGTCGCCAGCAGCTGACGCAGCCAGCCGTTACGGCGCAGCAGTTCAGCCCGTGCCAGTTCCTGGGCCTGGCTGGCCTGGATGCGGCGGATTTCGATCTGCCGTTCGGCGCTGATGGCGGCCAGGGCCTGATCGAGATCGGCGCTGCCGGCCTTGCCCAGGGCCGGCAGCAGATGGCGAGCGGCCACCAGAGCATCCCGCAGGGCCATGTTGATGCCCTGGGCGCGCAACGGGCTCATCGGGTGGGCAGCATCACCGAGCAGCAGCAGGCCTGGCTGCCACCAGTTCTCGAGATGCCCCACCTGCACCGGCAGCCGCACTGGCCCTTGAATCGCCTCCAGGGGACAGGCCCGCAGCAGGGTTGCCAGGGGCGTCGGGCTGGCCTGGGCCCAGCGTTCCCGCCAGTCAGCGGTGGTCGCGGGCACGGCCTGGGCCGGATCCTGGAGCCAGCCCAGTTGCACCCCGCCGTAGACCGAGGCGTAGAGGGCAAAGCTGTCGCCGCCCCCGAGCACCGTCACGAACTGGCCCCGGAGCCAGCGGGCCAGCGGATCATCGGCGGCCGCTGACGACAGCCGGAACCAGCGCACGTCCAGCGGCTCGCCCTGCAGCTTGAGCTCCATGCCTGCCTTCCGGCGCAGCAGCGAGGCGCGACCGTCGCAGGCCACCACCAGCTCGCCCCGCACCCTGGTGCCATCGTCGAGTTCCACCCCAACCACCCGCTCGCCGTTCAGCTCGTCGCTCAGCAGTGGCGCCACGATCGGCCGGCCCCTGAGCACCCGGACCCCGCTCTGGCGGTGCACCTGCTCCAGCAACCAGTCCAGCAGGGCCTCCTGATCCACCAGGGTGCAGGGGCGCTCGCTGCCCATCGGTTCAGCCACCTGGAAGAGCTGCTGGCCATTGGCCCAGAACGCCCAGCCCGTCAGGGGACGTTGGGCGATCGACGCGTCCAGGGGTAGCAGCCCCATCGCTGCCAGGGCCGCCAGGCCGCTGGGCATCAGAGCTTCTCCCCGGAACTGCCGCGCCGAGCTGGGGCTCGCCTCTACCAGGGTCAGGGGCACCCCCCGGCGGGCCAGCAACAGGGCCAGGGCGGCCCCAGCCGGGCCGGCACCGGCGATCACCACGCCGGAGGCTGCAGTGAGGGGGTTCAGGTGAAGGAGTTGTAGTTGGGGTTCTGGGTGGAATCCGGTGGCTTCACACCGAGCAACCCGTGCTTTTTGTTGAGCAGGTAGTCGACGAGCTCCTGTTGCAGTGTGAGCAGTTCTGCGGTGCAGTCCCGAAAGGCGGCTCGATGCCTGATCTCATCGTGGCGGGTGTGCAGATCCCGCAGCATCAGATTGATGGCGTCGAGTCGCGGGGTGGTGCCGCGGGAGGGGGGTACCGGGTCCATCGGACGACCTGACGATCAAGGAAGGCGAACGGCCATCGTAGTCGCGCTCTGGCTGGGCTTCCTCTCGGTGGGCCTCCGCCCGGGTGGCTCGCTTGGCCGCCGGCTGGATCGGCCCAGCCCAGGCTCGTTGTCCCTGGCCAGTCCCTGGCCGCAGTGTTGCCGCTGTTTGAGGCGCTTGCGCTGCAGGCGCCGGTTCAGCCCCAGATCGGCTCCGCGCCAGAGCCGGTCGATTTCGTGTTCAAAGTGCAGGGCCAGCGGTTTTGAGTCGATCAACAGCAGGGTCTCGTCGTTCTGGAAGGCAGCCGATGGGCTCCAGTTGAACGAGCCGCTGATCACCCAGCGCCGGTCAAGCACGGCGATCTTGTGGTGCAGTTTGTCGCCCCCCGCCAGCTGGGGGATGCCGACACCCTCGAGTGGGCTCGACCAGGGGCGATTGCCGGCTTCGATGCGGCAGCGGTGATCCGGCAGGGTGATCGCGAGCAGGTCCAGCACTTCGCTGAAGGCCCGGTTGGCGAAGCCGGGATCGGCCAGCACCCGCAGCTTCACCCCCCTGGCGCGCAGGACCGCCAGGCTGTCGGCCAGGTTCTGGGCCGAGAACACGAATAAACCCAGATCCAGCCGACGCCGCACCCGGGCCAACCGGGTCTCAAGCCAGATCAGCCCCTGGTTGGCATCGCTGCGGCGATGGGGCGCGAACAACACCTCCACCGGCGTCTGAGCCACCAGCACGCGCTCGGCCTTGCCCTCCTGCTTGGCGATGCCGAAGCGGCTGTCCGGCTTGCCGCCCGGTCCGTCGCCCCACATGCGGCCGAATTCGGCCGTGAACAGACGGGCCAGGGCGGGGCTCTCGAAGCGCAGCAGGTGGTTGACGTTGCCGCGGCTGCTGGGATCGTCGGGATCGCCGTGGATGCAGGAGGGGCTGAAATTCGCTGATCCGGTGATCACGATGCGCTGGTCCACCACCATGAATTTGTGGTGCATCAGGCCACTGCCGGCGCTGCCATCGGCGGTGTCATCGAGCATCGGCACACCGCCTTGCCGCAGGATCAGCACCGCATCTCCCAGGCCCAGGGCCCGCAGCTGCTCCACCCGATGCCTTTGGTGGGCTGGCAGGCTGGCCGGATTCTCCTGGCTCCAGGGACTGCTGTAGGTGTTTTCAAGGACAACCCTCACGCGGACACCCTGGCGTTGCCGCTCCACCAGGGCTGCGGCGATGCGGGGCAGGGACAGTTCCTGGACGGCCACCACAATCTCCCGACGGGAGGCCTCGATGGCCTCGAGCAGGAAGGCTTCCAGGTCGTCACCCTGGCGCCACTGGCCGCTGATCGGGCTGCGGTAGCGGTGTTCAGCCCGATGGTTGAAGGCGACGCGAATGCCGGCCGGCAGCGGTAGCTCCGCTGGCGATGGGCCCAGGCGCAGGGCCTCTGCGCTGCCGCAACCAACCAGCAGCAGTCCGGCGGCCAGGCTGCTGATCAGGACGGCCGGTCGGCGGGCATGGGCGGATCCGCTCGTCGGCAGGAGCGCAGGCATGGCTGAACAGGGCTGGCCCTTGACGGGCCGACAGGGCTTCTGCTCAGCATTCCCGGTGGCCGACAGGCCCCAGGCCGTTTCAGCTGTGGCCGGGCATTTCGGCGGTGCGCAGCATGGCGACAAACCACAGGGAGCCAATCAACACCGCCGCCATCACGCCGGCGCCGATGCTCACCCGCACCATCAACAGAGGCACCACCAGGGGAAACAGAATCGAACCGGCGATCGGCGTCAGGGCGACGATGGCGCGCAGCGGGGTGCGATCGGCGTTGGTCGCGGTCATCAGAACCACTCGGCCACGGCTTGACTGGCTGGATTGCTGTTGTCTTCGGGGGTGGTGCGCCGGAACTCCAGGGTGATGTTGCGTCGCTGTTCGCCATCGGCGGCGAGGGCCTCGATCGGATAGAGCTGCTGACCGTCGCGGAAGGGGACCTGAATGCGGAAGGTGCCGTCGGCGGAGAGGGGCACCTCTTCGCCGCCGATCGAG
>CAIJRN010000002.1 GCA_903823115.1 uncultured cyanobacterium
GATGGTCAATCTCTTCACCACCTGGTTGCTCCGATGGCCGACACTGGCTCCATCGATCAGGGTGATGGCGACACCTTGGTGGCGCAGCCGTTCCGTGCTGTCGACCAGCCGTTCCACCATCTCAGCCATGTCCTGGAAACCGTTGAGCGCCTGATTGGGCCGCCCCCGCTGCTGCAGCATTGAGTGCTCGTGATGAAAACAAAACCAAGCGCTGCTTGCAGGCAAACAGTTGCGGCACTCAATGGCGCTCCTGCAATGACGGCAGCTGCCACTGACCCGATAGGGCAGGGGTACTGGGGCCATACAGGCGAGCCACGAAGAAGAACGGTCCGGCCGGCGCTGGTAACCAGTTGGAGACCTTGTCCGGGCCCGGATTTTCATGCTGGAGATAGAGCTCCAGGGAGCCATCAGCCTCCAGTTTCAGACCCTGGGTGCGGTTGCCGATCGAGTAGCGCTGGATCGGATTTGGCACCAGCAACCGCTCCGGCAGGGTGTACATCGTGATCGACCAGAACTCGCTCACTGGTGGCAGCTGGCCGGCGGGGAAGCGAAGCACCCATCGCCTGCGTCCATCGAGGAGCTTGCCGTCAGGGCCGGTCTGCTGGCTGGCGTAGAGGGCCTCAGCTGAGCTGTTGCCGTAGATCCCCAGCATTGCCCCCATGGCGCGGTACGTGAGGTAATCGGGACCCAGCTCCTGGCGGGTGCCGAAGAACCCCTTCGAACTGCTCTGTGCCAGGGCTTTGCTGCGCAGATTCGCGGCCGCCGTTGCTACCCCTTGGCTGATGGCGGCGCGGAGTCCTGGATCCATTCGGTCTGGATCAAAGGGGCGCCCGGGGCCGATGCCGATCAGGGCGAAGCGATCCATCATGGCCCGTTCAGATGGCACGGTGGGCATGAACGGCAACAGCGCGTTGAGATAGCCGATGAAGCCGATTCCTTCAGCCTTCACCGGATCCCAGGCGGGCCAGTTCACGGCGGGAGCCGGTTTCGGGGGCTGCGTGCCGCTGAAGCGCGAGAGGGGTATCAGCTTGTAGCGATCCTGCAGATCCTTCAAGGCCGGGATGTCGTCCGGTCCGTTCAGCTGGGTGCGGGTGAGGGTACCCACGAAGTCGGTCTCGGCGCGGAACACCTTGGTGATTCCCTTGGGAACCGTGCCCTGCCAGTGGGGGCCGACAAACAGATAATTCCCCGCGCCGCGCCCGGTGGCCCGCACGCCGGTGTACGCGAAGTTATGGGTGTAGAGATCAAACCACTGGTTCACGACATACCGGGGTGCCGGCACCGCCGGCAGCGACAGCACGATCGGTTCGGCACGCAGATCGAGCCAGGCCCAGGAGTAGGGGGTGTCATTGTTCGGCGTGACGATGTCCGTGTCGGCCGGTGTGGCGGAGCGGCTGTAGTGACGGAACTGATTGAAGCCGCCCACATAGCCGGGGAACGCCTTGTTCTGGGTCTGGTTCCAGAAGGTCTGGTACCCCTGCAGGGGGGCATAGGCGTAAAGCCAGGCCTCCTCGGCGATGGCGCGCGCCTCGGCTGGGGTGGGGGCCGGCAGGGCCGACGCCTGCCTGGCCGGGCTGTTCACGGGTGCAGGAGCGCCGGCGAGGGCGGGTCGCAATCCCGCGCTGAGCAGGGCCATCAGAGCGCCACCACTGACGGCAGAGCCCAGGGCGATTACAGCGATGCCTCGGAGCAGACGGGTCCGCATCAGCAGCCTGGTCTGCATCAGCAGCCGGATCCGCATCAGCACGTGGAAGGGATTCATCAGGGCCAGGGGAGGGATGGTTCAGGGAGATGGTTCAGGGGGATGGGACGGGCCCTCAGGGCTGAAGCAGCTCGATGTCGTTGAGCTGCCAGGTCTTGGCGAAATAGGGCTCGGTGGGGCCGTAGAAACGGAAGTAGGCGAACCAGCCCTTGCCCGGGATCGTCTGGATCCAGTTGCTGGCGCCCGCCGGCTTCACCGGAGCGAAGACCACATCCACCGAGCCGTCGGCGTTGGTGATCAGATCGGGCTTGCGGGAGCTGAGGTCGGCAGCGCCCTGGCCGGTGAACAGCGGGCCGCGCGTGAGGTTGTCGTAGAGGGTGATCGACCAGAACTGCTTCACCGGCGCGTTGGCCGGCACCCGCATGCGATAGGTGCGGCCACCATCGAGCCACTGACCGCGGTTGTCCTTCGAGACCTCCAGGTACACCTGGCCGAAGCCCAGCACCCGGCCCTGCATCCCCACCGACATGCCAATCGCCTCGTAGAACCAGGAACTGCGCTCGTCGACCTGCACGCGCCGTTTGTCGGGCGATTCCTGGTCGAGGTCGAACAGCACCGCGTACTCCCAGTGCTTGCCGGGATACACCGTGGCGCCAGGGGTGCGCTTGTCGTAGGCGATGGTGCGGGCCATCAGATCCCCGAGCTGGGCGGCCTCAGCGAGGATCCGCGCCTGGCGGGCATCGGGCTTGAAGGGCTGGCCGGGAACGACCGCCAGCGGAGCCAACAGGCCGAACATCATGCGATCGCGAGGCGCGATCGGCTCGTTGGCGTAGAGGTCGCTGAGCAGGCGCCAGTAGGAGAGGTCGGCGGGCTGGGCCGACTGCCACGGGCGCCCCCCCACCTCCTCGTAGCGGCTGACAGGGGGATTGGTCCGCTGGTTCCAGCCATAGAGGCGGTGCTGGCGCACGGTGGCCTCGGCCTCAGCCTTGTCGGCGGCCAGGCCCCGGGTGCCGAACCACACCTGGTTGCTGGGGGAGCGGAAAATCCGGTACCCGGGCGCCGTCAGCTCGGGAGCACCGGGGGGAAGGATCAGATACTTGCCGCCGGCGCCCTTGTCGGGCCCGGTCTGGCCCATGTCGGTGATCGGCTGCTGCCAGATGTCGAGCACACCGCCGGCGGTGAGGCCGACCGGCACCTCCACCACCAGCGGCCCCTGGGCAGCCAGATCCCAGAAACTGAAGGCGTAGAGGGTGGTGATGTTGGGGGTGAGCATCCCCGCCTTGTCCTTGAGCGTGCGGTACAGCAGCACGTCGCCGTTGCGAACGCCCATGGTGTTCGCCTGGGCGTCGTAAAGGGCCTTGAAGCCCACCGCCGGCAGGGCCCAGAGATAGGCCTGGGTTGCCCTCTGCAGGTCAAGTTCGTCGTAAAGCTTCCGGGCGGTGGGGGCCGTGGGGTAGCCATTGACCAACTCCAGCTGTCCCAACTGCCGGGTGTCAACCGTGGTGCTGGTCCCCGGCTGGGCTTGGGTTGGTGGAGCCCACATCGCCAGCAGCCCCAGGGCGATCCCGAGGCTCCTGGATACGGGAAACCTGCGGTGCTGCCTCGCACGGTTGCTTGTTGCCATGGTGCTGGGCTGTCTCAACACTGACGGCCATCTTGTGGACCGATGTCTGGCTTGTCAGGATTTTGTCGGATGGCGTCATGGTTGGTGTCTTGAATCCAGCGAATCGTTGTGCTGTGCACAGCCTCAGACGTGCTGTTGCTCCGTCCGGGGCATCGGCGAACCTGCAGATCGCCAGCTGGTCGGCCGGAAGTGGAGGACATAACGGCCATCACGGATCCAGGCCTCATGGGGACAGCGGCGGCGCCCAGCCCCGTTGGCGCACCATGTCGTCGGTCCAGCCACTGCGTTGAGCTGCGCCGTCCTGCTGGCAGTCGATGCTCACGCCTCTTTGACCGTCTTCTGCTGTCAAGTCAGCGGATCTGACTTGGTTCGAGGCACCAGGAACGCAATGGCAAGCAGCAAGACCAGAGAAATGAACTTGGCTGGGATGCCAATCCCACCTTGATCATGGGGCTGGGTCAGAAGATCTCCAAGGGAAGCACCCAAGGGGCGCGTGAGGATGTAGACGAGCCAGAAAGCCAGCACCTCCCGGGCATGGAGCTTGTAGTAGGCCAGTGCCACAAAACCAATCAGAACCGCAAACACGATCGTGGCCAACAGATAGCCGATCTCAAAAACCTCTGCAAACAGGTCTCCGGCAGCAGTGCCGAGAGCAAATGTGAACAGGATCGCCAACCAATAAAAGATCTCCCGTCGCCGGCTCGTAATGGAATGGATCGAAAGTGTTCTTTCAGAGCTGAACCAAACGGCAAAGGTGAGTGCCAGGGCAACAGCAAAGCCAATGGCACTGATGATCAGGCTGACACCAACAGTATCAGTCAGAATATCCGTCAACAATGTACCGACAATGCTGATGAAGACGACGGTCACCCAGTAGAGGTTGGCGGTGTACCGCGTTGTGCGCAATTGCAGCACCAGGCTACCAATCAGCAAGGCCGCCATGATCACCGCTGTGCGTGGCAGACCCTGCCCAAGGTCTCCGCTCAGGAAGTCGGCTGCCGTTTCGCCGACCGTCGTTGAAAAGATTTTGACAAGCCAGAAGACAAGTGTGACTTCCGGAACTTTGCTTAGCCATGCTGCTGGCGTGTTAAGGCCTGGATTGACCTGCATGCTGAGCTCTTGGCCTGAAACAAGCGCTGATTCTGCGGCAGTTCAAGTGACCAACTGAATCATTGGGACGGTCAGGAAAGCTCCACATCAGTCCACCGAGAGACACTCTCAGCAGCGGGAAATCCAAGGTCAGTCAGCCCCCTCACTGATACCCCGAAGCAACACACGGGGACAGCAGGGATGAAGGACTGGACGTAGGATGAATTATCAATGTCCAAAGAGCATCAATCGCCGCATATAGGAGGGCCTGCCTATCTTCCGCAACCGGCGTATGATTTCCAAGCCACCAGCCCTTTGTAGTGCCCGAACTCTCTGCCATTTCGCTGTTGCAGTGCTGGCATTCTCTGGTGCTGGGCCTAGTGGTAGGCCTGACAGAATTTCTGCCGATCAGCAGTTCCGCCCATCTGGCGGTGGTGCCGGTGCTGCTGGGCTGGGACGATCCGGGGCTGGCCCTCAGCGCCGTGATTGAACTGGGGAGCAGCGGCGCCGTGATCGCCTACTTCCGCCACGACCTTGGGCGCATCGGCCGGGCTCTGCAACAGGCCAGGAAGCGTGGCGACTGGACGGCGCCTGAAGCCAGGCTGGGGCTGGCCATGGCCCTGGGAACCCTGCCGATCCTGCTGGTTGGTGCCGCCTTCAAGCTGCTGGCTCCGAATCTGGCCCACAGTGCCTTGCGCAGTTTCCATGCCATCGGCCTGGTCTCGATCCTGATGGCCGCCCTGCTGGGCCTGGCCGAATGGATCGGCAGCCGAAGTCGCTCCATGAGCGATCTCAGGGCTGGCGATGGTGGCTTGGTCGGTCTGGCCCAGGCGCTGGCTGTGATCCCGGGGGTCTCCCGTTCCGGCAGCACAATCACGGCCAACCTGTTTCTGGGCCTACGGCGTGAGGATGCCGCCCGCTTCTCCTTTCTCCTGGGGATCCCCGCCGTGGCCCTGGCCGGCCTGAGCGAAATCGGCGATGCGGTGCAACAGAGTGGATCCACGGGTGTGATCCCCCTGCTGGTTGGCATCGGTACGGCCGCGATCAGCTCCTGGTTCACGATCAGGGTGCTGCTCGGCTATCTGAAACGCCACTCCACCTGGATCTTTGTGGGCTACAGGCTCGTTTTCGGGCTTTTATTGCTTAGTTCCAGGCTGGGCTGAGTCTTACCTGACTGGAATAGTGCCGTACAACATAGAGATGATCTATGGAAAAGCACATCATGCCATCGCGACTTGACACCCATTCGTGGATGCCCAACCTGGCAATTGGGATGGCAGTTGATCAAAGATCGCTTGATCTATTGTTGCGTTGTCTGGGACCTGGCAGGGAAGGAGTCACTCAAGCGCTCCGGTGACTGACCACCACATCGTGGGCTGCCAACCCTGGTGGGATTCCCAATGATCCTCGTTCAACACACAATTCGGAGGTGCGCTTCAGTAGTTTAACTGCTTGGCTTTAACCTCTTCCCAGGTCCCTTGAAGCACGGGAGTGGCAAAACTCTGAGGAGGACAACCATCCTCAACCTCTTCCCAGACTCCGTCGGCTTCGTCGATCTCATTAAGGACAAAGGTCTGGCCTCCATCATACAATTCTTTCAGCTTTTCCTTGATCGCTTCTTTGCCCTTAGCAGCGACTTCGTCTGAAACGAACGCAAAGTGTTCCTGCTGGACCGTGAAAGCGTGTTTGTAGGTAGGCACGGAACCGTTGCAGCTTTTTTGATTTTAGGGCAAGCGGAGCCTCAGGCTTCCACTTTCGTAACCTTTCAGTGGTGTTCATGGGATGGGCGTAGCAGTCGGCAAATCAAAGCAGACAGCAAAAACATCCTTGACTTCGACAAGAACATGGCAATGAACGATTCTTAGGCATGTCTGGCTCCAAGAATTTCAGATTTCGGAGTCACTGAATGCCGACGCATGGGCTCTTCATCCTCGGATGGTGAGTCCAGACAATGGGGCAGGTCCCGATTGGTGGCAGCGAACAGCTGTGGCACCACCCCCCCTGCCTTCAAGGCCGGTGGAACGGCAGATCCATGAGCGTCATACGGCTCCAGGCAGGGATCCATGGAGCGATCACGGCCACGCCGACCAGGCGTGCGAATTAGCCGCGCCCGATTGCCCGCGTTCGTGATGTCTCAGGCTTCAATCCCACGGCAGACCGTTACTCCTGGCGACAGGACTGCGGTTGAACGGACGCGCCGCCTGGATTGGTCGCGTTCTCACCCCCCCTGCTGGTGTGTCATGGAGGAGCAGGGGTACCCAGCGACGATCCGTTCCCCATGGTGGGGCAACTGCACCGTGCGCTGCAACAGGGCCAGAGCGACGATCTGAACAGCCCGTTGCCCAGGAATGGGGCCAAAAGCCTCAATCAATGCCTTACCAACAGGCCGGCAATGCCGAAATCGGGCTATGGGCAGACCTGATCGGCGCCAATGCGGCTTTTTGAGCCAGTTATTAAGCCAGAAATCCACTCATGCCAATGGGAAACTCGCCCGTGGGCTGGTAGTTCTGCAAACTCCTGACTGCTGCCCGCTCATGGTCCGGAGCGCCGATCACTGGGTGAACCATCAACCCTTGGGGGCTCGGGCGGTTCCTGGGGAGTCAACGATTCGAAATATGATTGTTCTCTGTAACTGATGAAGCTGCGGTTCGGGCGAGCCATGAAGGGGAAGATCAGGGCCAGCAGCATGGAGCTCAACAGCGAGGGCAAAAAGGAGCTGATGACGAGCTCAACCCTTGGGGGTTCCAGGCGCCCATAGCGGCTGCGGATACGGGCTTCCACCTGCGCCACGCCTGCCAGGAGTTCGCTGCGCAATTGCGGCAGGGGGGTGGCGAGGTCTGCGGGCCGCAAGCCGGGCGATTGCAGCTCCAGCAGGCGGCGCTGCAGATCCTGATGGCTGCTGGCGTCGCCGATCGCCTGACGCAGGACGGTCGTGCCATGGAGCAGCCGTTCCCGGGGGCCGGGGAGCCCTGCGGAGCGGACTTGCTGCCAAACGCCGTAAAGCTGCAAGGGGATCAGCAGCAGGAAGCCGGTGGCGGCCACCAAAGCCAGATCGCCCAGATGGCGCCAGAGACGCTGCAGGCGCCGGTTGCCAGGATCGAGCCAGCCACTGAACTGGATCAGCAGCAGGCCACCCAAGGGGAGCGGCGCGGCGGCGATCAGGGTGTTGGCAGCCCGCTGCTGCCAGAGCGGATCGAGTAGCCGCGGCGGCAGCAGCGCCAGGGTTGCCAGGAGGTACCAGAGAAAAAGACAGAGGGCCAACACCAGGCAGTTGCGGGCCAGCGCACGGTGAGTGATCAACATCGGCGGCGTGGCATCGCTCAGGCACCACGTTCAGGATCGCCCACGGCCAGAATGGGCTGCCACGGCGACGGCGGGTGCTTCAGCGACCAGCCGCGTGTTCGACCGCTGAAGCCCATGGCTGACGACCGTGTGGGTTTCCTGTAACTTGAAAAAGTGCGTACTAGAGCCATGCTCAGGTTTGCAGTACAGACCATCCTCGCTGCCGTTGATCGCGGTATCAGCAGGGCTGACGGCGCCGCTGCTGTCGCGGCAGAAGGGCAGAAGACGCCTGGCTTGCACTGGCGAAGGTCTCGATCGGCATCGGCGGCGATCGCTGTGGCGGCTCGCTGGGGTGTGCTGGCGTGCTCAATCGGGCTCCTGGCCGAAGCCAGGATCCTGGCGGCGCCGATCGACCGCTACTTCAAGGTGCAGATCGTACGCATCTGCAATACCGCTGGCACAGTGTGTGCCGCCACTCCGGATTTCCCCGCAGAGACCACCAAGATCTATGCCCAGGCCGGGATCCTGCCGATCTTTCTGCCGATTCTGAATTACAACAACTCCGCTGTGCTCAATGGTAGCAATGGCATCCCAGCCATCAGTCAAGCAATCTTCGGCTGCCCAGGGGGCTGCGCCATACCCTCAACCACCTTATATGCCTTCTTCGCCAATACGCTTAACAACACGATCTACGGAAATGCCTGGCTTGACGATAACGGTTCCGCATTCGATGCCAGCTTGATCGCCAATTACAATGGCGGAATTGGGCGCCGCGACACCTTCGCCCATGAACTGGGCCACAACCTTGGGCTCGATCATTTCGAAGTCGCCCAGAATCTGATGGCCAGCGGCGGGGTGCGCGCCATCCCCTCCAGCGTGGCCGACATCAACCCGAGTGGCGCCCAACTGGATCAGCTCACCGCCAGCCAGATCAGCACCCTGCGCAACAGTCAATTCGTCTTCGCCGACAACGTGCCTGCACCCCTACCTGTTGTCGGTGCCGCAGCTGCCTTCGGCTGGAGTCGCCGTCTACGCCGCCGCCTGCGTGCACAATCCTGAGCAGCACCACGCCCAGGGCCGGGGCCCGGCGGTTGCGCTGGTTGGCACAGGCCGTGACGCCGCGGCTTGCCACTCAAACGCTGGTGCTGGCGATTTCTGCCCTGACCGTCCTGGCCATGCCGATGTTGGAGGCGGCTGAAGGAATGGCTCCATCCGCAGGCAGTGATGCGGTGATCCATCCGCCGCAGCGGCGCCTGCAGCGATCGGCGGACCTGCGCTATCGGCTGGAGGTGAACGCCGTGGATGGCTGGCGTAGCCCGCTGGCCCGGGGCCAGCTGTGGCTGGAGGCGGCCAAGCCGCCCCGATTGATCTGGGAGAGGTCGCTGCCCCAGTTCTACGGGCCGAGGCGGATGCTGGTGGCGCCCGGGGGGCGCGTGCTGCTGCTGGATGAGGGCGCCAACGTGCGCAGCCGCCATGCGCTGCTGCTGCTCGATCCCCACGGGCAAACCGTACTGAACTACAGCTTCGACCAGATTCAGGCGCTGGTGGACCTGCCGGCCGCACTCCTGGTGCAGCGGGCCTTGAGCGGCAGCTGGTGGCTGGCCGGACCACCGCGCCTCAGCCCCAAAGGGGAGCGGCTGCGGCTGCCGGTGGGGGGACGAACCCTGGAACTCGATCTGGTCTCCGGACAGCTGCGGCGGTTGCCCTGAACCTGCCTGGATTCAGCAGGGGGCAAGCAGCTCGGCAGCTGACGAATCAGCTGTAGCCAAAGCGGCGCACATACCATGCCTTGACCATCTGCGTAAGGAAGCAATAGCAGACCAGGATGACAGCCAGCCAGGCAAAGTAAGCGAGGGGCAGATGCACCATGCCCAACGCTGAGCCGATCGGTGTAAAGGGAATCGCGATGCCGATCGCCATCACCACCAGGGTGATCGCGGCCATCAGGGGGGCAGGGTTGCTTTGAAAAAAGGGAACATGGGCGGTACGAATGATGTGCACGATCAGCGTCTGAGTCATCAGACTCTCGACGAACCAACCCGTTTGGAAGAGGGCCTGACTCTCAACCGTATTGGCAGAAAAGACAAACCACATCAGAGCAAACGTGGCGTAATCAAACAAGGAACTGACCGGACCGATGAACACCATGAAAGTTTTGAGATCGTTGACCCTCCACTTCCGTGGGAACTCAAGATAATCCGGATCAACACGATCAAAGGGAATGCCTGTCTGGGAGAAGTCGTAGAGGAGATTATTCAGCAGAATCTGAACCGGCAACATCGGCAAGAATGGCAGCACCATGCTGGCTCCGAGCATGCTGAACATGTTGCCGAATGCAGAGCTGGTGCCCATTTTGATGTACTTGGTGATGTTGCCGAACGTGCGGCGTCCTGCCATCACACCGGCACTGAGCACCAGCAAGCTTTTCTCCAGCAACACGATGTCGGCCGATTCCTTGGCGATGTCCACCGCCGTATCCACCGAAAACCCAATGTCAGCTTCTCGCAGAGCAGCAGCGTCATTGATACCATCCCCCATGAAGCCGACGACATGGCCCCGGTTGCGCAGCAGCTTGATGATGCGCGACTTCTGCAGCGGTGAAAGCTTGGCAAAGATGGTCGTCGACTCCACCCGTTCGCCGAGCGTGGCATCATCCATGGCCTCAATCTCCTGGCCAAGCAGCACCCCCTCCACGGCCAGGTCCACGTCCTTGCAGGTTTTGCGGGCGATCACTGGGTTGTCCCCGGTGAGCACCTTGACGGCCACCCCACCCCGATTGAGCTCGCGAATCGCCTGGGCGGCTGAATCCTTGGGGGGATCGAGGAACGCGACAAGGCCCAAGAAGGTGAGGTCGCACTCGTCCGCGAGGGTATAGGGCTTGTGCTGGATGGGAACTTCCTTGTAGGCCACGGCAATCACCCGCAGGCCGTCACTGTTGAGATCCTCTCCCAAAGCGAGCACCTGCTGCCGGTTGGCCTCATTGATGGAGTCAATGCTCTCGCCATCCTTCAAGCTGCTGCAGACCATGAGGATCTCCTCTAGAGCCCCCTTGCAGATCAGCTCGTGGTGGTGGTTCTCCTCTTCAACGACCACCGACATGCGCCTGCGCTGGAAGTCGAAGGGGATCTCATCGATCTTGATGAAGTTCTTCTCCACTTTCAGAGAACGATGCAGCTCGACATGATCAAGCACAGCCACATCGAGAAGACTCTTGAGACCGGTCTGGTGGAAGCTATTCAGGTAGGCCAACTCCAACACCTCCTCACACTCCCTGCCGCGATAATCCAAGTGCCGTTCGAGCACAATGCGGTCCTGCGTGAGAGTGCCGGTCTTGTCGGTACAAAGGATATTCATCGCTCCGAGATTCTGGATCGAATCGATGTTCTTGACGATCACCTTCTCCTTGGCCATGGCGATCGCACCTCGGGAGAGATTGGCAGTCACAATCATCGGCAGCATCTCAGGAGCGAGCCCAACCGCCACAGAGAGAGCAAAGAAGAAAGCCTCACCCCAGTTGCCCTTACTGATGCCATTGATCAGGAACACCGCCGGCGCCATCACGACCATGAAGCGCAGCAACAACAGGCTGACATCGCTGATGCCCCGATCGAAGCTGGTGCGGCTACGCACGCCTGTGAGGGTTTTGGCCAGGGATCCCAGGGAGGTGCGCTCGCCGGTCTCCACAACCACGGCCGTGGCCGTGCCACTGATCACGTTGGTGCCCAGGAAGCAGAGGTTCTCCAGCTCCAATGGCTCGGTGATCTCCACCTGGCGGGGAGGCAGTTGGCTGTGCTTCTCCACCGGCAGGGATTCCCCGGTCAGGGCAGCCTGGCTGACGAACAGGTCCTTGGAGCTCAGCACTCGCACATCGGCGGGAATCATGTCTCCAGCTGCCAATACCACCACATCCCCAGGCACCAGCCGATCGATCGGCTCCTCCAGGTGTCCGGGCGCATCGGCGCTGAGATGAAGGCCGAGATCGGCCGCAAGGCCAGGACTGATGTCCTTGCGGGCATCGTGCCGTTTGACCGTTGCGGTGGTGTGAACTAACTGCCGAAGCGATTCAGCTGCCACAAGCGAGCGGTATTCCTGGGAAAAGCGCAGCAGCACACTGAAGATGATCATGGTGGTGATGATCACCGCTGCCTTGGCATCTCCTGTCAGCAGGGACACGGCCGCCAGGGACGCCAACAGGAAGACCAGCGGATTGTTGAAGGTCTTGATCAGTTGCACAACCCAGGAGACAGGCTTCTCATGGGCGATCTCATTGGGGCCGACCTTGGCCAGGCGAAGCTCAGCCTGCAGGGCGCTCAGCCCTTCTGCACTGGTGTTCAAACGGGCAAGCAGTTCATCACTGCTCTCCCTGGCCGCGCGCAGCAACTCCGCGGCGGGCGATTCAAGCTCCAGGTTTTGCTGCGGCAATGGCCCGGGAGCAGAGCCAGCAAAGTTGCCCACGAAGGGCAAGCGCAGACGAAACACCATGATCCAGCGAGCCCAAGGGGGTTGGGTAGCGCGGAGAGCATCCAACTGTTCCCACGAACCCTAGTGGCGGTCGGCTGATTCGATCGAGGTTGCACAGACCTGTAATCGCCAGACCCTCCTGCCAGCAAAAATCCTGGTCATCAAAGGTGAGCGGCAACAAGACGCTGGCCAGGGCTGCGGCAAGGTGCTGTCGGGGCCTTCAGCGAGGGTTGCGATGCTCAGTGCATGGGCTCAGGATGAACAGCTGTAGTGAGACACGCCACCGGCGTTGAAGAATTCCTGAGGCTTGAGGCGATCGTACCTCGCCCCCAGCTGCGCTGATTGCTCGTCGTAGGGATGACTGAACACCTCCTGCAGCTCCTGGATCAGACTGAACTCCCCCTGCTCAGCCTGTTGATAAGCGGGTGCGATCAGCCACTCGCGCCAGGTGAATTTGGGGTTGATGCATTGCATCGCTGCGGATATCACGTTGGTGTCCCCACTGCTCGTGATTCGTGCCCGCCACCGTTGCAGCCAGCTGTCCCATTGCGCATCGAGCTGCGCTGAGCTGGGCACGTAGAAGCTCTCTTTCAAGGCTGAGAGTTGATCTGGAATCTGAGACAGCCTGCGGAACATGATCGTGTAGTCAACCTTGGTGAGAACCATCAGCTGCAAGAGCTCATTCACCAGCACGGCGTCATAGCGAATCAGACCGAGCTTTCTGGCCCACATGGCCTCGATCTCCTGGTTCATCGCTTCGCTGAAGCCGTCCCGGATCTGATCCAGCCTTGCCAGTGCTGGCGTGTCATCGGCGAGCAGCAGTCGGATGGCTGACCAGAACATCTGATAGTTGGCTTCGGCCGCAACCGGTTGGTTGAAGAAGGCGAAATGCTCGCCGCCGCCAGTCCAGGGCTGAAATCGGGGATCGAACAGTTCGCAGAATCCGAAGGGGCCGTAGTCGAGGGTGAAGCCACCCGCAGCGCAGTTGTCACTGTTGAAATTGCCCTGGCAGTAGCCAACGCGCATCCAGTTGGCCACCAGAGCTGTGAGCCGTTGACGAAACAAACCCGCCAGCTCCACCACTTGATCGCTGAAGGGAAGACTCGCATCAATCTCCGGCCGGTAGTTGCGTTTGATCAGGTGCGCCACGATCAGCTGCAGCTCGTTCAGGGCAGCCGGATGGGCCTCGCTGCGGGCGCGACGGGCAAACAGCTCCAGCTGACCGACCCGCAGAAAAGAGGGTGCAACACGGGTGGTGATCGCCACAGGGTTGTCCACCAGAATGTCGGGATCGAACGACCTGGAGTTCGGGGAATACCAGGGCCTGCGCACGGTTTCGGATCGGGACAGATAGAGCGTCAGGGAACGTGAGGTGGGAACCCCCAAAGCGTGCATGAACTCCTGCACCAGAAACTCACGCACGCTGGAGCGGAGCACGGCGCGACCATCGGCGCCGCGGCAGTACGGGGTCGGGCCACCGCCTTTGAGTTGCATCTCCCAGCGTCTGCCCTTGAAGAGACCTTCGAACACGGAAATAGCCCGGCCATCGCCATAGCCGTTGCCGGTTCCAAACGGGCACTGCTGGATGTATTCCGTGCCGTAGATCGACAGGGCATAACCGGTCGCCCAGCCAACCGGTCGCATCGACCCCTGCGCCACGCTGATGTCGCCAGAAAAGAGACGGCGGAACTGGTCGTCCTGGGCCAGCTCATCGCTCAGGCCCAGGTCGTTGAACAGGGTTCTGCTGTGGGCGACATACTCCGGCGCTGGAATCGCCGTGGGTGTCACCGGCACGTAGTGACCGGAGAACACCTGGCGGGGCTGGTGATCGTTGCCATCGCCGGTTGCCTGAGGATCCGCATGCAGTGAATCCAGCAGCGAATAGTCGGCCCGCTGGGCAAACTCAGCAAAGCTTGTCGTTGTGGGCATTTCGGGGGCACTCGAGGGTGCTGGCATGGGGCCGATCGTCACGGGTCTCTCGGGTTCTGGGCTTGCCGGGGCCTGGCCCTGACGCTGAGGTCATCATCCCTGTCTTTGGGGTTAGCCCAATTCGGAGGACCGCAGCCAGGCGGGACCATCCCAATGAGCTCTGCAGATCTGGCCGCGCCTGTCGTCTGAGCCCATGGGCCTGCGCTATCGCGACTGCGCCCCCCTGGGCGCGCTGCACTGCAACGCCTCAGGCGCTGGCCTGAGCTCCGTTTCCATCAGCAGCGGGTGGGCATCATTCAACATCCCGGTGGCCCGCAGCGGTGCTCCCCGCAGCAGCGTTGGGCTGTGCCGGGACAGCGCCACCAGGGCATTGGCCTGGGCTTGGGCGTCACCGGCCTTGACGCACATCCGCACGGCGCAGCAGCAGCCGAGGCTTCTCAAGCCTGACCTCCTCACTGGCGAGCACGCCGAGGTTGGGGAGCGCCACGTGGTGCACAGGCTCAAGCTGCAGCAAGGCTGCCGGATCCCAGGCCACCGCGATCCGCCCGACGGCCAACACCACCTCACAGGCGATCGATGGCTTGCGCAAGACGATCGTGGAGCCAACATTCGGTCAGATCAAAGGCGTCAGAGACCTGGACTCGGCTCAACATGCGACACACTCCTAGACACAAAAAATAGAATGTGTAGCTTCGTGCCGTGAACCAGAATCCGATAGTGCCATAGTTCTCGGGGAGCTGATTGAACTCTTCGAATACTGATTTGATCAGGCAGGTGACGTAGACGTCAGCTTTGAGGAGTCCTACCAGCATTGCCTCGCCGAACTGATCCAGGGATCCATCGACGACTGTGACGTCGTCACGTCAGAATGTCACCGTGTTCCTGGTGTCGTGTGAGCAGCTGAGGTGAGGTCAGGCCAGATCGGCAGGGAAATGGAACCTCATTGAAAATCGGATCTGCCCTGCGGGTCGGATCCAGTGGACTTGGAATCCGACTGTGGTGCTTCCGCGCTCGTGGCTGGCCTGTCTGCGGGAGCAGACCAATGCCTGGCCAGCGTGATCAGGTCGGAGGGAAGCATCACGATGGTCGTGGTGTTGTTTTCTGCTCCGATCTCCGTGAGCATCTGCATGCGCCTGAGCTCAAGAGCCAAGGGGTTCTGCAGGATGGTCTTGGAAGCTTCCGAAAGCTTGATGGACGACTCTTGTTCTGCGGATGCTTTGATCAGCCGAGCACGTTTTTCTCGCAGTGCTTCCGCTTCCTTCGCCATGGCCCGTTGCATGGCCAACGGAATCTCGACATCCTTGATCTCAACACGTTCAATCTCAATACCCCAGGGATCTGTGATAACGTCAACAATCTCCTGAACCTTGCAGTTGATTTTGTCGCGACTCTGCAAGACGTCATCAAGCATGTTCTGCCCGACGACATTGCGGAGTGTGGTGAGAGCCACTTGATAAACAGCCATCTGATAGTTTTCGACTCGGTTCACAGCCTTCTCGCCGTCGAGAATGCGGTAATACAGAACGGCATTGACCTTGATCGTCACACTGTCGGCCGTGACGGTCTCCTGAGGCTCAATGCTGACCGTCTTTGTCCGCACATCAAGTTGAATCTTTTGATCCACAAACGGAATGGTCCAGTACAGCCCTGGCCCCATCACTCCCTTGAGGCGACCTAATCGAAAGATAATGCCGCGTTGATATTCCCGATCTATTTTGACGCCCTTGGCGCCAAATAAGAACAGCAGAATGAATACGAGTCCCGTCAGCGATCCCATGGTGCATCCCCCTGATCGTATGGATCATCAAGATCCTAGTTCTTTCTGCTGAGAATTTTTGTTTCAATCCGAAAAAATTGTCGCTCGACCCCGGTGGCTCAAGCGGTGACTGCAAGGAAAAATGACGCCCCTACCGCCGTCCAGACGTAAACATAGCCGGTATGACGGCGTTGCCCGATAACCATACCCCTCCTCCCCCCAGTCACCCTCAAGCCAGAGGGCCTCGGTCTCCAGGCTGCGGCTCCTCCGGTCCGCACGGCGGATGACGTTGGCGGTGTGGTCGATTGTTGAGGGTGAATGACCAAAGGCCATAGAGTTGAAAAGCTCGTCTCCGGCGGGGAACTGCCAGGCTTGAGCGGATACCGCCGGACTGGGCATGAGCCCCCGGTCTTTTTGTGTCTGCCTCGCTTACGCGAGCCTCTGGCTCAGAGGCGGGTGGCGGCGAGCGCCAGCTCGTGGGTGCGGGTGAGGGCGATGCTGCTGTCGCCGCGGCGGGCTTTGTTCGTGCCGCTCAGTTGATCCAAAAAGATCACCTCGATGCAGGAGCGGAACTGATAGGCGGTGCAGGGTGTGGCCATGTCGCGCAGTTCGGCCAGGCCGCAGACCGCATCCATGGTGGCGTTCTCGTGGAGAGCCTCGACGACACAGAGCAGTTGTTCGTTCTGCACCAGGGTGTAAGTGCCGTTCATCGCCGAGAGGGTGGAGCCGGTGTCGATGCGGATGATCGCCTGATAGCCGTCAATCGGCCGCCTGTCGGCGTCATCGATGCGACGACAGGCGACGGTGAAATCGGCCTTGGCGATGCGCAAATCTCACGAGCGGGCAGCAATCCATCGAGAACGGTATCGAGCTTGTGCCAGGCACTCTGGTTGTGCATGAAGACGCCGGAGCTGTATTGATGGGCCATGGGTAGTTGAAACCAGCCGTAGGCCGGGAGAGCAGATACAAAAAAGTCCCATAGGTGTTGTGGGGCTAACCAATCCAGGGGGACTTGAACCACAAACAACAAAAGCCCGACCGATAGGCGCACGGGTTGAGCGGTACTGCGCCTTGCCTGCCATGCCACAGCGTAGCCGTGGGAATAGGCAGGTGGATTGATGTTCCAGAAGGTGTTTTTCGGATATTTTTTCCTGCTTTGCAGTCACGTCCAGAGACTGGCAGCCTGAGTTACACAGGCTGCAACGGTTGGACACACGGGATGCACAGTGCGTCAGGGCCGCAAGGCCACGCTAAAGCAAGACTGGGCATCTATGGACACCATTCGGGTCGTATCTAAATGGGAGCCTTGGGCAGTATCCAAATAGATCCAGAATCGGCGAGAACAGCCAAAATGAGCAATGTTGAGAACAGCCACAATGGGGCTTGTTGAGCACTAGAATTAGTCAAATTTGATATAAAATGCTGGACGTCGGCAATGAGTCACCTTCCATCTTGGCCTGCAAAGAGCGTCGATGCCGACCCACGTCTACACTCGGCTCTGATGTTATGTAGTTGCTTCAACGCTGCAGATTACTGCAGGTGTGGACCCAAGCCATTGACTATAATTCGAATAAAGTAGCAACGCGCTTACAGAGATGTTGTTTCCTGCTGTTTTTCTCTTGCTCGTCAGCTTCGTTCTGACGAGCATTGACTTGCCTCTCTTCGCGAATACAAACAATAAAACACAAGCGAATGACGCATCGCCGCCAGTTAACCCAAAAAGCAAGTCTCAAAAGCCGGCTACTGTCAATTGCAAAGAAACTGATGTTGATGGCGATTGTCAAGTCATCAGAGATGATATCCCCAAACAAGCCGACAGCCAACCCAATAGCCAAAACAAAAAGTAAGAGATCTGCAACTACTTATCACAAAACTCTACGATGTCAACATTATTAATCGAATAGCATTTTCCCATGAATCCCATCATTGACTACCCTATCTCCCGACGCCAACAGCAACGCTTCATACTCCATTACCTTGAACAGCCTCAGGTTAAACATTCTCCAGAATTCAATTATTTTTTCGATCATTTTCAAGCCAGATCTCACTTACTGCCGATGAAAGCTGAGCCCCTAGTTTTGCCTCTTCTTCTTGTGTAAGAAGATCGCAATCCTGATGGCCGGATATTTTCGGGTTTGGGGGATGGCAAAACGACAACATTAGATCGTTGGTCTTATCAGTCAAAGAAAGCTGTGTCCTAATTGCAGGCTCATTTGAACCGGTCAGCTTTTTATAGGAAGGGATGTAGACTCGGAATTGAACAAAGTCATAAGTTAATTTTGGAACAGGAATGATGCGATCACCTTTTATAATCTCATTTGGCCTGATTTCTCCATTGCCGAAAATTTTTCCTGCCCCGATAACCTCCTTGCTGAGCTGGTAGGGAGTGGTACGAAGAGCCAGTGGCCGCGAATTGCTGTCAAATGCAAACTGTCGATTGATGCGCGAGACGATTTTTGGTGTAGACAGAGTCCTCGTAGCTCCTTGACCTGTCACAATCATGTATCCATATGCTATCCAGATTGGATCTAGAAGTGTAAGTTTACCGTAGGTACTTTTATTTTCTGCGGTCACTTTCAGCTTAATTGGCAATACCTGCGCGGTTCTGTCTAGAACCAAAAGATCATTTTCGGACCTGGGGTCGACTTCCAGTCCGAGATCAACACTAATATTGACAGGAGAGGAGGTAGGAATGTACCACTCTCTATACAGAAAGGTAATCATTCCCCCAAGAAGCGTCAGAACGCCTCCGATGACAATCCAGTTCTCCTTTAGAAATTTTTCAACCGCTGCAACTTTACCGCCAACCATCCTTGCTACTTCCAATTGCTAATTTCAAACTTAGCGTGCTATTTCAATGCCGCACGTCAATATTGCATATGATATGATGTCAATATTATGCAATCTGCACAGAAGCATGGCATGGGCTGATCAAGTGCTTATTCCATGGGCATCGAGTCCCACATGGGCGGGTGCCTCAGGCAAGCTGACACATCCAATTGAAGGTTAAGAATTTTATGATTTTCTGTACAGCATCTTGATGACTAGTTGGCAGCCGCTAGTCTGAACATGAATCCAAAGCTGCTTCTACAATTGGGATTCGTAAGGAGCGAGGACTTCCAGTGGAGCTTTCTTTCCTTATTCCTAAAAAGTAGAATCACAATGCGGACGATGCTCTAGCAAAGGTTTTCCTATGACGACCACAGTCGCCAGGCTTCTCCAGATTGCATCATTGACTGGAGCTGTCCTGTTTTTGCCGGCACAGGTGTTGGCACAGCAAGTCCAATGTGGCCCTCGCCAAGTCAACGGGCAAACAGTAATCATATGCTGTGATGCAAACGGAATATGCTATAAGCAAAGTCCACAATAAAAACTCCGTCAAGGTTGACCCGAAATGACCAACCCAACGGCAACAACGAAGCGGCTTCATCAGCCTCGACGACATCCATGTAGTTCCGGAGTTGACCGAGGTTGGCTTGTCCCGTGAAGCGTTGAACCGTGCGGAGCCTGACGCCGCCCTGGCCATGGTGGTCGCCAACGGGCGACGGAAGATGTGGAGACTCACGCCTGAGGGCAATACTTCCCCCAGGCGCTCCAGAGTTTGCCTGAGGGCCTTGGCCGCCGCCTGAAGGCTGATTGACCTGGTTTCGCTGCCCGGGGGGAGGAAGAGCAGTTCAGAGCCACTGGTGGGTCGTTGGTGATGGAGCTCCAACCAAGCCCTGTAGGCGAAGGGTTCTTGGCGTAATCACTCGCTGATCAATGGATCGCGTGTTTTGCCCGTGTTGGTGGTCGACGCCGCAAAGACGACTCTGTGGCTGTGGATCGCACCCCAGGCAGGGGAGAAGCTCGTTGTTGAGTCTCAAGAAGTGCCCTGATTGAGAGCGGCCGCGAAGGCCTCGCTCTCCTGGTGACGTTGGAGGTCTGCGGAGGACAGCAGGTAGGTCTCGGCCTCGGAGCGCCAGTGGCGAATGTTGGCATTGCCGTGGATCGCGCCGATCTCGTCCATCACGGCTTTGCGCTGGGGTTCGGTGCTGATCAGACCCAAGGCCACCTCAAGGTCGCCAGGATTGGCCCAGCGTTCGGCGGGGTTGTCTCCTGCCAGGGGTCTCAGGGAGATCGGGTGGTGCTGGGAGGGGCTGTCTCCATGCCCTCTGGGCTGGATGGACTGGGTAGAGCCACCGGGCATCTCGACCGTTCGGCCGATCCACTGCAGCGGCACCTGATCCGCTCCCTGGCAAGGCGCGGACTGGACCTGGCGGCCTTTGCTCCCCTCTGCGGGCTGGCCGGCGCGGAGCTACGGCAGCAGTTGACGCAACTGGAGATCCAGGGGCGCAATCAAGCACTCGACGGCTTACGTGATCTCCAGGCCTCCTCGGCTCCATCCCAGAGCCTGATGGGGGACGACTCCGCCAAGCGAACCAGCGCCTTGTTGTCGCTGCTCGGTTCGCCCCTTGCCTCTCGCCCCTCCAGTTGCTCCCCTCTCATCTCGCATCCCTTCAACAACCGACCGACAACACCAGCCATCACATGACCCAACCCACGCTTGGCTTCCGGCCGCTGCGGCCGCCGGTGGCGGCTGATGGCGCCTCCAGCCTTGATCTGCTGCTCACGATCACGACTCCAGAACTGTCGCCCGATCAGCAATCCAGACCCCGGCCACCACTCGATCTCGCCCTGGTGATCGATCGCTGCGGCTCGATGTCCGGCAGCAAGCGCTGCTACGCCCGCAAAGCTGCCCGCTTCCTCGCCGGCGATCTCACCTCCCGCGACCGCCTCGCGATCGTCATCTTCGTTGGCGAATTGGACATTGTCGTACCCACCGCCAATGTCGCTGATCCGTTGCCATGAATCGCAGTGATCAACAGGAACGCCAGCGCCAGCGAATTCCCGTGCCCATGCGAACCAGGACCAGCCACCTGAGCACTCCGCTCAGACCCGAGGTTCCGTTGATCCCTGTGCGGATGGATCTGGTTCATCCAGAAAGCGTTTGTCGGCGGTCGGCAAGGCTCGTACATCGAGAGTTTCGGCGAGCGTCAAGGCGATGCCATGTGTTCTTGGCTGGTGTTTCAGCAGACGCTCAACCGGTCGACTTGGACTGCCTGGCTGAAACAGCTATCACTCCTGCAGCAGCGCCCCCAGCGGCACATGCCACAGCCAAAGTCTGCAACCCCTCAGGCGAATCGCCTCAGTTCGGCGTCGGCGCGCAGCAGCAGCTGGTCGGCCGTGTCGTCTGCCAGGCATTCGGCCAGCCCATGGCCCACCGACAGGCCCGCCGACTGCAACGGCTCACTGCTATGCACACGAGCCTGAAGAGCCGCCAGCCACAGCCGGACTCCGGCCGGTTCCAGCTCCGGCAACAGCACGGCAACGTCCACCCCACCCAGACGCCCCCCCATCTGCTCCTGGCCAAGGCTGGCGATCACCAGGCCAGCGAAAACCTGCAGGGCCCGATCGCCGGCCAGGAAGCCATGACGCGCATTGCAATGGCGCAAGCCCTGCAGCTTCAGCCGCAAGAGCGTCAGCGGACGGCCGTGACGCTGGGCCACCGAAACGGCCCGCATCAGGCTGTGCTCGAAATGGAGGCGGTTGGGCAGGCCCGTGGGGGGATCCATCGTGCTGAGGCGCGCCAGGGCGGCGTGGGCTTCGGCCAGGGAGCGAGCCTGCACCTGGGCCTGCTGGCGCTGGTGTTCGAGCACATGCTGCAACTGGTGCAGTTCTTCGAGGCGACATTGTTGATCGCTGATGTCGAGGGCCAGGGCACTCCAGATCTCCCCCTCGGGCGGCAGCGGATAGGCAACGATCTCGATCAACCTGACCGCACCAGCGGCGGTGCTCAGGCGGCAGATGTGATGAAAGAGGCGGCCCTGCTGCTGGGCCCGGAGCTCGGCGAGCTTGAGCGGAGCGCGATCGTCCGGATGGATCAGCCGCCAGAACTGGCCGGCATCAGCCTGCAAAAGGGCAGGCTCCAGACCCAACAGCTCGCTGCAACCGGCACCCACCCAGGGATAAACACTGGTGCCATCGGCTCTGGGTGCCCAGTGGAACGCCATCACTCCCCGGCTGGGGGGGGACTGCGGCACCGCGGCAACCGAGGCCAAGCTGATGGAGTCAGGGGAGGGAGTCAGGGCCTGGCATCCATGTCCTTAGTGGGCGGATTCTAGTCCGAGAGTGCCTTGAACAAGGTCGCTTTTCACCGGGACGGAGTAGCTGCAGCGGACCTGGCAAATGCTGGCTTGACAGCACAACATCCAGGCATTGACGGCAGCACAGCTGGCCTTGACGCTGAACCCAACAACTCCTGAATGCACATCTGCAGCAATAAAACAACACGGCAGCGTTGATCGCGGCGCAAGGCTCAGGCACTGAGCTTGACCAGATTGCGCCCCGCTGCCTTGGCCGCGTACAAAACACTGTCGATCCGGGCGAACCATTGCTCAGCCGTTTCGCCCGGCAGCAACTCGCCCACCCCGAAGCTGCCGGTCAGCCTGGGCACCACGGGAAACACATGCACGGCCATCGACAGCCGCAGCTGTTCAGCCAATTGGCAGGCTTCCTCAGCTGCGGTGTGGGGCATCATCACGACAAATTCATCGCCGCCCCAGCGGGCCAGCAGGTCAGCCTTGCGGAGGCTGGCCTTGAGCAGCCTGGCCAGCTCAACGATCACCAGATCACCGAGCTGATGACCAAAACGATCATTGATCGTCTTGAACTGATCGATGTCGAGCATCAACAGGGAGAGGGCCTCGCCATAGCGGCGAGTCTGGCTGATCTGCGCCGCCAGAGCCTGCTCGAAATGGCGCCGATTCGAGACACCAGTCAGCGTATCGGTCGTGGCCTGGCCATGCAGAACGGCATTGGCGGAGAGCAGGGCCAAATTGGCGACCTCGGCCGCGTCCCGGGCCTCGCGCAGTTCAACCTCATAACCTTTGCGTTCGCGGATGTCGCGCGTCACGCCGACAAAACCCATGAACTGGTGACCGGGGCCATAGAGGCCATTCATCGTCACTTCGGTCCAGAGGCTGCTGCCATCCCGGTGGGTCAGCTCCAGTTCAGCCCTGAACGATTCGACTGGTCGGCCCCGCTGCACCTTGACCAGAGCCGCCTGACAGGCCTGCTCGATCACCGGAACCGAATTGGCCTTAAGACCCGTCGACGCAGGCTGATGCAGCAGATCCTGCGGAGTATAGCCACTGAGCTTCTCAATTGAAGGGCTGATGTAACTGAAATGGCCGCGATGGTCGAGGGTCCAGATCACATCATCCACCCAGTCAGCAATCAGCCGATAGCGCTCCTCGCTCTGCTGCAAAGCCTGCTGAGCCCGTTCCAGTGCTGTCATCTGCTGTTCCAGCTGGTTGGCGCGCTGAAACTCCGTGTAGGAAAAAGCATTGATGATCAGCCTGCTGATCAGCATGAACACCAGCAGGTCGAGGGGAGCAAAGATGATGGCCAAGCGGAAGTCAGGGGCCACCAGGGGGCCGCCAACAACAGCCTGATAGGGGTTGATCAGCAGATCCATCAGACCCCTGATCACGACCACCAGCAGCTGCAACCAGAGGGCCAGCCGCAAAGTATCCAGGGGGACCACAATCGCCCCGGGACGGATCAACGAGACTTCAAGAATCGCCCAGGTTGCAAGGACCACCAACAGCAGGGCCAGCAGAAAGTGCTGGGCGGCATAGAGATCATTGATGACCAGAACTTCAAAAATACACCCAATCAGAAAGATCAGCGCCGACAGCAGGCCCACCATCTGCAGGGGTACCGCAATCGGCGATGCCTGGCGGCGGTTGAAGCGAAGATGATTGAAGAGCATCAGGGCGAACCTTTGCCGGCGCTCTCCACCGGCAGCAAAGCGGCAATCTTTTGCCGCCATTCCGACAAGCAGCCGGGATGAAGACGTTCACAGGTTTCAGCCCAGGCGGGCAGCACCTTGCGCATCGAAATATCGCGCAACAACCAGGTGTCATGGGCAGAGGGTTTGACAAGTCTGAGGTGATAGGGCTTACCCCGCTGGCAGGGACCGCCGGTGTTGCAGCTGACGACATCGGCCTGTAGAGTTTCGGAATAACGCCACAGATCATCGATATAGTTATCAAAGGCCTTCGATAGTATCCGTTGTTGCTCTACAGAAAGCGAGTTCCACTTACGCAGCGAGATCGCGTAGCCATTCAGTCCAAACTGAACTGCGATCGGGAAAGCGTAATTCGTATGATCGACCCAACCGGCAAAATTGGCCGAGGCGGCACTGGTGACGGCACAATCCACCAATCCGATCGCCAGCGCATCCCTGGTCTGATCAAAGGGAATCACCGCCGGAGTGCCACCGAGCTCCGAGACAAAGGTACTGAGTTCCGAACTGGCAACCCGCACCTTCAAACCCCTGAGATCCTCGAGTTGGCTGATCGGTGACTTGCAGAAGATCTGCTGGGCGCCAAAGGTCCACATACCCAATAACTTCACCTGAAACTGCCGCTGCAGATAGCGATCAATCGTGCCTGAATAATTACGTACCACCTGGCGCGCCATCGCATAGTCCTGGATGATGCCCAGCAGATCCACGCCGGCCAGAGAGGGCTCAGCTTTGCTGTTCTGGATGAAACGCAGGGAAACAAGATCAAAGCCGCCATCCCGCAGCATCTGCAGCTGATAAGTATCCTTGATGCCCGTGAAATTCAGTGGTTTGTAGGTCACCTTCAGCGGCAGTCCCGTGACCGCTTCCAGCTGCTCAAAGAAGGGCTTCTCCTTCTCCCGCTGCAGCAGACCGGTGGTGGTGGGCTGGCCGATCACCAGCATCGGGATCTGATTGAAATGGCGCCAGGCCAGCGTGAAGGATGTCGTGATGACGACAAAACTCAGCAACCTGATGGTGGCTTGTCTGGGAGGGACCACCGGAGCGCCAACCGGGAAGGGATTGCCACCCAGTCTTACCCCCTAACCCGCCCGGCACAGAAACCAAGAAGCAGCGGCGCCGCGCAAGTCAGAGCAGCTGCCTGCCCCGGGGGGACTAACTGCCGCCGCCGATCGATCTAGTCATCACGGACTCGATCCTTGGCTGCTGCTGCTGGGGCCCCTCCAGGGCATGACATGGCAGAATCAGCATCGGCATCCAGATTCATGGCTGGTCTTCACGCATTGCTGGTCGAAGATCAGTCCATGTTCCTGGAACTGCTTGTACCCGTCCTTGAGGGTATTCCCGGCCTTGTCATGGTGGGCACCGCCGGCACGGCCGGCGAAGCGGTCAAGGCGGTACAGCGGCTAAAGCCCGATCTACTGATCCTTGATCTGTACCTACCGGATCGACCTGGAATCATGGTGGCCGAAGCCCTGCAACGGATACGTCCGCAAGCCCATCTGATCGTGCTGTCGGGGCAGGCCAGCAGCTTCCTCTGCCCGCCCGATCTGCAGCCGATGTTGCATGCGGTGGTCGACAAGACCAGTGCCTTCCGAGAGCTGAGGCAGGAGATCAAGCGTCTGCTTCAGGGCCTGCCGCAGTCCTCCACGCCAGCGCTGAAGGAGGCAGGGCAAGCGCCAACAGGGACCGATACAGACCCCCTGCTGGCGCCAGCGCCGCTCACCCAGCGGGAGCGGGATGTGCTGGCCCTGATCGGCCAGGGATGCAGCAGCCGGGCCATCGCCCTAACCCTGGGCATGGCGGAAACAACCGTACAGACCCACCGCCGCGCCCTGCGCTTGAAGCTCGGGGTTTCGGGCTCCGAGTTGGTGCGGCTGGCCGTGCTCCAGAACCATGGCAGCTGACGCCTCGCTGTGATTGCTGTCATCGCCCTGCTTCTCGGCACCCTCGTGAGCAGCGGTCTGAGCATCGGCCTGTTGCTGCGTCGCCTGCAGCAGCGCGACTGGGAGCTACAGGCAGCCCGGCAGGGCCTCGATCGCCAGCGTCTGATCCTGCGCCAGAAGCTGCGCACCAGCCTGACTGCCGCCGCGGTGGCCCATGAAATCAACCAGCCGCTCAGCAGCCTCAGCCTGATCAGCGCAAGGCTGATTGATCAGGCCGAAGCCACCCCGGGCCTGGCCGAGACCCTGCCGCTGTTGCAGGTGCTGCTGACGGAATGCCAGCGGGTGGTGGAGCTGATCGAAAAGATGCGCATGCTGCTGCACAGCGTCGAAACCGATCAGGGGCCGGTCTCCCTGATCGCGGCGACCGGCTCAGCCCTCACCTATCTGAGGCGCCTGATCGCCGCCGATGAGGTGGTTCTGCAGACCGCAGGCCTGGAGGGGCCCGGTGCCGTGATCCATGGCGATGGAGGCCAGCTGCAAGTGGCTGTCACCAATCTGGTGCGCAATGCCCTGGCGGCGATGCTGGAGGTACCGCGGCAGCAGCGACGCCTGGAGGTGACGCTGCGGGAGCTGCCGGGCTGGGTGGAGCTGGTGGTGGCCGACAGCGGCCCCGGCTTTCCGCCGCAATGGCTGGGTCAGGATCTCGGCGAAGAGCGCCTGTTCCAGTCTTCGCGGACTACGGGCATGGGACTCGGGCTGTATCTGGTGGGAGCCACGGTGGAAAACCACCGCGGCCGCGTGCAACTCAGCCGCTCCAGGGAGCTGGGTGGCGCTGAAGTGATCCTGCGCTTTCCACTGCTGGAACAGCCGGCCAGCCACTGAGAGGTGTACAAATCTACCTACTTGTGAATAGAGACAAACCGGCGCCGATGTCGCAAAGTTTCTCGATCGCTGAAACAGGTTGAGGCCGTCATGCATTCGTCCAGCTGTGTCAAGCAGAGCTTGCATGAACCCCTTGTCAGATCACTGAGCCTGAGGTATCAGATCGTCGATTCGAGCTCCGGCATCCCAGGTTCGGGAACCTTCGAAGTCTCCAGTCTCGATGATGTCGTCAGGGACACCCCTGCAGCCCTGATCAGCGTCGATGGCAAAGGCCACTTCGTGCCAGACCAGATTTCGAGCATCAGCTGTGGCGTGTACTGGCATCCCAGGGGGGGCTCCAGTTCCATCTATATCGGCTCAAGCTCCCTGGCCAGCTTGATCGAAGCCGGTGCCACCTGGAGCCGCCTGATCGCCGCCGGTGCCTTCGAGATCGACGACAGCCTCTACGGCAGTTTCTTCAGCCCAGACTGCTTCACCACCCTCAATCCCCAGGCCTTCGGCGGCAAGGTCGTCTTTTCACCCGCGAGGTGGGCCAGGCCTGATCGCTGAGGCTTGGGCCAGCTGACCCGTCTCACCCCTGGGCGGTGAGGCCATACGGACAGCTTTCAGCATCGAGCTACTCAGTTTTGAGTAGAGACAAAGGGGGTGGTCATGGGAGATGCTGTATCCAGATCCGTTCCCCTGTTCCGGTGACTTATCTCTTGCCTGAAGGCAACCGTCCCCACCCCCGCCATCGCAAGCCCCAGCGCATCAGCATCACCATCTCCTGGGCCCTGCACCAGTGCTTGCTCGAGCTCAGTGATCAGGAAGGACGCTCGCTTTCGAACATGGCCGCAAGCTGGCTGGAGCGTCAGGCACAGTCCCAGAGCAGCAGCAGTCCCTCGTTGTAATAGCCGTGACCCAGGAGTTCGCTGAACAACCCTGGCAGTTCCACGAGAACCATCAACGACCCAGTCATTGATGTGTGGTCATCACGTTAATGCGGCACTGAATGTGGCACTGCCAGCAGCGCCAGTTCAGATCATGGCCAGAACGATGACAATCACCGTGTGGTTCGCTCCCAGAGTTCCAGCCTGACTTGGGTACAGGTGCACATCATTCCGGGCAGTGGCCGCCACTCGCCTTCAGTCGCGGCGCCCCCTCACTCACTGACCGCCTTGGTGCGCATCGCCGCCTCCAGGCTCTTGATGTCCTCAGGGGACAACTGGGGCCGATCCAGCTTGAGCGTCAGCTTGTTGAGCGTTCCGGTGAACCGGAACGGCGGCTGGTAGTCGGCGTCGTTGACGCCAGTGAGGGTGTCGGAGCCCACATCGAAGCTCTCGTCCCACTGCAGGATCATCGGCAGAGTTTTGGCCATGGTTTTGGTGGCGACCACCTTGCCGTCCACCTTGAGGCTGCCGATGCCGGGGCCGCCGACGCCGCTGAAGTTGTTGAAGGCCAGGGTGCCCGCGCCCTTGCCGTCGTAGACGAAATCGAATTCAAGCTTGTGCTTGCCAGGCGAAAGCGGTTCAGCCCCCTCCCACTTGAGCCGCTCCAGATCCACCATGTTCCAGAGCCACACCGGCCTGCCGTTCTTCAGATAGAAGCCGTAGCCCCCGAAGCGGCCGCCCGAGGTGAGCAGCATGCCCTCGGCACCCCCTGCCGGCACCTCGATGTCGGCGGTGACGGTGTAGGAGGTGTTGAGCAGCCCGGGCGAATCGCCCTGGGGCAGCCCCACCATCGGATGGGTGTAAACGAACGTGTTGCGGCCGGCGGTGATGTTCGGCCGTGGCGCCACGATGCGCGCCGCCACAGAGGCATCAAGCGGGAACACCTGATACTTTTTCGCTTCGCTGATGAAGGCCTGCTTGAGTTCCTTCACCTTCTGCGGGTTCTTGGCGGCCAGGTCGGTCGTCTGGCTGAAGTCACGGTTGAGGTCGTAGAGCTCCAGCACCTGGTTGTTGAGCGGATCTGGATTGGCCGGCCCGAAGGCCTCCCAGGGGGCCCGGTTCACCTTGGTGCTCAGCAACCAGCCCTCGTTGTACAGCGCCCACTGGCCGAACATCTCGAAGTACTGAGTCTTGTGGCGTGAGGGTGCCTTGGCGTTCTTGGCGTCGAAGGTGTAGGCAAAGCTGGTGCCCTCGATGGGCTTCTGGGGGATGCCATCCACCACCTCGGGCGCCCGCAGAGCCGCGGCTTCGAGGATCGTCGGCACCACGTCGATGACATGCACGAACTGCTCACGCAAGCCGCCCTTGTCCTTGATGCGCGCCGGCCACGACACCACCATGTTCTGGTTGACGCCACCGAGCTTGGAGGCGTTCTGCTTGAACCAGCTGAAGGGGGTGTCGAAGGCCCAGGACCAGCCCGCCGACATGTGGTTGTAGGTCTGATCGGTTCCCCAGACGTCGTAGAACTTCATCTGCACCTCAACAGGCAGTTTGTTGAGGCCATTGAAGAAAGCCACCTCGTTGGGGGTGCCCAACGGTCCGCCTTCGGCGCTGGTGCCGTTATCGCCGTTGATGTAGATCACCAAGGTGTTATCGAGCTTGCCGAGATCGTCGAACTGCTGGATCACCCGGCCGATTTCATAGTCGCTGTAGGCGGCATAGGCGGCAAACACCTCCACCTGACGAATGAACAGTTTCTTGGCCTCCGGGCTCAGCTTCTCCCAGGGGGTGATCAGGTCGGCGGGCCAGGGTTCGAGCTTGGCGTCCTTGGCAATCACGCCGAGTTTCTTCTGATTCGCGAAGATGCGCTCCCTCAGTTTCTCGTAGCCGTCATCAAACAGATGCATGGCATGGATCCTGTCCACCCACTCCTTGGTGGGGTGGTGGGGCGCATGGGTGGCCCCGGGGGCGTACTTGATGAACAGCGGCTTGGCTGGATTGGTCTGATGCATCCGCGTCATGTAGTCGATGGCGTCATCGGCCATCGCCGTCACCAGATTCCAGCTGCCGGCAGTCTTGCCCTCGAAGGGATAGATCTGGGTGGTGTTGCG
Organism: uncultured cyanobacterium; assembly: GCA_903823115.1. Taxonomy (GTDB): domain Bacteria; phylum Cyanobacteriota; class Cyanobacteriia; order PCC-6307; family Cyanobiaceae; genus Cyanobium. Next base: position 29,441 of record CAIJRN010000002.1, read on the forward strand.
GAACAGGTTCGGCTGCCACTGGTTGGCGTCACCGCCCACGAAGCCATAGAAATATTCGAAGCCCATGCCGGTGGGCCACTGATCAAAGGGCCCGCTCTGGCTGGCCTGGAAGGCGGGCACGTTGTGGTCCTTGCCGAACCAGGCGGTGCTGTAGCCGTTGTCCTTGAGCAGGCGGCCGATGGTGGCCTTGTCGGGCTCAATGATGCTGTTGTAGCCGGGGAAGCCGGTGGACTGCTCCGAGATCACCCCAAACCCCGCCGAGTGGTGGTTGCGTCCAGTGATCAGGGCGGCCCGGGTGGGGGAGCACAGCGCCGTGGAGAACATGCGGTTGTACCGCAGCCCATTCCGGGCGACACGGTCCATCGCCGGTGTCGGGATAACCCCGCCGAAGGTGCTGGGCACCCCGAATCCAGCGTCGTCGGTGATGATCAGCAGGACGTTGGGCGCGCTCTGTGGCGGCGTAATCCGGGGCGCCCACCAGGGCCTGGACTGCAGGGCGCCGTCCTTGATCACACCACCGAAGGGTGGCGTTGGAGACGGGAGTTGGTTACCGGCAAGCGTGGTGGTGGCATTGGGAGCTCCCGCTGTGCCGGTGATCGTCTGGGCCAACACCGGCGCCCAGCCCGCCTGCCAGCCCACCAGCAGCACCACCAGGACTAGGGCCCCAAGGCGGCGCAGCAGGCCGGGGGCTCCGCTCGCCCCGAACCAGCTGCGAATGCTGCGGACTAACGCGAACAGGGGGTGGGAGTGGGAATCAGCCACGGACGGGGAGTGCGTTGGTGAGGGTGGCGAGGGTGCCGGTGACGGCTGGGGCTGGGATGGGGGCCGCCAGGCGGAAGCCGATGTGGGAGGTGCCGGTGTCGGGGCTCTGAGCCTCCCGGGCCGCCGGCCGGTAACGGCTGCAGTAGGTCTCGGAGCAGAGGAACGAGCCCCCCTTGATCACGTGCTTGGCGACGCCGGGATCCCGGGGATCGCCCGTTGCCGCATCGCTGCTGACCATCGGATCGCTGCCATCGGCGAGGGGCTCGTGGCCCACGGCATACCAATCCTGGGTCCATTCCCAGACGTTGCCGGTCATGTCGAACAAGCCGTAACCGTTGGCTGGGAAGGACCCGACGGGCGCCGTTCCGCCATAGCCATCCTCAGTGGAGTTGCTGCTTGGAAACGGACCCTGCCAGGTGTTGGCCCTGCGGGGGTTCCAGGTGTTGCCCCAGGCGAAGATGCGATTGTTCAAGCCCCCCCGGGCCGCGAATTCCCACTGGGCTTCACTGGGCAGGGACCCACCGGCCCAGCGGGCGAAGGCCTCGGCGTCCTCATAGGCCACCTGAACCACCGGGTGCTGGCCTCGCCCGGCCAGATCGCTGCCGGGGCCCTCGGGATGGCGCCAGTCGGCCCCGGGAACCCAGTGCCACCAGCTGAGCTCCTCGATCGGTCCGCTGCCGCCCACGGGCTGGAACACCAGCGAACCAGGGGCTCGCTCGCTGGCCTTGAGCTCGGGGAACTGGTCGACAGACAGGGGGCGTTCAGCCACCGTGACATAGCCGGTGGCCGCCACGAAGGCCGCGAAACGGTCATTGCTGACCTCCGTGCGGTCCAGACAGAAGGAGCTGATCCGCAGGCTGCGACCCGGCTGTTCCTCAGGCAGCTGAGCCCCGGCGCCGATGCGGTAGCTGCCGCCGGGAACGAGGGCCATCCCCTCGGGGCAATCCGAGGGGATGGCCCCGGCAGGGGGTGGGGCCAGAAGCAGGAGGCCCACCAGCAGGAAGGTCCCAAGGAAGCGGAGGTGGAAACGCGGCATCACCCGAATTGACACGCTTACCAGTCAACCTGAGCGAATCTCTGGAAGGGTGGTCAAAGAAAAACCGGTTCGTTACTGTTACGCGGACCAGTCCGCCATGAGCGTTCTGCTGCCCAATGCTCCTAAGAATTCTTGCCACGGGCATGGCTTGCCTGTTCCCCCTCCTGGGGCTCAGGGCATTGGCGGCCGAGACCGGAACGGTCCAGGCGCCTGAGCTCGAAGTGCCTGGTCGGGCCTCCCTCCCCTCCAGCAGCCCACCCTTCTCTCCCCTCGCCCAGCAGAGCGAAGCGATCCCCGCGGAGCCCCTTGCCCCAGCGGCGGGGAAAACGAAAGAATCCCCCTGGGCCGGCAGCCTTGAACTCTATGGATTCGCGCCACTCCGGGTCACCAACACCACCACGATCAACGGCTTCAGCGCCACGACCGATATGGGCCTGGGCTCCCTTCTGGAGCACCTCAGCGACATCTTCTATCTCCGCGGCAGCGTCGAATACAACCGGATCGGTTTTCTCACCGATCTGAGCTACGTCGGGCTCGGAGCCGAACATTCCCGTCGCTTTGACTCCACCCGGGCCCTTCTGCCGGAACTCGATCTGCCCAGGGCCCGCCGCAGCGCAAACGTGGGCCTCTCCGCCATCCAGGGCATCGATGACTTCGCTCTGCGCTACCGCTTCGGTGAGCGGGAGCGGCCGATCTCCCACAGCGGGGCGGTGACGGTGATTCCCTATGCGGGGATCCGGCTGCTCAACCTCGGACTGGACATCAACACCTCCTTCGAGGGGCCGCTGGTGCAGGCCTCGCGCAATTTCAGCTTCGGCAATCCGATCGTGCAACCTCTCCTCGGCTTGCAGGGGCAGGTCTTCCTCTCACCCCGTCTGCGCCTCTTCGCCCGAGGGGATCTGGGGGGGTTTGGTGCCAACTACAACGTGGATATGTCGGGCAATGCCCAGGTTGGTGTGGGCTACGCCATCGGCAACTCCACCCAGCTTGATCTCTCCTGGCGCTACCTCTATCTGGCCGGCGATAACGGCGCCTCGCGACCATCTGGCTACACCATCGATCAGAACGGGATTGAGATGGGTGTGAAGTTCTTCTTCTGATCCTGGGGCGTATCTGTGGCCCTTGCCCTTCCGTGGGCAGCAACGCTGGGAGGGTCTGCCGGGGAGCTGGCTGAAGCTACCGACAGGCTGGTCTGCTGATCACTGATGGGGATGGCCAGGAAACGGAGCTGAGGGTATGTCGTGCCCTCAGCCGATCAACTGGTGCTTCCCCCAGCCCCGATCGATTCCCTACTTCTGGCGGCAGTAGCCACCGCCAACATTCATCCAGCCCGGGGAACAGGCTTTGCCATTGGTGGGTTGCAGCGTGTAGTTGGCCAGCCCCATGGTGCTGCACTTGCCGTTCAAGGTGTCCACATAGCCGAGGGGGCAGATGGTGCCGAGCTTCGGCACGACACGCTGCGCCTGGGCGGGTTGGCTAACCTGAGCTGGTCTGGCTTTTCTGGACAGGGTCCATCGTTAACCTCTGAGGCGGGGCACCGCCCCTTGAAGGGGGCTCCCACCCATGAGCAAGCGCCGAACCCATAGTCCCGAGTTCAAGGCCAAGGTCGCCATGGAGGCGA
>CAIJRN010000003.1 GCA_903823115.1 uncultured cyanobacterium
CGACGGAGCCGCCGCCCTGGCCGGTGAAGGGGCACTGACCGAGTTCTGTCATAACGGCCTTTCAAGCCAGCAAATCGCCCCGTTTCCTAGCAAGCTTCAGGTCGAAATGTGGCTCCAGAAACAAATTCAGGCACACACCAGCCTTGCGGTCTCGATGGGACTGGTGCCGTTGGCCTGAATTGGCCAACAGCCAGAACGGGCAAGGGTGATGCCGAATCATTCACGGAGTTCTCCGATCCTGGATTCGGCAGCGGAATTGGTTTTGTTTACAACTTTTAGCCATCAAGAGCTGAACTGACTCAAGCCCTGGATGGCAGCCGGCGGCAAGGTTACAGATTGGAATCTGTGCCCTATTCAGGCTGAAGCACCTCCATCAGGGCACCTCCGTCAGGCCACAGTCATCAGGGCACAGTCATCAGGCCACCGCCTCAAGCCGACGCAGCAGGGGCAGGGTATGGGCCTGAAAGCGGGCCACCAGCCGGGTGAGTTCCTCATGTCTCTGGCTGGCTTCGAGGGTCTGGCCATCCTTCTGGATGGAGCGGCCGAGGGTCTGGAGATTGGCGCTGAGGGCCTCGATCAAGGCCTCGTCGCTGCGGCCCCGAAGCGAGGCATGCAGCAGCATCAGCTCGACATCGGAGAGCATCATCAGATTGCCGCTGCGGGGCAGGGCGACGGCGTGATAAGGGGCACCGGCGGCGACCTGGGCGGCGATCACACGGTTGAAGAGCTGGGCAGGGGCGGGATCGCGGCGCGGTGGCGACAGGGCGATGGACCCCTTGTGCAGCAGCAGGGCGATGTTCTGCAAGAGCTCGGGCAGAGGCGTCGGCCCGTCGCCGTGGAGGGGCAAGCGATGCAGATCGCCCAGCCGGCAGGGGCCCAGCTGCAGATGCTGCATCAAGGCCAGAAACCAGACGCGGTTGCCTTGCACCTCACCGAGGGACAAAGGAAAGTTGAAGACATCGGCACGCTCAAGATCCTCGTCTGCGAGCAAGCTGAACACCTCCAGACTCTCGATCGCCTCGCTGGCCTCGACATTCCAGAGGGGATCACGACCCTTGGCATAGACATCGCGGCGGAAGCTCTGGTTGGTGAGCAAGTCGCGCACGAACTCGTGATGCCCTGGATCCGAGCAGCTGGCAAGAACGGAGCGGAAGGCCTCCGGCAACAGGCCATCGAAGGTTTCGGGCAGGGTGGCGCTGCCGAGATACTGGAACTCGTGCTCGCTCGCCTGGCGCATCACCTGATCGGCGTACTGGGGCTGCCAGTGGGCATTGTTGTATTCGTGCAGGAGATAGGCGGGAGATTGGCTGCTGATCCCTTCGAGCCGGCCCGCCAGGGAGGGCTGGGCCTGAAGCAGGGGCGAGCCGCAGCTCTGCAGCTGACGGAACAGAGCGATGGCGGCATCGAGGCTCGACTGGCCATCACCGGAACGGCTGTGGAAACCCTTGATTGCATGCTGAAAGGGCAGGGCGCCAAGCCAGCCCGGCAGGGTGTTGTACGAGAGATAGAACAGCCCTCCCGGGCGCAGGGCACTGGCGGCGGCAGCGAAGACGCTGGCTCCCACCTCGGGACTCACCCAGCCGAGGATGCCGTGGGCGATGACGATGTCGAAGCGGCCCCAGCTTTCGGGCGGCGCCTGGGCCAGCTCGAGAAAGTCCGCAGCCAGGAACTGGATGTTGAGCAGCCCGGCGCTCTCGGCCAGGGCGCGGCTGTGGGCGATGTGCTCGGCGCGGAAATCGATGCCGGTGAAGCGCGCCTGGGGATAGAGGGCGGCCTGCAGACAGAGCCCGAAGCCCTGGCCGCAGCCCAGCTCCAGCACGCGAAACTCAGAGCCCAGATCCGGGGGTCGCTGGCTCAGCAACAGGGCCACAAAGGACAGGCGCTCCGGGCTCGTCTCTGGGTAGGCGCCAAAGGTGTAGCCCTGGTCGCTGAAGTAGCCGTGGCGCAGGGTCATGACAAAGGTTGAAGGTGGCAGCCAGCGAGGGTTCGGCTCCGATCAAACGATTCTCGCCTGTCTGAAGACCCAACGTCCTCGCCGATGTTGATGGCACCAGAGGTCCGTTGCGGGGAATGCTGCGGAAGGCGTTGGCGATGGCGGGGATGAAGCAGATCCGATGAACACCGACAAACTCTTCCATTGGATCTTCCGCCGCCATCCGGATCTGATCGTGCACTTGTTGCCGGAGCTGCCGCCGGGGACTGGTGGCTATTCGTTCGAGTCGCCGGTTCTGAAGGAACGGGAATACCGGTTGGACGGCCTGCTGGAGCCTCCCGTGGATCGCCAAGGGCTGCCGGCAGTGATCCTGGAGGTGCAGATGCAGAGCGATCCCGGCTTTCTGCTGCGGCTGTATGCCGAGAGTGGCCGCTGGCTGCAGCAGCGCCATCAGCAGAGCCTGCGACAGGGAACACAAGGGCAAGCGCCGGCGCTGCCAGCGGTGCTGGACTGGCTGGTGGTGGTGATCTGCCCGAGCCGGGAGCTGAACTTCGGCGAACGGCGGCCAGTGGCGGAGTTCGTGGAGCGGCGGGTGCGCTGGATCGAACTGGCCGGCGAAGGCGATGGCAATGCCAGTGGCGCCAGCGAAGATCCACAAGCTTCAGCCCAGGTGCAGATCTGGGAAGCACTGCGATTGCTGATGGCGCCGGAAGCCGAGCTGGCCGCACGCGGCCGCAGGCTGTGCGCGAGCGCCCAGGGGCTGGCGGCGGAAGACCAAGTTGAACAGATCGACCTGATCCTGGCTATTGTGATGACACGCTTATCCAAACTATCAAGAGAGGAGATCAAAGTCATGTTGGGACTCTCCCTGAAAGACATCAGCGGCAGCGTCGCCGCCCGGGAAATGTTTGACGAAGGACGACAGGAGGGACGCCAAGAGGGGCGACAGGAAGGTGAGGCCAGAATCGTTCAGCTGCTGCTGCAGGAGCGCTGTGGTGCCATCAGCGCAGCGCAGGTCGCGGCGGTCAGCGTATTGCGGCTGAGCGAACTGGAGGCCTTGGGGAAAGCCTTGCTGAACTTCCGAGGGCCCGAGGATCTGGTGCTCTGGCTGAAGACCCGACAGGGCTGAGACGAACGGGGGGCCTGGCCCAGCGGCCTCAAGATCGGCGGCGATCGGCCATGGCCAGGGCGGGACATGGCCAGCAGCAGCTGGGCCAAGGTTGAACGAATCGCTCAGTTATGCCCAACAGAGATCGGAGGGCTTTCCGTTGCGAAATAAGCGCCATACCAAAACAGGCGATGGCATTCACTTCGGACCACAAAGCAACATTGATGTGCCAGGCTTCGATCAGGCCGGTAGTCAAAAAATTTAAATCAAATCTTCAAAGAATATCGCCATCTGCACGTGAGTGAACCGAGACTGAATCACCAGCCGTAGGGGCGGATAGTGAAAACGAGGCAGCGAAGCGGAAGCCTTTGTGTTGCTGTGGAGAGTAACTGAAACTCAGCGGTAACACCTGCTGACTGGCGGGGGAAAGCAGCAGATAGGAGGAGGGATCGGAAGACCTGGAGGACTTGCCGCAACCGACGGGGACTTCGCCTTTGATCCGGCGCCGTAGACAGCGGGAGTAGCCGAAGGCGGTGGCGGCACCGGCGGCGGGGAGGGGGCCGGGGACGGCGGAGGACGTTGCATTGAAATTAGAGATAGACAGCACGCCTTCGGCACCCGTATTAGTAGAGGTCTTAACTATGAATTGGATAGACGAACCATCCGCAATCTCAATATTGCTGACATTGCCTGATATCGCCGAACCCGAACCAGGCCATGTGGCAAGCAAGACTTCTGAATTGATCCCAACCTTATAATAAGCCGTGAGCGATCCACTTTCACTTGAAGCAGAAGCAAAAGCCCAATCAAAAGAGACGCGATATGCCGGTTCGGTGTTAGCAAGGACAAGGCTGGTGCTGCGGCTTGTGGCTGATGTGCCGCCACCAGTATCACCCGAGAACGAACCAACCACATCAACACCAGTGGAAGTGATCTGTTCGATACAGGCGACATTATTCGTGGTGCCGCAGGTGTATGTACCGTTGACGCCCGTGCCTGTGGAATTGAGAGTCTGGGCAGGATTGGTATTGATCAGCAGCCAGGTGGAAGGAGCGAAAGTGCCGCTGAAGCCAATCGCTTGTGCTGGCGTGGCCGAGCCCAAACAGACACAGGATGCCAGCATGACAAAAAAGCCCGGGCATCTGATCGCATTTCGTGGCGAGAAATGTGATGGATTGAAAAACAGAAGAACACGTGCTGCTCGCCCGCATCCTGAGAACAAGGGAGTCACGGTCTAAGGAACAGAGAAATAAGTGGAAGCAGCAGCCGGCCCCAGAGACGGCGGATTAATGAAGCCGGTGACATTGATCAGCAGATCATTACTGGAAGAGAAGGCTGAAGTGCTGTCATTGACGGCGAGGTAGGTGCGCCGATCCGTGCGCGTCGTGCCATAGACGAACATCACCGCCTCACCGGTCGCGAGGGCTTGAAGGCCGGATCCCGTTGCCGTCCGATCCTTATCAGCGAAAACAGAGGTTATGGCATCATCCAGACTTGCCGCTGCAATAAGGCCAGCATTCCAGAATGCAGAAGGCATGGATGCAAGCACGATCTTGTCGCCATTGCTGGGGTCAAAATCGGTGATCGAGTCCATCGAATTGCGAGTGGACTCAGCAAAAGAGCCATAGATGAAGCGATCACTACCAGCGCCGCCACTGATCACATCCGCACCGAGGTGACCTCGAATCGAATCATCCCCCTTGCCACCAGTGATCGTGTCACCACCGAGGCTGCTTCCGGTGATCGTGTCCGCCAAGTCACTACCTGTGATGTTACTGGCAGCAAGGTTTGTATTATCAATGGTCAGGCCAACACCGGAATCGTCATTGAGGATGGTGACAAGTGCTTCACTGCGGGCGATAGTAGCATTAGCAGGCGAGGAGAGAGTGACCCTGAATGTCTCATCAGCCTCATTCAATGTGTCACGACTGATGGTGAACGGAACCAGAACATAAGTGTTGCCAGGGTTAAAGGTTATGATGCCAGTAGTGGCGGTATAGTCACTGCCAGCCGTCGCGGTCCCATCGTTTGTGCTGTACTGCACTGTGACAGGGCTGGTGGAACTGGCAGACAACTGCACTGCAACATTGACAATGGTAACGGTTGTCTGCAAATCAGGATTTCCTTCGGCGATGCTCACATCAGCAATCGAGATCGTAGGAAGGACGATGCTGACATCATTATCCACCAAAGTGGCGGTGGCACTGCCGGCATAGGTGGCCAATGCCCACATCGATGGTGCCTGCAGCGATGCATTGATCGTGCGCACACCGTTGACGATGCTGTTGTTGATCGTGGGTAAAGCGATGGTGGCGGTGGAAACTCCATCAGCGAAAGTGACGCTGCCCAGGTTTGTGGAGGGGTTGAAACCGCTCGGCCAGCTGAAGTCCGTAGCCCCCAAGGCGCTGCCAGAGAGGCTGTAGTAAACCGTGAGGGACCCTGAGGTATTGGTGCGGCTGACCGTGAAAAGCGATGCCGTGGCACTGGCGCTGCCATCGGTGCCGCTGTCTTCGGCACCATTCGTGGTGAGATCGATGCGCAAAGTTCCCAGGGTTGTCGGGGCTGTGCTGGTGATGGTGAGTTCGTTGCTGGATGTATCACTGACGGACCTTGTGGCATCAGCACTGGTGGCGGTGGCGACAACCTGGTAGGAACCGACCGCGAAGCTACCAAGGGAGCCAGTGCTGGCTGTCGCTGTAGCCAGATTCAGTGACCAGCGTCCTGCGGAAGGCAGCACAGTGTAAGCAGCACCATTAACGGAAACCATGAGGGTTTCACCGGCACGCAGATTGGCCGTGCCGGTGAGTGTGGGTAATGGCGAAGCAGCACTGCTCAGAAGATCAACCGTGGGAGTTGCCGGATTCGGATCGCTGATGACAAGCTCGCCAGTGGTGCTGTCGGTGATGGCATTACCTGCCTGATCAGAAACTGTCGCGACGACGTTGTAGCTGAAGCCATCGTTGAATGAGCCAAGCTTGCCAGACAGGGGATTCGCCGTTGCCAGGTTCAAGCTCCAGCTCCCATCAGTGGGAGTCAGCGCATAGGTGGCGCCATTGACAGTGACCGTGAGCTGCTCGCCCAATCCAACCGTGGCTGTGCCGTGGAGGGTGGCAAGGGTGCTGGGGGCCGTGCTTGTTGAGCTGACAGTCGGAGTGATGGATGGAGCCGTGTTGTCGATGACGTAAGACGTGCCGGAGGAGGTGCTGCCGACATTGCCCGCCGTATCACGCACCTGCATCCGGATCGTGCCGCTGCCGAAGAGGACGGTGCTCCAGGAAACGGCGGTGCCTGAGACCGAGCTGGTGATGTTGCTCCAATTAGCGCCGTCGTCAATCGAGACCCACAGCTGATCGGCGGAGGCGGATCCGGAGGCCCCGGCCAGGGCGGCCGAAAGGGTGGCCCGGATGGTCTGGGCGGCGACATTGGTGATGCCGTCGCTGGCGGAGAAACCGCTGTCGGCGGAGAGGGTGGGGGTTGAGACGGTGGTGGTGGGGGC
>CAIJRN010000004.1 GCA_903823115.1 uncultured cyanobacterium
GATGGTCAATCTCTTCACCACCTGGTTGCTCCGATGGCCGACACTGGCTCCATCGATCAGGGTGATGGCGACACCTTGGTGGCGCAGCCGTTCCGTGCTGTCGACCAGCCGTTCCACCATCTCAGCCATGTCCTGGAAACCATTGAGCGCCTCATCCACCAGGTCGTGAAGGATGTCGTCCAGTGAGGTGGCGTCCCCGGTGACAGGCTCGCTCTGCAACAGCAAGTAGGTTTCCTCCTGTGGCAACCAGGCTCGGAAGAGGGCCAAGGCACTCAGCATAATTGGAATGCCATCTTCACCAGATGCCGATGGAACTGGCCATGCTGCAGATCACGCCCTGTCCCTTAGTGATTTCTTGTGCCTGGTAGTTTAATATGAGAGAGTGATTTGTGGATGTGAGAAACTCCAGCTTTAACACCACCGATCATTTCTTGGATCCTCGTCCCTGACCTGGGAATCAGGCAGCAAAATTCCGATTGAGGCACTGGCAAGTCATTGCGGCAGGAATGCAAAACCTGGCGTTTGTTCTTTCGTCTGAGTCTGGCAACCTCTGCGGAATGCGGTGCGATCGCTGCTCTTCAGGGCATCGACATGATCAGCCAGACAAAGCTGGTATCGACAATAGTTGCCTTTTGGGATGAGCGCAAAGGAAGTACTCGCACCGTTCTCAATGCCGGTTGATGGCAACTTCATGGATAGCGGACGATGGCTGGTACCAGATTTATGCAGGTCGCGATAGCAATTGGGAGATCTCACAGATCCCGGTAGCGATTCTCCACCGACTTCGGCACTTGTTCGAGCAGCCGTCGTTCCAACTCGTGGATGCGTTGGCGCATTTCGCTACCGCTGTTGGAATGCGGCTCCGCTGATGGAGTGCGCAAGATCAGCACAGACAGGCCGGCGATGCATCCTGCTGCAAGCACGGCGACGGCCCAACAGTCGAATCTGTTAAAACAGGGTTCTCTGGACTGCATTCTCCATCCTCCGTACTTTCTAACTTGGCACAGACAAGACCACACGGCATCGCCAGGCTGATGGCACCGACGTTGTTCAAGCCAAAACCGAGAGGCCCCGGGGGCCGCTGCTCAACGACTTCCGCTACGGCACCTGGAGCCGCAGCTTCCGATTTCCGTTGCCGTTCGAGCGCGAGCAGCCGCAGGCCAACAACCACGACGCACTGCTCTGCATCACCGCCCCCGAGGCCCACAAGCTGAGCAACATTGTTCGAGCGCTTCAGCGATCCCCGCACCGCCGATTTCGCCCGCCGGCACCGGGATGTGATCGCCCGCTTTGGCCGCTTCTCCCACCGCAATGCCGCTCTAGCTCGGGTGTCGAGTGAGGAGGAGCTGGCGTTTCTGCAGACGCCAGGCTCACGCTTCTGAGCCATCGGGCGCCTGGACGGCCCGCAGGTGGCCGGTCTTGACCCAGATCGTGCAGCCGGCCTGGCTCAAGGGCCGGTGCATGCTGCCGGGCGGGTTGCGCAGCCAGCTGCCGGACGGATAAGTGCCGTGCTCGTCCTGGAAGACTCCATCCAGCACCAGAATCTCCTCGCCACCGGGATGGCCGTGGGGCTGGAACCGTGTGCCCGGCGCCCAGCGCACCAAGGCCACGTGCTCGGATCCGTAGCCATGCAGCGGCATCACCTCCAGTCCGCTCACCAGGCCGGGCAGCCAGGCTGCGTTGTTGTTGGTGTCGATCACCAGTCGCTGCTGATCAGCCGGGTGCATCTGCTGCAGCTTCACCAGGATCGTGCAGCCCAGCTCACTGAAGGGGGCATGGCTGGAGCCCACCGGATTGCGCAGGTAGGTGCCAGCCGGGTAGTCCCCCAACTCGTCGGAGAAGGTGCCCTCAAGAACGAGGATCTCCTCGCCGCCGCCATGACTGTGGCGCTCAAAGCGACTCCCGGGGGCGTAACGCACGATCGAGGTGGCGCGGGCCACTTCACCGCCGCAGCGATCCAGCATCCGCCGCTCCACCCCGGCCATCGGCGAAGGCGTCCACGGCAGAGCGCTGGTGTCCAGCGTGACGCGCTGGTCGAGATCGGCGTGGAGGTCCATGGCTGTGATTGTGCTCACTCCTGAGCTGGTGCCTGGGGCGGTTGCCACTGTGCCGTTGTGGGCTGCCAGCCCTGGTTGCGTTTCTCGCTCCAGAGCTTGAGGGCCGCCTCGCGGCTGAGCTCCAGCCGCTTTTTCAGCAATGGCACAGACTGATTCGGCAACAGCTCGCCCACCGTGACCTCCAGCTGCTGACACCAGCGGTCCCAGCGGATTGGCCGGAAATCCAGGACATGGCGACCGTCGCTGCTGGGGCAGGGGCCGGCACAGGGGCCACGGATAGCAATCCGCCTGAACGCCCGGATGCTCGGATCCGTAGTTCCGTCAGGTCAAGCCGGAGCCTGCCGGCCAAGGCTTTGAGCACCGCCCCACCCCCCGCAACCGGACTAACTGACGGCAGAGATGCGGCCGGTAGCGGGCAGGGTCAGGGGTGGGAGGAGCTGCCGGCGGGACCCGAAAAGGTTCGTGACTTACCGGGCCTGCAGTCCTCTGCTGGTAGACAGGGAGCTGTCGCGGCCTCTCCTTCCCTGCCTGCCATGGAAGATGGGATTCTGACCGGCACTCTCAAGATCAATCCCGTTCTGAACCCATGAACCGCCGACTCTCCATCGCCCTGGGCACCGCCGTCATCGCCGGCAGCGTGCTCTCGACCTCCATGGCCCGGGCTGATCAACCCAATATGCAGAACGCGCTGGGCCAGCTGCGCTCTGCCAAGGCGTCCCTTGAGGTGGCTTCCAATAACAAGGGCGGCCACCGCGTCAACGCCATCAGGCTGATTGATGAGGCCATCGTCGAGGTGCAGATGGGGATGAACGCGGCCCGCTAGGACTCAGATCAGGCAAGGGGCAGCGGTCGAGGGGCGGTACTCCATCGGGCTCCCCGGCGGCGATCAGAGGGGGCGCAGGGGCCTTGCTTCAGTACTGGTCGGTCTGCACGCACCCCGCTCCTGGCTATCCGCGAGGGGCCTGTTGCGCCTGCATCGCTGGATCGCTCAAGGGGGGGCGTGGTGTTCCTGGCGGGAGCTGGGCAGTTTCGGCCGCTCCTTGGCTGGCCCCGGAGCCCGATCGGCACAGTTCTCGCCAGCTTTGCTGTTGGATCCGCCGTTCCCTGTGTTCTCGTCGGTGCTGCTCTCCCCGCAGTTCCAGCAACGCACGGGTGCTGTCAAGGTGGCACTTCTGGCTGATCTGATCGGCGATGGCGAGAGCCGCATCGAGCTCCTGGAAGCGTGCGGTGAAATGCGTCTATGTCGCCCCCGCTCGCTGGAGGGATCACAACAGCTGGCCCAGCTTCGTTCGGGAAATGATGGAATTTGGCCTTCAAGCCAGTTGCCGGCCAGCTTGATTGCGCGCAACGGACTCCCGCATGAAGGACTCTTCGGCGACCAGGTCGAAGACCACGGCAATGACGGCGCAGGGACCTTACGCCGTCATTGCAGACCGGGCTTGAGCAACCCTCCGATTCGCCAATGGCTTCACACGGGCAACAGCCAAACGTACTGTGGATGTATTCTTTGAGAACAACCTTAAGATGAGGGGCTACCGGCAGCCAACCCTGAAATGTTCAACTGGTAGCACCTACGGCACGGGCGATAAGAACGGTAAGCATTAATATGGAAAGGATCGTCTGTAGCGCCATCACCAATTTACAGGTACGAGACATTACGGCCTCACTGGTTGGCCCATAAGTAGAATTGACATTAAGCGAAATGAACAAGTAATCGATCAAATGAGAATCTGGGGGTGGCTTACCTTCACGGCAAGGCCAAACAAATGCCCCGCCGGCAGTAGTGAGATCCAACAACAGATAAACCATCATAAAAACAATGACGGACATGGCGTAGACCGCTGCCACATCCCAAAGCTCGGTCAATCCTGTGCCCGTTTTGACATGGGCGGTCAAAATCATTGAAAAAACATTGGCTACGACCTGGACAACCGCAAAGCAGGAATAAATACTAGCCATCGGCACAAGCACCCTGGGCAGCGGTCGCAGGATGGCCAAGGCCATGATTGATGTCACCAGCATAAACAAATATGAGCTGAAATGCTCAAACAACTGATCAATAATTTTGATCTCACCGTCAAGAATATCGCTCTTCAGCAGAACACCTGAAAGTGAATCATCGATAAGCCAAATGGCAGCCAAGCCAATTAGGCACAGCCAGCGCCCACTGCCATGAGCCAATTTCAGCCGCAAAGCCGTGGCGGGTGTCGCGGGGCTTGATTCAGTATCTTTTGCAGAGTCCATTGCCAAAATCCCTATAAATTCATCTGAAAATAAAAACCGCTAAAATAAAAATGAAGGTTGCAAAAGCCAGATCGCCGCCAATCCGAACCCGCGGGTGCAAGGTATGTTGTCCCCAAGTTCTTCAGCCGGCAGTTTGAATAATGCCAGGGTCTGGGTATCACCGCTTCTCTGAAGCCTACACACACCATGCGAAACCAACCTTTAGCGAACTGGGAGCCATCGGTCAGGAACGCCTGTTCGTCGACAATTGGTTAGGCGTGCCCGTCTAGGCAGGGGATACCGGCAGAGTGGCCATCTGCTGTCGGCAGCCCTGGGTGATCACCCTTGGCGCTCGTGGGCAGCCATCAGGAGAGAGCACCCGGGGGAGGCGCATCAGGTCCCCGCTCATCGACCTCGGTGTGGGCCGACTGAATCCGCGCTAACCGCCATCACCACCGGCGTGGCTGAGGCCGTAGCCACTGCGCTGCCGATCGCGGCTGTCGCCGACTGTGCCTCCGAGGGCGATGGAGATGGATGTGCTCGCCCGAGGCTCTACGAGACTGCCAGCGGTAAAGGGCAAAGGAGCTGAACCGGTTGGCGGATGGTGCGCCAGTCACCATTGGTGGTACTCACGTCCAGTCCGATGGACGCCTGGCCGGCATCGGGCTCGAGTCCTTCCAGCCAGGCAATGGCATCACGGATAGCCTCCTCTGTCGAGTCGTAGATGCCGTCAAGGTGCGGATGGGGCTGGAGGACGGCGTCAATGAGCCTGTAGCCCCTCGTCCCAGGTTGGCGTGAAAACAGCAGGTCAGCGCTAGGGGATGCCATCACTCGTTCCTCTTTGACAACGATCCTGGACGTTGTGCCGGTTGCACCGCTGTCACCTCTGACACCAGGGAACGTGGCGGAGATCATGTGCGCGGATCTGCAGCACCCTTGGAACCGGATTCAGTCGCAGGCCGCAACAATGGACCAGAGTCGTTTGAGTGGCCGAACAGCATGAAGCGACAGCTCAACGCGATGGTTGCCTTGGTGCTCTGGGCGCTCTCGGGCGTCGCTCTGGCCAGTACACCACCCCCTTGTGGAAACGCCGTCCAGATCCACGCCAAAAGGTCACTGGCCAGTCTTGAGCAACGGCAGCAAATTGAGGATGAGGCCCTGCGGAACCACCCCACAAGCAGCTACTCAACTATGAACGGACCTGTGCTGCGGGAGCTGGAAAAACGACATCAGCGTGAAGCCTTGGTGCAACAGCTCCAGAGCGAGGCGTTGAGGAAGGAGCAATGCGGCTTGAGTATTGAGTGATGAGGTGTGGGATTTGAAGCTCAGGAATCATCCTGTTCAGTTTTGAATCAGAGGCCTTGGTATTACTGGATCAGTGGCCGAGTTGGACCGATGGCCTGACACGAGCGCTGGGGGGCTTCTACTCCCCGCATTGCTCGCACTTCCTATCATTGAGATCGATGCTGATGTTCACGCTCGTAATGCGCACGCATCGTGCATCGGCCCCCTCCAGGCCCAGGCAATCCAGGAGTTCGGTCGCGACCGGGGAGCAGTCACTCGATCTTGCCGGATTCACATGCCCACGGGGTGTCACCACGACGGGATCGCGATCGGGCTGCTTCACCACCACTCCGGGCTGGGTACCTGATACCCAATCGATGGGCACCTGATAGCTGCCATCGCCTTTATCCTGCACTTTGCCTGTGATGAAAACTCCAGGGAGCGGTGTCAATTCAAACCGATCGCCACGGCCGGGCCCCAGCGGATTAGCGTAGACGTCAGAGGGAACGATAACCAATGTGCCATGACTGCCCCCGGCGTTTGCTGAAACATCAATCACAGACGTATGGGTGTGCCCTGCATCGATGCCAGGTTCCACATGCACCGACCACGCTGTCTCGCGGGAGGCGATGCATCCTTCCCCATAGGTGGCCACGGCCCTGAACTCGTAGGTACCTTCCACGCGCAGGAAATTCTTGAGCGGGTTGTTGAAAATGCCGTCTGGCTCCATCGCCCCATCCTCATGGAGGCCGTCATCGAACAGGGCCACATTGGCGGAACTGGGATGCACGGGCAGGAGCCCACCGTTCTTTCCGGCGACGGCCTGCAACGTGGCGCGAAACCCATTCACCGGATCGACGCCCGTCGTCGGGCTGTGTAGCCCTGCATCCTGGACCAATTGCCCGAGCGCGACGGTCGGACTTTCGACGTGCAACCGGACCTGAGCATTGCGCGGCACGGTGCCATTTCCGTAATGAAGCGCCACCATGGGTTCCAACCGGTCGCCTGTGTAGTGGCGCTTGCGTGGCACGAGGGGCACGAGCTTCGGGCCACCGGCACAGATCACCAGAAAGAAATAACGCACGTCGGTTGGTGGAGGCGGAAATTCTCCCCCTATGCGCACCCGTTCGACTGTGAGCGACCATTGTCCATCGCGTTCACCTTGATGAGGCAGCGGGATACGCCAGAAGACCCAGGTGCGTCCCCGCACCGGTTGCATCTGGCGGCTGCCAACCAGTTGGCCGGTCGGTGTAAAGACATTCAACTGCAAGGGCGTGGAAGGATCGTCCCAACCTGAGACGATCGTGATGCGCTCTTCGCCGCAGACCATGAACGTGTGCAGCTGCGAAACGGCCTGGGATGCAGGGAGCAGATGGTCCGGGTCGATGAGCGCCCCACTCTCAAAGATGTTGCCGAAAGCGAAGCCAAAGAATTTCTTCAGGGCCACACCGTCAACCGCACGGGTGAAATGACCACCATGGGAAAGTGCCACATGGTTCAGAAGGGGCGCATCGATATCGGCGTCCGAGCCGAAGCCGACGACATTGAGCCTGGTGGTGCCCAGCGACGGCTCCACTGCCGAAATCATGGGCGGCGTGTTTTGCAGGCCGTCCGTGAGCAACAAAATGGCGCGGTTGCTGCCTGTGCCGATCGCCAACTGGGCGGAGGCAAGACCCGCTCCGATACTGGTCGCACCACCCGCCGTGATGCCGCCGATCGTGCCGGTGATGGAAGGTGGGACGCCGACCAGCGTCACCTTGGCGGCCGCAGCGGGCGCCAACGGGGTGACCGTCCCGGCGATTGAACTGAACGGAACCAGTCCTATCCGATCACCCGCGCCGTTGCGCACCAAATTCACGAACAACGACGCGGCATCCTGCGCCTCCTGCAGCTTCGTCCGTCCCGACGGCGGCGCGGAACTGGCCATGCTGCCCGACTTGTCGAAGACGATCATCACATCCGCCGATGACGGTGGCGCAGGTGGATGATTGAGTGCCGCTTTCACCGCCGACACGGGCGAGTAAGCGACCGAGCACGCATCGGGAAATGGACCTCGACTGAGTGCCGCGCCGACCAGGCGGCCGCTGCTGTCGAACAGCGCGGATCCCGAGCTGCCGCCGGCGAAATCGAAGCCGGATACCGGATCGCCGTCATGAACACCACTCTGCGTCTTCTTCACCGCTCCGCCCGGATGGTGCATGGTGAAGATGATCTCGCCGACGGCCAGCGCCGCGTCGCGCAACGGAAGGGGCGCCGGCAATGCACCGGGCGTGGCGCTCAGCCGCACCACCACCCAATCCAGACTGATCGCCGGTTCTGACGGCGGAGCACCCGACGCCACTTCTTCGAGCACCTTGAAGAAACGGGTCACGTGTCCGGCCGGCCTCGAGCCATCACAGGCCGTCGCGTAGTCAAACGTGACGGAAGCGCTGCGGAGGTCTTCGCCACCGGGATCGGTGAGGCAATGTCGCGCGGTCAGAAACAGGTCCGCGCCGATGAGGGTGCCGGAACAACTGCTAACCCGATCCGAATCAACTTCA
>CAIJRN010000005.1 GCA_903823115.1 uncultured cyanobacterium
ATTGACGCCGAACAGCTCGGCATCGCCTGTGGGATCGACGGCCGAATCGGACCAGCTCAGGGGCAGGTCGTAGGGATGGAGGCCCTGGCGCTCCAGGGCGGCGCGCAGTTCCACCAGGAACGGCTCCACGGGCCTTGGGGCAGCTGGATAGGCGCCTTCACGGGCGGGGGCGGTGGGATCGGCTCCGGCCACGCCATGAACGTGATATTGCTTCTCGGCCTGTTCGTACCAGGGAGCCAGGTCGGCGTAGCGCAGTTCCCAGTCCGGGCTGGGGCCGTCCTGCAAGTTGACTCCGCTGAACTCCTGTTCGCGCATGCGCTCGAGCACGCCGCCCCAGATCTTGGTGTTGCCGCCGATGGCGTGCACCATCTGGGGTGAGAAAGGATCACCGTCGGTGCCGAACCATTTCTCGTCGGGGTGATAGCGCTCCTTGCGGAACAGATCCACGTCGGAGATGTTCTGGTCGACCTGGGGCAAGACGCCACCGCGCTCCAGCAGTAACACGGAGTGGCCGCAATCGGCCAGGGTGGCTGCCAGGGTGCCGCCGCCGGCGCCGCTGCCGATCAGGATCACGTCGTAATGGCTGTCATCGATAATCATGATTCAGGCCCTCCAGACATAAAGCAGCACGAACAGGATGACCCAGATGACATCCACAAAGTGCCAGAACAGAGAGGTGGCCTTCACCCCCTCTTCGCCGCCGCTGTAGTTGCCGGGGATAAAGGATTTGAACAGCATCAGGCCCATCAGCAGAACGCCGGTGGCCACATGCAGACCGTGGAAACCGGTGAGCAGATAGAAGGTGCCGCCGAAGGTGCCGGAGGTGAAGCCGAACTTGAGGCCGCTCCATTCCACCGCCTGGCCGTAGAGGAAATAAGCCCCCATGGCCATGGTGAGCAGCCAGAAAGCCCGGAACAGCCAGACCTTCTCCTTGCCCTTGAAGTGTTCCGCCACCACCATCGTCAGTGAGCTGGAGACGAGCACCACCGTGTTGATCAGCGGCATGCGCCATTCGAGGCCGTCCACACCGGCGGGCAGCCAGTCGAGGGCGGAGAGGCGCAGGATGGCGTAGCCACTGAAGAACGCCAGGAAGATGACGCTTTCGGAGCACAGAAAGATGATGAAGCCAGTGAGATTGTGACTGACGTGCTGGCCTTCGCCGTGGGCGACGACCTGGCCGGGAGGGGGGATGGGAGTGCTGGTCATCGGGTCGCCTCTTGAAGGATGAGCGCTTTCTCGATCTCGGCCTGGTGCTCCACCAGCGGTTCATCGCTGCCGTAGCCGTAGGGGCGGCTGATCACCGTGGGCACATGCTCGCCGAAGTTGTCTTCCGGTGGAGGTGATGGCAACAACCACTCCAGGCCGATCGCATTCCAGGGGTTGTGGCTGGCACGGGGACCACGGGCCCAGGAACTGATGATGTTGAGCAGGAAGGGAATGATCGAGACCCCCAGCAGGAAGGCACCCAGGCTGGCGAGCACATTCCAGAAGGCAAACTCCGGGTCATAGGAGGAAACCCGGCGCGGCATCCCCATCAGGCCGAGGGGATGCATGGGCAGGAAGTTGAGATTGGCACCGACGAAGGTGAGCAGGAAGTGCAACTTGCCAAGCCCCTCATAGGGCATGCGGCCTGTGAACTTGGGGAACCAGTGATAGATGGCAGCGAAGATGCCCATCACGGCGGCGCCGTAAATGACGTAGTGGAAATGCCCGACGACGAAGTAGGTGTTGTTGACGTGGATGTCGATCGGCACCGTGGCCAGCATGATGCCGGTGATGCCCGCGAACACAAAGTTGACCAGGCCACCCAGGCAGAACAGCATCGGTGTGGTGAGCTGCAGCTTGCCGCGCCAGATCGTGCCCAGCCAGGCGAACACCTTCACACCGGTGGGAACGGCGATCAACATCGTGGTGAACATGAACAGATTGCGCATCCATTCCGGTACGCCACTGGGGAAGAAGTGGTGCACCCAGACAATCAGTCCCAGACCGACGATGATGAACGAGGCGACAGACACATAGACGTAGCCAAACAAGGGCTTGCGCGAATAGACAGGAAACAGTTCCGAGAAGATGCCGAAGACCGGCAGGATGATCACATAGACGGCCGGGTGCGAATAGAACCAGAAGAAGTGCTGATACAGCACGGGGTCACCGCCCCCTTCAGGCCTGTAGAAGGAGGTGCCGGCGGTGAGGTCAAGCAGCAGCATGATGGCGCCGCCGGTGAGGGCGGGCAGGCCGATCAGCTGCAGGGTCTGGGCGGCAAGGGCCGTCCAGCAGAACACCGGCATGCGGAAGAAGCCCATGCCCGGGGCGCGCATGCGCAGGATCGTGGTGACGAAATTGACGGCCCCCATGATCGAGGACACGCCCGAAAGGGCCACGGCCACCAGCCAGAGACCCTGGCCGTTGATCAGGTTGCCGAGCGGGTTCTGGATGCTCACCGGCGGATAGGACCACCAGCCGGAGTAGGCCGGCCCCCCGGGCACAAAGAAGCTGGCGATCAGCAGGCTGCCGAAGATCGGCACCAACCAGAACGCCACGGCATTGAGCCGTGGAAAGGCCATGTCGGGGGCGCCGATCATGGTG
The DNA here is from genome assembly GCA_903823115.1 of uncultured cyanobacterium. Classification (GTDB taxonomy): domain Bacteria; phylum Cyanobacteriota; class Cyanobacteriia; order PCC-6307; family Cyanobiaceae; genus Cyanobium. The sequence continues at coordinate 2,590 of CAIJRN010000005.1, forward strand.
GGGATCAGCAGATTATTAAGCCCATTGAGTACGGGAAAGATGAATAGGAACAGCATGATTGTTCCGTGCATCGTGTAGAGCCCGTTGTACACGGTGCGATCCACGAGATCGGAGGCCGGCGTGATCAGTTCGCCCCGGATGATCATGGCGAGGAAGCCACCAATCAGAAAGAAGAAGAAGGCGACCACGATGTACTGGATGCCAATCACCTTGGCATCGGTGTTGAAGCCGAAGTAGCGGGTCCAGCTTTGGCCTTCTTCTGGCCTGGCAAGGGGAAGCGTGCTCGTCATGGCCTCAGGCGTCATGGGGGAGAGTGTTGGAGCCGGGAACGTTCACCTGAGGTGGGGGAGCGGGCCGCACGGTGGCCCAGCCAGGATGGCTCTGATTCTGTCGCTCGACATACTCGCCAACGGCATCACTCAGGCCACTCTGGAGTGGTTCGGAGGCAGCCTGTTTCAACCAGGCCTGGTAAGCATCAGCAGTTTGCACAACCACATCGGCCTGGTTCGTCGCGAACCAGGTGCCGCTGAACTGCGAATCCCTGAGCCGATAGCGACCCTCGCGGGTGGGGGTGAGGGTGAAGTCGATCGCCTTGCCAGGAATGACATCCTGCTTGAGCCGGAAGGCGGGGATGTAGAAACCATGGATCACATCATCGGAGGTGAGCCTGAAGGTGACGGGCTGATCGATCGGTAGATGCAGCTCCGTCGACGAGACATGGGCGTCGGGATAGCGAAACTCCCACGACCATTGACGGGCGACCACCTCAATCGATTCGGTCGGCAGCCGATCGCCCGGGTAGCCCCCCTGGGCCTCAACGGCGTTGTGGGGATGGATGTGCTCCATCGGGCCGAGGATGCCAAGTTCATGGTTGATCCGCATGGCGTAAATCGCGATGCCCATGACGATCGCCAGGGGAATCAGGGTCCAGATCACCTCCAGGCGGGTGTTGCCCTCAATCGGCTCGGCATCGCTGATGTCGTATTTCTCGGCACGATGCATCAGCACCACCCAGGCGATGACCGACATCACGCCAAGGAAGACGAAGGTGCCCAACCCGGTCTCGAAGCTGAACAGCCCATCCACCAGAGGAGCGGCATTCGAGGCCTGTACGGGCAGCCAGTGATAGGACTGGCCGGCCATCCAGACACTGATCAGCACCAGCAGGCCGATCCAGAGGGCCAGGGCTGCCAGGGCGATCGGGCCAGGGCGGCGTGGGGACGAGGAGGTCATGGGGGAGAAAGCCCTAGGGGAGGGCGTTGCGGAGATCGGCCCCGGTGGCCAGGAGCTGGTCGGCGGTGATGTGGACGCCGAATTCCCCAGCCAGCTCGGCTCCGAGGGTGCCGTGCAGGCCGATGACCAGAAACAGACCGAGGCCCACCAGCAGGTAGAGCCATTGCACCTGGCGGCCCATGTCACGGCGCCAGAGGAAGCGCTGGTAGCCGCGCCAGACGGTCATGGCGATGATCGCCAGCAGGATCGCCACCCCGCCGACGCCATGCAGAAGCATGGTTTCCATGCTCTGCAGGCCGATGGTGCTGGTGACACCGGGGATCGGCACCGCCAGCAGCATTTCAAAGAAGCCGGCCGCCACGGTGAAGAAGCTGACGACGGCGCAGGCCAGCAGGTTGTACCAGCCCACGTCGTGGAAGCCGGCCCGGGTGATCGGCAGGGCCAGGAAGCGGAACACCCGCTTTTCAATCGGATAGAGGGCGCCGGCGATGTCGAAGGCGATGGCGATCACGAACAGGCCGATCGTGAAATGGACCAGGGTCGGATGGATCGGCAGGCTGTAGGGCAGATCGTTGGGACCCAGCCAGCTGGCCAGCTGACTGATCGGCGAGTCGGCCGGCAGGGTGGTGATCTCCAGCAGCAGCTGGGGCCGCGCCGCGGCGGGCAGGAGCAGGGGGAAGGCCATCAGATCAATCCGGCGCGTCCCGCGGCCACCACTGGCACGGTGTGCAAACCGTAGACCCAGATCAGCTGGTTGCCCAGGGTGACCTGCACCGCGACGAGCAGGGCCAGCACGCCCCCGGCCGCCAGGAACGGCAGCGGCAGGCTTTCGGGATCACGGTTGCGCAGCACATAGCGCCAGCCGGTGAGCAGCGAGAGGATGCCGGCCAGGGACCAGCCCAGGGTGCTGTGCAGATTGAGGATCGAGCGGGAGGCGCCGTAGGGATCAGCAAGGCCGGCTTCGACCTGGCCAAAGATGATCGCCACGAAGATGGCCGCTGTGGCGAACAGCAGATTCCAGAAGCTGACCTCAAACAGGTTGGGGCGCCGCAGCACCACGCCGATCAGATCGAACACCACGCTGATCACCGCCATGGCGATGACGAAGTGGACGACGATCGGATGGAGGGTGTCCATCCAGGGCAGGTTGTGATCATTGAGCGCTGGCAGCAGCAGCTGCATCGGGGCCTTGCCACGATGAACCACTTGAGGTTGGCGAGGCTCGGACCTTCGCGTCGGAACTGTGATCTTTCACAACAGGACTGTGGCCATTCCCGGACGCCTCCGATCGGATTCAGTCCTTGTCGCTGGCGCCGAAGGCGTGCATCAGGGCGTCGCCCCAGCTGTTGATCGCTTCGAGTCTGTGGTCGGGCGCTTTGCTGATCGCTTCCGCATGGGCTTTCAGCAGGGTGGCCTTGCTGAAGTCGTGGCCATGGCTGCTGGCCAGGTCGACGACATCGTCGAGACCGGCGGCGGCATGAAGTTTCTGGCGCAGCTGCTCATCGGCGGCGGCGCTGCTGACGAAGGCCTGCAGGGCGGGGAGCGACACGGGCAGAGGGCGAGTGAGGGACTCCCCATCCTGGCAGGGCAGGGCTCCCCTACCGGGAGATTGCCAGTACCTTGCAGGCCTTGTGCCGACCGCATCGATGGCGAAGGAACACTTCTTCCTTGAGCTTGAGCCGAGCGAAGCCGTGATGAAGAGCTGGCCCCACGTGGTGATCGTGGGTGGTGGTTTCGCCGGGCTCAAAGCGGCCCATCGCCTCGCCGGCAAGCCGGTGCGGGTCACCCTGGTCGACAAGCGCAATTTCAATCTTTTCCAGCCCCTGCTGTATCAGGTGGCCTCCGGCCTGGTGTCCGAGGCGGATGTAGCCACGCCCCTGCGGCTGTTGTTGGCCAAGGCGGCCAATGTGCAGGTGCTGCTCGGCGAGGTGGTCGATCTCGACGCCGACAACCGGGAGGTGGTGTTCAACGATCGCCGCCTGCGCTACGACAGCCTGATCCTGGCCACGGGCTCCGGCAGCACCTACTTCGGTCACGAGGAATGGCGTGAATTGGCGCCGCCGATGAAGATCCTCGAGCACGCCGATGAGATCCGGCGGCGGGTGCTCTCGGCTCTGGAGGAAGCGGAGCAGACTCCGGATCCGGAGCGCCGTCGTTTTCTGCAGTCGGTGGTGGTCGTCGGTGGCGGTCCCTCTGGCTGTGAACTGGCCGGATCCATCAACGAGTTGCTGCGGCATACAGCTCGGCGTGACTTCCGTCAGCTGGATCCCGTGCTGTGCCAGGTATTCCTGGTGGATCCCGGAGATCGGGTGCTGCGGGCCATGGCCCCGGAACTCTCCAAGGCTGCCGGCGATTACCTGATTTCGCGGGGTGTGGAGTTGGTGCTGGGGGGGCGGGTGCAGAGCATCGAGGCCGGCCGGCTCACTGTTGCCTTCAAGACCCCCACTCCGGGAACACCGGCCGAGCGGGTGCTTGACGCCGCCACCATCTGCTGGAGTGCGGGCGTGCGCCCCTCCCATCTCGGCAAGCTGCTTGCGGACCGCACCGGTTGCACGGTCGATCGTGGCGGCCGGGTGGTGGTCGAAACTGACTTCTCAATCGCCGGCCATCCCGAGATCCGGGTGGTGGGGGATCTGTGTTCTTATTCGCACACGGAGGATGGCAAGCCCCTGCCGGGCATGGCCGGACCGGCGGTGCAGATGGGCGGCTGGGTGGCGCTCGACCTTCTGGCCCAGTTGACGGGCGATCGTCAGAGCACCTTCCGCTGGTTCGACTCCGGCAGCATGGCGGTGATTGGCCCGCTCTGTGCCGTGGCCGACCTGCGGGGGATCAAGGTCAGCGGGGCTTTCGGCTGGCTGCTCTGGGGTCTGGCCCACCTGGCCTTTATGCCGGCCAATGAGAACCGCCTCACCCTGCTGACCAAGTGGATATGGATGATCGCCACCCGCCAGCGGGCCGGCCTGCTGATCACGGGCCGGCCCGACCAGCACATGGGCGTGGAGGTGGGCCTGGAGCGGGCTGAGCGGGTCGAAGACCCAGCTGCTCCACAGGCCCAGGAGACGCCGGCGGCAGCCTGAAGGTCAGGCTGCCTCACCCGCACGCGGGATCAGAGGCCTGGGCTGCAGTGCATCAGGCCTCCATCGACGAAGATCGAGGCGGCGGTGATGTAACTGGCGGCATCGCTGGCCAGGAAGCCCACCACTTTCGCGATCTCCTCGGGCTGGGCCATGCGGCCCATGGGAATGGCTGCGTTGAGCTTGGCCAGCAGCTCGGGGTTGTTCATGGTGGAGTCGTTGATCGGCGTCGCCACGGCGCCGGGGCCGACGTTGACGATCGTGATGCCGTGGGGGGCCAGCTCCAGGGCCGCGGTGCGGGTGAGCATG
>CAIJRN010000006.1 GCA_903823115.1 uncultured cyanobacterium
AAACGGCCTCGCTTGTCCAGAGTCTCCCTGGGCCTGGAAAAAGTGTCAGTACGGGCAAAGCATTGGCAAAATGCAGTCGGAAGGCCTGCGTCCCAGGCTTTTGTTGCGCGGGCGCGGGACACAAAGCCCAGAAGGGTGTCTTGATCGCTAAAAGTTTATTTATGGACCAGGCAATGAACGTTGTGCTGTCAGCTGAAGTCATGGCCCTGGCTGATTGAAATCGACTGCCGTCGTGAATGATTTGGGCACGAGATTGGAAGCAATTCAAGGTTTGTTTCTGTTGCAAAAAAAATTGACAGCGACTGCTTGTGGTCAAGAGGCTATTCTGGCAGCGTGATACAGCTGAATTGCTGCCACAGCTGCCTGATCAGGGGTATTGGTTCCATACTGGCTGGTGATGGCAAGCGTTAGCCAGGATCCAATGAAAGCTCTGTTGCATGGCGTTGGTGCCGTTGTCTTGGTGCCTTACTTCGCCCTCGCACTGTTCTTTCTTTTCATTGGAGAGGTGGCAAGGGCCAAGGGCCTGTGGGCTCTGCTTGACGTCGCGCTGTTCCACGTCAGTTGGTTCGCCCTTTGGGGGTTATACGCTTTTGCCATACTCTGGGTTTGCTTGGTTGCGACGGGTTTTGTGCCGAGCTTTCAGAGAGCAAGCTCGCTTTGCCTGTGCCTTCTTGCCGCCGCCAGTCTGCTTGTGGTCGTCAGCCTGTCCGCCACTCGGAGTGTTGGCGAAGTCATCTTTCTTTTGCCCTGTGTCGCCGTTGCCGCGACAAGCGCTTGGCTATTCCTCAGCCCTGGCGGTCGTCAGTAGCCAATCAATGCTGCTGGTCAGATCACACATCAGAGCCGCATGCCTGCCGGGAGTGACATCAACTTCAGCGAACACAGTCCTGATTGCTCGGCACCACGATGCTTCAAAGGGGAGAGCAGATGGACTTGAAAGGCCTGATATCTGGATCAGCGGGACGATGCGCTCCGAGTGAACCGTGGAGTCAGAGGCTGGAATCATGCCGACGCTGGAGAACTGCAGCAACAACCATGGAGTGCACGGGGTAACGTCAGATCATGGCGCAGGGAGAGTCATTGCATCATGAACAGAACGGTGGTGTGCTCTTTGGCAATCCTCGGTCTCTGGTCCTGCCTTGACAGACAGGCTCTGATCGCCGCAGCGGCGACGGCGCAGGCGCTGGACACGAAGCCAGCTCACACCCATCTCGCGATTGACATCCACGACTTGGTTCAGCACTGGGTCCACTCCAGTGAGGAGCAGCAACCGGGCAGCACGATTCAGATCTTTCGTCCCGCCGCGTCGATGAAGTTCCCGCCGAGCCGCTTCAGGATGGCCTACAAGTTCGCTGCCAACGGAACGTGTGAAATCTACGCGTTGTCTCCAGACGATGCCCATCATTTCAAGCCGTGCCACTGGACACTTGATGGCAGCGATGAGCCGATCCTTCGGATCAGCGCGAATGGGAAAACGATCCTGTACACAATTGTCCAGCTCACGGGCAAGATTCTGCGACTTGCACCTAGGCTCCATCCAGAGGGGAATCACGATGAACGCCCAACCGCAGACCAGCCTTCGCGGCGCTTCTCAAGCTCAATTCCGGGCCAGAGCAGAACGGATGGCGATCGGTAAAACCCTGCGGCAGCAGATTCCCCGTGAACAGCATGCGCTCTGGCAGCCCCGCAGTGATCGACGCGATCCGATTGCTGTTCTGGAAGATTCCAATCACGATCGACTGTCCGAGTTGATCCCGATTCGCTACGGACGCATGCTCCGCAGTCCCTTCACCTTTCTGCGCGGTTCAGCCGCCCTGATGGCCTACGACCTGGCGACCACCCCCAGCATCGGCGTCCAGGTGCAGGCCTGCGGCGACTGCCATCTGCTGAACTTCGGGTTGTTCGCCACCCCCGAGCGCAATCTGGTCTTTGATCTCAACGATTTTGATGAAACTCACCCAGCTCCCTGGGAGTGGGATCTCAAGCGCCTGGTCACCAGTGTCGTCGTCGCCGGTCGCGAGAATGATCTCGACGACGAGGAGTCAGAGGCGGCCGTTCGCGATTGTGTGCGCTCCTATCGCCAGCATCTGCGCGAGTATTCGGCCATGAGTCCGCTGGAGGTCTGGTACAACCGCCTCGATATGGACAGCATCATTGCCATGGCTCCCGATGAAAAGGCCAAAGAGCGCCGCGAGGCGTTGGCCCGCAAGGCCCGTGGGCGGATCATTGACAATCTGTTCCCCAGGATTGTCACCAGCGTCGGCGGTCGACCCCGCATTCTCGATCAACCACCGGTTCTCTACCATCCGGCGATCGAAGATCTCGACGCCATCTTTCAGGAGGGGCTGGAGGACTACCGCCAGACGCTTTCCGATGAGCGCCGCATTCTGTTTGACCGCTATCGCTTCGAAGATGCCGCCCTCAAGGTGGTCGGCATCGGTAGTGTCGGTACCCGCTGCCTGATCGGACTTTTCTTCTCGGAGGATAACCATCCGCTTATCCTGCAGGTCAAGGAGGTGCGGCGTTCCGTGCTTGAGCCCTACACCGAGGCCAGTCACTATGACAATCAGGGTCAGCGGGTCGTCATGGGACAGCGGCTGACCCAGTCTTCCAGCGATATCTTCCTGGGCTGGGTGCGCGGGCGCCATGGTCGTGATTTTTATGTGCGCCAGTTGCGCGATATGAAGATGTCCCTGCCGCTTGAAGCTGTTACCGCCGTTCAGCTCTCGCGTTACAGCGAATACTGCGGCTGGACCCTGGCCCGCGCCCATGCCAAATCCGGAGACGGAGCCAGGATCAGCGGCTATCTCGGCAAGGGTGACAAGTTCGATCGGGCCCTGGGCCAGTTCGCCCTGGCCTATGCCGACCAGACCGTTCGCGATCACGCCGCCCTGGTGGACGCCGTCAACGCGGGGCGAGTCGAGGCGCTGCTGGAAGACGACTGATCCTGATGCTCGGCCCGTTCTCCTGGTCGGCAAGCTCCAGCTCGACATCGTCGGGCTGATCCCTGCTGATCGCCTGACCCGGGCTGCCAACATCTCGTCGGGCAGCCCCCACGCCATAGGATCGGGTTATGCCAGACCGCCCCACCACCGGCACCGTGCCGCCCCTGGGCGAGCTTTTCCCCTTTCCGCTCGATCCCTTCCAGCACGAAGCGATTGACGCCCTCAACCAGGGACATTCCGTGGTGGTGAGTGCCCCCACCGGTTCGGGTAAGACCCTGGTGGGGGAGTACGCCATTCACCGGGCCCTGGCCCATGGCCAGAAAGTTTTTTACACCACGCCGCTCAAGGCCCTCTCCAACCAGAAGCTGCGCGATTTCCGCCACCAGTTCGGTGACCACAACGTCGGCCTGCTCACCGGTGACCTGAGCCTCAACCGCGAGGCCCGGATCGTGGTGATGACCACCGAGATCTTCCGCAACATGCTCTACGCGGAGATCGATCGCGAAGGCGACGATCCCCTGGCCGATGTCGAGGCCGTGGTGCTCGACGAGTGCCATTACATGAACGATTCCCAGCGCGGCACCGTCTGGGAGGAGTCGATCATCCACTGCCCGAGCCGGGTGCAGCTCGTGGCCCTCTCGGCCACGGTGGCCAACGCCGGTCAGCTCACCGACTGGATCGAGAAGGTGCATGGCCCCACCCGGCTGGTGCACAGCGATTTCCGGCCTGTGCCCCTGGCCTTCAGTTTCTGCAGCGCCAAGGGGCTCCATCCGCTGCTCAATGACGAGGGCACGGCACTCCATCCCAACTGCAAGGTCTGGCGGCCTCCAAAAACCACCCGCCGCAAGGGGCCCAAGGAGGCCCGTCCGCCCCAGCCGGAGGCGCCGCCGATCGGTTTCGTGGTGGCCCAGATGGCGGAGCGTCAGATGCTGCCGGCCATCTATTTCATCTTCAGTCGCCGCGGCTGTGACAAGTCGCTGCGCGATCTCAGCAAGGTCTGCCTCGTCACGTCCGAGGAGCAGGCCCGCATCCGCGCCCGCCTCGACGCCTACGTGGCGGCAGCCCCCGAGGCGGTGCGCGATGGCGGCCACGCCGATGCCCTGCTGCGCGGCATCGCCGCCCACCACGCCGGCGTGCTGCCGGCCTGGAAAGAACTGATCGAGGAGCTGTTCCAGCAGGGCCTGATCAAGGTGGTGTTCGCCACCGAAACCTTGGCCGCCGGCATCAACATGCCCGCCCGCACCACGGTGATTTCGGCCCTCTCCAAGCGCACCGAGCGGGGCCACAGGCCGCTGATGGGCAGCGAATTCCTGCAGATGGCGGGTCGGGCCGGCCGGCGCGGCCTGGATACCCAGGGCTATGTGGTCACCGTGCAGAGCCGTTTTGAAGGCGTGCGCGAGGCCGGAGCCCTGGCCACCAGCCCCGCCGATCCGCTGGTCAGCCAGTTCACCCCCAGCTACGGCATGGTGCTCAACCTGCTGCAGCGCTACGACCTGGCCAAGGCGCGGGAGCTGGTGGAGCGCAGCTTCGGTCGCTACCTGGCGGGCCTGGATCTGGCCGATGACGAGGCCCGCATCGCCGAACTCACCGGCCAGCTGGAGCGGCTGGCCGCCGGCGATGCCGATGTGCCCTGGGATGACTTCGAGGACTACGAGAAGCAGCGCGGCCGCCTGCTGGAAGAGCGTCGGCTGCTGCGGATTCTGCAGCAGCAGGCCGAGGAGACCCTGGCGCACGAGCTCACGTTGGCGCTGCAATTCGCCAGCGAAGGCACCTTGGTCAGCGTCAAGGCGCCCCAGCTCAAGAGCCGGGTGACCCCGGCGGTGATCGTCGCCAAGCTGGCCGGTCCGGGCCAGTTTCCCCTGCTGCTCTGCCTCACCGACGAGAACGTCTGGATCGTGCTGCCCTGTGCGGCGGTGGTGAGCCTGCATGCCGAACTCAGCTGCCTGCAGGTGGAGCAGCTCGATCCGCCCGACATGCACCACCCC
>CAIJRN010000007.1 GCA_903823115.1 uncultured cyanobacterium
CTAATGTTATCCAGCCGATCCCTAAAGTGATCAAACAACTGATGCTTCAGGATGCCAACGAGTCCAAATAGAAAGCACCATGCTACAAATACGACTATGTAAAGAACAAATGCCGGACCCGCTTCCCCATCACTAGCGACCAAGGCTGCGATGGCACTTGGGGCAGCACATAGGCATAAATAGAATCGGCAATGGGCCCCAATAGGCCACGAGACTTCATCCTTACTGGTGGAACGCTATAGGCAAGGAAAAGGCCATACTCGAGCGCGAGTAGAGTCAGAATATGCGGCGACCTTGGAAGCCAAATCCATGGCAGAGTACCCAATAACACAACGAAGAGAAGAATCATAGACCTGCCCAGGCGATCATGCCTTGCCATGATGTTGTAGTGACCTGATCTCAGGTCCTGTTTCACATCCTTAAAATCATTGATCACATAACCGAAGCTTGCGATACCAATCGTGGCAATAGTGAAGATTGCCAGCTTGATCAGGAACACCCCGATTGGTGGGAGAGAAGGCGAAATGTAAATTGCATAATAAGCAGAACTAATCATCGCCATGTAGTGATACCCCCACCACTGATGGACCTTAATTGACTTAAGCACGGACTTATTGCCTCATTCTATTGATATATTTGGTGATCTCTGATGACCATGCCTGCTCTGACCTAATGGAGCATTTGTGGCTTACTGTGATGGGCTACTTGGTAGTTGACCAAGGATGGATTCGAGATGATCGGCAAAGACTGAGCAGGGATCAGAAGGATACAGGCTGCGGAGATGTTCACCGGCAACAACGCCAATCTGCTGCCATTGATCTCGGCGTTGCCAGGCTCTCTCAAGGGCAGCATCCATTTCGGAGATGCTGGCGGAGCGGGCCAGAAAGCCATGCACTCCATCTTGAAGAATCTCAGACGTACCACCGGCATCGGCAACAATCACCACCCTTCCACAGAGCATCGCCTCGACCTGCACCAACGGGAGGCCTTCGGCGCGACAGGGCAGTACCAGACCATGGTTCTCTCTCCAGATCTCCTGCGGCGTTGCGAAACCGGGAATACCCACTTGCTCAAGCCCGAGAAAGCCAGCCATTCCCTTCAAGCCCTGCTCCATGGCTCCCTCGCCATAGAAGCCCACATGCAGAGGACGAGCTCGCCACTTTGGCATTGCTAAGACATTCAGAATCACATCCTGGCCTTTTTCTTCAGGCCACAAACGGCCAACTCAGGCCAGACGCCACGGCAACATCGATGGCTGAGGCCAAGGCATCGCTTGATCGTATGGCACTAGAAAAGGATTACGTACCACAGAAACTGCCGACAGGCTCATGCCGAGTTGTTTCTGAACCAGCTCCAGGTTATGCTTTGAAACAAAGTAACTGTGTCTGGCTTGTCTGTAGGCCCGACGCAAAGCAGCTAGAGCGCCATCATGTGGCCAATGAATCTCGGCCGCCTTTTGACAAATCAGCACGTAGGGAATGCCTGCTTTTTCACAGATTTCTGGCAAGGGTATCGGCACACAACCGTCATAAGCCTGACCCTGAGTAACCACGACCAAATCAGGTTTTCGCCTTCGCAGTCTGGCTGCCAAAACATGATTGCGTAGATACGAGGCAAGTCGAAAATACCTAGGCATGAGGCGCAGAACTGCATCGACAATTGAGCGTTCCATAGGGTGAACATCAAAACGATCGACCTTGACTCCTCGACTCTTAAGTTGAATCCATTTAGGGTGATTGGCTCTTGATGGGATGTTTTCCGAGCCTCCGGCTAGGATACGATGTTCACGTTCAGCAAGCTGTGTGGCCGTGCCAGACCAGAGCTCCTCGGAGCCTCCCCATGGCAATGGGCACGAGGTTATGAAAAGAATTCTTCTGGGGCTTGCCACGTTGGATTATTTTTTCAGAAGGCTGTATGGCAGGCGACTTGCCTGCAACCAAACTCTTCACTTTAGCATGCGAGACGCGACCAGGGCTGCAAGATCTGACTTCCGAAGCTTAATCTCGCAAACAGATAAGGGAAAGGTTTTGCTGTTTTGCGATCTTCGAACGAATAAGCGCAGTCTTTATTACACAATTTATGAGAGGAGAGACCCTGGCTCTGAATCAACACTCTCCCATGCACCCTGAAGCTACGGCTTTCAGTGTGGTAGACGACCAGCCAGGTACTCAACAGCACTGCCATTCCGAGGTTCCCAGCCATGGTCCTGTCGTCACGATCGTGATTCCAACGTTCGGCCGTCCGCTGCAACTGCAGGCCTGCCTTGCTGCGCTCGCTGAGCAGACCCTGGCCGTGCCTTGGGAGGTGGTGGTGGTGGACGACGGCAGCCCGCAATCGCTCGCGAGCGTGGGTCCAGCATGGGCTGGCCGGCTTGATCTGCGCGTGATCCGCCAGGACAACGCCGGGCCCGCAGCGGCCCGCAATCGCGGCGTTCAAGAGGCACGGGGCTCCTTGATCGCTTTCACCGACGACGACTGCCGGCCAGAAGCCCAATGGCTCGACACGCTCGTGCGGACGGCCCGCGAGCGGCCCGGCGCACTCGTGGGCGGCACCACCCTGAATGGGCTTGACTCTGAGCTCTTTGCCTCCACGAGTCAGATGATCGTGGACCTTGTTTATGCGCATTTCAACGCCGATCCTGATAACGCCTACTTCTTCACCAGCAACAACATGCTCTGCCCGAGGGAGTGTTTCCTTTCCCTCGGCGGCTTTGACCGCAGCTTTCCCCGCGCTGGTGCCGAGGACCGCGATTTCTGTGACCGCTGGCGCATCGCCGGATGGCCGCTCATCTGGTGCCCAGACGCCCGCGTGGAACACTGCCATTCACAGTCTCTTGGGAAATTCATCGATCTCCATATCCGCTACGGGCGTGGGGCCTACCTGTATCAGGCGAGGCGAATGCAGCGCCAATCCGGAACAATGCAGGCGGATCTTGGCTTCCATCGCACCTTGTTCCGCCGTGTCCGACATCATCTAACGGAGCGAAATGCTCACATCCTGGAGATGCTGGGCCTGCTAGCGGCTCTGGCCCTATGGCAGGTTGCCAATGCGGTGGGCTTCTTCATCGAGGCACTCTCCGTATCAGCGAGGCGAGCCGCCTTTCCTGCCGGTTCTCGTTCCACCGTACGGCGAGATTCGTGCTCGCGCCGGGGGAGATGAGGGATCTGGGTAAACCGGTCGTGGCATCTCAGATGATCGGGCGGCATGACGCGGCTTGCCTGGTGTTGATCGTTCGCCGTAAGTTTGACGCCCTTGGGATTGCTGTGACCTTCGCGGGGAGTGGAACGGCGTGAAGATTCTGCTCGTGAACGACTACGGCACCCTTGCTGGCGGTGCTGAGGTGATCGTCTTCAGCCTCCGCGATGCCTTGCGGGCGCGGGGCCATGAAGTACGGGTTTTCGCCTCCACCGCGCCAGCTGGCAGCGAAGCCAATCTGGCTGATGATCTGGCCTACGGCACCACGGGTCGGTGGCGCACGGTGGTGCAATCCGCGAACCTGGCGGCGGCATGGGAGCTTCGCAGGGTGCTCGCCGGATTCGCTCCCGACGTCGTCCATGTCAATCTCTACCTCACCCAGCTTTCGCCATTGATCCTGCTGGCGCTCGGCGATGTGCCAGTGATTTACTACGCGATGTGGAACAGGGCGATCTGCCCGGTAGGCAACCGCTTGCTGCCAGATGGTCGCATCTGTCCATTTCGTCCCGGGATCGCCTGTTTGCGGACTGGCTGTCTGCCCCTCCACGACTGGCTGCCGCTCAAGGCCCAGCTGGCGGCCGATCGAGCCCTGGCACCACGGTTCACACGTGTTGTCGCGATCAGCCAATCGGTTGCATCACGGCTGGCGGAGTTCGGCCCCCCTCACCTGCGAACGGCCACCGTCGTTCACCCCGGCACCGCTGCGGTGGAAGCTCGCATTGATCTGTCGCCATCGCCAAGGGCGGTGGTGGCAGGCCGCCTTGTGCCGGAGAAGGGCATCGACACTCTGGTGCGGGCGTTCGCCCGTCTAGCGCTTCGCGATCCCCACAGCAGCCTCGTCGTCATCGGCGACGGCCCTGAACGGAGCAACCTCGTTCGCCTCGCCGATGACCTGGGTGTCGGTGAGCGGCTGACCTTCACCGGGAAACTCTCACCTGAGGCCACACTTGCCATGGTTCGCTCCGCCTGGGTCGTCTGTGTTCCCTCGTTGTGGGAGGAACCCTTCGGCATGATCGCCGCCGAGGCCCAGATGCACGGCGTGGCAGTGATCGCAAGCCGCTGCGGCGGCCTTGCTGAGATCGTCGCAGACGGGGAGACGGGCTACTTGGTACCCCCCGGCGACCCAGAGGCTCTGGCGTGCCGTCTTGAGCAGTTGCTGTCCGACCGCGCCCTCGCCAAGGCGCTCGGGGTTCGCGGCCACACCCGAGCCCGGGACCTGTTTGAACTCAACGGCTTCACGTCGCGTTTGGAGGCTATTTACCGCGACGTGATTCAGTAGCGTTTCGATGCGAGCACCGCTGCTGCGGCCGCCGCTGAGCCGGAAGCCCCGCTCGCCAATCAACGTGCCGAAGCCCTCCGGCAGCGCCTCGATGAAGGCGGCCGCAGCGGCGGCGCCGATTGCCCGATCACCCGCCTCCGGCAGCGAGACAGCGATGTTCTCGCGGATGCTGCCATTGAGCAGCAGCACGTCCTGACTCACCACCCCCGATGGCGCGCTGCCAGCTGTCCAGCTCGATCTGCTCCAGTTCCAGCCCATCCACCAGGATCCACCCCTGGCTGGGGCTGATCAGCCCCACCAGCAGGTCCACCAGGCTGGATTTGCCACCACCTGATTCACCCACCAGCGCCACGGTGCTGCCCGCCGGGATCTCCAGCGTGATGCCGGCCAGGGCCGGCTGCTGCCGCTCGGGATAAATGAGTCCAACGCCCTCAAGTCGGATGATCTGCCGCAGTCCCCTGAAGGGCACTCCGCCCAGACGGCGGAACTGTTTGTCTGATGGATCGAGCAGATCCTCCACCAACTGCATCGAGCCGCTGAATTCGACGATCCGGTTCAGCGATGTGCCGATCCGGGACAGACGCAGGTTGAGCCGCTGCAACACCAGCACGAAAGTCACCAGATTCGGCACGAGCAGGCCTCGGTTCTCGCCGAAAACAAGCCA
>CAIJRN010000008.1 GCA_903823115.1 uncultured cyanobacterium
GCACGGTTCGCTGGTCACCTCTTCGCTGGTTCGTGAGACCACCGAGAGTGAGTCCCAGAACTACGGCTACAAGTTCGGCCAGGAAGAAGAGACCTACAACATCGTGGCTGCCCACGGTTACTTCGGTCGCCTGATCTTCCAATACGCCTCCTTCAACAACAGCCGAAGCCTGCACTTCTTCCTCGCTGCCTGGCCTGTGGTCGGCATCTGGTTCACCGCCCTGGGCGTGAGCACGATGGCCTTCAACCTCAACGGTTTCAACTTCAACCAGTCGATCCTCGACGGCCAAGGTCGTGTGCTGAACACCTGGGCTGATGTGCTGAACCGCGCTGGTCTGGGCATGGAAGTGATGCACGAGCGCAACGCTCACAACTTCCCCCTCGATCTGGCTGCCGCCACCGCCACCCCCGTGGCCCTGACCGCTCCCGCGATCGGCTGACCAGCTGCGCTGGTCTGACATCTGGAATCCCCCACCAGCTACGGCTGGAGAAAGCCCCCTCCGATGAGGGGGCTTTTTGCTGGATGGATCCCTGCTTATTGCTGGATGGATCTCACTTCCTGAACCGCTGACTTTGAAAGCATTCACACCCAGGCTGGCGGACCTACAACCGCTGCTGGCAACGCGGCGTTAAGGTTTCGCCACAGCAGTTTCGAGGCGGAGCCGATCTGTTTCTCGAGCCCTGCCAGTTTCGCCGCGGCGGCGATTTTGCTGCCCCTGGGTGCCATCGCGATCCAGCAGACCCGCCGCAGGCAAAGGCCTGAACTCCTGCCCCTGGCGCTGATGCCCGTGCTTTTCGGCCTCCAACAGGCCATTGAGGGCCTGGTCTGGTTGGCACTGGAGGCAAGGGCATCGCCAGCTGAAGTGCGTCCGTTAGCACTGGCTTATCTGTTTTTTGCCTTCGCGCTCTGGCCCAGCTGGATTCCCTGGGTGGCCCTCTCCATCGCCAGGGGACGGCTCAAGCCGGCGCTCCAGGTGCTGCTCGGCGCCCTCAGCCTCTGCGGGCTGCTGCTCGGTCTGGGGTTGTGGCTGCCGCTGCTGATCGAACCAAGTCGCCTCAGCACTGCGGTGCACGGCCATTCGATCGCCTACAGCGCCGAGCTGTTGCTGAGCGGCAAGGCAGGAAGCATCGCTCGGCTGCTGTACCTGCTGGTCATCGTGCTGCCGTTGCTGCTGCTGCCGTCACCACGCTTGCGATTGTTCGCGCTGGCCCTGCTGAGCACTGGCTTGCTGGCGGATTGGTACGCCCACCACGCCTTCACGTCGGTGTGGTGCTACCTGAGTGCCCTTTTGTCGGGCTGGATCCTCTGGTTGGTGTGGAGCGAACCGGCGATTCAGCCGAACGCCGATCTGTTGGGGAGGAGGTCCGCCTGAGTCCTGGTTCGCTGGCGACTCGTCGCAGCTTGGCGATCTCAGGCCACGCCGCGTTCGGAGCTCAGGTCGTCGTTGGGTGCCGGTACCAGGCGGAAGCGTTCGATCGCCTCCTGGGGCCAGCCACGGATGGCCATGAAGGCCTGGACACGCTTGGCAGCCACATCAGGACTGACCAGCCGCAGGGCGCTGGCAGGATTGGAGGAGAGACGCCCATTTTCGGTGAGCCAGCGGGGGCGAGAGCTGCGCCCACTGGCCAGACTCACACTCCAGTGGCGAATGCCAGCCATCGGTTCCTGAGCTGATGGTGGCAATTTGCCGCCTATCGAGTCTACGTGCCAGAGGGAACCCGCCCGCTCACCAAAGGCGAAGGGAGATGCTCTGGCCTATGGTGATTCAGATCGGAAGAAGCCGACGGGTCGAAAACCCGCCATTCCGGTCAATTCGGAGCGATCTCCTGCCGAGCGAGACGCTTCCCAGCACCGTGCCGACCCCAGAGCTTCCGAGGTCGGCCTTCAGTCCAATCAGCGGCCCCTGTGCGAAATCCCCAAGGGATCGGGGGCCAAGACCGGTGCGCCATCCATATCCGTTGAGTGTGTCCATGACCAATCTCTTGCTTCGTTTTCTGCCCAGGACTGTGTCCCAGGGCTCCATGTCCGTCCGTGCTTCCGGCCACGCTGCTGCCGGCTCCAACAGGTCAACCATGACCAAGGCCACCGCTACCACCTATGCCAGCTGCCCGATGAATGCCCGGCCCAGGCGGCTGGATGCCCCTGCCAGCCGTCCGAGCTGGGAGGAGTTGCTGGGCGAGCGCTGAGTCCGAGCCTGGCCGGCCTGTCTCCTTAGGACTGCTCCCCCCGGCCGAGGTGCTCCAACAGGCGTCTCGGCGGGGGGTTCCCTCTGGGGGGGGAGCTCTCTGGGGCTCCATGGCCCTCTGTCTCCAGGCGGAGGCGGAGCCCGAACGGGCTGCAGATGTTGGGCCCTGGTTGTCCAAGCAGTCCAGGAGGGACGCAGCCATGCTCCGGGCCCTGAGCGCCTGGTCGGGGCAGGCGGCTGATTCAGGGGGACTGGGCTGCATTGACCAGCCGCTGCAAGCTGGTGGCATGGGGTTTCAGGAAGCACTCCCAGGCCCTGGCCGCCTGCTCGGGGCCGAGTTGCCTGTCCCGTTCCTGCCGGTCGTAGTGCACCGCTGCAGGGGTGAAGTGGGTGTTGCTGAGGCTGGGGGCGAAGTGATCCCCAGCCGCCAGATCGGCGGCATAAATTTCCGGGCGATAGATCCGTTGTAGAGATTCCATCACGGCGGTCAGGGCGGCGAGATCCTGGGAGGTTTGATTCAGCAGTTGATCCGCTTCGTGATAGAAGGTGAGGGGCGCCATCGCGCCTGGAGGCATGAAATGGCTGGCACTCAGGCCCATCGCCGCAAAGTAACGGCTGGTCAGTGAGGTGCTGCCAAGTTCGCGATAGCGACGTCCAAGAATCGGATGCTGTTCAGCCTGACCCTGGTACTGCCTGCGACTGGAGACGCTGAGGGCAAACAGGCAGGGTTGGTCAAGAACGCCGCCTGACCAGATGGAACGAAACATCAGCCGGTAGAGCAGACCATGCAACCGGCCGAATCCATCCAGGGCCTGGGGATTCTGTTGCAGGGACAGCTGGGGCAGCAGAATGTTGAAGTCGTAATCACGGATGTAGGAAGAGAAGCTCAGGCCAACGGGGCCTGAGCACCATGCACCCGTGTGGCGATCTTCAAACACCACCCTCAGACATTCGGCGATCGGGAAGGGAGCCACAGGGCTGGCCTCAAAAGCCGCATTGATGGTGAGAATCTCGAGGCGAATGTGCTGGGCCGGGTGCTGACTGGCAGCGGCTGAGAGCAGATCTTGATAACGGACCTGAATCTGCTGCGTCAAGACACACAGATTGTCAACTCGCGTCTGAGCATCCCGGGCCAGATTGATGATATTTGTGCTTTGGCGCGACTGAGCTGCTGGCACATAGTCAGCATCAATGGCGGTACGGTTGAGCGTCAATTGCAGGCCACATCGATGCGCAATTTGGCCGAGCTCCGGATGCCAAGACTGACCGGCGGACTGGTTGACGGCGCTGCAATGACGATCCACGAGTTGCGTCATTTCCGATTCATTGTGCAAACGACGATCTTGATTGCGTTGACTTTGCTTCTGGTTGATTGATGAACCGGGCTTGATTGATGACCTGAGTTTGATTGATGACCTGAGTTTGATTGATAAACTTGGCTTGCTCGCTGTTCAGCGATCTCGTGATGATCCGATCACAATGGCTCTGACCTCTCGCCATCCGCCTCGGCACTGAAACGCACACCTCCTGCCCCGCTTGCTTCACTTGCTCATCTGCTGTCAAGTTGTATCAGGCGAGTCGGGGTCAATCCAAACCGGCTGCCGGGGATGGATCCACGGCTCCATTCTGTCCTGCCAGGAAAAATTCCGTGAGTCGAGTGCGTCGTTGGAAGCAAGGGGTTGGCCTGGCGCTGGGCCTGGCCCTCGCCCTGGTGGGCCGGCCTCTGCTGGTTCGCGCTGATGCTGGAGCAGCGGCGGCGAGCGCATCCTCAGCGCCTGCGCCGCTGACCCAGCCGCAGGAGACCTGGGATCCGGCCCTGCTGCGTCAGGCTGGGCTGAATCCGGCGGCACTGCATTGCAATCAGCTGGTCAGCTGGGGGCCCGATCTGCAGGCTCAGGCGCAGGAGGTGGCCGATCAGATCCAGGCCCAGCTGCCCCACGGTGCCCTGGCCACTGCCGAGGCCAGGAGCCACTTCCATGACCGGGTGACGGACATCCTCTTCTGGCGGCTGGTGCGGACCCTGATCATCGATGCGGAGCAACACAATGCCGGTGTGATTGCCCTGCGCGGCTATCACTGGACCGACAGCTCCGGCGTGCGACATCCGGTGCTGGTCTTCCGCAGCGCCATCGTCAATAACGGCGGTGGTGGCCCCTCCTGTTCGCTGTCCTTGCTGGAGAGTGGAGCGGTGCGCCATGTGGTGAATCTCTACGACGCCGACAAGATTCCGGTGGGAGCGATCATCGACCGTGAACAGGCGATGGCCAAGAGCTGTGGTGCCACCTATTTCTCGCCTGATGAAGCGGAACGGCGCTACGGAAGCTGGCGCAATCAACTGCGCCAGGCGCCCGAGGCAAGTGCGGACTATCGCCGGGCGATGCAATCGCTGGCCCGCCTGATCCGCGAGCAGATTCTGGCCCCCGGCGGCCAGCCTCCCCAGGGCAACATCTATCTGCACTGCGGTGGCGGTATGCATCGCAGCGGCATCGTCATGGGAATCCTCGATCGCTGCATCAATCAGGAATCGCTGCAGGTTGTCGAGAAGCGCTATCGCTTCCACACCGCCTGGCGCAGTGCCGCCGAGCCCGGTGGCGCCGAAGCGGGCAATCTGCAGGTGATCAAGAACTTCGACTGCCAGAGCCTGAGGCTGCCGGCCAGGGGCAGCTGAAGCGGACCTACGGTGCCGCCATGCCTGCAGCTGAGCCCTATCTCGAACTGGAGGCCATCGAAGCCTGGCTGGGTCCGCGCCAGGTGTTTGAACGGCTCACTCTGCAACTGAACCGGGGTGAGCACACCGTGATCCTCGGCCCCAATGGCTCCGGTAAGAGCGCCCTGATCAAACTGCTCAGCCGTGAGCTCTATCCGGTGGTGCAGCGCGGCTCCTGGCTGCGCATCTTCGGCAGCGAGCGGGTCAATCTCTGGGAGCTGCGCCGTCGCATCGGCCTGGTGTCGGCCGATCTGCAGGCCAGCTACAACCCGGCGGTGGCCGCCAGGGATGTGGTGCTCTCGGGCTTCTTCGGCTCGGTGGGCCTCGGCCGCAGTCAGCAGGTCACGGCCGCCATGGACCATCGGCTGG
The DNA here is from genome assembly GCA_903823115.1 of uncultured cyanobacterium. GTDB lineage: Bacteria > Cyanobacteriota > Cyanobacteriia > PCC-6307 > Cyanobiaceae > Cyanobium. The sequence goes on from CAIJRN010000008.1 coordinate 5,262, forward strand.
CTGAGCTGATGGTCCAGCTGGGCCTGGCCGCGCTGCAGCAGCGCCCCTACGGCCAGCTCTCCGATGGCCAGCGGCGGCGCCTGTTGCTGGCCCGGGCCCTGGTGCACGGCCCGGAGCTGCTGGTGCTCGATGAGCCCACCAACGGCCTTGATCTCCAGGCCAAACACCAGCTGCTGGATGCACTGCGCCAGTTGGCCCGCTCCGGCACCACCCTGTTGCTGGTCACCCATCAGATCGAGGCGATCATTCCCGAGATCGGCCGTGCGGTGCTGCTCAAGAGCGGCCAGGTGGTGGGCGACGGCCCCGCCGCTGAGATGTTGAGCGATGCCCCCCTCAGCGCCCTGTTCGACACGCCCCTGCGGGTCCTTTCCCTTGACGGCTACCGCCAGGTGTTGCCTGCCGGCAGAAGTCAGGCAGGACCTGCAAGCTGACGCCAGCGGTGACGGCAAGCAGCGGACTGCGCCCGCCAGGTCGGCGTCATGCTGCACTCCCGAATAGCCCGTCCTGACGGGGAACCCCAGGAGCGGAACCAGACCATGCGCATTGCCATCTCCGGATCCCATTCCCTCGGCAAATCCACCCTCGTCCACCAGTGGCTCGGCAGCCACGGGCACTACCGACGGGAGGAGGAGCCCTATCGCGCCCTGGGTCTCCACGGCCCCTACGAGATCCGCTTCGGCGAAGCCTCCACCCGCTTGCAGAACGGCATCCAGCTCTATTACTGCATCAGTCGTGTGCATCGCTACGGCCAAGCGGGCGAGGCGGTGATCTTCGATCGCTCGCCGGTCGATTACATCGCCTATTCCCAGTACACCGCCAATCAGGGCCTGAGCGACATCGACCAGGACTTCGTCGAATCGATGCTGCCGGCCGTTCGCGAATCCCTCGACCATCTCGACATCCTGGCCTTCGTGCCCAGAACTGAACGCTGGCCTGTCGCCATGGAGGCCGATGGCATCCGCCCCGTCGACCATGGCTATCGCGATGACGTGGATGCGATCTTCAAGCAGATCTACCGCCAGGGCCGCTTTGCCGTGATGCCCAGCCACAGACCGCCGCTGCTGGTGGAGCTCTGGGGACCGACAGAGCAAAGAATCGAACAGCTGGAGCAGGCGGTGAGCCAGCGGCAGCAGCTGGTCGGGGGTTGATGGCACTCCGTGGGGCGCCTCAAAACTGAGGACTGCTTCACGTTTCTTCACGCGTGTTGCCAGGATCTGCACGTCGTCCTTCCCACCATGACCACCGCCCTGTTTCTGGAGCTGTTCGCGGGCTTCCTGACCGCCGGCATCGCTCTCTGGTTCGTCGTGCTCAGCCGCTCCGAGCCGCTGCCTGTCACCCCTGGTTCCGCCATGCCCGCCTGGCTGAGCGCATCGGCCGGCAACGGCTGGATCCGCCGGGCACTGGAACGTTATTACCTGCGCGAAGGCCTGCTGGCCAGCGCCGGCCTGCTGCTGCTGCGCCTGGCCATCGGCGTGATGATGATCCATCACGGCCAGGAGAAACTCGCCGATCCGCAGCAGTTCGCCGACACCTACGTGGCCTCGCTGCATCTGCCCTTGCCGCTGTTCTTCGCCTACGCCGCTGGATTTTCCGAATTGATCGGCAGCTGGCTGCTGATCCTGGGGCTGCTCTCCCCCCTGGGCGCCCTCGCCATCACCGGCACGATGACGGTGGCGGCCTATCAGCACATCCTTACGGCCGGCTTCAACATCTACGTGCTCGAACTGGTGATTCTCTACCTGGGCGGCAGCGTGGCCCTGCTGCTGCTGGGACCCGGTCGCTTCTCCTTCGACGGGGCGATCGTGGCGGAGCTGATCAGCGAGTCCGCAGCTGAAGATCAGGAATCTGGCGACTCCGCTTCCCTGACCCCTGCCTACGTGCGGGTGAGCGACAACGGTCGCTCCTGAGACGAAGGCGACGACGTGCTGCAGGCAGGCCGTTCGGGCGATCGTTAGCGAGTCAACGGTTTCAACAAGACGAATCCACGCGCTGTTCAGCCGAGATCCAGCCCCAGTTGGATCTCGGCCCCCGTCGCCGCTCCGGCTCCTGGTCCAGAGCGGCGACGCCGCCCGCCACTGCTGGCCGCCAGGCCGGAGCGTCGGGAGCCGTGCTGTCGCTGGATGCCATCGGCCAGTTCCCGAAAGCCCAGCTCCTGCCGCCGAGCCCAGAGCCGTTGCCGCGCCTCCCTCGCGGCGGCGGCGGGATCCACAAGCGGCAGCGGGTAGTCCATCCCCAGCACGCAGCCGACGCGCTCCTGGGTGGCCAGCGCCATCGTCCACGGGTGATGGAGATGCACCGCCGGCACAGGCCGCAATTCCGGCAGCCACTGGCGCAGGAAGGCGCCGTTGGGGTCGTGGTCCTGTCCCTGCTTGATCGGGTTGTAGATGCGGATCGTGTTGATGCCGGTGGTGCCCGCCTGCATCTGGCACTGGCTCCAGTGGATGCCGGGCTCGTAGTCCAGAAACAGGCGCGCCAGCCGCAGCCCGCTCGCTCGCCAGGGCAGCGCCAGGTGGTGGCTGGCCACCGACATCAGCATCGCCCGCATGCGGAAGTTGATCCAGCCCGTGGCGATCAGGGCCCGCATGCAGGCATCCACAAACGGCAGCCCCGTGCGCCCTTCAGCCCAGGCCGCCAGGCGTTCGGGGTCGTGCTGATGCAGGCCGGCGGTGAGTGGATGGAGCTCCTTGAACTCCAGATCCGGCTGGCTTTCGAGCTTCTGGATGAAGTGGCAGTGCCAGTGCAGCCGCTCCTCAAAACCGCGCAGGGCCCGCAGCCACTCGCCCCGTTCGGCGGCGCTCAGGGCCTTCAGAGCTTGACGGCGGTGACGGCTGGTCTGCACCACTTCCCGCAAGGACAGGGTGCCCCAGGCAAGGTGGGCCGAAAGGCGCGAACAACTGCTGAAGGCGGTGGCTGGGCTGGAGAGCTCCCGGTGATAACGGGCGCCGCGCCCCTGCAGGAAACTCTCGAGCAGAGCCAGCCCCTCCTGCCGGCCTCCCTTCTGCCGACCAGGACAGGGATCGTCGCGCAGACAGAGGTCGTCGGCGGTGGGGATCGGACCGGGATCGATGCCGGCCAGCGGCTGCAGGGCCAGAGGTTGCGGGCCGATCGGTTCGGCCATGCGCTCCTGCCAACGGCGCGCCCAGCCGTCGCGGCTGGGCAGGCGACGGGTCACGCCGAACTGGGGGATCTCGATCCAGGGGATGGCATGGCTGCGGGCCCAGCGGGCGACGCGACGGTCGCGGGCGTAGGTCCAGCCATTGCCGGTTTCCTCGTGGCTCCAGAGACCCGCGACGGCGAACTGGCAGCGCGCCCGCTCCAGCACCTTCTCCACCGGGCCGATCCGCACCACCAGGGGTTGACCGAGCTGCGCCAGCGCCGCACGCAGATCCTCCAGACTTTCGGCACAGAAGCTCCACTGGCGCGCCGAGACATCGTCTTGCTGCCAGAGCAAGGGCTCCACCACCACCAGGGGCAGCACCGGCCCCAGGCGGCTGGCCTGCAGCAGCGGCTGGTGATCAGCCAGCCGCAGATCCCGCTTGAACCAGACGATCTGCAACGGCCCCATGGCCTGGACAGTAACGAAACGATCTGAGGCCGCGGCCGCTGAATGGGCGGCCGGAAGGCCTGCAAGCTCTGTCCGGCAAGGATGAACAGGAGGCACTGAACCTGCCCGCTCCCCAGCACAGGCAAGCGCCACTGCCAACCCCGCAGCCGTTCTTGCCGGCTGCGTCAGCACCGCGCTCCTTAGCTCCCCCCCTGGGTGAACAACCAGGCAGATGCCGGCTCCAATCTCGGCCGACAACGACGCCCCAGCGATTTCAGCCCGGGTGGCCTCAGGGCAACGTGAAGCCGGAGGTATTCAGATGCTTGAGGTCCAGCAGAACAACAAGAAACCAGCCGGTGAGCGCCAGGCCGCCAATGGCGCCAAGAACAATCAACAGGCCGGAAAAAATAGACTTTGCAGAGCTTTTGTCGCTCATTAATATGTACAAATTTGCAATCCGACTACCTTACCATGGCTGAGCCTCTGCGCCGTTGCTCCAGCTGATTGCTGGTAATGATGATCGATGACTTCAGCTGATCCATGACTTCAGCTGATCGGTAGACGTGTACCCACGACATCTCGGGGGAGTCGCCGTTGCCTTCAAGCTGGGCACTGATGTCGATTTGGACCTTGACCATCATGGCGCTGTGCCCGCATGGGGACCGCGTCCAGCGGAGCCGGAACCAACGGCGGGATGCCGCAAGAGCAGCGGCATGCTGCTGGCGGCCGGGTCAGCCGGCACTGCCAGCAGTGAAGGGCGCTACCAGCAGAGGTTGATTCAGTCTTGCTGCGGCGGTTGCGGTTGGTTGCCAACCAGACCACCCGGCAGCCGCATTTGGTGCCCGGTGGATGGAGGCACCAACCCCAGGCAAGCTGGGAGTCTCCCCAGCGCTGGTGTTCAACGATGGCTCACTCCCAGCGTCGCCGCCCTGCTGGGGAGGTCAGCAGCCCTGCTCTGGAGCTCAAGCGATGACGGTCGCCGTGGCCCTGGCCATCCTGGAGCGGCAGGGCCAGTGGCTGCTGCAGCTCCGTGACGACATGCCTGGCATCGTCGCCCCGGGTTGCTGGGGGCTGTTCGGCGGCCATCTCGATCCGGGCGAAACCCCCGAGCAGGCGCTGCGCCGCGAGCTGCTGGAAGAAATTGCCTGGACGGCGGCGGAACTGCCCTTCTGGTTCAGCGACGCCAACCCCCAGCGCATCGCCCATTTCTTCCGGGCGCCCCTGACGGTGCCGCTGCAGGCCCTGCAGTTGCTGGAGGGTCAGGACATGGTGCTGGCCAGCCTGGATGCCCTCAGCAGCGGCCAGATCTGGAGCCCCCGCCTGGGCCAGCTCCGGGCCCTGGCGCCGTCGTTGCGCTGCGCCCTGGAACGGCTGCACTCCAGCCCCCTGGGGGACTGAGGGAGCTGTTCAAGCAGCCGATCACAGCCCCGCTGGAGGGATTCAGCAGCAGACCACGGGCCGGCGGCGGCTGGCCGGCATCGGAGCCGCTGGGGCCGGCCGGCGGATGCGCACCCGGAAGGTGCCGTGGGCGGCGCCCAGATGCTCAATGAGAGCCTCACGGGCCTCGTGGTGCAACTCCTCCAGGGAGGCTGCTGTGATGCTGATCGGACGGTCTTCAGCGGTTGCTTCGATCCGGCCGGGCTGGTCGCTGAGAACGCAAAACACGATCTCGCGCATGAAGGGAAAGACCCCCGTTGTTCAGGACCATCCTTGGGCCCTTGGGCGCCTTCGGTGGGTGCCGCGGAATACGGGGAACCGATCCCCCAGGCACGAGGCCAGACCAGCCCAACCCTGCCCAACACCGGGACCGAACCCAGCAACCGAACCACGCAACCGACGGGAGCTTTGTAACGTCTTGTGAACAAATCCTCGCCACCATGAAGCCCTTCTCCCTCAGCCGTGAATTCGCCATCGAATCCCACGGCCGCGCCATCGACGCCTGCGACGACATCGAGGAGCTGCGCTCGGCAGCCAAGAGCCTGCTGCGTGCCTGGCAGTTGCAGGCCTCCTTCAGCGAGGACTTCGCCGCCCAGTTGATGGGACTGCAGGCCCGAACCTTCTGAACCAGCATTTGGCCGGTGAGCTGAACAGCAGCGATCGACCTACCTTGATCTAGGGGCAGCGGTGAGCCTGCCAACCAAGGCGGCCTGCGGGACGTCGCTGGCTCTCCCAGGCCCTCTGGCCCGTCGCCAGCGGCGCCCGGCCAGAGGCTCCACGGCCCCCGATCTCCGCCGCTCCAACCACGGCCCACACCCCCCAGCCCCCGGCTCGGACGACGAGCGATCCCGTAACGAGCGCCGACGGCGCCGATCGGGCCGAGTCTCTGCTGGCCGCCCTCAGCACAGCCGAGAAGCTGGCCCTGCTCGAGGGAGATACTCCCTTCTGGGCGGGCATGGCCGACATCGCTCTCCATGACGCCTCCCACCGCCATCCCTGGCCGGCTGGGGCGGTGCCGCGCCTCGGGCTCAGCGGCCTGCAGTTCGTCGATGGTCCCCGCGGGGTGGTGCTCGAGGGGGGCGCCACCACCTTCCCGGTGCCGATCGCCCGCGGTGCCAGCTGGGATGACGAACTCGAGGAGCGCATCGGCGAAGCGATCGCCCTGGAGGCCCGCAGTTTCGGCGCCAACTGGGTGGCGGCTGTCTGCATCAACCTGCTGCGGCACCCCGGCTGGGGCCGGGCCCAGGAGACCTACGGCGAAGACCCCGTGCTGCTCGGAAGCCTGGGCGCCGCCATGACCCGGGGCCTGCAGCGCCACACGATCGCCTGCGTCAAGCATTTCGCCCTCAACTCGATCGACAGCTCCCGCTTCCTGGTGGATGTGCAGGTGAGTCGCCGGGTGTTGCAGGAGCTTTACCTGCCCCATTTCCGCGACTGCGTCGAGGCGGGAGCCGGTTCGGTGATGAGCGCCTACAACCAGGTGAATGGCCACTGGTGCGGCCAGCATCGGGAACTGCTCACCACGATCCTCAAGCAGCGCTGGGGCTTCGGCGGCTTCGTGGTCAGCGATTTCATCTTCGGCCTGCGCGACGGCGTCGAGGCCCTCAATGCGGGGCTCGACCTGGAGATGCCCTTTCCGATGATCTTCGCGGGCTGCCTGGAGGAGGCCCTGGCCGCTGGACGCCTGGCGATGGAGCGGATCGATGACGCGGTGCTGCGGCAGTTGCGAGCCCAGCTGAGCCTGCCGGCCGGCAGCTATCCGCGATCGCTGCGGGGCTGCCCGGCCCACATCGCCCTGGCCCGGGAGGCGGCCACCAAGGCGATCGTGTTGCTCAGGAACGAGGGCCCTGTCCTGCCCCTGAGCGGACTGCGCTCGTTGGCGGTGATCGGCGCTCTGGCCGCCGCGGCCAACCTCGGCGATCGCGGCTCCTCCGACACCCGCCCCGAGGCCGGCGTGGTGATTACCCCTCTGGAGGGGCTGCGAGCTGCTGACCCCGATCTGCTGGTCCGCTACGCCGATGGAGCCGATCCAGCAGCGGCGGCGGCACTGGCGGCTGCCAGCGAGGCGGCCGTGGTGGTGGTGGGGCTCGACTGGCGCCAGGAGGGGGAACACATCCACCCCGGCGATCTCGAACCGATCCTGCGGCAGATGCCGCCACCGGATCCGCTGCTGCAACGCTTCGGCGCCCGACGACTGCGCTCGCTGTGGTCGCCGTTGGCGGGCCTGATGGCGTCGGTCACCCGCTTCGCTTCAGCGCGGACAGGCGGAGATTTCGCCTCCGGCGATCGCACGACGCTGGGCCTCGATGCCGCCCAGGAGGCCTTGATTCTGGCGGTGGCGGCCGCCAATCCCCGCACGGTGGTGGTGCTGATGGGTGGCGGCGCCATCCTCTGCGAAGCCTGGCGCCAGGTGGTGCCCGCCCTGCTGCTGCTCTGGTATCCCGGCCAGCAGGGTGGAGCGGCCCTGGCCGATGTGCTGCTGGGTCGGGTGTCGCCCTCGGGCCGCATGCCCTTCAGCGTGCCCAGCAGCGAGGCCCACCTGCCAGCGTTCGAGCCCCGGGCGGCCCAGGTCGTCTATGACCACTGGCATGGCTACCGACGCCTGCAGCGCGACGGCCATGGCGCTGCCTTTCCCTTCGGTTTCGGCCTCTCGTACAGCAGCTTCCGCCACAGCGATCTGCAACTGGAACTGCAGAGCGAGGCCAATCTGCTGCAGGTGGCGCTCACGGTGACCAACACCGGCGCCATGACCGCCGCCGAGGTGGTGCAGGTGTATGTGGAGCCGCCGGGACTGGTGCTGGAGCGGCCGCAGCGCTCCCTGATCGGCTTTCAGCGCCTCAACCTGGAGGCGGGGGAAGCGCGGCGGCTCAACCTGGCCATTCCGTTGCGGCGCCTGGCCTACTTCGCGGAAGCCGCCGATGGCTTTGTGCTGGAGCCGGGGCCTCATCAGATCTGCATCGCCCGCCATGCCGAAGCGGATGGCCTGAGCAGGGCGCTGGATCTGGAGGCCAGGTTGGTGGGCCGCTGAATCCGGTGCCCAGCAACACCCGCGCGGCGATGGAACCGCAGGCCGTTGAACCGGCGGATGGCTCAACCGCTAAACTGCAGCGGCCGTCCTCAAGCCCGTTGCAACTCCTCGGCCAGCGGCTCGAGGGCCTGGCGATCGCGCAGCAGCTGGGGATGGGTCCACACCGGCAGCATCCTCTGCACCCCCACCGGCAGCACAGCGCGCCAACCCGGCAGCACCACCAGATCGAGGCCCGAATAGAAGCTGCTGCAGGCGATGCTGGCCAGGGTGTCGAGGTTGCCGTTCAGTTCGCGCAGCAGGGGGCTGCCCCACTTGAGATCGGCAATCCCGGCCATCGGCCAGCGGGGCCAGGGCATGGCCGTGAGGGTGCCGTGATGGGGACTGCCGACACTGATCAGACGCCGGGTGCGGCGATGGCCTCCCAGCAACTGGACCCAGGTGCGAGCGATCACGCCCCCCATCGAGAAGCCGAGCAGATCAATCGGCTGTTCAGGGCCGAAGGCTGCCTGGATGTGCTGATCCAGCAGCGCTGCCGACTCGGCGATCGGCGTGATCCCACAGCGCAACGGCAGATCCGGCAGCAGCAGCGGGCGCTGCGCTTCAGGGAGATGCGTCAGGAGCCGCCGGAAAACGCTGGAGCTGTCCAGCATCCCGTGCACCATGACCAGGGGTGGGCGGGATTCGGAGACAGCGGCCGTGGTCATGGTTCCGATTCAAGCCGCAGGCGAGGCAGCAAGGGGGCCGGTCGGGGGCAGGGATCACCGCCCACTCCCATCGCCCCAGCCCTCAACAGCAGCCCCCCGAGCCAGAGTCCGTGGCGGCGGTGGTGATGGGGGTGGCGGTGCTGGGCTCCATGGCGGCCTTGCTCGCGAAGGGCAAACTGCCGCCGCAGCCGGCAAAGAGGCCGAAGTGGCGGCTGAAATCGCCGATGAAGGTGAAGTGCTCCCGGAAGCGGCTCTGGCCAAGCATCCGGTAGGTGTTGCCGCAGACGGGGAAAACCCGACCGCTCTCGAGACTGTGGTGCCGATCGAGATCCCAGCGATCGGGATATTCCGGGATCGTGCCCCGGTAGATCACGGCCTGGCCGTGGTCCTCGCAGGCATCCTCAAGCTCGCTGATGTTGAACAGGCGATAGGTGGCCGAATAAAACCTGGCCTCACCCACCAGGGGCGCGATCTGGGCCTCGGTGATCTGGATCGGCCGGTCCTGCACCAGGCGCGGATCGGCAAAGCCCGCACCCCTGGCCAGCCGCAGGAAGTCATTCCAATAGAGGGCACCACCAAGGCATTCGCCGTACAGCACCGGATGGCGCCTGACGCTCTCGGGCAGGCGCCGATCGGCGTAGACATCGGAGAAGTAGAACTCGCCGCCGGGCTTGAGCAACCGCTGCACACCCTGCAGCACCGCTGCCTTGTCAGTGGAGAGGTTGAGCACGCAATTGGAGACGATCACATCGAAGCTGCCCGGCTCCAGCGGCAACAGCTCGAGGTTTTCGATCGTCCCCTCCAGGAAGGAGACGTTGTCGTAGCCCCATTGCTGGGCATGGAAGCTCTGATGCCGGCGGGCCACGGCGAGCTGCTCGGGCGTCATGTCGACCCCCACCACCGAGCCGCCGGCGCCGACAAGCTGGGCCAGCAGGTAGACATCCCGCCCGGAACCACTGCCGAGATCGAGGATGCGGCAACCCTCCAGCAGGGGCGGGCAGACCAGGCCGCAACCGTAGTAGCGGTCGCTGACCTCCGGATGCACCTTCGCCAGCAGCGGCCTGAGCCAGCTCGGCACGGCATCGGCATCGCAGCAGGCCGAGGTCTTGAGGTCGGCTGTCTGCGTGAGCTGCTGGCCGTAATAGGCCTGAACGGCTTCCCGGGTGGTCATCGAGCGGGGCTCCGAGCGGCGAGGGAACGTGGTCTGACCTTGAAACCGTATCCCCGATCGGGATCTGGCCGTGGCAGGCCCCAGGCCCGGACTGCCCTTTTCTGCCGGGGGTGGAGTACGGGGGGCGTAGCTTGGCGGGCCAGTCGATCAGCGTCGATCCATGCATGCCCTGCCGCTGCACCTCGGGCCCGGGAGCGATCTGCGCCTCAGCCTGGAGCAGCTGGCGGTGGAGCAGCAGCTTTCCGGCTTCGTGCTCGGGGTGGTGGGCAACCTCGCCCAGGCCGCCTTCCAGTGCCCGGGCCAGGCCGAGCCCACCCTGCTCCAGGGTGATCTCGAGATCATCACGCTCAACGGCACCCTCTCCCCCCAGGGCGTGCATCTGCACCTGAGCCTCTCGGATGGCAGCTGCCAGGTGTGGGGAGGGCATCTGGAGCACGGCACCCTGGTGCTCAAAGGGGCCGATCTGCTGGTGGGAGTGCTCACCGATCAGGGCGTCGAAGAATCCCCTGCAGCGACGCCGCAGCCGCTGGTCGAGATCGCCGTGCTGCCGGGCTGCCCCTTTTCGGCCCGGGCCCTGCGCATGGTGCGCACCCTGGGCATCCCCCACGAGGTGCTGGAGGTGGTCAACGAGGAGCAGAGACGCGAACTCGAAGAGCTCAGCGGTCAGAGGAGCCTCCCCCAGGTGTTCATCGACGGCCAGTCGATCGGCGGCTACGGAGCGCTGGCCGATCTGCATGCCCGCGGTGAGCTGGAGCCCTTGCGGCGCTGATGCCAACCCTGCAGTTGCAGACGCAGTCCGGCTGCGGGCTGGCGATCGGCCGCTATCCCCGCTTCCGCTACGACGCCAGTGGTGGTGGCGGCGCCGCGATCCTGGGGCCTCAGGATCGCGGCAGCTGGCAGCCCCTGAGCTTTGAGGCAGCCGCCCTGACCATCCCGGCCCTGAACTGGCGCACCACCCGCTTTCTGGGCCTGCCCCTGCCGCCCGGGCTCAGCATCGCCGTGCATCCGGAGCGCCTGGAGGGACGCTGGCAGCTCGCCACCGGTGCCGTGGAGCTCCAGTTCCACGCCCGTTTCCGCTTCGCCCTCGGCGTTCTCTACCGGGCCCCCGACCTGATCGTTCACACCCAGCTCACCAGCAAGGCGGTGCAGGGACAACGCCACAGCGCCCGGGGACAGCCACTTGATGGCAACGGCCAGGCGCTGTTGGTGGGCATCGCCATGATCCAACCCACGGGTGTGAGTTGGTTCGATCAGTTCCTCGGCCTGCCCGATGAAGCTCTGGCCCAGCTGCGCTGCCGTTTCATCCAGACTCCAGCCTCGCTGATCTGAAGGCCAGGGCCGCTTGTCGCGGACCTGATGCGCCTGGGGTCGCCGTCCCGGCAGGCCCTTGAGAGCCATGGCGCGGAGCTGGAGAAACCCTGCACAGCCGCTGTTGCGATCGAGCTGGAGCCCCCCTGGCCCTCCGGCCTGCGACGGCAAAAACTCTTGCCAACACTTGGTTTTCTTGCTCACGCCCCCTGTTGGATTCGAACCAACGACCGGCTGCTTAGAAGGCAGCTGCTCTATCCGGCTGAGCTAAGGGAGCTGGGGTGATGTTTCCGGCCTGGGGCCTGGAAGCAGGGGCAGATCGGATCTGCGCCGATGGGTTCATGATGCCTGCCCGCAGGCCAGGTAGGCGCCGTCTCCTGGCTGGAGCTTGTTGCAGGGATGCAGCCCGTACAGTGATCGACCGTGCAGCGATCGCCCTATGGCGGCCACCCGGCTCAGCGACAGCCAGAAAACCGAGCTGGTGAGCGGCTTTCAAGTGGGGGAAAGCACCCAGGGCCTGGCCGATCGCTTCGGCTGCAGCGCCAACACCGTGATCCGGGTGGCCAAGACGGCCCTCGGGGCGGTGGCCTACGAGAAACTCAAACGCCAACGAAGCCGCTCAGGCCCCGAGGCCGCCCAGACCGAGCAGCTTGCACCGGAAGCCAACACGGCCGAGCCTGCAGCGATTGAACCGGATCCGACTGGCCGGGCGGATCGGACTGAACCAGCAGGCGACAATCCTGAGCCTGAGACCACAGACGAGCCTGGCGGCGAAAATCTTGTACCTGAAGCCGACATTCAGGCCAGCTACCATACAAGTCACATCTTCAATATTGCGCCCGATATTGACGAAGAAGATCCTGACGACGAGGCAGAGCCTGACACGGCAAACAGGGGTGATCAGGCTAACGATTCACCGAACAGCACCGATCTCGACAATGTCATCCATTCCAACGATGTGACCAGTCTCGATGTCGTGGCAGATCTTGATGTTGTGGAAGATCTTGAGGCTGAAGCCGACATCGATGACGATTCCGAATATGGCGATGACGACGACGACCTGATTGGCGACGACGAAATCGCCGCTGAGGACCTCGAGGACGACTTGGATGACGAGGACGATCAGACCAGCTTCCTGCCGATTGCGGTGCTGGGCCTTGGGGTTGATGACCACGGCAGCCCGGCGGAACTGAAGCCCCTGGCCAGTGCCGAGCTACCGGCCAGTGTCTACATGCTGGTCGACAAGACCGTGGAACTGCAGGCCCGACCCTTGAGCGACATCGCCGAACTCGGCCAGCTGCCCCCCGAGGAGCACGATCGTCGCGCCCTGGTGGTGTTCACCAATCCGCGCCAGGCCAAGCGGCTCTGCGGCCGCAGCCAACGGGTGATCAAGCTGCCGGATACCCGTGTGATCGAGCGCACCGCCCCCTATCTGCTCGCCCAGGGGATCAGCCGGGTGGTGATTGAAGGAGCCCTTTACTCATTGCCGGGGAGTTGATCCCGGCGGCGAGGGGCCAACAAGGCCACAGTGCTGCCGCCACCGATCACCCCCAGCACCACGGCCACACCCACCAGAAAACCACTGGGCAGCGGCGCCGTTCGCCCGAAGCCGAGCCTGAGGCTGGGGCGATCCTCAAGATTCTGGGCACCGAGGCAGAGCAGCAGCAGCAGCAGGCCGCCACCGCCGAGGCTGCCCAGCAGGAGGCGCAGGCGCAACAGCATGGTGTGGGGAGGGTTGGCCGCGATCAAACGACCCCAGGGGAACGACCTCAGTCTGCCGCCTGCCGGTGCAACAGGGCATAGAGGTCCCGTTTGGCGTGACCGCTGCTCTGGGCCAGTTGGCGGGCGGCTTCCCGGTTGCTGAGGCCATCGGCCACCAGCTCCGCCAACTGCTGCCGCAGGCTCGGCTCATCCCAGATCGGCGCCTCGGCCGGACTGGCTCCCCCCAGCACCAGGGTGCATTCGCCCAGGGGAGGCGTGCGGCGGAAATGCTCCAGGGCCGCCAGCACCGTGGGCCCCACCTGTTGCTCATGGCGCTTGGTCAGCTCCCGAGCCACCTGCAGGGGCCGGTCGCCCAGCACGGCCTGCAGATCCTCCAACAGCGCCAGCAGCCGGTGCGGTGATTCGTAAAGCACGATCGTGCGGGGTTCGCCGGCCAGATCGGCGAGCTGTTGACGCCGCGCCGCTGGCTTCGCCGCCAGAAACCCTTCGAAGCAGAAGCGCCCTGTGGGCAGGCCACTGCTGACCAGGGCCGTGGTCAGCGCCGAAGGACCAGGGATGCAGATCACATCAAGGCCGGCCTGGCGAGCGGCCGCCACCAGCTCCTCGCCGGGATCGGAGATACCCGGCAGCCCCGCATCGCTGATCAGGGCCACTGCCTCACCGGCGACCAGGGCCTCCAGCAGCTGGGGGATGCGCCCGATCTGATTGTGGGCATGGAAACTGGTCAGCCGCCGTCCCGTCAGGCCAAGCCGCTGCAGCAGCAGACCACTGTGGCGCGTGTCCTCACAAGCGATCCGATCGACCCCGGCCAGCACCCGCCGGGCCCGGGGCGAGAGGTCGTCGAGATTGCCGATCGGCGTGCCGACCAGATAGAGGACGCCGGCCTGGGGCTCGGGTCGCTGGCCGGGGGAGGAATCCGTGGCGCTGGCGGTCTCGGGGACGCCGGCTGGGCCTTCGCAAGGAAGGGCTGCACCCTCGCTGGGGGGAGGGACCGGAGGCTCCTGCACAATGTTTTGGCGATGGCTGACCTTGCATTGACCATGATGGCGGCTTTCCCTGCCTGACCTGGCGGCATCAGGTCGAGCATCGAGCAGCTGCTGGCGGAGCTGGGGTGGCACTGCTGGGGGGCCGCCGATGGCCTGCGCCCGCGTCGAGAGCTTGCCCTATGGCTTCCCACGGTTGCTGAGCCTGGATCATGGAGGTTCGGGGCCGGCGTCGGCAGGGGGCGAACCTGGCGGTTAACCAATGGTTGTCTTGATGACCCCTGCACCTCCGCGACCCTGAAGTCCCGTTCTGTGAGTGGCATGCAGCAGCAGACCGCATGGGCGATCCGTTCGGTCATCCCAGCCATCGAGAAGCGACGGTTGAATCGGAGGCAGTAGCCGCCTTGGAAGCGCCTGGTGTAGTTGTCCAAGTTAGAGGCGTGGAAGGTACCGCAGAAGCTGGTCTTGAGATTGCCCAGCAGGGTGTTGATCCAGCGGAACTGCGGCAGGGTGTTGGGGTGCTTGCCGCCGGTGACGACAGCCTTGTGGTGGCAGTTGGCCGTGGTCACGGCGCGGAAGCAGGCCCGCCCATCGGAAAGACCATGGCTGCCGGGCGCGAGGTGGCGTTGGGCCCAGTCAGAGATCGCTTCTGAGCTGAAGCCGCTCACGGCTGTGATCCTGGCGTGAATCGGATGACCAGCCTCGTTCAAGGAGACGGCTGCGACGGTCGAAATCTTGTTCTCTGATCCCCGACCCGCTTTGCCGCCCGGGCAGTCTGCGCCAAGGTAGGCATCATCCATCTGGATCTTTCTCCGCAGCAAGTAAGCCTCATGCCGCTCAGTCATCGCCCGCAGGATCTTGTTGTGCAGCAGCCAGGCCGTGTCGTAGTGGAGGCCCAGTTGGCAGCTGATCTGCAGCGAAACGATCCCGGTTTTGGCCTGGCCGATCAGATAAATTTCCAGGAACCAGGTTGTCAGCGGCAGCTACTGCTTCGCAGAAGCCGATGAGCGAGGTGGCCTGCCTGATCTTGCCGGCCGTGAGGGTGGCCTGATGGCCGCAAGTACGGCATTGATAGCGCTTGAGCCGCCGGCCATGGACCAGCCCATGCTCGTGGCCTGGGCAACGCGGACACCGGAACACCTCGGGCTAACGGGCCTTCTCCAGAGCAGCCTCACCTTGCGCCTCGGTGCCGTACAGCCACAGGAACTCAGGCAGGGAGAGGCCTTTTTGAAACTGGATGACGCTGCGCGACATCGCTTGGCTGGTAGATGCCTACCAGCCCGGGCGCCCAGGTCGCCCTGCACAGCGTGAGCTGGGCAATCAAGTGGCGCCAAGACACCATGCAGCCAAGCATTCGGGTCGCTCCGGCGAAGCACCGTCCAAGGCAGGAACCCGGCTGACGCGGTGCCTGCGAGCGTGACAAGGGGCTGCCGGCCTGGGTGCCGCTGTCTGATCGATTGGATCAGACTGGCAAAAGAAAATCGGGAGCGTTCTGGGGTACTCGTCCTGCAGATGGGCTATTGTTGCCAAGAATGCAGTTAGCTGAGTCTTTATTCATGAACCTATTTGGCACCATGATCGCTATGAGCCTGATGACCATTGGCTCCATTGCAGCCTATTACCTCATTACGGGCCCTCAGGTCGCCCTCTCGCAAATGGGCTCCCAGGTACAGGCCGATATGGTGGTGGAAAGCCTGCAGCAGATTGTTCGTCGTGGCAAGTTCGTTACCTTGGCCACCGAAAACAATCAGTTGGTCGGCAAATTAGATGGAGCAACAATCCCGATCCCTTCGAATTGCTCTTTTTTAAGTAGTTACAATAATAAGGCCGGCGTTTTTGTGAAGTGTGTTGGATCCACTTCGTCAACAGATTCCCTTGGCGAAGCAGCCCGTGTAGGCATTGCGCCCTTGGTTGGAGCTGACCCTTGCAACTCTGATCTCTTCCCCTTGCCAGCAGCGACCCCGGCTTCGGGCCAGATGTACCTGTGCCAAGAATCAGACAACCCTCCCGCATCCCCCGTGGCAACTGATCCACTTCAGGACGGTCATTTCGATCTTGATAGTTATCCTGGCTATCGGACAAAAGGACTTCATGTTCACGCGTGGGACGACAAATACGTCAAGAGTAAGTTTAATCTGATGCGAACAGGAGACAATCTAAATTGCGGCCTGACCTCTGCTGACATCTGCGCTCCACTGGGCGCTCCTAAGGCCATCCCCGAAGTTATCGGTTCCAGTCAATTTTATTTGCTTGCTACCAATGCAGTACTCTCGCCGATGGTGATGATTCAGTATAAATATACCAATAGCTCCAATGTTCTCTCGTCGGAAATCACCTGCACTCAAGATACTTCAACGATATCTGGTGCCAGGACATTTGATCGCTGTTTTGTTGACAGTCCCACAAGCGGTACTCCAACGGCACTTAAATTTACCGCTGCCACCGGCACTCCGCCAAGTGGAGTCAACAGACTGGAATACCTGAACGTGGGTTTTTCTCGTAATAATCCGCATGACTTGGCTGGTCTGATGCCAACCACCACGGGCTTGGTTAATGTCAGCTCTCCAAAGCCAGGCAAAGATAATGACTATCGCAATGGTGCATTTGTCATCCAGGCAGTCTCGGCCATTCCTAGTACACTATATCGACTCAAGGATTCGGCACCGACCAAGCTTGCCGGTGTTTCAATCTCAGAATCGCCATACTGTGACTCGTCGCGCTGTTTCACAAGCAGCGGCGGAACAGGTCTGGCAGTCAGCAATGTTACCTATGAAATGTCTCTCTTCTGGCATGCACCCGGGGCAGTTTATAGTAGTACTATGAATCCGATGTACATCCCTGGAGATGCATCTTCGGTCGTGGTATATGCCCGTCGCGCTGCTGGTGGTTAAATTCTTTTTATCTCTACCTGTTCAGTAAAGAAACGTATCCTATCAAGTCAGCAATCAAGATTGTGTGGAACATGTCTCCGGCTTCATGAGCATGGCCATGGATGGAAAGCAGACAACAATGATCGCGGTTGAAATACCCGAGACTTGATGGAGTCTAAAAACCCGACTTTCAACTTTCTGCATTGTCTCAAGCGCTGATGTTATGCAGCGGTTATTGCATGAATCTCGCCGAGAAGTTTTCGGAAATCAGGCGACAATCTCGATGGGCGAGAAAAGATTTTCTGTTCGGACTACTCTTATTGATGACTTTCTCATGTCCACAGGGCCTCTGCAAAATGTTGATTATTTGAGGGGGCCTAGTTTCATGTTTAACGGTAAAAAGCGTGGGATTCAAGGATGGTCTTAGGCATGGCTTGATGCGCTCTATGTGCAATCAGATTTTTTAAATATTCCTGTCAAGTTGACTGGCAAAACGTTGCCGTCAATGAAGAAGTCGCATAGAGTCTTCTTGTCGTTTTTGCTATCTTTCGAATCGACTGACCAGCCGGAGGTGGTGAAAGTCACGGAAGCTGAAGCAGTTGCGCAGTTGCTGTATTTCGAAAGATCGCTGCTTGAGAGCGAGATTGTACCTGGATTTGAAGAATATACCAACCTAGCGCTAGAAATCTGTTCAAGGCATTGATCAATCGCGATCGTCCCTGTGCCCGCCCCTATTTGCTCGGTGAAGTTTGTGACTGTGTAAAGCGGCTGCCAGGCTTGCGCGTAGACATTGCCACTGCCTTGATTGCACTCCACGGCATAGGGGATGACGGCAGTGGATTTTGGTGGACTGTAGTTGGTCTTGACGCTGCAGGATCCTTGATTGCTGCTCTTGAGCGCGCTGGGTATGTTGGCGTCGGTGATGTTTGCATCGCTGGCAAACGTCACTTTGTTGTTGGTATCTGCGACGTATTTGCGAATAGCAATAGCCATGCCTTCGGCAGTGCTGTAGTTGTTCTTCTGTCGCTGCGTCGTCATCGGTGTCAGCGACAGGGCCGTGATCGTCCCGGCCAGCATGCCGGAAATAACCATTGCGACAAGGACCGTTAAAATTTGTCCCATGGCCGGCAACTATTGACTAGCTGATTCTACTCTCCCCTCAGGTTTCAGCAACTACGGCGCTGCAGTTTTGACTTCAGAGTCGGCCGGCCTGCACATGTCAGCTTCCGCCACTGCGATCCCGGCTTTGGCATCCGCCGCTGTTCCTGGGTTTGGCATCCGCCGCTGCTCCTGGGTTTGGCATCCGCCAAAGTGGGATTTTGTTGCAGCCCTGATGCGCGCTCTGCCCCATCTACCGCCTGGTGTCGCCCTGGACGATCTGCTGGCGACCTTGCGGCGGCTTGCCTGGGGGGCCGCCGACATTCTGCGGGCCTATGCCCGTGGCGGGGTTCCTCCCTTTGGCTTTGCGCCGGTGCTGGCGGTGGAGCATGGGAGTGATGGTCCAGTCACAGCAGCGGATCTGGCGGTGAATCAGTGGTTGCTCGACGGCCTGACCCAGGCGTTCCCCGACGCTCCCTGGTCCCTGCTGAGTGAAGAAACCGCCAAGGAGCCACTGGACGAAGCGGGCGACGCCGGCCAGGAGCCGCCGGCTGAGTGGCTCTGGATCCTCGATCCCCTCGATGGCACCAAGGACTTTCTGCAGGGCACCGGCGAATATGCAGTCCATCTGGCCCTGGTGCGGGGCAGGCGGCCGGTGCTGGGGGTGGTGCTGTTGCCCGAGCTGGAGGAGTTGTGGTTCGGCCTGCTGGGAGAGGACGGCGCAGCTGGCGAAGCCTGGCGAGAGAACCGGGCCGGCGAGCGCTTCCCAGCGGCGTTGAGCCAGCGCCGAACCCTGCCTGAGCTGGTGCTGGTGGCCAGCCGCAACCATCGCGATGGGCGCCTCGAACAATTGCTGGCGGCCCTGCCCCTGGCGGAGCGCCGTTCGATGGGCAGCGTTGGCGGCAAGGTGGCCACAATCCTGCGGGGTGAGAGTGATCTCTACATCTCGCTCTCTGGCCGTACGGCCCCGAAGGACTGGGATCTGGCGGCACCCGAGGCGGTGCTGCTGGCCGCCGGTGGAGCCATCAGCCATGCCGATGGCCGGCCGCTCAGCTACAACGACGGCGACAGCCGCCAGGCCGGTTGTCTGATCGCCAGCCATGGCCAGGCCCACCGGGAACTCTGCGAGCGGGCCAGCGAGGCGATAGCGGCGATTGATCCTGATTTTGCGGTCTGAACGGGGCAGGAGCGGCCTATTTCGGCCCTGGGCACCAGGCCTGCGCCTGGGGCACGATGATCGTGGTGACGGTGATATTCAGAGGCGACGGGGCCGCCGTGGCGTAGGACACAAAGATCCTGCTTTTGTCGGTGTCCTGACTGATCGTGCGGGTGATGGTGATCGCACGGATTGAGGACGGGATCGCCACACCGGCAGGGGCATCCGGAGCCCAGACCAGGGTGGTGGGGGTCGCAAAGGTGGAGGCCTGATCAGCCAACATTTTCTGGGCCACGCTGTTGCCCGTGCAGGAGATGTAGAAACTCGAGCTGGCATCAATGGCAGAGGCCGTGGAGTATGCCAGACAGTCGCCGGTGCTGGCATCAAACGAAGCACAGGCGTAAACCACAGCGGCTTTGCGCAACCTCTCAATATCTTCGTTGATACTGGTATAAATGGAATCCACCAAGTTGCCATTACGCGCTGCCACCTGGGCGTTGGTGGTGATGCGGGTGACCCAGGCAAGGCTGAGCAGGATGAACACCAGCGAAAGCATCAACTCAACCAGGCTGAAACCATGACCAGCTGCCCGTGAGCTGGCTCGAGGTTCGGCTGCTTGTGAGCAATGCTTGCCCGAGGGATGACGCATCTCAGGGCACCGCATAGCGACCATCGGTGAACACCAGGACCTCCACAGAGCTCATCGTCACGGTCTTGGTGACGCCGCCACTGGTGGCGGTAACGGTGCAGGAGGCCTGGGTGCAGGTGCCGATGCTGAAGTTCGACGCCTTCGTGCCCGGGAAATAAACGGTGTCTTCGCCGCTGCCTCCCGAGATCGTGGTGCTGGTGGCCGTGGAGACGGTGGCTTCCGTCCAGGGAAAGAAGATGTCGTCACCACCACCACCGTTGAGGGTGTCGCTGCCATTGCGGCCCACCAGGATGTCAGCCAGATCGCCACCGGTGAGGCTGTCGTTTCCGGCGCTGCCGTACAGCACGTCCTTGCCGCCGCCGCCGCTGACCGTGGCCGAAGCGGTTCGGCCGGGATCGATGGCCTGATCGGAGCTGGATCCGGTGATGTTGTCGCCGCCACCCCTGCCGCAGACGAGAGTGCTGCCTAAAACCTGAGCCGCCGTGATCGTGTCGGCGCTGAGGCTGCCCGCAACCATGCCTGGGGTGGTGGTACAGCTGGTGAGGGTGCAGACCTCATCGCAGCCCGAATAGTCCGAGGGATAGGGCAACGGCGGATTGCTGTGGGAGCTGCCGCCGGCCTGGGCCAGGTAAGTGGCGGGGGTACCCATTGAGACCGCCAGACCATCGAGCGCCAGCAGGAAGCTGACCGATTTGCTGTCCGAACTCGGCAGGGAAAAGCCACCGCCCGGTGCCGAGGCCGTGAGACTGTCCACAATCACGCTGAGGGAATCGGCAGCCGTTGCCGGCGCCTGGTAGGAGCCGTCAATGGTGATGGTGGGCCCGCAACGGGTCAGCAGATTGGCACCATTCCAGTCATCGGGAGAACCGTAATCGTTGGTACTGATCGCGGTTCTGGCCTTGACGCCGTAGATCACGGGGGTCAGGCCGCCGGGCATCTTCAGTGCCAGCCGGAATTCACTGGCACTGAGTCCACAGCTCGCCAGATCAAGACCTGTGGAACTGGTGGTCACGCCCTCGCTATGGGCGATCTCCGACTCAATCAGGCTGGTGGTTCTCGACGCCGACTCCCGTTGACGCTGCAGCGATTCGCTCGTCGCCAGCGAGCGCACATGGAACAGCAGCGCGTCGCCGGCGACCGCAATCACAAACAGCCCAGCCACCGCGGCCACCAGCAATTCCACCAGGCTGAAACCCTGCCCCCCCGTTCCCTTGGGGAGTTGCCTGATCCGTTGCCCGAGCCTGAGGTGCGTCATCGTCACATCCCCGTGTAGCTGCAAGTGTTGGTGCCGCTCTTGACCCGGCCGACACGGATCAAACCCAGCGGCCGCGTGACCCGCACGCAGCGGCTGCTGCCCTCCAGGCTGATCTGCACGTCCATGCCATTCGGGCTCAGGCCGCGAAAACTGAACAACAACGGACTGGCGGTGGTGCCCAACAAGGTCAGGGTCAAGCCACTGGTGCCGTTTTCGAGATTGCGCAGCCGCAGCACCAGATCACGGGTCTGATTGACGGTGGCGCCACAGACATCATTGCTGATGCCGGCATCATTCGCGGAGGCATCGAAGCTGGCCTGGCCGGTGTTGATGCTGATGGCGCAGGGGCCCGATTGCTGCATGGCCAGCCGGCGATGCTCATCCAGCCAACCCACCAGCCGATTGGTGATCGACTGCAGCCGATACTCCCTCACCTGCTGGCTGTAACGGGGAACGGCGACCGACAGCAGCACGCCGATGATGCCCACCACCATGATCAGTTCCGTGATCGTGAAGGCTGCCTGGGAGCGGCATCCCGGACGGCGAAGCCGATGGCAGAGGACCATGGCCATCAGTTCGACACCTCTCGCCAGCTGGTGATTCCGGTGCCGGCATATTCAAACTTGTAGTCTGCGGTCACATTGAACTCGTTACCGAATTGGTCCACCACACCAGTGGCCATACCGGATGGCACATTGAGCGTGGCGGGGCTGCCATCTTTAGCCTTGTAATAGAGCAGCCAGTAGGCTCCGCTCTGGGTGGTGCCGTCGAGATCAGAGTAGGAACAGGGGAAGTAGAAAAAGCCCTCAATGGTTGAAAAGTGGATTTCCAGGCGAGTTGATTGTGTGTAATTCGTGGTGGTACCCGTGGGATCGAACCAGTTGCGGCAGGCCGTCATCGGATCGACGCCCGCCGCTGTCGCATTGGCCGCGGTGGGCGGCACCCCCAGATAGGACACCAGGTCTTCGGTCTTGCTGCCAGCGGGCACATTGGCGATCGAATCAGCTCGAGTTGTGTAGCCCCCACGGGCATAGAGGCCCGAGGTGTTCATGACGTGAAATTGGCGATTTGTACCCATCGTGTCGCCACTGACGTTCGCATCGCATTTGGACGCTCCCACCGTGCTGGCCTTGTCGCAGGTGACCCAAATGCGTACGTACTTGTTGGTGCTGCCATTGAGTCCATACACCACCAAATGGTTGTAAGCGCCCGAGGGAAAAGCAATCCGCCAGACGGCACAATCAGTGGCAAAGAAGCCATCAAGGGTAAGGGTGGTCGACACTTCACAGATCTTGGTCTTTGCTGCCGTGCCAGTGCCGGCCACATCCGCCCCGATCGGGTCACAGGTTGAGGTCTTCATATTGTTGAGACATTGATATTGCCTGCCGGCGACAATCACAGTGTCGTCATAGATGGTGTAGCCCTTACCTCCATTGGCAGCAACGATCGCGTTCAGACTGCTCGGCATCGTCGGGAAATCTGGGAATGTCAGGGTTGAGCCCTTGCCGCCGGTGAGCTGCAGATTGGTGGTCACGGCCGTATTGGAGAGGCTCACGGCGGTTTTGAGGGCGGCGCTGTTGGTGGCCAGGCTCGAGTTGCAGTCGGTCTTGGTCACGGCGCCTTTCCACAGGCAGGTGGCGTTGCCGTTGACGGTGTCGTCATAGAGCTGCATGTAGTTGGCCGCCAAGCCGGCAAAGAACTGGCCTCCGGTGCTGCCCACGGCACCGCCACAGGGCTTGGTGGCAATCCACACCTGGGTTTCGACGATGGAATTGGCCCTGCCGTTGGGCGACCAGCCGCGCATGCGGATCGTCGCCGGTCCCCCCAGCCGGGTCGGGTCGCCGCTGAAGTCGTAGCTGATCAGCTGATAGCGGCCCGTATTGGCACCGGCCACCGTGTTGGCCGTGAGTGTGGCCGCGGGCGCGGTCTTGAGCCTGATGTTCGCCGGGGCCGGCGAGGTGCCCTCACCACAGACCGTCGCAGGCAGGGGGCTGGTCCAGGCGCTGGGGGCGGCCGTGGTGGGGCTCCAGCCGGCGGCCACATCGCGCACCAGCAGGTGGGGATATTTCTGATTCAGCTCCTTGAGCAGTTGGGCGGTGCCGGCCTGGGCCGCTTCCAGGGCCTGGCGGTGATCTCCCTGGCGCGCCGATCCCACCAAGCCTCCTGAGGCCCGGTACAGGACGCCCATGGTCCCGGCCGCCAGGATCAGGGCGATCACGACGACAACGGCCAGAGAAAATCCCTGTTCAGCCTCTGCTGCTGGTTTGAGCGAAGGTCGGGGGAGTTTCATCGCCAGACTCCTTTAAAAAGCTGCTGGGGCTGACCCAAGGCAGAGCCATACAGGCAGCCGCCCAGGCCCTGAGGCCGGCTTGAAACGACTGCATGCTTGCTGGAGCGGCCTCAGGCCGGACCTTGTCAACCCGCCGGTTGGTTGCGTCGATGTGCTCGACCGCCTTCGATGCTGCCGAAGTCGACTGTGCTGTTCGCTCAGGAGTTGATCCTGTTGCAGTGGATCCGGTTGCAGCCGATCGCTCTGCAGCTGATTATTCTGCAGCAGAACAGATGCAGAGTGATTCAGCATCTTCATGGGCCCCTTCCTCCTCCCTTCAACCTAATGAGGTTGCCGATGGGCGACTCAGCGGCGGGGTCAGAACGCAGCATCAAAAAGCCCCCCCGGCATCACAGGAGCCGGGGGGGCGATGAACTCCCCGGCCGCGGCCGGGGGGCGATTCAGCGCTTCACTCAGCGGCGACGACGACGGCCGCAGCCGGCGCTTCGGGTTCCTGCTGGGGCACACCGCGCAGGCTGAGGTTGATGCGGCCGCGGTTGTCGATCTCGCGCACCCGCACCGTCACCTGATCGCCGACGTTCACCACGTCTTCGACCTTCTCCACCCGCGATTCCGACAGCTGGGAGATGTGGATCATCCCCTCCTTACCGGGCAGGATTTCCACAAAGGCACCGATCGGGATCACCCGGGTGACCGTCCCCTGGAACACCTCACCCTCGCTGACCCGGCGGGTCAGACCTTCGATGATGCGCTGAGCCTCTTCAGCGGCGGCACCATCGTGGCTGGCGATCGTGACAATGCCACCATCCTCGATGTCGATCTTGGTGTTGGTGCGCTCCGTGATGCCCTTGATCGTGCGGCCACCGGGGCCGATCACGGTGCCGATCAGCTCCGGATCGATGCGGAAGCTCAGCAGACGAGGGGCATGGGGCGAGAGGGTGTCGCGGGGGGCATCGATCGCCTCCAGCATCTTGCCGAGGATGTGCAGACGGGCAGGCCGGGCCTGGTTGATCGCGTCGGCGACGGTTTTCACCTCAAGGCCGGTGATCTTCATGTCCATCTGCAGGGCGGTGATGCCCTTCTCGGTGCCGGCCACCTTGAAGTCCATGTCACCAAGGAAATCCTCGATGCCCTGGATGTCGGTGAGGATGCGCACCTCGTCGCCTTCCTTGATCAGGCCCATGGCGGCCCCGCCGACGGGCGCCTTCAGGGGCACGCCCGCATCCATCAGAGCCAGGGTGCTGCCGCACACCGAACCCATCGAGGTGGAGCCATTGGAGCTGAGGCACTCCGACACCACCCGCAACACGTAGGGGAAGCTCTCCTTGCTGGGCAGCACCGGCAGCAGCGCCCGCTCCGCCAGGGCACCGTGGCCAATTTCGCGGCGGCCGGGGGAGCGCATCGGCCGGGTTTCACCCACCGAGTAAGGGGGGAAGTTGTAGTGGTGCAGGTAGGTCTTTTCGCTGGCCGGGTTGAGATCGTCCATCTCCTGGGCATCACTGGGGGTGCCGAGGGTGGCGGTGGACAACACCTGGGTGAGTCCGCGGTTGAACAGACCCGAGCCGTGCACCCGCTTGGGCAGCACACCCACGGCGGCGCTGATCGGCCGCACTTCATCGAGGCCACGGCCGTCGACCCGCTTGCCATCGCTGATGATCTGCTGGCGCATCAGCTTCTTGGTGAGGCTCTTGTAGCTGTTGCCCAGAACCTTGCTGTTGCTGCTGACGGCCACCTTGATGGCGTCGTCCTCCTTGAGGGCGGCGATCTTGCCGCTCACCTCGGCCTTGATCGCATCGAGCTTCTCGTCCCGTTCGGGCTTGGTCTGGGAGAACTGCTTGAGCACCTCGCCGATGGCGCCGGCACATTCCTGTTCCAGGAACGAGGGCAGGGTGGAATCGCCCGGCTTCTCTTCCGGGATCACCTGCTCGATGCCGAGCTCCTTGAGCAGGTTCAGCTGGGCCTTGATCAGCTCGCCGACGGCCTCGTAGCCGAAGTCGATCGCTTCGATCACATCCTGTTCGGGCAACTGGTTGGCACCCGCTTCCACCATCACCACCCCGGCAGGGGTACCGGCCAGGACCAGGTCCAGGTCGCTGCGCTCGATCTCGCGGAAGCTGGGGTTGAGCACGAAGTCGTCGCCCAGCAGGCCCACCCGCACGGCGGCCATCGGCCCGTAGAACGGCATCCTGGCCAGCAGGGCGGCCATCGAGGCGCCGGTCACGGCGAGCACATCGGGTGGCACCCGTTCATCGAGCGACATGCAGGTGGCGACGATCTGCAGGTCGTCGCGCAGCCAGCTCGGGAACAGCGGCCGCATCGGCCGATCAATCAGACGGCAGGTGAGGATGGCCCGCTCCGGGGGCCTGGCCTCGCGCCGGAAAAAGCTGCCCGGGATGCGGCCGGCGGCGTAGAGGCGCTCTTCGTAATCGCAGATCAGAGGCAGAAAATCGATGCCTTCACGGCCTTTGGAGCGGGTGGCGGTGACCAGCACCGAGGTGTCACCGCACTCCACCATCACCGAACCACCCGCCTGGGGGGCATACCGACCTGTGGTCAGCCGGATCTCCCGACCATCGAAGGAGATCGACTGAGTTTGTCCTTGCACTTGGATTTATGTCCTTTTGTTGTCAAAGGCCATCCTGCCATCCGGACTTCACCGCTGACTGGATCGCTTGTTTTTTGTTGGCTTGGCCCTGCAGACCCGCTCAGGAGACACCGCGCTCAGCCCAACTGGACAGGCTGAGACCGAAGTGCCCTCAAAACAGCACGCCACCGAGTGCCCACCGAGGTGGCGTTGCCGGCTGGACGCCAGCCGGATCAGGCTTCCCTAGCGGAAATGGCTTACCAGCTGGATTTGACCACGCCGGGGAGCTCACCTTTGTGAGCCCGTTCGCGCAGCTGGTTGCGGCAGAGGCCGAAGTCGCGGTAGTAACCACGGGGTTTGCCGGTGGCCCAGCAGCGGTTGCGCACGCGCACCGGCGCGCTGTTACGGGGCAGACCCTGGATCTTGCGGTGGATTTCCAACCGCTCCATCGGATCGGCGGCAGCCTCGAACGCCGCCTTGAGGGCCGCGCGCTTGACAGCGAAGCGCTCCACCATCTTCTTGCGCTTGACGTCGCGCGCGATCATCGACTTCTTCGCCATGCGGCTGGGTTGCTCATCGTTGATAGTCAGCGACTGTAGCGCTCAGGGTGGCTGGGACAGAGCGCGGCGATCGGGCATTCCAGGCAGCGCGGTTTGCGGGCGGTGCAGACGGCCCGACCATGGAAAATCAGGCGGATCGAAAGGTTCTGCCATTCGGCCTGGGGAACCAACCGCATCAGATCCGGTTCGATCGTGCGCGGATCGCTCTTGCGGCTGAGTCCGAGGCGCTGGCTGAGCCGACTGACATGGGTGTCCACCGTGACTCCGGCATTGATGCCGTAACACCAGGCCAGCACCACGCTGGCGGTCTTGCGGGCCACGCCCGGCAGCAGCAGCAACTCCTCCATGGTGCGGGGCACGTCACCACCGTGGTGCTCCACCAGCAAGCGGCTGGAGGCCACGATGTGTCTGGCCTTGTTGCGGTAGAAACCGGTGGATCTCACCAGGGGTTCGACGACGTCGGGCTCGACCGCCGCCGCCGCCGCCGCATCGGGGAAGCGCTCGAACAGCGCCGGCGTCACCCGATTGACCCGCTCGTCGGTGCATTGGGCCGAGAGCATGGTCGCCACCAGCAGCTCATAGGGATTGCGCCAGTCCAGCGAGCAGGTGGCGTGGGGGTAAAGCTGCCCCAGTTGCTCAAGGATCTGCGGAGCCCGCTGGCGGGCACTGGCAAAACGGGGCATGGGCGGGGCGAGGTGGAGCGGGATCGGCAGGGAGCTTCAGTGCCCCAAGAGTTGCTGCACCACCGGCAGTTGACTGGTGTCCTTGACGATCAGCAGCAGGCTGAGGCCGACCAGAAAAACGAAGCCGGACTGAAAAAAGGCCATCTGGAAACGCTCCGGCAAGGGCCGACCGCGCACCCCTTCCAGCAGCAGCAGCGCCAACTGGCCGCCATCGAGCAAAGGCAGCGGCAGGGCATTGAGCACCGCCAGATTGATCGAAATCAGGGCGGTGTACAGAAACAGGCTGCTTCCTCCCTGTTTGGCCAGCGAAGCCCCCATCTCGACGATCTTGACCGGGCCCGACACCTGGCCGGCGGTTTCACCGAAGTGGGTGATCAGGGTGCCGAAGCCCTCAAGCGTGCGCCGGGTTAGGGCAACGAGATCGCGATTGGCCCGGCGCACCGGCTCGAGCGGGCCTCGCGGAGCCCGAAAGGCTTCGATGCCGTTGGGCTGAAGCTGGGCACCGATCCGACCGATGCCCCCCACCGGGCTTGGGGTGAGCGAGAGGCTGAGCAGCTGGCCGGCGCGTTCGGTTTGCAGCTGCAGCTTCTCGCCGGGGGCCTGACGGATGCGATCCACCAGCTGCTGCACCGCCTCCTGACCGCCACCAAGACTCTGACCCGACAGCGCCAGGATGCGATCTCCCGCCTGCAGGCCAGCCGCATCCGCAGGCTGGCCGCTCTGGACCACCGCCACCAGCACGCCTGGGGTGGAGCTGAAACCGGACGGGATGCCGACCACGAACCCCTGGGCCACCAGCACCGCCCAGGCCAGCAACAGATTGGCGATGACACCGGCGGCAATCACCAGGGCCCGTTGGGGCAAGGGGCGATTGCGCAACAGATCGGGGTCATTGGCGGGGATGGGGCTGTCCTCGTCGTCGTCGGGAAAGGAGACGAAGCCGCCGAGGGGAATCGCCCGCAGGGCATAGAGGACGCCACCACGGCGCCGCTGCAACAGGGCTGGCCCAAAGCCGATCGAGAAGCCACTGACCCGGATGCCCTGCCAGCGGGCAGCCAGAAAATGGCCGCTCTCATGCACCACGATCAGCCCCGCCAGGATCGCCAGTGCGGTGAGAACTCCCATGCCAGCCATGCTTCGCAATGTCCCCATTGTGGTGCTTGTGGGGCGAGGGGCGGGGGCGGTACCCCGCCAACAGCCGGGAGCGGGGACAGTCGGGACCGCGGACAGCCAGGGCCGACTGACAGCCGCAGCGCCTGATTGCCAAGCCAGCCGGCTGGAGGGAGCGAATCCTCAGCGAGGGCCCGAGAGCCGAGCAAGGATCCACCCCGGCGACCGGCAGACCATCGATGGCGACGATGCGGAGACCATCAGATGCCGATCTGGGCATCCGGGAAGATCAGATAGTTGACATTCATAAGACTGATTTTTTCATTCGCCCCGGAGGTCACATAACAACTGGCGCGAGTACATGCCCCAGTTGAACTGGATGTACTTTGAATAGTGTAAGCACTCTTGAGGTTGGGCAGATAAACGATATCCTCAAACAATGGAGAGCCAATGATGGAGACGAGACCGTGCCAGGATTGGGAGCAATATAAAAATGCTGACGCTTGTCGGTTTCAGTTTCAGCAGTATTATTATAAATAATCTGATGCGTTGTCATGGTTTGATAGCAAATAGTATTGAGAATATCGCCTCCTGCTCGGGTGGCAGTGGCGTCGTCGCAGACGCTGGGCGCTGTCGTCAGGAAGGTGCTGCCATTGGCCACCTGATCGCCGAAGGCGTAGAGCGGATTGATCGCTGAGCGAGCGCCAAAGATGTAGGGCTTCGTCTGACCATTGGTCGACTGCATGTTGAACTGGATCCTGATACCGCGCGAGAGGGAATTGGAGAGATTGGCCAAGTCACCACTATTGATCACTGTGTCCCAGGGACTGACCTGAGCCAACTTATCCAGCACGACGACCGTCTTGACCGACTTGGAGAGATCGAGATTGCCCTGGTCGTTATAAGGAGGGCCACAGCGAAAGAGCGTCATCGGTCCCACCCATCCTGGCGGCGGGTTCTGGGCGGCAAAGCCATAGACGATGGTCCACAGTTTGCGTGGGCCAACAATCACCAGCGGGTCGTTCAAGCCACAACTCGTGGGATCCGTTGCCGGCACGGAAAGATCACTGGCCAGAGAGATTTCTTTTTGCATCATCGCGGCAACCCTGACGGTGGCATCTTTCAGGTTGGAGTGCTCCTCAAATGATCGCGCCAGCTGCAGCTCAGAAACCATGATATGTGCCATGGCATGAATAACGATCAAGCTGATGATCATCGCCACCAATAGCTCAATCAGTGACAGACCACTCTCCCTGGCCCGCAGCCCAGGCCTGGACGATTTGAACAGCTCACGCAACAACAACGATGGCCAAGCCGAGCGGTTGCAGTTCTGACGGCGCGAGACTTTCATTTTCCAGTGTAGTCGCAGGTTGTACTACCAGCCTTGATCAGGCCCAGGCGGATGATGGATGCGGGAATTGTCAGATTAACGCAGATCACTGTGGTTGATCGTGGATCGGAAAGACGAATCGTCTGATCAGTCAGCGAAGTATCAGCATTTGTACTCATCCCCTCTGATTGAAATGTGAAGACGGTGGTCTGATCCACAACCAGACTGCTGGCACCGGAACGATCTCTGAGGTTGATGGCATTCGGCAGCAGGGATGAACTGATGCAGTTAGCCGGAAGAAGAGCGGTGGTGACGTTGGTGGTCGTGCTGTCGACGGTTTGAACAATGCTGCAGGTCGCGTCAACGCTGATATTCTTGGCCGCAGTATCCCTGGCTCTGGCAATGGTGCCGGAAAGCTCGGCGGCAGCGAGCCTGAGCTTGCCATAACTGACAAAAGACGACGACTGGGTGCTGAGGAACGTGCCGCCGAGGACACTGATCAGAACAACAACCATCAGCAACTCAATGAGTGTATAGCCAATCCACTCTTGCCTGGCATCCGGAAAAAGCAACAGCTTCTTCATTTCGGCGTGCACCATGCAACCGACTCGAGCACAACGGAGGCCTCGCGAACGAAGTTAATGGGGCGCTCATTTGCAGAGGCTACTTTGTAAATAACATAGACTCTGTTCGGATTTGAGGTGTCCACTGTTCTGCTCAGGGTGTAGCCAGCGCTGATATTGGTGATCGGGATCTGGCTATTGGCGGCTGCATCGAAGGCGTAGGGAAGCTTGGGCACAACGTCATCGGCCGTACTGGCGACGCTGACGGCATCGGTGATGAATTGCTGGGAGAGGTTGGTGTTCGTGAGGTCAGCGTTGGCACATTCATACTCAAGCACTGGGGATGTTTGAAATACAGCGGTACTTTTGGTATGAGAATTATCCAGTGGATAGGGACCACTTTTCATCTTCCAGAACTTGGCATAGCGCTTGATCCAACTTAAATCCAACGAAGTGGCCGCCTCAATTGAATTGCGATCCGCCGACTGACGTGCAACCAACACCGATTCATTGAACAGGGGGAAAAGGACTGTGGCCGCTACAACAGCGATGACGGCAGCCAGCAAGACTTCAAGAATCGTAAAACCAACTGGGCTCGATCGACACTGCATTGATGCAGGCAGTTGTTGCCGACCTCGCAAGGGCTGGGACAATCTCAGAGGGACCAATTTGGCCATGATTAGTAAGTGACTCCGTAGGCCCGGTAATTTGTGATGTTACTGGGAGTGGAACTTGGAATAAACGAAGGATCAGCAGCGCTGGCGTTAAAGAAACTAGGGAAGATTGTGGCAAGTCCAGCCACCGCATCACTCGGGCCAATGATATCCATATTGGCAGAGTTCTTGGAATCAAAGGCGCAGACCCAGCGCACGCCAAAGGGGCCACTGTTGCCGCCGCCACCACCGGGACTGGGATAAATAATTTTGCCCTCCGGCATCCAGATGAACAAGCCATCCAGTTGCAAGACACCAATCAGGACTGTCTGCACAGAGCAATTCGATCCATCGCCGTCTGTGCCGTGGACTCTCAGTTTGGCCCAATTCAACGGGATGAGATTGCTGAAGTCGCCTGTTTGCACATCAATCACCGTTCCTGTACCTGTCACAAACACATTGACAGGCAGCCCATGGGCAGCATTGGGCGTAGCCGAAGCCGCCCCCGTACCCGTATTGACCTTGATATTGGGATTGCTCATCGACTTGACGACGCAGTTGATCGCCGTCGAGTCCGAACTGTTCTGACTGGGGCGGGTAATGTCACCTGAATTATCAGGCTGGTCGTTGTGATTATAATAGCAACCTTTCTCCAATTTATTAGTGATGAAGGAGTCAGCGGTGCTGGGCGTGGGACAACCTGCGGTTCCGTAATAAGGAAAGTTACACATGGTTGTATTATAAACAATTTGTTGATCGCTAGAGAGCTGCAGAAATGACCGCTTGTCCTGCAAGGGATAGGCGGCGCCAAAATCCTGTAGAAATGACCACCTGTCCTCAACCCAAATCGCATAATGCGGAGAGGGGGGAAAATGCAAGGGAGGAAAAAAGAAGTACGGCCCTGGGTTCGGATAGCTATAGGGGGAGGGGGAAAGCCAAGGAAGCCAGAAGAACGGCAAACGCCCGGGGAATGGCGGCAGATCGAGGCCATTGGCATTGAGAGGGCCAATATTGGACGTGGGCGGCACACAATGGGGATTGCCGGAGCACACCACATAGGTGGTCTGGAGTCCCGGGTCAGGGCTCTTACATTTACGATCACCGGCTGTGATGCAAGCACCGGGAATCGAAGACAGGCCGAATTTCTTCTGGTCCATTTTGGTCACATCATTATTACTGCTTGGACCAGATCCCGTAATCATCAGTGGCGCATCAAAAGGCTGGCTGGATTCGCTGAAGGGTCCCCTGACAAAAACAACTTTTTTCAGCCTGAATGTTGACTGCTGCTTGCCATTTCTCGTCAGCGTTCCGATCACGGTGAAACTGGCCGAGCCGCCAAAGAGATTGCCAAACTTTGTACAGGTAGCCGACGTGCTGACGCTGGCCGGAGGGTCATAGGCTTCCAGTTTATAAGTAACAACTCCATTGAAGCCGGGGGTTTGATAAAATGATTGACTGCCTGGATATCCCGCCGGTGCCGCTGCCAAAGTCGTCAAGCTTGGATGGTAGATATTGCAGCTGTCCAAATCAGCGATGCTGACACCGCCGCTGCCCCAGTTCGCAAGCTTGGTGACGAGAAGATAACTTCTCTCATCGGTATTCAAAGCCGCCAGAATTTCATTGAAGCCGGTCTCTGCCGCTTCCTTGGCCGTCTGCAGATCAGATGCATCGGAGGAAGAGTTCAGCGAATTGATGGCCTTGGTCATCAGCGCAGCGCCGCCGATCATCGCCACCAGAATCACCACCAATGTGGTGAGCAGAATCGAGCCAGAATGATAGTTATAGCCTTGCCGGGAGCGAGCGCCCTTGGCAACTTGAATAATGAATCTCAGGATGAATCGCGATTTGTTCGTCATAATGACGATCTCCCGCCATGGTCAGAGCAGATTGCAAATTGATTTGCAAAGCTGCCAGGATGGAGGGCTGCTTGCCGCTTGGTGAATCCCAGAGCAACGCAGATACCACTGACCACTGCGACTGAGCGGCTGTGCCAACTGCTCAAGCGCTTGCAGCCCAACAACAGGGACTCACATACAGAAACAGAGCCAGATTTGCGTCCCTCTGCCCCTGCCATGACATCAGGACCCGAGTCCAGTAACGAGTCCAACCATGCTAGACGCGCCAGGTTCTCAAGCCCCGGAAGAGGACATCGGTGCAGCGAGGGCCGAGCGGTGATCAGCAGCCGCTGATCGTGTCCGTGCCGAGATAGGGCACCAAGGCCTGCGGCAGCCGCACACTGCCATCGGCCTGCTGGCCGTTTTCCAGCAAGGCCGCCATGGTGCGTCCCACCGCCAGGCCGCTGCCATTGAGGGTGTGCGCCAGCCGCGTGCCCTTCTCCGCCTTGATGCGGATATTGGCGCGGCGTGCCTGAAAATCGCGGCAGGTGCTGCAGCTGGAGATTTCCCGGTAGGCCCCGGCCCCCGCCAGCCAGACCTCCAAGTCGTAGGTGCGGGCGGCGGAGAAGCCCAGATCACCGCTGCAGAGCTCAATCCGCCGGTAGGGAAGTTCCAGGGTTTCGAGCACGGTCTCGGCGTCGCGGGTGAGCTGCTCGTGGGCCGCATCGGAGTCTTCGGGCTGGGTGAACCAGTAGAGCTCTACTTTGTTGAACTGATGCAGCCGGATCAGGCCCCGGGTATCCCGGCCATAGGAGCCGGCCTCCCGCCGGAAGCAGGGGGTGTAGGCCGCGTAGCGCAGGGGCAGCTGGTCGGCCGGAATCACCTCATCGCGGTGGAACGAGGTGATCGGCACTTCCGCCGTCGGGGTGAGCCAGAGATCGTCCTCGGCGCAGCGGAAGCTTTCCTCGGCGAATTTCGGCAACTGTCCGGAGCCCAGGAGGCTGGCGCTGTTCACCAGGATCGGCGGCAGCAGTTCGGTGTAGCCCCGCTTGGCATGCAGATCGAGCATCAGGGCGATCAGGGCCCGCTCCAGACGGGCACCCATGCCCCGCAGGGTCACGAAACGGCTCTGGGCAATGCGCACCGAGCGTTCGCTGTCCACCAGGGCCAGCCGTTCGGCGATCTGCCAGTGCTCCTGCAGCTGCTCAGCGGGGCCGGCAAGACGGGGTTCACCCCAGCGCTTGACCTCGACGTTGTCGGCCTCGGACCTGCCGTCCGGCGTCAGCTCGGAGGGCAGGTTCGGCAGGGCGATCAGCTGCTCATGCAGCTGGCTCTGCAGCACCTTTTCCTCCTCCTCCAGGCCCGCCACCCGCTGCTTGATCTGGTTGCCCTGATCCCTGAGGGCCTGAACTTCGGGCCCCTGGGGGCTGGCTCCGGCCTTGATCTTCTGCCCGACCTCCTTGCCGATGCGGTTGCCTTCGGCCTGGAGATTGCTGCGCTGTTCCTCCAGGTGCCGCTCCTGCAGCGCCATGGACTGCAGGCCAGTGGAATCGAGTTGCAGACCGCGGCGGGCCAGCTGCAGGCGGATGAGCTCGGGGTTATCGCGCAGGAGGCGCTGGTCGAGCACGGCGGATCAGGGCATCTGGCGGTGAGCCTAGGGGCTTGGCGGGCCTGACTTTCGCTGCGCAAAGGGGGGTGCGGCGGCTCCCCCCTGGCAACGTTCGTGCAGCCGTCCCGGTGGCAGACCAAGCCTGGATCGAAATGCCGATTCCAGCGGCGGTGCTGCCGGTCCTGAAGGTTGACGGCCTTGTGCGGCCGGGCCGATGGAGCATGACGGCCCGGGCCGGGAATGGTTCGCTGCGGGGCGTGTTCGACCTGCCCCTGGTTCTCAGCCCCGTGAGCGGAGGCCGTGGCATGGATCCAGACCCGGCTCAGGTCGCCATAGGGGGTCTTAGATGGCCAGTGTGGATGGATCGACGCCAGCATCTGGAGGGCTACGTGGAGCTGGCGGTGGCGTTGATGAGCAATGATGCGCGAAGACTTGCTCTGCGCGAGCGGATCTGCCAGGCGGCACTTCTGTATCTCTACGATCGCATCGAGATGGTGCGGGGTTTTGAAGATTTCGCCAGCGAAGCGATCACCCAGGCGAAGACCTGTCAATCATGACTAGAAGCCAAGATCAACTCTTCAGATTCAGACTGGTTACCTTGAGGAGAGTCTGCTGCTCGGCACGGCCATGAACCTCGATGATCTTCTGGCCGAAGCTGCTGCATTGCTCCAGGCCGGTGACCTCGCGGCTGCTGAAGTCTGCGCCCAGAAGGCCGTAGCCCTGGATTCACGCAATGGGGCTGGCTGGTGCCTGCTGGGGCAGGTGCTGCGGCAGGCCGGTGATCTCGGCGCTGCGGCGTTGGCCTATGGGGAGGCAGCCGAACTGGATCCGAGCCATGTGGCCTGCCGCACAGCACTGGGCAATATCTTTCGCAATATGGCGTTGCCAGAAATCGCCATTCACTGGCATGGCGAAGCCCTGGCCCTGCAGCCCGATTCATTGATCTTGAATCTCAACCATCTCTTCGTGCTGCCGATCGTGGCGACATCGGCCCAGCAGATCGAGGAGCTGCGGCAACGCTGCCTGGATGGGCTATGGCAGCTCGTCAAACGACAGCAAGATCTGTACTTTGGCGATGACGCCATGAGCCACCATCCTTTCTATCTGATCTATCACAACCGTGATGATCGGGCCGCACTGGAAGCCTACGGCGGGCTTCTCAGCCAGCATCTGCAATTCATCGAGCCGAAACAGCAGGCTGCGCGGCCGCCGGCGCAGCGGCGACGGATTGGTTTCCTCTCAGGTTTTTTGTTCAGCCATAGCAACAGCCGAGCCTTTGAAGGGTTGATCCGCCATCTGGATCGTCGGCAGTTTGAAGTGGTTGTGATCCATCTACCAAGTTCCCGGCAGGATGATGTTCGCGATCGCATTGATGCCGGCTCCGATCAAGCAGTCGTCCTGGCAGAGAGCTTTGAAGGTGCAGCATTACAGCTCGACAACCTTGATCTGGATCTGCTGTTCTTTACCGATATCGGCATGCATCCAGCGGTGACCATGCTGGCCTGTCATCGCTCGGCACCAGTACAAGTAACAGGATGGGGCGTGCCCCAGACCAGCGGACTGGCGACGATTGATTACTATATCTCCGGGGAGCTGGTGGAAAAACCCGACTCGGATGTTCAGTACAGCGAAACCCTGGTGCGGCTGCCTGGTTTGCCGTGTTGCTATCTGAGCGAAAATCTAGAGCCGGCAACCCATGGCCGAGATTATTTCTTCCTCCCCGAGGAAGTTCCGCTATTCGGCTGCCTGCAGAGCTTCTCCAAACTGCATCCCGACTTTGATGCCATCCTGGAGCAGATCGCCCAGCGGGTACCGGAGGCCTGGTTCGTGTTTGTGGAGGCGGAAGTCACCTCCTACACCCAGATCTTCCTCGACCGGATCGCCGTCTCCGCGCCCACCCTGGCCGAGCGTCTGATTCTGTTGAGTCGTATGGAACGCCAGGAGTTCATCAGCCTGGCGGCCTGCCTTGATGTGCTGCTGGACCCCCCCTACTTCGGCAGTGGCGTCACCCTCTACGAAACGATCCACACCGGCACACCGATCGTCAGCCTCGAAGGGGATTTTCTGCGCTCCCGCTTCGTGGCCGGGGCCTACCGGCAAATGGGCCTGGAGCGAGCTCCAGTGGCCCAAGATTTTGACGACTACAGCGACTGGGCCGTGACACTGATCCGTGACCCCGAGGGGCTGGCGGCCCTGCGCAGCCAGATCAGCGAGCAAGCCCTGCTGTGCCTGTACGACCGGCAGGATGTGGTGACGGCCTTTGGCGCGTTCGCCATCGAAGCGATCGCCAAGGCCAGCGGCGAGCAGGGCCTGAGCCCTGCTTGAGGCAAGCCCTGCTTGAGGCAAGCCCTTGATTCAGAGCACCTGCACGACTTCGTTGACCTCAGGAATGGCTTCACGCAGCTTGCGCTCGATGCCCATTTTCAAGGTCATGGTGCTGCTGGGGCAGGAGCCGCAGGCACCCTGCAAGCGAACCTTGACGATCGGCCCGTCGATTTCGACGACTTCAACGTTGCCGCCATCGGCCATCAGATAGGGGCGCAGCTCATCGAGGGCACGCTCAACGTTCTCCAGCGTCAGAGCTCGCGGATCGCTGGCTTCAGCGGTGGACATGGCCTCAGTGCTGGCAGGGCTCTGGGTCACAGGGGTCTCGGCGGTTGTCATCGGTGGCCTTGCTTCTGTGCCGAGTGTAGGAAGGGGACCGCAGAGCTGGTGGTGGTCGCTGGCCGCCTCCAGGGCCAGGGCTGGCTGGATCTTGCCGGAGCGCATGCCTAGGATCACCCAACCCTGGAAGGGTCTCAAAGCGGGATGATCAGCCTTGGCAGTCCCTGTCCAGGATCTGGTGGCCTGGCGACCGAGATCCGCCTTGATTGACCTGACCGCCATGACCGTGCCGCGATGACCGACGCTCCCGTTCAGAGGATCCGTAACTTCTGCATCATTGCCCACATCGATCACGGCAAATCCACCCTGGCCGATCGTCTGCTGCAGGCCACGGGCACGGTGGCGGCCAGGGACATGCAGGAGCAGTTCCTCGACAACATGGAACTGGAGCGGGAGCGTGGCATCACGATCAAGCTGCAGGCAGCCCGCATGGAATACAAGGCGGCCGATGGTGAGATCTACATTCTGAATCTGATCGATACACCGGGTCACGTTGACTTTTCCTATGAAGTCAGCCGGTCCTTGCAGGCCTGCGAAGGGGCCCTGCTGGTCGTCGATGCCAGCCAGGGGGTAGAAGCCCAGACCCTGGCGAATGTCTACCTGGCGCTGGCGAACGATCTCGAGATCATTCCCGTGCTCAACAAAATTGACCTGCCGGGTGCCGATCCGGCCCGCATCAGCGAGGAAATTGAATCGATCATCGGCCTGGACACCTCGAACGCCATTGCCTGCTCAGCCAAAACAGGACTGGGGATTCCCGAGATTCTGCAGGCCGTGGTGGATCGTGTTCCGCCGCCGCCCGATCGGCTGGGCGAGCCCCTGAGGGCCCTGATCTTTGACTCCTACTACGACCCTTACCGTGGGGTGATCGTTTATTTCCGAGTGATCAGCGGCAGGATCGCGCGCAAGGACAAGGTGTTGCTGATGGCCAGCGGCAAAACCTACGAACTCGATGAAGTGGGGGTGATGGCGCCTGATCAGCGTCAGGTGGACAGCCTCCATGCCGGCGAGGTCGGTTACATGGCGGCGTCGATCAAAGCCGTGGCCGATGCCCGGGTGGGCGACACGATCACCCTGTTCCAGGATCCTGCCACTGAGGCGCTGCCTGGCTACGCCGAGGCCAAGCCGATGGTGTTCTGCGGTCTGTTTCCCACCGACGCCGACCAGTATCCCGATCTGCGCGAGGCCCTCGACAAGCTGCAACTCTCCGATGCGGCGCTCAAGTTCGAGCCGGAAACCAGCAGCGCCATGGGCTTTGGCTTCCGCTGCGGCTTCCTGGGGCTCCTGCACATGGAGATCGTGCAGGAGCGACTGGAACGCGAATATGACCTGGACCTGATTGTCACCGCCCCGTCGGTGATCTACCAGGTCAACATGATCGATGGCAGCACCATGATGGTGGACAACCCAGCGACGCTTCCCGACCCACAAAAACGCGAATCCATTGAAGAGCCCTATGTGAAACTGGAGATCTACACACCAAATACCTACAACGGCGCTCTGATGGAGCTCTGCCAGGAACGCCGCGGTGAATTTATGGATTTGAAGTACATCACCACCGATCGGGTCACCCTTCATTACGAGATGCCCCTGGCCGAAGTGGTGACGGACTTCTTTGATCAAATGAAGAGCCGCACCAAGGGCTATGCCTCGATGGAATATCACCTGATCGGCTATCGCCGCAATGAGCTGGTGCGGCTTGATGTACTGATCAACAGCGAAAAGGCCGATCCCCTCACCACAATTGTGCACCGGGACAAGGCCTACAACGTCGGCAAGGGCTTGGTTGAAAAGCTCAAAGAGTTGATCCCCAGACAGCAATTCAAAATTCCGATTCAGGCCTCGATCGGCAGTCGCATCATCGCCAGCGAAAGCATCAGCGCCATCCGCAAGGATGTGCTGGCCAAGTGCTATGGCGGCGACATCAGTCGCAAGAAAAAATTGCTGCAGAAACAGGCCAAGGGCAAGAAACGCATGAAAGCCATGGGCAAAGTGGATGTACCACAGGAAGCCTTCATGGCGGTGTTGAAGTTGAATCAGTAGGGGCCAGATTCAGCAATAGACTATTGGCAATCGACTGGTTTCGTCCTGAGCATGACACAAACCATCACCGCCGAATACCGACGTCTGCAGCAGGAGCTGCATTGCAACCCTGCTTATGGCGTCGCTTCGGTTGCTTTTGCGCCACTGGTTGCCACCATCTGCCAGCTCAACGCCATTCGGGAAATCGCCGATTACGGCGCTGGCAAGCAAAGATTGCGTCCAGCTCTTGAAGACAATGGTGTCATTCTCGAGGCCTATCACCCCTACGACCCCGCCTTTCCCGAGGCTGGAGAGCCGACGACAGC
Source organism: uncultured cyanobacterium (assembly GCA_903823115.1). Lineage (GTDB taxonomy): Bacteria > Cyanobacteriota > Cyanobacteriia > PCC-6307 > Cyanobiaceae > Cyanobium. The sequence goes on from CAIJRN010000008.1 coordinate 44,416, forward strand.
ACCCTTGGTCTGCTGCATCGATGTGCTGGAGCATGTGGAGCCTGCCTGCCTGGAAGCGGTTCTGCAGGAGTTGGCCGGCCTGGTGTCTCAGCTCGCCTTCGTCACCATTCACACCGGTCCAGCACTCAAACAACTGGCGGACGGCCGCAATGCTCATCTGATCCAGGCCCCGCCCTCCTGGTGGTTGCCCAAAATCTGCAGGGTTCTGGAGGTCCTGCATCTGGAGAATCATGACCAGATGGGTCAGGGCTTCTGGCTCCTGCTGGCTCCGAAACAGCAATCCGCCGTGATCGACAAGCAACCGGCAGGGGACCGATGAGCAACGCGGCGCCACAGGCTTTGGCCGCGATCCGGGAGCTGATCGCGGCGGGCAGGCAGCAGGAGGCGATGCCGCTGCTGGATGACTTGCTGAGCAGCGATCAGCATGGGCTGGAGGCCCTGCGGTTGCTGGCCGAATGTCAGATCCTCGAAGGCCAGGTGGCCGAAGCCTGCGCCAGCCTGCAGTTCTGCCTGTTGTGCGATCCCGGCCATGGCCCCACCCTGGTGCGCCTGGCCCGGCTGTTGTGGCAGAACGATCAACTGGAAGCCGCCCTGGTGCAGGTCCGGTCGCTTCTGACCCTCGAGCCGGAAGGCCTGGAGGAGTGCCTGCTGATGGTCAGGATCCTCCATGACGCTGAACGCTTTGAGGAGGCGCTGCAGGTGTGCGACCACCTGTTGCTCCGTCATGGTGATGCCGCCGAGGCCTGGTTTGCGCGGGCCATGGTGCTGCAGTGCCAGGGTCTCTATGCCCGGGCCATCGAGGCCTATGGCCGAGCTCTGGCGCTGAAGAGCGACTGGCATCAAGCGGCGGTGAACCGGGGACTGCTACGACTCCTTGGCGGCGAAACCCTCTGCGGTGGCCAGGATTACGAGCGGCGCTGGCTGCTCGGCGAGCTGGACGAATCGCCGGTCGTTGGTGTGCCTCCCTGGGACGGAGAGCCCTGCCAGGGCACGGTGCTGCTCTGGGCCGAGCAGGGCCTCGGTGATGAGCTGTTCTGGCTTGGCTTCCTCTCCGCCTGGGTTCCCCAGCCCCAACGGCTGGCCCTGCTGCTGGATGCACGCCTGGTGGGGCTGGTGGCCCGACGCTTCCCAGGCATCACCGTTCTGCCCCGGACGAAAAGCCCCCCTGATCTGACTGATGTGGTGGCGGCCCTGCCCCTGGCCTCCCTGCCCTGGCTGCTGGCCCATCGACAGCAGCCTTTGCCCTTGCCGTTCAAGCCCTGGCTGCGCGATCAGAAGCCCGTCCCGGCCGCCGGCCCATGCCGCCTGGGCCTGTTCTGGCGCAGTTTTCAGCCCCAGCGCGGCCTGATCAAGTCAATCCAGCTGCTTGATCTGGCCCCGTTGGCGATGATCCCGGGGCTGGAGCTGCGATCGCTGCAATACGGCGATGCCACCGAGGCCCTGGCGGCCTTCTCGGCCGCCACCGGTGCGGTGATTCAGCCCCCGGATTTCGATGCCTTCCATGACATCGAACAGCTGGTGGCAGCCATCGCCGCCTGTGATGGCGTCGTCACGATTCCCAGCGTGGTGGCCCATCTCTGTGGTGCCCTGGGGGTGCCCTGTGTGGTGCTCTCCGCCTCAAGCCGAGCCAGGCCCTGGTACTGGGAGGGGGAAGGGGATAGCTGCCCCTGGTATCCCAGTGTGCGGGTGTGGCGGTGCGTCAGCCGCAGCGAATTGCCGCAGCGGCTCGAACATCTCAGCGCCTGGGCCAACGGCCTGCTCCGACAACGAGAGCCGGCGAATTGAGGCCCTCTCAGCACCAGCAACGTTGTCCGTCCCTGGGAAGGCTGGAGAAGTCGTTCACTACACGCTGCTGCGATGGCAGGACATCTCCATCGAAGGGTAGGGATTCGTGGTGTCTCTCCAATCAAGGGCGATGCCGAAGCCGGCTTTCTGTTGCCGCTGGCCTCGTTGGCCTCGCTGGTGATGTTGCTGGGCTGCCTGTCGATGCAGTCGATGACTCTGCAGAACGCCCAACGACTGGCAGCGCTGTCACGCCTCAGACAGGCGGAAGACAGCTCGATGTCGGCGGCCCAGCAGTTGGTGGCGGCACTGCAGGGCCAGCACCGCTGCCTGTTGCCCCTCGCCCTGGAGCTATGGTCCACGGCCGCCTGCATCAGTGCAGAGCAACTGCAGGCCCTGGCCCGGGGCGAGGTGAACTCCACCCCCTATGAGCTTGTGGGCTGGCGGCCCCAGGCGAGCGCCGCCCCGGCCACGGAGCCTGCGGCTGAAGCCGGCGCTGAGTTGTTGCTGGAACTGCGCCCCCTCGATGGCCAGCAGGCCCTGCGGTCAGCATTCACCGTGGCCCTGCAGGGCAACCCAGCAGCGGTCAGGGATCTGCGCCCCCTCGGTCTGCGGGGAATCGCCCCATGACCCTGAGTGAAACGGTCATGGCGTCGTTGGTGTTCAGCCTGACGGCGGCGGCCTCTGTGCATGTGCTCGATCTGGTGTCGATGTCGGTGCTGGAACTGGAGAAACGGCAACAGCGCTCCGATCAACTGGAGGCAGGACTGGTGAGCTTCGAGGGACTGTTGCGCAGCGAGAGCCACCAGGCCGTGCCCTTGGAGGATTGCAGCCAGGCGGCTGGACGGCTGCTGCTGGTGCTCCAATCGACGCTGCCGGTGCAGGGATTACACCGCGATCTCAGCCTGGAGCCTTCGGGGGAAGCCCTGCAACTGACGCTCACCGTCGATGGCCTGAGGCAAACCCGCCACCGCATCTATCATCCCGCCGCCTATGGCCTGTGTCCGGCGCCATCGCCGGTGGAGGTGGCCCGTGCGACGTCCTGAACGGCGAGACAGTTCCGGTTTCAGCCTGACGGAACTGCTGGTGGTGGTGGGGTTACTGGGTGTCGTCAGCACGGTCGGGCTGCTGCAGGTGAGCCAGGATTTCGCCCGGGAACGGGTGGAGAGTGCCAGCCGTCGCCTGGCCCTCGGCCTTGAACTCGGCCGGGTGGCAGCCAGCCGCCAGGGGCGACCCTGCGCCCTGCAGCTGACGGACAGCGGCTGGCAGGCACCGCCAGGGGCGAATAGCCTGCCGGCCTGTCAGGACGAGCGCCTGGGCCTGGGGGAAGGCATCGCCGATCCGGCGGTGCAGATGGTGCACAACCTGCCGGAACAGGTCCGCTTCAGCAGCAATGGTCTGGTGCTCGATGGGGGCACCGTACGGATCGCTGCGACGGGCACGGAGCTGGTGCGCTGCCTGGTGATGTCCCTACCCCTCGGAGTGGTGCGGGTGGGGCGCTGGCAGGACGGCAACTGCCGACCGGATGCAGCCCTTTGAGCCATGAAGCTGATGACCGGAAAGGGGATCCAGAACCGAGCCATGACGGGGTTTTCCCTGTTGGAGCTACTGCTGGCGCTGGGCCTGGGATTGTTGTTAGCCACCATGATGCTGCAGGCACTTCTGGCCCATGGCGCCAGCAGCGAACGGCTGGCGCGGTTGCTGCGAGAGCGCACCCTGCAGCGCCGCACCCTGGAGCTGATCCGGGGGGAGCTCCTGCTGGCCAGACGGGTGGAACTGGGCTCCAGCGGGGCAATTCCGACCAGCTGCCCCCTGGCCGGGCGACGGCCGCTGCTGCGGATGCTCACGACACAGGGGACGATCACCTACTCGCAGGGATCTCCCCCCAGCGCGATCTGGCGGGGACTGGTGCTGATGCGCTGTGGACCGGCCTATGGGCTTGATGGCCAGCTGGGCAGCGGCGAGCCCCAGAACCGGGTCGTGATCGATGCCCTGACCAGCCGCGGACTGGAAATGACGCAGGCGGGAGCGGGGCAGCTGCATCTCCAACTCAGCCAGCAATTCACGCCACTGAGCGGCGGACCTCAGACCATTGTCAGCGCGGCCGATATGGCAGCTGAGCTGGGGCAGACCTGGTAACCAGGAGCCGAACAGTTTTCGGAGCACTGATCAAAAAAGTTCTGGACTTACAGATTTACTGGCGGTGAAGAGCACGACACAACCCCAACCCAGACAAACCAATCAAGCTTGATGGCTTGTAACAGAGGAACGAGATGAGACGAATCTCAAACATGCTTGCCAAGAGCCCGAAGGCTGGAGCATTCGTGATTGATCGAGAGACAGACCATGAAACTCATGCCGGACCAGGCCGAAAGGGCAGCCGGCTATCGGCACATCCCAGAGCGATCTGGCAGCAAAATATCTACTTTAATAACGAGAACTATTGCCCCGAACTCCTCCCATCCATATTTCACGTTGAACCGTCAACAAGAGCCAGCCCGACACCAAAAGCCACAAGTTCACGCACACCTCAGTGGAGACATCGAAGACACAAAAGATAGCCAATACACAAATTCGAAAGACCAGAACGTAGGCCTTTAATGCAAACCTTGAATGATCCAACTTCCAACTTCCAAGTCAGCCACTGGCTCCATTTCAGGCAAGCCAAACAAACAACCTTGACTGCAACTCCCAAGCCAGATCCCCGAAAAAGACAGGCAGGATGGATAAAACTATCGCAAAAAGCTCAAGGGCTAAAGACGAAGGTTTGAGCTTGACGATCTGTCAGTCTATCGAAACCCATCGATCGACCAGAAAGCAACGACACATTGATCAATGGGCAGAAATCGCGGACCTTGATTCCACCGCCAAGGGAACAGGCTTCGGGGCCAAACTTAGCAGGCCAGGTATCGACTCAGCTCACAAAACTACAGCTTAGATCGTTGCTCTTACTGACGGTTAAAATTGCCTTCTGGGATGTGAGGGTCGAGAGCTGGTCCAAGCAACGAACTCCATCAGCCCTGGCCAGACCCCAGGTCACCTCCAGAATGGCACCGGTATTTTCTGTCAATGACTGGCAGCCCTGGGTGATCAAGACCCCACCCCGCATGGCATCAACCGCTGCAATGACAGGCTTCTCACCGATACCGCTGGAATTGATCACGGCGCAGGCCTTGGCAAAACTGAGACCTTGATTCACCATCGTGCTGATCAAGGCAGCATCACGAGCCTCCAAATAGCGCGGCAGCACAACAGCGCTCAGCAGGACGAAAACAGCCACTGTCACCATCAACTCAACCAGCGTGAAGCCCCCACGGGGGTGGATGCCTGGCTTGAGGGCATCATTTGAGCAAGGGCCAAGCCCACCAGCCCCAGATAAACAGCCAGTTCTGGGTTGGCTGGCACTCCTAAACCTTTGGCGCAAGAGCCTGCTCAAAGGATGGACCTATAGCCTATAAAGCAATCGTAAGAGCAAGGAAGGCCGGAAGTCAATGCTGAC
>CAIJRN010000009.1 GCA_903823115.1 uncultured cyanobacterium
CGCCGGAGCGCTGTTGGATTGTGGCGGTCATGAGGTCGAGAGGTGATGTCCGCGATGCCAGGTCGAGTGGCCTGGATCAGGGACGGGATGGAAGGGCGGAATCCCGCCAAAGCGAATGTAACGGAAGATTGCGCCGTTTGTAAAGTGGCCTTCATGAAGAAAAGCTGTGCCCTCGGAGTGCTGCTCAGGGCAGCTGCTCAGGGCTGCTGCTCTGGCCAGGGGCTGGCGGCGTTGCTAGGAGAAGTCCAGCCCAGGCCCGCTTCGTCGATGCCCATCCGCGTTCCCCTCTTCCAGCGACCCGGTTCCGGTGGAGCCAAGCTCTCGGGGGCCCCTGCCCCGGCCCGCTGCCCAGGCCAGGCCTGGCCAGCCGCCCTGGCCCTCAGCGCCGCCCTGCTCCTGGTCGGCTGCGAGAAGAAGCCCAGCCTGGAAAGCCAACGCATCGATCAGCTCGAGTTCAAGATCCAGCAGCTTGAGAGCCGCCTCAACAAGGTGTCGGCCCAGAATCCCGCCCCGGGCAACGGCAAACAGCCGCTCGGCCGGATCAAATCGCTCACCTATCGCACCGGCGCCAGCGAGAATCGATTGCGCATCTACTGGGCTGATGGCAGCCAGAGCGATCTGGAATGCACCCAGGAACAAACCACCCTCGCCTGCGGCTGACGATGAACTCTCTTGACCACTGTGGTCCCAATCAGCGGGTCCTCGTCCGTGGGCTGTTGCTGGCGGGTTTGCTGCTGGCCCCCGCCGTCGCCCTGCCCCAGCTGGCCATCGCCCCCGCCCGGGCGCAGCAGCAGAGCGCACCGCCCTTCAGCACCTTGAGGGCCGTCAATCTGGCCCGCATGCGCGCTGAGACCATCAACGGTGGGCTGATCGTCTATCGCGCCCAGCGCTGCATGTTCGAAGACAACGGTGGTCCGTGCCTGGTGAGCAGCAACGCCAACGGCATCGTCTTCCGTTTCCTGGGGGGCCCCCCGGGCTGGCAGGAGCAGAACCAACCGCCCACGGTGGAAAGCGAGATCCTGGTTTCTGCCGATGGCCGCCAGGTGGTTGAGGTGCTGTACAACGGCAAACCTCGTCCACTCAACTGAATCGGTCCTGCCGCTCTTTGGTTGCCGATTCCGCCTCGCCAGGGTGGGTTGGTGGCTGTTGGCGCCCCCGGCTCAATGGCTGGCTGGACTGGGTGAAAGCCACGCCAGGTCTGCTCAAGGCTCGGGGATCAGGGTCGCCGCCAGCTCGCTCAGGGCCTCTCCCCAGCTCTGCTGCACCGGCCAGCTGCGCCGTTGGCTCAGGCTCAGGGCGATGCCTTTCTCGCCGTAGGCCGCCTCGTTGATGAACACGGGCCAGACGGGCTCTCGGCTCAGCCCGAACGGTGGCTCGTAGACGAGGGTCTCGCCGGCTTCGTCCAGGAACAGGGGATCGCCGGGCCGCAGCGGTTGCCAGTCCCGGCCCTGGATCAGTGGATGGATCACACCCCGTGGCGCACCATCCTCATGGCGCGGCAGATCCAGGCTGCCCAGATGGTGATGCAGCACCAGCTCCCGTGGCAGCCGCAGCGGGCCGCGATGGGCCTCAGCCAGCACCTCCAGGGCCGACTCCAGGGCCAGACGCGTCTGCATCAGAACGGTTGGGTGGACAACACCCTGGGGCACCGGGCCCACCTCAATCACCAGGCCGCAGGGCCAGCGTTCCACCAGATAGCCCGTCTGGGCCGCATCGGCCTCATGCAGATAGATGGGCAGGCCGAGGCGGCCCTGCAGGCCGGCGGCCAGGGCCAGATCCGCCGGTCGCTGCCCGTAGACCACCAGGCTGTTGCCCATGCTGGCCGTGGTGCTGTGCAGATCGAGGGCCACCAGGCAGGGGTCGCTGCCTTCGCTGCCGTGGTCGGCCAACAGCTCTCGGGCCCGCAGCGTCTCCAGCTCCTGGGCAGAGGCATCAGCGAGGCGAGTCCGATCAAAACTGCGGTTGAGATCCCGCTCCAGATAGCGCCGACCCGCTGAGCGGGCCTCGGGATTGCCGATCGCCAGCACCAGGGCCAGGTCGCTGTCGGGTCGGTGGCTGGGATCCCGCCGCCAGGCATCGATCAGCCAGGGGGCATTGAGCTCATTGCCGTGGGTGCCGGCCACCACCAGCACCTTGCCTGCCCTGATCACACCCGCCACCATCTGCTGCTCAGGAGCCTGGAGCCCCAGCCTGACGCAGGAATCCGTCGCCGGCGACGATGGCGGACCAGAGTGAGCCGATGCGACCTCCCGCCGCCCTGATCCGAACGGCCCGAGGGCTGTGGCACTGCCAATGGCAGCAGCTGATGGGGGGGCTGGCACCGGCCGACGCCGCCGGGCGCTACCGGCGGCCTGCGGGGGCCTTCACGACCCTGCCGCCGCTGCCGGCGAACGCCGCGGCGGCAGGCAGCCACGTCCTTATCGTCGGGCGGAGCTGCCCCTGGGCCCATCGCGCCTGGCTGGTGCACAGCCTGCGTGGGCTTTCCGGCAGCATCGATCTGCTGGTGGTCGAGCCGGATCCGGCCGCCGGGCGCTGGCGCTTTGCCGAACCGTTCGAGGGCTGCAGCACCCTGGCGGAGCTCTACCGGCGCAGTGGCGGCAGCCAGCGCCAGACGGCCACCGTGCCGGCGTTGTGGTCGCGGCAGGAGCAGCGGATTCTGGTGAACGAAAGCGCCCGGCTGATCGAGCTGCTCGATCTCTGGCCCACTGCCCTCGATGCCCCTCGGCTCGCTCCCGAAACCCAGCTGGAGGCGATCGATCACTGGCGGCAACGATTCCAGGACGACGTCAACGATGGCGTCTACCGCTGCGGTTTCGCCCGCAACCAGGCCGCCTACGACGAAGCCGAATCGGCCCTGTTCCGGGCCCTGGAGGAGGCGGATCAAGCCCTGCGCTTGCAGGAGCAGGCCGGCGAGGACTGGCTCTGCGGGCCCGAGCCGAGCCTGGCCGATGTGGTGCTGTTTCCCACCCTGATCCGGTTGGAGCTGGTCTATGCGCCCCTGTTCGGCTGCAGCCGCCTGCCCCTCTGGCAGCTGCCGGCCCTGTGGCGCTGGCGCGCCCGCTTTTTCGCCCTGGCCGGAGTGAGCGACACCTGCTGTCCTGGGGCCTGGCGCGCCGATTATTTCGGGGCCCTGTTTCCGCTTCATCCCTCCGGCATTGTCCCGGCGGGGCCTGATCTGAGCAGACTGGTGAACAGTCAGCCCGTCCCATGAACACCAGCAGCAGCGATCCGGTCTTTGAAGGGGTCTTCGGGCCGTACACGATCACTGAGCGCGACCGGCGGGAGGTGCTCGGCTATCGGCTGGCGCTGACGGCGGTGGCCGTCGGCCAGCTCGGCCTGCTGTGGCAATGGCGCCAGTTCGGCACTGAGCTGCTCTGGCCCTGGCTGCTGCTGATGGCGGCGGGCATGGGCCTGGCCCTGCAGTGGATTCACATCTATCTGCGGCCGCTGCACCTGGCCCTGAAGTTGTTCTGGTTGCTGGGCTGTGCCGGTGGACTGCTGCTGGCCTGGCGTCTGGGGCCGGCCGCGATGCTGCCATCACTGGCCAGCCAGCCGCTCTGGATCCTGGCGATCGGTCCTTTCTTCGCCGCACTCACCGGCGTGGGCTTCAAGGAGTTCTTCTGCTTCCGCCGGCCGGAAGCGATCGGCGTCACCCTGCTGCTGCCGCTGGCCCTGCTGGGCCGTTTGAGCGGCCTGCTGGATCCAGGTGCGACCCTCGACCTGCTGGCGCTGGAAAGTGCCCTGCTGCTGGTTCTGTGTCTGCGCAAGTTCCCGATGGCCGCCGCCGCCGATGTCGGCGACAAGAGTGTCTTCACCCATCTCGAGCGCCAGCGCGCTGACCTCGCTGCTGAGGGATCTTGAGTCTGATCAGTCTGGTGGGGGCGGCCAAGGACTTTGGCCTGCGCACCCTGTTCGCCGATCTTGACCTGCATGTGGGCGAGCGCGATCGCCTCGGCCTGATCGGCCCCAATGGCGCCGGCAAGAGCACCTTGCTGAAGGTGCTGGCCGGCCGCGAGCCCCTCGATCGAGGCGAACGGCGCTGCTCCAGCCGTCTCAATGTGGTGCTGCTCGATCAGGAGCCCGATCTCGATCCCAGCCAGACGGTGCTCGAGCAGGTGTTCGCCGGCAGTGGCGAGCGCATGGGCCTGATGCGCGAGCACGGCCTGCTCAGCCATCAGCTGGCTGAAACCCCGGAGGACGAGCGGCTGCTGGCCCGCTTCAGTGATCTGCTCCACCGCATGGATGCCTGTCAGGCCTGGGATCTGGAGCGGGAGTGCCATGAGGTGCTCGAACGGCTCGGCATCGGCGATGTGCACCGGCTGGTGGCCGAACTCTCCGGTGGTAACAGGCGGCGGGTGGCTCTGGCGGCCGCCCTGGTGGCCCAGCCCGAGGTGCTGTTGCTCGATGAACCCACCAACCATCTCGATGCCGATGGTGTCGAGTGGCTGCAGGGCTGGCTGGATCGCTATCCGGGCGCCCTGGTGCTCGTCACCCACGATCGCTATCTGCTCGATCGGGTGACACGGCGGATCGTGGCGGTGGAGCGGGGCGAGGCCCGCCGCTATGAGGGCAACTACGCCACCTACCTGGCCCGCCGGGCCGAGGAGGACGACGCTGAAGCCGCCACGGCCGCCAAGTTTCGCGGCGACCTGCGCCGGGAGCTGGCCTGGCTGCGCCAGGGACCCAAGGCCCGCAGCACCAAGCAGAAGGCTCGGCAGCAGCGCATCGAGGCGATGCGGGAGCAGCCGCTTCGCCAGGGCCGCGGCGCCGTCAGCATGGCGGCCACGGCCCGGCGCATCGGCAAGCAGGCGATCACCGCCGAGGCTCTGGCTGTCCATGCCGGCGATCGCCTCCTGCTGACGGATTTCAGCTACGACTTCAGCCCTGAGGACCGGGTGGGGATCATCGGCGCCAATGGGGTCGGCAAGTCGACGCTGCTGGAGGTGATCGCCGGCCTGAGGGCGCCCAGCGGCGGCAGCCTGGAGCTGGGCAGCACCGTCAAGCTCGCCTATTTCGATCAGCACAGTTCGGTGCTGCTGGGGGAAACGGGCCGCGATGGCCGGCCAGCCGATCGCAGACCAGCCGATCGCCGCCTGGCGGAACGCAAGGTGATTGATGTGGTGCAGGAGGCGGCCAGCCGGGTGGAGGTGGACGGCCAGGAGCTGAGCGCCTCCCAGCTGCTGGAGCGCTTCCTGTTCCCGCCGGCCCAGCAGCACCAGCCGGTGGCCAAGCTCTCCGGCGGCGAGCGGCGGCGGCTGCACCTCTGCCGTCTGCTGATCGAGGCACCCAACGTGTTGCTGCTCGATGAGCCCACCAACGACCTCGACGTCCACACCCTGGGGGTGCTGGAGGAGTTCCTCGAAGACTTCCGCGGCTGCGTCGTGGTGGTCTCCCACGACCGCTGGTTCCTGGACCGGACCGTGGACCGGCTGTTCTGCTTCGAGCAGGGGCGCCTGCAGCGCTTTGAAGGCAACTACAGCGCCTACCTGGAGCGGCGCCAGGTGCTGGCGGCTGAGGCCTCGCGCCGGCCGGCCAGCGCTGCCGCTGGATCGAAACCAGCCGGATCCAGGCCAGCTGCTGTTGGCGATGCAGCAGCTGATTCCCCTGCAACAGCTGTTTCCCTGTCAACAGCCAACGCCAGATCGAGTCCGACGGCGGTTGGTGCGCTGTCCCCAGCTCAGCCAGCGGCCAGCCCAACGCCGGCCAGCGGCCCTGCCGTCCAGCCGAGCCAGGCTCAGGGCCGCGGGGCCCCGCGCCGCCGCAGCTTCAAGGAGAGCCGCGAACTTGAGCGCATCAACATCGAACTGCCGCTCTCGGAGGCCAGGCGCAGCGAATTGGAATCGCTGTTGGCCAGCGGCGACGGCGACTACACCCTGATCGAGGGCCTCACCCAGGAGTTGGCAGAGTTGCTGGAGCGGATCGCCAGCGCCGAAGAGCGCTGGTTGCTGCTCAGTGACCTGGCGGAGTGAACCCTCTCCCCCATCAGGGGCTTGTCGAAAAAACTTCGGCCAACCTCAGCCGTCAGGGTCAGAGCACAGCCCTGCGTCAAGGGGGCGATTGAGCGGGCCAGGGCCTCAACCGTGCTGGAGCCTGCTTTTCCCAGGGGGCCCACCTGCCCCCGGCAAGCAGGGTCCGTATGGTCCCCGTGGATGATCTCTGCGCTTGCGTTGCTGCGGCTGCCCTTGCAGAGTCAGTTTGTTTTTGTCACGGGCGACTGAGGGGCTGCCAGCAAGCCTGAGCTGCCCGCTTGGCGCGGCGTCAACGGCCGCTAGCAGGGCCCGGCTGATTCCGAGGCAACGCTGCCGTTTGTCAACGGTGATGAGCGGCAGCAAACATGAGCCCTCGGCCCCTCGACGGAGCCCCGTATGGTGGGCCCGGTAAATTCCGGCACCTTCGGTCCGGTGTCTCCATGAAAAGCATCGACGATCACATCGAGAAGGACAAGGTCGAAATCGAAGCCGCCAGGGCTGTGGGCAACCAGGGCAAGGTGCGGCACCTCGAAGAGGAACTCAAGGGCCTGGTGGAGTACAAGGAACATCATCCCGAAGACAACCACGACCCCAGCCCCCTGGAGGTCTACTGCGATCTCAACCCCGAAGCTCCTGAGTGCCGGGTCTACGACGACTGATTTCAGCTGTCTGCGGCGGTGAGTTCCTCGCTCCTGTTCTTCTGGAGCCGGGGATCTCCCGCCACGCCATCCGCATTCGAAACAAAGGCTGAGCCCAACCCGATCTCGCCGCCCTGCGCGTCAGTCCTGACGGCGGCATCGTCGACACCAAGTTGGTCCCACACCGACGCCTTGAGAGGCTCCAGCCCCTGGACCATGGCCGCAGAAATGGCCAGGGTGGTGCTCACGCCGACTTCCAGTCCGTGGACCCTGAGTTGCTCCATGGCCTCGGTCAGCTCCTCGGCATCCAGTAATTCGATCTTGTTGAGCACCAGCAGGCGTGGTCGTTGGGCCAAGCCATGGCCGTAGGCCAGCAGTTCCCGCTCCACCACGTCCACATCGGCGAGCAGGTCGTCGCTGCCGGCATCGACCAGGTGAATCAACAGCCTGGTGCGCTCGATGTGGCGCAGGAAGTCGTGCCCCAATCCGGCCCCCTGAGCCGCGCCGGCGATCAAGCCGGGGATGTCGGCGAACACCGTGCCATCGCCACTGGGGCGGCGCACAACGCCGAGATTGGGCACGAGAGTGGTGAAGGGATAGTCGGCGATCTTGGGCCGGGCCGCCGAGAGCACGGAGATCAAGGTGCTCTTGCCGGCGTTGGGCAGGCCGATGATGCCCACCTCGGCCAACAGCTTCAGTTCCAGCTGCAGCAGCCACTCCTCGCCGTCCTTGCCCTCGGTGGACTTTTCCGGTGCCCGGTTGCGATTACTGAGGTAGTGGGCGTTGCCCAGGCCGCCGCGGCCGCCGGCGGCCGCCAGCAGCTCATCGCCGGGCTCGGTGAGATCCCCCAGCAGGATGCCGGTGCGGCAGTCCCGCACTTCGGTGCCGCAGGGCACCTTGATGATCAGGTGATCGCCGCCGGCTCCGCTGGAGCGGTTGGCGCCACCACGGCGGCCATCCTGGGCCGGGAACAGCCGTTTGTACTTGAAATCCAGCAGGGTCTGGAGGTTGGCATCCGCCCGCAGCAGCACGTTGCCGCCGCGGCCGCCATCGCCGCCGGAGGGGCCGCCGGCAGGGACGTATTTCTCGCGCCGGAAGGCGACGATGCCATCGCCGCCGCGCCCGGCGCGGACCGCGATTCTGGCCTGATCGATGAACTGCATTGCCCCAACCCTAGGATCCACCGGTCGCTGAGCCCGATTGGCCGAGGTTCGCTTTCAACAGGTCGGCAAGACCTACCCCCCCCGCCAGGGCAGCAACAGCGCTGGCGCCCCCGTGGAAGTGCTGCGCCAGCTGGATCTGCAGATCGACGACGGCGAGTTCCTGGTGCTGGTGGGCCCCTCCGGCTGCGGCAAGAGCACCCTGCTGCGGCTGCTGGCTGGGCTGGAAAGTCCCAGCAGTGGCGAGATCTTTGTGGGCGGCCGGCCCGTGAGCCGGCTGCGGCCCGCCCAGCGGGATGTGGCGATGGTGTTTCAGAGCTATGCGCTCTATCCCCACCTGAGCGTGGCCGACAACATCGGCTTCGGCCTGCGCCGCAGCACCCCCCGCAGCCCCCTGCAACAGCTGCAGGACAGCCTGCACCGCGGCAGTCGCCAGCTGCCCCGCCCTCTGCGGGTGCCTTCGGCCCGCGAGGAGCGGGTGGAGCGGCGCATCGCTGAGGTGGCGGCCACCCTGGAGCTTGAAGCCCTGCTGCAGCGCCTGCCGAAGGAGCTTTCCGGCGGCCAGAAGCAGCGGGTGGCGCTGGGCCGGGCGATCGCCCGAGCGCCGGCGGTGTTCCTGATGGATGAACCGCTCAGCAACCTCGACGCCAAGCTGCGCACCGGCACCCGCGCCCAGATCGTCGAGCTGCAGCGGCGCCTGGGCACCACCACCCTCTACGTGACCCACGACCAGGTGGAGGCGATGACGATGGGCCATCGCATCGCCGTGCTCAACGGCGGCCATCTGCAGCAGCTGGGCACGCCGCTGGAGCTGTATCAGTGGCCCTCGAATCTGTTCGTGGCCCAGTTCATCGGCAGCCCACCGATGAACCTGCTGCCGGTGCAGGTGTGTGCCCCGGGCCAGTTGCTGCTGGCCGGCCAGCGCTTTCTGCTGGAGGGGCCCCTGGAGGCGGTCAGCGCCAGCCGGGTGGGCGAAACGCTCACCGGCGGCCTGCGGCCCGAACACTTCAAGCTCGCCCCTGCCGCCAACCGCAATCTGGCCGCCGAGGTCTGTCACGTTGAGGCGCTCGGCAATGAACAACTGGTTACTTGTCGGTTGCTGGAGGGAAGCCACCTGGTGCTGCTGCGAGCCAGCCCCGACCAGCCGGTGACGGTGGGCCAGAGCGTGCACCTGGAGGTGGAAGCGGCCGGCTGGCGGCTGTTTGATCAGGCCGGCGAGGCGCTGGCGCTGCCGCCGGCCCCCAGAGAGCACCGGCAGCTGCAGTTGCCGGTGCTGTAGCGATTCCCGAGCGTCAGCTCGGATCCCGGTCGGCTCTCCCGCTCGGCTCTTGCGCCGGCGAACAGCGTGGCCGCAACAGACCTGACGACGTCTCACCGGTTGGTGTTGGCGCTGGTGCGGTCGCGCCCCAGCGATGCCGGCGATGACACCTACGTGGTGCCAACGATGGCCGCGAACAGCCCACACACGGGCGATCGGATCCAGGTTGGGTGGGGTTGAGACAGTCCCCGTGGCCAGCGGCAACAGCTCAGGAGTGGAATCGCTGCAGTGCAATCGGCTGATCAGACAGCAGCAGCAGGCATATTTCACCCATGGAGCCCCCACAGCCGAACCCCAGCCCAGCGCCTGATCTCGCCGGCCTGCGCCGCGAGTACGGCCGCCTGGGCCTGCGGCGCCAGGATCTCGATGCCGATCCGGTGGCCCAATTCCGACTTTGGCTGGGCGAGGCTACGGCGGCGCCGTTGCCCGAACCCAATGCCATGGTGCTGGCCACCAGCGATGGCCGCCGCTGCAGTTCCCGCACCGTGCTGCTCAAGGCCTTCGATCAACGCGGCCTGGTGTTCTTCACCAACCACGGCAGCCGTAAGGCCACCGACATCGCCGCCAACGCCAACGTGAGCCTGCTGTTCCCCTGGTATGGCCTCGAGCGCCAGGTGGGCGTCATCGGCACGGCCGCCAAGATCAGCGCCGCCGAATCCCTGGCCTACTTCGCCTCCCGGCCCCACGGCAGCCGCCTGGGGGCCTGGGTGTCGCAGCAGAGCGCCGTGATCAGCTCCCGCCAGCTGCTGGAGCTGGAATGGGAGCGGATGCGGCGGCGCTTCGCCGATGGCGAGATTCCGCTGCCCTCGTTCTGGGGCGGCTATCGGGTGGAGCCCACGGAGTTCGAGTTCTGGCAGGGCCGGCCCAATCGGCTGCACGATCGCTTCCGTTACAGCCGCGCCGACCCCCAGGCGCCGTGGCAGATCGAGCGGCTGGCGCCGTAGGCATGCGGGCGCGGTACCTGTCATGTCGCCATCGGAGCTGAATGGTTTGCACCGCCGCCATCTGGGCTTCAGAGCCACTCCGGGCCCATCGGCGCCCATCCCTTGCCCCTGCTCTAGCCGAAGGCTTCTGCGAAACAGTAGGCCCAGGTGAACGCCGTGTTCGATCAGGCCCAGATCCAGATCAACCGCGACCGCACCTGCCGCCCCTTCAGCGATCACATCAGTCTCCCCGCAGCCTCCTCGCCGACCTGCAAGGCACCGCAGCGCAGCGCCAATGGCCTGGCCCCGGCGCTCGGCTGGGGCCGCCGGCCCGGATGCGCGCAGCCCATGGCTCCCAAAGTTCTGACCCTGCGGAGCTCAGCCCCTATGATGCCGTCATCTGATAACGGCATCAGCATGCGCACGATCGTGGATCTGCCCGAAGCGGAGCGCGCCCAGCTTGATGCCCTTTGCCGTCAGCGGGGGCTGTCGCGGGCGGAGGCGCTGCGGCAGGCGCTGCGGCTGTGGCTGGATCAGCAGAAACCCAGCCACGGCGAGGTGTTCGGCCTGTGGCGCGACCGGCCGGAAGGAGCCCTGGAGCTGCAGCAGGCGCTGCGGCAGGAGTGGGCCGCGCGCTGATGCTGCTGCTCGACACCAACATCCTGATCGATGTGCTGCGCGGCGAAGTCGTTGCCCTGGCCTGGCTGGAGCAGCAGCAGCGGCCGCACATCAGCGTCATCACCTGGATCGAAGTGCTGGTGGGCTGCCGTGAGGGCGAAACCGGCCCCGTGGAGGCCTGGCTGGAGACCTTTCCTCGCCTGCCGCTCGACGACACCGTCGCGCTGGAATCGGTGCGGCTCAGGCAACACCATGGCCTCAAGATTCCAGACGCAATCATTCTCGCCACCGCCCGCTGCGCCGATCTGACCCTCGTCACCCGCAACAGCCGCGATTTCCCGCTGGCGCTGGGCGGTGTGCTGCATCCTTACGGGCTCTGAGGGCGGGGGCCATCGGGCGCCAACGCCCTAGCCGGCCGCCGCCACAATGGCGGCATGAATCGTTCCGCCGACTGGCTGCATCAAGCCCAGGCCGACCTGGCGCTGGCCGGAGTCAGCGCCGCCGCCGGCCACCATGAATGGGCCTGCTTCGCCTGTCATCAGGCGGTGGAGAAGGCCCTGAAGGGCTTGCACCTGGGCCATGGCCAGCAGGCGTGGGGCCACGGCCTCGGGCGCTCCTGCCGCGATCTGCCGCCGGCCGTCTTCGCCGCCCTGGCGGCCAGCGTCAACGATCTGGAGGACCGTTTGCGCATCCTGGACGCGCTGTATATCCCGACGCGCTACCCCCATAGCCTGCCCGATGGGGCCCCGACGGACCATCACTGCTGCGCAGAAGCCTGACGGCTTCGGCCGTCTACAAAGCGAGGACGCCTTACGTCATGCCCGTTCGATCGTTGACGCAATCGCTGCTGCGCTGGCCTGAGCCGGAGCTGGTGCTGGGGCAGGTGGTGGCCTGGGCGGCCCGCGTAGCCCCCGTCCATCCCGGCTTTGAACGGCTGGGTGTGTTTGGCAGCTATGGCCGTGGCGACGCCAGCGAGGGCAGCGATCTCGATCTGCTGCTGATCGATGCGGAAGCCCGTGGCCCCCAGCACCAGCGCCTGCTGGCCTGGCCCCTGGCTGAGCTGCCGCTCAGCTGCGATGCCCTGGTGCTCACGCCCACGGAACACGCTGAGCTGCTGGCCAGCGGCTCAGCCATGGCCGCCGCCCTGCAACGGGACAGCCGCTGGTTGTGGCACAGGTAGCGATCAGGCGCCTGGCGGCCAAATCACGGTGGCCCCTGGTTATGGAGCCGCACCAGGGTGATTCAGCTGGAAGGGGATGGGACGACGCCCGCGAGTACGGGGCGCTGTGAGGCGCAACCACAAAAAAGGCACCTACCGAAAGCCTGGAAAAGTTTTTGCATGTGCCAATCACCTCACCGGCCACCAGGAGAGCCTATTTATTTTTTGGGGGGGCATCCTTGCCCCATAAATACACCCATACGGTGAAAATGCCGCTTCGCACTCTCGCCAAACGCTGCAGCCGCTTTACGCCTTTGCTGGCCGCACCGGCTGCGCTGCTGTTGAGCCAGGGGGAGGCCAAGGCGGTTCTGACCTACAACATTTTTGAATCCGCAGGAAATGTTGTTGTTCAGACGAGTGGCAGCATCAATCTCACTGGGGCAACGCAAATTAATACCGATTCCTGTGGCCTTAATGGATATATCGAGTCAAGTGCTGCAGAGATTTGCACCGGTAAGGCCGTCGGACGAATCCCGGAATATGGCATCGGAGGTCCTCAAGCCTTCAACGGGAACGTCTCCATCACTCCCGCGTCCAGCGTCTCTGGACTACAAGTAGTCTTTGCCGGAAAGGATGGTCTATTTTTAATTGATCCTACATACATCTCAAACACTCCAATTGTCAGCAGTGCCACCTTCAATGGCAAAACCCTCGCAACCCTCGGCTTCACCACAACGGGCCTAATCGGCACCTGGACCCTCAACGGCACCAGTGAGACGATCCAGGTCTTCCTTGGCCCACCAGACGCTGCAGTCCCCGGCCCCCTCCCCCTCCTAGGCGCCGGTGCCGCCTTCGGCTGGAGTCGCCGCCTCCGCAAGCGCATCGCCGCTCCTGTGAGCACCCCGCCCCAGGCCTGATTGCAGCCCTGATTTCCTTTCCCGGCCCTGTCATCGGCGGGGCTTTTTTGTGGCCGCCGTGGGCGGCGATTCCTTGTCTGCGCTCTAGCCCCCTGAGGTCTGCCATGCCGCCCAGCTCCGCCTCATCCCGCTACGGCACTCCTGTGCTTCTCTCCGCCCCAGGCCTGAGCGTGGTGGCGCTGGTGCTCTTTGTGCTCTTCGCCTCGCTGGTGGCCGGAGCCCTGTTCCCGCTGCAGCTGCTCGATCCGGCCTGGCAGTTGCGTATGGCTGGCACCTTGATCAACAGCGCCCCCTTCCCCCTGCTGGGCCTGGGCCTGCTCCAGATCACCGCTGAGCTCGGCCCCCACGATCCACAGCTGAAAAACCGCGCCCGCCTCTGCGCCCAGCTGGCCGTGGCTGCTGCCCTCGGCTTCCTGCTGCTTCTCCCCCTGCAGACCATCGCCGGCCTACAGACCAGTCGCTCATTGAATACCGCCCAGGCCACCCGGATCCAGGGCGCCGAACGGCGCTTGGTGGCGTTGCGCCAGGCCGTGGCCAGCGCCTCCAGCAACGCCGATCTCAATCAGCAGCTCCAGAAACTCCAGGGGCCCGTGCTCGGTCCCGCTGATATCGCCCAGCCCCTGCCCCTGCTCAAGGCCCAGGTGGCTGCCGTACTCGATCAGGCGGCTCTGCAGATTGCTCGGGAACGCCAGGCCGCACCCCCGACCAATCCATGGCGCCTGCTGCCGGAGCTGCTCCGCAACGGCATCGCCGGCCTGGCTCTGGCCCTCGGCTTTGCCGCTTTGGCGGTGCGCCCAGGTTCGGAGCGTTCGTTGCTGCAGGAGTGGCAGAAGGGCTGGTCAGGTCTGCTCAAAAGCCTGCGGCGGCGCCGGGCTTCCAGTGGCTCCGGTTCCTCCTCCTCCAATGCGGAGTACTTCCGCCAGATCCGGGGGGAGGAACAACAGTGAACGTGAGGAATGACTTCGGCTGCTTTGCGGAAAAGACCAGGAGCCGTGGCCGCCATCCCGGCCGACCTTGACCTGATGCGCTGATGCGCTGACGCTAAGATGCAAGGCAAGCGGGCATGGGTCATGCGAACCACCTTGGACATCGAGGACGATGTGTTGACTGCCGCCAAGGAGCTGGCGCGCCGGCAGGGAATCTCCGCCGGGCAAGTGGTTTCAAGGCTGTTGCGCGCTGCCCTCACCGGAGAGGCGCCAACCCAGCGCTCTGGCGTTGCGGTTGTGGCTGGATTCCGTCCCTTTGCAGCCAGCGATCAACATCTGGTCAGCAATGAACAGATCGATCAGTTGCGCGATCTCGAAGGCATCTGATGCGGGCCCTGCTGGATGTGAATGTGGTCATCGCCCTGCTCGATAGTGGGCATGTGATGCATGCCTCCGCCTGCAGCTGGCTGGAGCGGAATCTCGATCAGGGCTGGGCCACCTGCCCGCTCACGGAAACCGGTGTGGTTCGCATCATGGCGCAGCCCGCCTATCCCAACACCCAACCGGCCCAGCAGGTGGCGGCCCGTCTGGCCGAGGCCTGTGACCATCCCAGCCATGCCTTCTGGCCCCAGCAGATCAGCCTGCTTCAGGACGGCCTGATTCGCTGGGATCGCATCCTCGGTCCCCGTCAGATCACCGATGCCTATCTGCTGGCTCTGGCCGTGGCCCATGGCGGACGGCTGGTGAGTTTTGATCAACGCCTGGATCCCCAGCAGGTGCCCGGTGCCAACGCGAGCCATCTCTGTGTGATTGCTGCTGGTGGCGCCGATGCCGGCTGAGCTGACTGCTGCCAGACTTGCTAGATGACAACGACCGCCGCAGCTGCGATCGAGGCCAGGCCGCCCCTGCTGGCTGCGGAAATCCGCGCCCGCATTCCTGGTTCCCAGGTGCGCCTCTTCGGCTCCCGTGCCCGCGGCAATGCCGGCCCCGAATCGGATATCGACCTGCTAATCACCGTTCCCGACGCCTGGCTGGCCAGCCACGATCGCTGGACCACCCTCAGCGAACTGCGGCGCCAGCTGGCCATGGCCGATGTGTCGTTGGATTTGCTGCTGTTTTCGGAGGAGGAAGTGGCTGAACGCCGCCATTGGCACAGCCATGTGATCGGCCGGGCCTACCGGGAGGGGGTGCTGCTGGATGGTGCTGTCTGAGGCCCAGGGCTGCCTGCAGATGGCCAGAGCCGACCTGGCGACCGCCGTGGAGAGCTCCGATCCAGCCCGGTTCCGCGAAGGAGCCTGGGGTTTCTGGCTGCAGCAGGCTGTCGAAAAGGGCCTCAAGGCCTACCTTCACCATCTCAATGTTCTGCCACCTCGCAGTCATGACTTGGCCCGCCTGTTGCGGATGCTCAAGAACGCAGGGGCTGCTGTTGATGACTTCGAGGAGTTGGAAAGGCTGACAGATTACGCCGTGCAGTTTCGCTACGAGGTGGATTTGCCTCCTCTGAATCTGGATCGGGCGGTGTGGAATCAAAAGGTGACTGATTTCCTTGATGGCGTGGCCGAGAAGCTCGCAAACTGAGCCGAGGCACTGGCCGTGCCACTGGAACTCAACTTGCTCGCCAGGCCATGGCCTTTGTCCTGACCAGGCCCCCGCGATCAGGATCAACGCCGCCGGGTCTGAGCCTCACTGCACCCAGATCACACTGCAGCCCGCTCCGCCGTCGCCCTTCTCGGCATCCACCACCCGCTCCACGTAGGGAACGCTGGTCAGCCAGTCCCGCAGGCCGCGCTTGAGCTTGCCGGTGCCGATGCCGTGGATCACCCACAGGGGGCCATTGGCGCTGCGCAGATGCTCCTCCACCAGCGCCTCGGCCTCATGCACCCGCAGGCCGCGCACATCGACCGTGTTGGCCTCGGTGCGCATCTGGGGGCCGCGGCTGGCCGGATTGCGGCGGCTGCGGATCTGCACCTGGGGCTGGGCCGGTTCGGGCGCCGCTGGCTTTTCGCCGTTGAGCCCTTCGATCCCCGTCAGCGGCACTGTGGAGCGCAGCACGCCGCAGCGCACGGTCAGCTCGCGGCCATCGGCAGCGATGGCCAGCACCTCGGCCGCCTTGCCCAGGGCCAATACCCGCACCCGCTCCCCCACCGCCGGTCGCCAGCCGCCATGGTCGCGGCGCTCGGGCTGGGGGCGATGCTCCGCCTCGAGGCGTTTGAGCCGCTGCCCCGCCTGGCGAGCGGTTTCCGCCGCTTCGCGGCCGCCGGCTCGCCCGCCCTGGCGCAGGCGCTTGATCAGCCGCCGCACCTCCCCCTGCCCTTCGCGGATCGAGCGCTCCAGCTGCTGGCGCCTCTGCTCCTGGATCTCGGCGCTCTGCTCCTTCTGCTGCTGCCAGCGGGCCAGCAGCTCTTCGTGCAGCATCTCCGTGCGCGCCAGCAGTTCCACCGCCGCCTCGGCCGCCTCCTGTTGCTGCTGGCGCTGGCGCTCCAGCCCCTCGATCACCCGGTTGACATCGCCCTCACCGCCGGGCTCCAGCTGGGCCGCCGCCGCCTGCAGCACTGCTGGATCGAGGCCCAGGCGGGAGGCGATCGCCAGAGCATTGCTGCGGCCCGGGATGCCCCACTGCAGCCGATAGGTGGGCGAGAGGGTGGCCTCATCGAAGGCCACCGAGGCATTCTCAAAGCGGGAATCGCCGTACTTGAGCGCCTTGAGCTCGCCGAAGTGGGTGGTGGCGATCGTCAGGCGGGCCCGATCCGCCAGCTGGCGCAGCAGGGCCGCCGCCAGGGCTGAGCCCTCGGTGGGATCGGTGCCGGCACCCACCTCATCGAGCAACACCAGGCTGGCGCCGCCCGGCGTTGACCCCGGCGGGCTGGCCCCGGAGGGGCTGGCCCCCGGCGGTGGCAGGGCCGCCAGGATCCGGGCGATGCGGCGGATGTGGCCGCTGAAGGTGGAGAGGTTCTGCTGCAGCGACTGCTCATCGCCGATGTCGGCCAGCACCTGGCCGCACCAGGGCAGCCGGGGTGTGCCGCTGCAGGGCAGAAACAGGCCGGCCCGCGCCATCAGCGCCGCCAGTCCCACGCTCTTGAGGGTCACGGTCTTGCCGCCGGTGTTGGGGCCGGTGATCGCCACCACCTTCAGCTCCGGGCTGACGCGCACCGTCACCGGCACCACCGCGGCGCCACCTTCGCGGCGCTGCTGCCAGAGCAGCAGGGGATGGCGCAGATCGCGCAACTCAAAGGCCGCCTCGGCCGCTGCGGCCAGCTGGGGCCGCACCGCCCCCAGCCAGGCGCCGTAGCGGGCCCGGGCCAGGGCAGCGTCAAGACGCACCAGGATCTGCTGCAGCTGCTCCAGGGCCTGGGCCTGCTCCCCCACCAGGCCACTGAGCTCCAGCAGCAGGGCCCGCTCCAGCTCCAGCTCCTGTCCCTGCAGTTCCCGCAGCCGATTGCCCAGGGCAATCACCGCCTGGGGCTCGATGAACACGGTGCTGCCGGAGGCGGAGCTGTCGTGCACCAGGCCCCGCACCTGGGAGGCCGCACCGGCCTTCACCGCCAGCACCGGCCGGCCGCTGCGTTCGGCCACCACCGTGTCCTGTAGCAGGGGTGCATGGCGGCGCAGCAGCTCCTGCAGGCGATCGCGCCGCTCCGAGCGAATCGCCAGAGACTGGCGCCGCAGGCCCGCCAGGGCTGCACTGGCGCGATCGGCCACCCGCCCCCCTTCCTCCAGGCAGAAGTGCAGCCGCTGCTCCAGCTCCGGCAGGGTGCGCAGCTCCGCCACCAGCGCCGTGCAGACCGGTCGCAGCTCGGCATCATCGATCTGGCGCCGCAGCCGCCGGGCCGCCGCCAGGGTGCCGGCTAGGGCCAGCAGCTCCTCGCCGCCGGCGCAGCCTCCCTTGGCGCACAGGCTCACGGTGGTGGCGATGTCGGCGGCGCCTTGAAAGCTCAGTCCCCCTTCCACCAGGCCATCGAGGCCCAGCAGCTCGGTGGTTTCGGCCAGCAGGGTTTCACTGCTCCGGCGATCGGCCGGCAGGGGCAAGGCGCGGCAATGGCGCTCGCCGGCACCGGTGCTGGCGAAACTGGCCAGATGAGCCGCCAGTCGCGGCCATTCCAGCAAGGCCAGGGTCTCGCGCTCGATCTCGGGCTCCCTGGCGCTCTCTCTGCCGGGCTGGGGGGCGGGCCTGGCGGCGGCTGCTGGCGCGGCTTCAACGCCGATTGGCCGCGGCGAACGAGCAACTCCAGGCGCGAATGCCTCAGCCTGCCGATCTGGCACCTCAGGCAAGCTCTCCAGGCCAACGTCGCCCGCTGACGCGTCGGAGGCCGGGGGGCTCGGGGCGACTGAAGGGCCAACTGGATTCACGACCGGCCTCACTGTGCTGGTTGCCTCCCGGGGCTGTCGCGCGAACGAATCCAGGCCTTCCAGGCTGGATTCAGGCGCAGACGCGATGGAGAACGCGACCATGGACTCGTTGGGGGCCCCATCTGGAGACCCGATTGTGGGCGCCGTCCTGCCCCCCGGCCCCTGGACGTCCCCCTGCGTGGGCACGATCGCGGGCTCGTCGTTGGACATCCCGGTGGAGCCGTCCATGGGCAGTCCCCTGGACCCAGGTGCTGTGACCAACGCCGGATTCACGCGGCCCCGGGAGCAGCAGGCGGTGGCAAAGACCCCGTTGACTCCGGCGTAGAAGCCGGCCGCAGCGGCGGGATCGGCTCAGCGCCCACATTCGAGGGGATCCCGGCGGCAGGCTCGTAGAGCAGCTCGAGCCAGTTGCCATCCGGATCCTTCATGTAAAAGGAGGCCGTGCCATCGCGATGATCGTGCACCGGGCCCACGCTGTGGCCCTCGGCCTCAAGCCGATCGTGGACCCCATCCACCTCGCTGCGCTCGTCGTAGTGGAAGGCGAAGTGAGGGCCGGCGGCTGTGTAGGCAGGGCTCAGCAGGGCGATGCCGTCGCCATTGGCAGGCGATTGCAGATAGGCCCAGTCATTCGCGTCCCAGGTGAGCCGCAGCCCGAGGGCCTGGTAAAAGGCCTTGGCGCGGTCCATGTCCTGCACCCGCACCGCCACATGGCCCAGCCGGCTCATGGCCATGTCACCCGCCTCATCGCTGCAGCCATTCAAGCGGTTCCGGCTGCGCCCTGGCCCCGCCTGCCGCGATCCCCGGCAATCAAGCTCCGCCCCATCGCGCTGACGCCATCGCCCCAGGCATCGGCGAGGTTGCCCACCGCTGAGATTTCTGTGGCGTCCAGTCCCGGAACCTGGGTTCCCGGTCACTGATGGTCCAGCAACTGATCTCCCAGCCCCTGATCTCCCAGCAGTGGCGTTGCAGCGTCTCTCTTGCCAACGACTCCGTTCTCCGCGACTTCGTTGCCCGGGCTGCCGTTGACATCCGGATCGGGGATCGGGATCGGCATCACCTGGTTGCGGCCCTTGGACTTGGCCTCATAGAGGGCCTGGTCGGCACGGTTGATCAGCGTGGCAACGCTTTCACCCTTCTGGGCCAGGGTGACACCGATGCTGATCGTGATCGAAACACTGCCAGCGCCAAGGGGCACTGGGGGGAGCAGAGCCAGGCGCATCTTCTCGGCCACTGCCATCGCCTGGCCGATGTTGTCGACCCCATCGATCAGCACCAGCAGCTCATCACCGCCGAAACGGGCCACCAGGTCGTTGCGGCGAACGCAGCCACTGATGCGTTCAGCCACAGCGCGCAACAGGATGTCGCCGGCCTCATGGCCCTGGGTGTCGTTGATCTCCTTGAAGTGATCGAGATCGCAGAAAGCCACCGCCAACAGGCGATCACCGCGACGCTGGGATTGAAGCAACTGCTCGAGGTGATCCAACACCTCCTTGCGATTCGCCAGACCCGTCAGTTCATCGGTTCGGGCACGACGCTCGAGCTTCTGTTCGCTGTTCACTTCGCTGTCCACCGTGCGAAATGATGCCACTTCCCCGTCCTTTTCACCACTGGTGTTGATGTAGGCCTTGGCGTGCAGTTCCACCCAGTGATAACTGAAATCCCTGGCCCGCAGCCTGAACCGTTCCACCACCGTCTCGGCACCGCCATCGAGGGAGGTGCTGATGCCATTGAAGATTTCAAGATCAGCGGCATGAACCAGTTCTTGAAGCTTTCGACCTAGCCAGTCGATGGGAGACCAGCCAAGCGTCGGCTGGATCGAGGGCGAAACCCATACCAATTGACCGTTGCGGCAGTGAACCACGACATCGGAAGAATTTTCAGCCAATAGCCTGTATTTCTCCTCCGATGCCGCCAGGCGCTGCGAGAAGAGGTGGCGCTCCGTTACATCCCGCCAGGTGTAGCTGATGGAGTCGCCAATGGCGACAGCCCGAACGTCATAACGACGATCTTCGGCTTTGATCTGATGGGGATAGATGAAGTCATTCAGCACGAGTGGCTGCGTCGTTTCCACCGTCTGGCAATACATTTCAAACAGTGCCGTACCTTGTTGGGCCGGCATCACATCGAGCAGATGCTTGCCGATCAGCTGCTCGCGATCGCGATCGATTTCGGTGCAGGCGCTGCCATTGGCATCGGTGTAGATGAAATCGATGATCTTGCCTGAGGCATCGCGCATGGCTTCCAGCACCACATGGGGATCGAGCAGCGAATCCAGGGTGGCGGCCAGGCGCGCCCGTTCCCGTTCCAGGAAGCGTCGTTGCTGCACCAGGGTGTCCACGTCCTGAAAGCTGCTGATCCAGCCCCCTGGCCCTTCGGGCTCCGGCGGCAGGGGCCAGGACAACCCCTGCATCCAGTGGAAGCTTCCATCCCGGGAACGCAGCCGCAGCAGCAGAGGTGATTGAGGCAATTCGCCCTTGAGGCTGAACGTATCGTCTGGATGCACCAGGTCGGTGATGGCGGCATTGATCAACTCGTCCACTCGCCAACCCAGCACGGTCGCGATCGAAGAGGTGACCCAGGTGACCCGTTGGTCGTCGTTGGTTTCGATCACCACAGCCGAGGCATTTTCAGCCAGCAAGCGATAGCGGCGTTCACTGCTGACCAGGGCTTGCTCCGTCTGCCGAATGCGGCTGAGATCGGCGGCGATCAGGCAGTGAATTCTCACCCCATCGAGCTCCAGGCCACTCATGGCAGCCAGCACTGGCAGGGCAGATCCATCAGGCAGCAGTAAGGAGAGGGGGGCATGGTCGGTGCTGCCTGGCATCACCTGCCGCAGGGCTTCAAGGGCTTGCTGATCAGCAGCCACCACCAGGTCGGTGAGCGGGATGTCCAGCATCGACATGCGTTCCCGTCCCGTCAGTTCCGCCAGGCGCTGATTGGCATAGAGCACCAGGCCACCGCTTGAAATGGTGGCAGCCCCTTCTCCCATCTGTTCCACAATCACCCGATAGGGCCGATCGGCCGTGGTGCGGGTGTAAACCCTGGCCGTTTCGCCTGGATCCGTGCCACTGGATTCCAGCAACAACGCGTCAACCTCGCCGCTGGTGATCGCCTGCAAGGCTGCCTGGAGATCGTCCACCTGATGCTGAAGGTGTTCAACTTCGTTGGCCACGGGTTGCTTTGATGAGGTGGTTATGGGAGTTGTCTGTTAATACTTTTCGCCAAAACTGATCTCCAGGGCCGCCCGCACTCGCTCTTCGTTGCCCAAGTCGCCCACGAGGTAACGCCTGGGCGCAGGCAGATGCTTGACCAAGGTGGGGATCGCCAGGATTTTGTCGCGAATGGCCGCCTCTGGGTCTGTTCGGATGTCCACCACCTTGAGCTCGAAACGGCCTGCCAGTTCATGATCACAGATCTTGCAGATATTGGCCAGGGCCGCAGTCGAGCGAGGAGAAGCTCCATTGATATAGAGCGTCAGCACCCAGTGAAGCTCTTCATGGTTGAGGTTCACATTTATACCTCTCGGGTTCTTTCGGCCTCACCCTGGTCGAACTCGATGGCAGCCTGTCTTCGGAGCTGCTCTTCGTTGGCTTTCTGCAGATCACTGGTTGTACCTTCCAGCTCATTCTCCAAAACGGCAATCTGTGCCCTGAGTACTGCGGTGCGTCGCTGCAGGGAGCTTTGATTCCGTTTGACGTTGGCGAGCCGATTATCGGCGACTCTGGCAAAACGAGCCAACTGCTGTTTACGAGCTGAACCGGTGAGGATTCCTCCCCGAGGATCAATCATCACCTCGATCAGTTGGGCGCCATTTGTAGTGAGTTTGAACTCCCTCACCTGATTCGAGTGGGCCATTCCCCGGCTCTTGATCACGAACAGCAAGCGGCTCCGTTCGCCATTGTGTTCGATGTTTCGTAGCAGCAACCAGCTATCGGTGAGCGAAGAAACCCCCACGGCACTCGCCTCCTCTTGGTTGCCATGGGTCAAGGAGGTGATAACGGAGGTGATTTCCCGCGACTTGAGCATGTCGATCTCCATCGACACGGTGGCTCGGATGTTCCTTTCCGGTCCCAGTTCGGCCAAGCTGCGCATGGCATCGAGCACCACCACGCGGGGACAGAACTCCTCCAGCACGCGATCGAGGCGACCGAGGTGCTCCTCCAGTCCGTAGGCGGTGGAACGCTCGGCCCAGATTTTCAGCAGGCCGGCATCCACCCATTGCTGCAGGTCGATCCCGACCGAGCGCATGTTGCGGATCAGCCGGGCCTTTGATTCCTCGAAGGAGATGAACAGGGCCCGTTCACCTCTGCGGCAGGCCGCGTCCACCAGCTGGGCGGCGATGGTGGTTTTACCCGTGCCAGCTCTGCCACTGATCAGCAGGCTGGCGCCACGGAAGATGCCACCACTCAGCATTTGATCGAGCTGCTCCATGCCTGTGGAAACCCTTTCATTCGAGGCCGTGGGCAGGAATTCCGATCCCATGGCGGGCAACACAACAAATCCACGATCTGTAATCAGAAAGGGATACTCATTGGTGCCGTGCTCTGATCCCCTGTACTTCAGAATCCGCAAGCGACGGGTTGAAATTTCTTCATGCACGCGGTGGTCGAGCAGAATGGCGCAATCGGAAATCACCTCTTCAAACCCGTAACGGGTCAGGCTGCCTTCTCGGCCCCGCTCTTCCGTTACCACCGCGGTGATCTTGCGTTCTTTGAACCAGCGGAAGAGGCGGGAGAGTTCACCTCGCACCATCAGGTCGTTGCCAAAACTGGCCAGCATGACTTCGATCGTGTCCAAGACAATCCGCTTCGCTCCTATCGCTTCAATTGCTTTCTCCAGGCGCAGAAACAGACCCTCCAAGTCAAAACTACCCGTTGTCACGATCTCGGAGGGCTCGATATGAAAGGCATCAATGATCAGCATCCCGTCTGCGATCTGGCCTTCGAGATCAAAACCAAAGGTGGCCATATTTTCGATCAGATCGGTTCTGGATTCCTCGAAGGTAAACAGCACGCCCGGCTCACCAAAATCCCTGATTCCCCGCAATAGGAATTCCAGCGCAAACATGGTCTTACCCGTGCCGGAGGCCCCAGCCACAAGGGTGGGACGCCCTTTTGGCAGGCCACCAGCACTGATCCCATCAAAACCGCGAATACCAGTTGGAGCCTTGGCCAGAGGTCGAGGAAGGCCAGTGGAATAAACTTTTCCAGCTTGGTCTTGAGAATCATTAGGTATTTGCACTGATCAACGCAACTCTACAGCCTCAACATAGCTGGGTTCGAACAACCTTGTCATCCCAGTTGGGGTGAACAAAGCAAAGGTCCGAAACATCTTGGTGCCCACTGAGGGTAATCAATTCCAATTTGATCGTTGCAGACTTCGCCGCGGCCACTAAAGCTCGTCAGAACGCGAATTATTCCCCTTCTCAGCATGCGGAGAATCGATTGACAAGCTTTCTCTGGATTGGGCGTCGAATGCAGATATTCAAGTCAAGTATGATTGGCATGCCCTCTGATAAAATCTAATCAGTTCCGACGCTGTTAGGTGGTTCCCTCTGCTGCAGATTCGCATTGTGAGCGCTTCGATCCATTCGGCCCTGTCCGTTGGCTCATCAAGGCAGCGACGCATCGGCCCGGTACCGCCTCACCCAGGCTTCCTGCGCCGCCACCAGCAGCAGCAGCCAGAGGCTGCCGGCCAGGGTGAGCAGCGGATAGGTCAGCGGCGGCTGGGGAATCACGAACGGCAGCAGGGCCAGGCCCAGGGCCGGCGGGAACGGTAACTGCGCCAGCTTCAGCAGCGCCAGGGTGGCCAGCACCGCCAGAAAGGCCGCGGCCGGCGTCACCCCCAGGGTTCTCGCCAGGCCCAGCCCCATCACCGCGGCGCTGTTGGCCACCACCAGCACGGCGCCGGAGCGGCCACGCCAGGGGCAATGCTGCCGGTGCACGATCATCTCAAAGGCAATCACCAGCAGCGGTGGAAACAGCACCAGCGGCGAACCGATCAGGCCCGCCAGCACCAGTCCCCCCAGCAGGAACACGCCAAACGGCAGGGCCCAGCCCTTCAGGGGCGGCAGGGCTGAGCGGGGGGCTGGGCCATCCGCTTGCAGCACAGCGCTGCTCAGGTGCCAACGCCTGCGCAGGACGATCAGCAGCGCCAGGCCACCGGTGCCGATCAGGATCGAAAATGGATAGCTCCAGGTGTGGATGCCGAGTGCAAGCGGCAGCAACCCAGCCGAGAGGGCCGGCACGATCGGCGACCGCAGGGCGGCGATCACCAGCAGGGTGAGCCCCACATTGAGCAGCACCGCCGTGGGGCCATAGGCCAGGTGGCGGGTGATCCACAGCCCCTGAACCGCGGCCAGGAAGGGCGTCAGCATCAGCAGGGCTGGCGAGCGGGCCCAGGGATGGCGGGCATTGCTGAAGATCACCCAGCCCAGAGCCCCGAGCTCGGGGAAGAGCACGTAGGGCATGCCGGTGGCGTTGGCGATCGCCGTGATCAGCGCCAGGAAGGCTGCAATCGCCAGATCGGGGCGGCCTAACTTCAGCCGGCCTTCAACCACTGGGCCGCATCACAGGCGTGATAAGTGAGGATCAGATCGGCCCCGGCCCGGCGGAAACAGAGCAGGGTTTCCAGCACGATCGCGCGCTCATCGATCCAGCCCCGTTCGGCCGCAGCCTTGACCATGGCGTACTCGCCGCTGACGTTGTAGGCGGCGATCGGCAGCTCGGTTTCACCCCGCAGGCGATGGATGATGTCGAGATAGGCCAGACCCGGCTTGACCATCAGGATGTCGGCTCCCTCCTGTTCGTCGAGCAGGGCTTCGGTGAGGGCCTCGCGGCCATTGGCCGCATCCATCTGATAGGTGCTTTTGTCCTTGGGAATCGGCTTGCCGGATGTGGTGCGGGGGGCCGAATCGAGGGCTTCGCGGAAGGGCCCGTAGAAGGCGGAGGCGTACTTGGCGGTATAGCTGATGATGCCCACATGCTCGAAACCCTCCTCGTCGAGGGCTTCGCGGATGGCACCAACGCGGCCATCCATCATGTCGCTGGGGCCGATCAGATCGGCACCGGCCCGGGCCTGGGCCACGGCCTGGCGGCAGAGAATCTCCACCGTTTCATCGTTGAGCACCACCCCCTCGTCCGAGACGATGCCGTCGTGGCCGTCACAGGAGTAGGGATCGAGGGCCACATCGGTCATGATCGCCATGCCGGGATGGACCTCCTTGAGGAGCCGGATCGCCCGGGGGATCAGGCCGTGCTCGTTGAAGCACTCGGCGCCATCCTCACTTTTGAGCCCATCGGCAACCTTGGGGAACAGCACCACGCAGCGGATGCCCAGCTCCCAGGCGCGGCCCACCTCATCCACCAGGCCCTCGAGGCTCCAGCGGTTGGCCCCGGGCATGGCGCCGATCGGCTCGTTCGTGGCGCCCTCATGCACGAACAGGGGATAGATGAAGTCGGTGGGGGCGAGATGGTGTTCCCGCACCAGCGCCCGCAGGGCCGGAGTCCGCCGCAGCCGGCGCGGGCGATAGCTGAGATCCATGGGGAAGGAAAACCTGGGGCGAATCTTAGGGAGCAGACCTGCGCTCCAATTTCAGAGTCGGGCGGCGGCGATCCAGCCCTGGCGAGGGTCGGCGCTGCGGGCCTGGCGCAGCTCCTCCAGCAGCTGGCGCTCTTTGTCGCTGAGGCTGTCCGGCAACTTCAGGATCGGCGTCAGCAGCAGATCGCCGCGCCCCTCTTTGAGCGGCCAGCCCTTGCCCTTGAGCCGCAGGCTGCGCCCCAGGCTCATGCCGGGGGGGACCTGCACGGTGGCCTCACCATCGGGGGTGGCCACCCGCACCTCGCCGCCGAGGGCCAGCTCATCAAGGCTCAGGGGCAATTCGGCGCGCAGTTGATCGCCATCGAGCCGCCAGACCGGATGGGGCTGAAGCTTGAGGGTGAGATAGAGATCGCCGCGGCGGCCCGTGCCCGGCTGGAGATTGCCCTTGCCCTTGAGCCGCAGGCGGCTGCCGTCCTTCACTCCAGCCGGAATGCGCACCTGCACCCGTTCCTCATTGACGGCCAGGGTGCGCTCACAGCCGCGGAAGGCATCACCCAGGGGCAGGTTGATGCTGGCTTCCGCATCGAGATCAATGGGAGCGCCGCGGCCACCAGCGCCGGGCCCGGGGAAGCCGCCGGGAAAGCCGGAGCCGAAACCGCCCGGAGCCCCGCCGAAGCGACCGAGCAGATCGTTGACGAAGTCGTCGAAGTTGCCGTAGCGGCCGAAATCCACATCGGCTCCGGCCCCGGGGCTGGGGCTGCCCATCTGATTCCAGTACTGGCCGAACTGCTCGTAGCGCCGGCGTTTGTCGGGATCGGAGAGCACCTCGTAGGCCTCGCTGATCTCCTTGAAACGGGCCTCCGCCCCCTGATCGTCGGGGTTGACGTCCGGGTGGTACTGGCGGGCGAGCTTGCGGAAGGACCGCTTGATCGTGTCGGCATCGGCTCCTCGCTCGACACCGAGAACCTTGAAATAGTCGCGGTAGCCGTTGACGCTCATCAGCCGGGGCCCCTGTGGTTGCATTGTCTCAGTCGCTGGGGGCCGGGCAGGCGGCTGGCAGGGGGCGGAAGGCCGTACGCAGCCAAGCTGCCTAGATTTCAGGCAATTCTCAGTCGCACCGGCACCCCCATGGGCCCATTCATCCGTTCTGGAGGTTCTCTGTTGATGGCGGCGCTGCTGCCGCTGCTGGGCCTGGCCGGCCCCGTCATCGCTGCAAGCCCGATCAAGCCGCCAGCCCCCTCCCAGCCGCTGACAGCGGCCCCGGCGGCCCCGTCCAGTGCGCCCCTCCCCGGCTCCAGCTCCACCCCCAGCCTCGGGCAGGCCCTGAAGCCTTCCAGCCCGGAGCAGATCGCCCTTGCCAACCACCTGCGCAAGCAGGGGGCGATCTTCTACGGCGCCTATTGGTGCACCCACTGCTTCCGCCAGAAGAATCTGTTCGGCCAGCAGGCCGGGGATCAGCTGCCCTACGTCGAATGCGCCAAAGATCAGGCCGGAGCCGACCGGTGCAATGCCGCCGACGTGCGCGCCTATCCCACCTGGGTGTTGGGCAATGAACGGCGTGAGGGGGTTCAGACCCTTGAGGAGCTGGCAACCTGGAGTGGTTTTGCTGGCTTCGGCAGCAGCGGCAGCAGTGGCAGCAGTGGCAGCAAGGCCCAGACCGATGGCCTCATGCCCAGCGCCACCTCCTCGCCCAGGGTCGCGCCAGCCAAAAGTCTCTCGCCCCGTCTGGGCACCCCCTGAGCGACCTGATTCGCTGCTGGGCCTGGGCGCCCGGTGGACTGGATGACGATGTTGGCTGGGCTGCCGCCGTTTCGGGCCCAGCTGCTGGCGGGCTTGCAGCTCCATCTCCTCTGCCCCTTCCCCGCCATGGCCACCAGCCAGTCCATCGTCATCGCCGCGGGCCTGGAGCTACTGCTGCTGGCGGTCCTGTTGCTGTGCAGGCGCTGGCGGATTTCGCCGATTCCGATTCGCCTGCCCAGCCTGGCGATTCTGATCTGGCTGATCATCAGCGGCCTGAGTGCTGCGGTGAGCAGCGGCAGCACGGCCAGCTGGCTCTGGTCGCTGCAACACAGCAGCAGTTACTCCGCCTGGCTGCAGACAATTCTGCAGCTGAGCCGCGCCTATGCCCTGCTGCAGTTGATCAGTTGGTTGGCTCTGGATCTGCCGAGCGTTCTGCCCTGGTGGCCTCGGCCCGCCAAGATTCTCAAGGATCTGGTGTTGCTGGTGATCGCCAGTGCGATCACCCTGGTGGTGATTCAGCAGCTGCACCAGGTCAATCTGGTCGGCCTGATCACGACGTCTGCCATCCTCACGGCGGTGATCGGTCTGGCGGCTCAGGAATCACTCAAGGATTTCTTTGCCGGCATCGTGCTGCAGATTGACTCTCCATTTCAGGAGGGCGACTATATCGATGTCGGGGACGATGCCAACGGCTGGGTGATCTCCCTGACCCTGATGAGCACCCGCATCCAACATGGGCATGGGGCTCTGATCACCCTGCCGAACAGTCGCATCTGGGGCACGAACATCCGCCGCTTCAGCCCCCGGGGGCCGATCGCCAGGGAGATCCACCTGACGCTCGACAGTGCCATTCCCCCGGATCAGGCCAGTGCCCTGCTGCTGCAGGTGGCCAACCGCCATCCGCTGGTGCTGAAACAGCCCGAACCCGAAGCCTTTGTCTTCACCTACGCCGACCACGGCATCACCTACGAGCTGGAGGTCTGGCAGGAGGATCCGAGTGACAACGGCTTCGACATCCTGCGGGGCCAGTTGCTGGCCCAGATCTGGTATTCGCTCGAACGGATCGGCCGCACGCTGCCCTATCCCGTGCGCGAACTGCGCCAGCTCCAGCTGCCGGAGCCAAGCGGTGATCCGGCGGGATTCGAGGCTCCGGCACGGCTGGAGCTGCTGCGCCGCAATGCGCTGTTCCAGCAGCTCGAAGCCAGCCAACTGCAGACCATCGCTCCGCTCACCCGCTGCCTGCGCTTCGCCCGGGGTGAGACCGTTGTGCTCGAAGGCGATGCCGGCCAGGCCATGTTCCAGGTGGTGAGCGGCAGCCTGGAGGTGCTCAAACAGATGCCCGGCGGCGAAGACAAGGTGGTGGCCCAGCTGGGGGAGGGGGTGGTGTTCGGCGAGATGAGTGTGTTCAGTGAAGAGCCGCGCAGTGCGACGGTGCGAGCGCAACGGGAATGCGTGTTGCTGGAGATCGAGCGCGATGATCTGCGGCCCCTGCTGGAGGGCAATCCCCAGCTGGTCGAGAGCCTGGCCCAGCTGATCAGTGAGCGCCGCGCCCAGCTCAACAAGCTCAGCCAGGCCAGCAAGGAAGCCCAGGGGAACCAGCTGCTGATGCACATGCGGCAGATGTTTCTGAGCCTGAAGGGGGCCTGAACTCAGGGCCTGCGGCCGACAGCAGGTCCGCTGGAGGGTGGCCGATCGGCGGGCGCTGACAGATCTGGCGCCGGACCCTGATTCTTGATTGGTCCATTTTTTTGTCCACGGCTCACTTTGGACAAAAATGAGACAGGCTAGAAACCCTTGCAATCACTACTTAAAAGGGGCCCTTCCAGGCCCCATGGATCATTTGGGTGACAAGGCTGATCTCACCCCGTCTCCGTTAAGAGTGTCAGGCAGCCACAGGGGCGGCTTGACGGGAGAAACGAACGATGTTGTTCGCTGTTACGGGTTTGCTCTTACCGAGCAGGCTTCAGTCACCCTCCTTTTGCCCCGTCGAAACCATTGCAGCCCCGGAAAGGGGGAATGGAGCTGAGCGGAATCGAACCGCTGTCCGAAACACTGGTGTGAGCCACCTAGTCGGCCCGAGGACCGACCTGTTCATCTTGACACCAGAGGTGCGAATCCGGCCGCTGCAGCCCAGGTGGGCATGACCGAACCGGCCCTCGCCCCAGCACGATGGAGCCATGGGCACAATCAACCGACAATTTGAGGTCATCGCCGTTGTCCCCCCGGGACTGGAGGACGCGGCCGCGGCCGAACTCAGCGCCCTGGGCGCCGAGGAGGTACGCCCCCTGCGGCGGGCCGTGGCCCTGCGCACCGACCTGGCGGGTTTCTACCGCCTGCATCTGCGGGCCCGCCTGCCCTTCCGCTTCCTGCGCCAGCTGGCCCGCTTCCCCTGCCCCGATCGGGTGGCCCTCTACCGCGGCGTCCAGGACGCCGCCGACTGGCCCAGCTGGCTGCCGCCGGAGGCCAGCTTCCGCGTCGATGCCAGCGGCAGCAGCCGGGAGCTGAGCCACAGCCACTACAGCGCCCTGCAGGTGAAAAATGCCCTGGTGGACTGGCAGCGGCAGCACTGGGGGGAGCGTTCCTCGGTCGATCTCGAGGATCCGGATCTGAGCCTGCACCTGCACCTGAGCCCGGGCGGCGGCCCCCGCAGCAAAGCCCGGGGAGAAGGCCAGGCGATGGCCGTGCTCAGCCTTGATGGCGGCGGCGCCAGCCTGCACCGCCGCGGCTACCGGGCCGCCATGGGATTGGCTCCCCTGAAGGAAAACCTCGCCGCCGGCCTGATCGCCCTCACTGGCTGGGATGGCAGTGTGCCCCTGTGCGACCCGCTCTGCGGCTCCGGCACCCTGCTGATCGAGGCCGCCGCCATGGCCCTGAACCGGGCGCCGGGCTTCTGGCTTGAGGCCGATGGCCAGAGCCGAGCGCGTCCCTTTGCCCTGCAGCGCTGGCCCGATTACGACCCGGTGCTGTGGCAGCAGGAGGTGGCCGCCGCCCGGGAGCTGGAGCGCCACACCCTGGCCGATGGCACCCCCCTGGCGCCGGTGATCGGCATGGAGCGCGACCCCGCGGTGCTGGAGCAAGCCCAGGTCAATGTCAACGCCGCCGGCTTGGCCCCCTGGATCAGCCTGCAACCGGGCGACGCCCGCGACTTCGAGCCGCCTGAACAGGCCGGCATCCTGGTCTGCAATCCGCCCTACGGCGAACGGCTGGGGGAAGGGGAGGATCTCGAGCAGCTCTACGCCGACCTCGGCCAGATGCTGAAGCAGCGCTGTGGTGGCTGGACCCTGTGGCTGCTGAGCGGCAACCCCGAACTCACCGGCGCCCTGAGGATGAAGGCCAGCCGCAAGGTGCCCGTGAGCAACGGCGGCCTCGACTGCCGCTGGTTGAAATATGAAATTCGTTGATGTCCCGATCGCTTTCAGCGACCTGTGGCCTTGGACCGTCCCGGCCCGACACCGCCGAGATGTGATGCGGCCAGCTGCGTTGAGCAGGCGACCCGTTCAGGAGCGCCCCGTCAGCGCCCGGGTGGTGCGGGCCAGGCCGGCGGTGGTTTCCGGCAGATAGGGCCCCTTGAGCAGCTGCCCGCCGAGGCGCAGGCACAGGCCCGACAGCACCAGATCGATCGCCGCCACGGCGGCTGCGGCGGCCAGCCAGCCGAGGCCGAAGCGCTCATGCAGCCAGAACAGCAGCACCACCTGGGCCGCCACCAGCGCCAGCGTCAACAGCGTCAGCCCGATGCCCAGGAAGACGCCACCGCCGATTAGGCGGCGCTTCTCCTTGCTGGCTTCCTGCATGGCGAGGCGGACATGCACGTCCATCACCGACGCCATCAGCGCCGTGACCTTGCCGAAGGAGGAGCGACTCATGTCGAACGCCGTCCGGAGGACAGCAACAGCCCCACCAGCAGCCCGACGCCGGCGGCGATGCTGATCGCCAGCAGGGGCTTCTCGCGCACCGGCTTCTCGATCCGGGGGCGCAGGGTGGTGTTGAGTTCATCGAGCAGGCCTTCAAGCTGCTCCTCCAGCGGCCGCAGGCCTTCGGCCACCTGGCCGGCCTGCTCGGTGGTGACCTGCAGGAGATCGAGCAGCTGCTGCCGGACGCCGCTTGCGGTCAGGCCGGTCTGGCGACTGATCACCTCGGCGACGGTGTCCAGGCTGCCCCGGGTGGCTTCGAGGGTATGGCGAGCCACCTCGGGCCATTCCCGCTGGATGCGCGGTAACAGAGAGTCAAAGCGCTCCCGGAACACCCCCAGAACCGGAGGCGTCACCGACGGCTCGTCGCTGTTCAGAACCGAATCGCTGCCATTCGGGGCTGGTGATGCCGAGGGGGCACTGGTCTCCGGGTCCATGGCGTCAGGGCTGGCGTGGCAAGGGGTCGGCGCAGCCGTGCAGCCAATCTAGAGAGGCCCCTTGGCAGCGTCACCAGCTTCGCTAAATTGAGTCAGCTCGGCGGGCGGGCCTGTTGGTTCACATCAAGCAGGTCGGATTCAGCCACTTCAAGTCCTTCGGTGGCTCGGTGACGATTCCGCTGGAGAGCGGCTTCACGGTCGTCACCGGTCCCAACGGCTCCGGCAAGAGCAACATCCTTGATGGGGTGCTCTTCTGCCTGGGCCTGGCCAACAGCCGCGGCATGCGGGCCGAACGACTGCCGGACCTGGTCAATTCCGCCGTGCTGCGCGACGGCAAGGCCGCCGAAACCACCGTCACGGTGCACTTCGACCTGGGTGACTGGCAGCCCGATGAGGCTGAAGCCGGTCTGGAGGCCTCGGCGGAGGGTCCCTGGATTCAACCGGGACAGCGGCAGTGGAGTGTCACCCGGCGGCTGCGGGTGGCCCGGGGCGGCACCTACAGCAGCAGCTACAGCGCCGATGGCGTGGCCTGCAACCTGCAGCAGCTGCAGACCCAGTTGCGACGCCTGCGCATTGATCCCGATGGCAGCAATGTGGTGATGCAGGGGGACGTGACCCGCATCGTCTCGATGAGCGCCCGCGAGCGTCGCGGCATCATTGATGAACTGGCCGGTGTGGCCCTGTTCGACAGCCGCATCGAGCAGAGCCGCGCCAAGCTCGATGAGGTGCAGGAACGGCAGGACCGCTGTCGCATCGTCGAGCAGGAACTGCTGGTGGGTCGCCAGAAGCTGGAGCGCGATTGCGCCAAGGCCCGCAGTTATCAGGAGCTGCGCCAGCGCCTCCACATCGGCCGCCAGCAGGAACAGCTGCTCGCCTGCGAAGCGGCCCGCGAGCAGCTGGAGCAGGTTCGCAGTCGCCATGAGGCCCTGGGCCTGCAGCAGGAGCAGGAGGTTCAGGCGATCGCCGCCGCCGAGCTGGCCCTGCAGGAGAGCAGCAAGGCCCTCGATGCGCTGCAGGCGGAGGTCAAGGAGCTCGGCGAAGACCAGCTGCTGGCGGTGCAGAGCGAACTGGCCGGCCTGGAGGCCGCTGAGCGCGAACTGGCCCGCCAGGCTGAGAAGCATCAGCTGGATGCGGAGGCGCTGCAGCGTCAGCGGCTGGAATTGCAGCGCCAACAGGGCGATCTGCGGCAGCAGCGGCAGAAGCTGGAGGCGGCCGATGACGCCAGTGCCCTTGATCAGGCGGAACAGGCGTGCCGCAGCGCCGAGGCCGCCGTGGAGCTCTCCCGGCGCCGGCTCGGCGAGGTGGCCGATCGCTCGGGTACCTGGCTTGAAGCCCAGCAACGTCGCAGCCGCGAGCGACAGGAGCTCCAGGATGTGCTGGGCCCCCTGTTGGCCGAACGCCAGCAACTGGAGGAACGCCTGCGCCAGAGCGAAGCCCGCCTGGGCGAGCTCAGGAGCGAACAGGAGCAGGAGGGCAGCGCCCACCAGGACGGCGAACAGCGGCTGCAGGCCCTGGCCGGCGAGGAACAGCAGCTGCTGGCGTCCCTGGGGCGCGAGCAGGCCCAGGCGCAGGAGCTGGCGGAGGCCCTGGCCCTGCAGCAGCGCACCCGCAGTCGCCTCGAACAGGAGCAGAGCGGCCTGGAGCGTGACATCGCCCGGCTCGACAGCCGTCGCGAAACCCTGCAGGAAAGCCGCGGTACCGGTGCCCTGCGGGTGTTGCTGGAGTCGGGTCTGGAGGGACTGCATGGACCGGTGGCCCAGCTGGGAGAGGTGGACGAACGCCACCGGATCGCCCTGGAGGTGGCTGCTGGCGGCCGTCTGGGCCAGGTGGTGGTCGAGGACGACCGCATCGCCGCCCGCGCCATCGAGCTGCTCAAGAGCCGCCGGGCCGGCAGGCTCACCTTCCTGCCGCTCAACAAGATCCGGGGTGGCTCCGGATCGGCCCCGTCCCAGAGCCGTGGCGCCGCCCTGCAGCGCGGCGGCGGCGCGGGTGGAAGCGCGGGCGCAGGCCTGGTGGGCCGGGCCGTCGATCTGGTGCGCTATGAGCCGGTCTACGGCGAGGTGTTCCGTTACGTCTTCGGCGACACGCTGGTGTTCGCCGATCTGGCCAGCGCCCGCCAGGAACTGGGCCGCTGCCGGGCCGTGACCCTCGAAGGCGAGCTGCTCGAAAAGAGCGGCGCCATGACCGGTGGCAGCCTGCAGCAGCGCTCGGGCCAGCTCGGCTTTGGCAGCAGCAGCGACAGCGATGAAGCTGAACCCTTGCGCCGCCGCCTGCTGGACCTGGGCGAAAGCCTGCTGGCCTGCCGCCGCCGCGAAGCCGAACTGGCCCACGGCCTGGAGCAGGTCCGGCCGCGGCTCCAGGAACAGCAGCGCCGCCAGGCGGCCCTGGAGGCGGAGCGCAAGGCCGCCCAGCGTTCCCTCGATCCCCAGGTGCAGCGCAGCCGCCAGCTGCAGGCCAGGCTCCAGCAACTCGGAGCCGATCAGCTCACAGGCAGTCGCCGCCTGCAGGAGCTGGGCGTCAGCTGCACGCCGTTGCAGGCCGCCCTGGCGGCGCTGGAACAGGCCGAATCCGCGGCCAGCGGCAATGCCGACAGCGCCCGTTGGCAAGGGCTGCAGAGCGAGCTGGAAAGCGCTGATCGGGCCCTGAGCGAGGCTCGCCAGCGGCGCGACGACCTGCTGGCCGCCAAGCGGGAGCGCGCCCTCAGCAGCGAACGACTCGGCAGCCAGCTGGAGGCCCTCGGCGGCGATGAACGGCGGCTGGTCCTGGCCGTCAACACCCTGGTGGCTGAGCGGCAGCAGTGGAAGGAACGCCAACAGGCCGACCAGCAACGGCGCCAGGAGCTTGAGGCCCGCCAGAACGAACTCAGCACCCGCTTCGGCGAACGACGCCGGGCCCGGGACGCGGCGGAGGCTGCGGTGGGACGCCAGCGACAAGCGCTGCAGCAGCGCCAGTGGGAGCTGCAGCGCCTGGGGGAGGAACGGCTGGCCCTGGAGGAAGAGCGCCGCAGCCAGAGCCTGCGGCTGGAGCAGCTGGAGCGGGAGCTGCCCGATCCTTTGCCCGACCTGCCTGAAGAGCTGCGCCAGGCCGGCCTGCCCGCCCTTCAGGACGAGCTGCGCCGCCTGCAGCAGCGGATGGAGGCCCTCGAACCGGTCAACATGCTGGCCCTCGAGGAGCTGGAAAAGCTGGAGATTCGCCTGGCCGAGCTGGAGGAGCGGCTTGAAGTGCTCAGCAACGAACGCCAGGAGCTGCTGCTGCGCATCGAAACCGTCGCGACCCTGCGCCAGGAAGCCTTCCTGGAGGCCTTCCGCGCCGTCGATGGCCACTTCCGCACGATCTTCGCCGGCCTCTCCGACGGCGAGGGCCATCTGCAGCTGGAAAACCCGGAACAGCCTCTGGAGGGGGGCCTCACCCTGGTGGCCCATCCCAAGGGCAAGGCGGTGCGGCGGCTGGCCTCGATGTCCGGCGGCGAGAAGTCGCTCACCGCCCTGAGCTTCCTGTTCGCCCTGCAGCGCTTCCGGCCCTCACCCTTTTACGCCCTGGATGAGGTCGACAGCTTCCTCGATGGCGTCAACGTCGAGCGTCTGGCGGCCCTGATCGCCAGCCAGGCCGACGACGCCCAGTTCATGGTGGTGAGTCACCGGCGGCCGATGATCGCCGCCGCCACCCGCACGATCGGCGTCACCCAGGCCCGTGGCGCCCACACCCAGGTGGTCGGATTGCCGCCGGCGGCCTGAATGACGGGGTGGTTCACAATGGGCCGACTGGTGCCCGTGACTTGAGCTCTTCCATCCCGCCGGCGACGGATCCGAACGCACCCGCCCCGAGTGATCGACTCTGGCTGCGCTCCGAGCTGATGGGCACCCAGGTGATCACCCGCGACACCGGCCGGCGGCTGGGTGTGGTGGGCGAAGTGGTGGTGGATATCGATCGGCGCGAAGTGGTGGCCCTGGGCTTGCGGGACAATCCCCTCACCCGCTTCCTGCCGGGCCTGCCCCGTTGGATGCCACTGGAGAGCATTCGCCAGGTGGGCGACGTGATCCTGGTGGAGTCCGCCGATTCCCTTTCCGAGGGCTTCAATCCCGAGCGCTACAGCAAGGTCATCAACTGCCAGGTGGTGACCGAAGCCGGTGCCCAGCTCGGCCGGGTGCTGGGCTTCAGCTTCGACATCGAAACCGGCGAACTCACCACCCTGGTGATCGGTGCCCTGGGGGTGCCCCTGCTCGGCGAAGGGGTGCTGAGCACCTGGGAACTGGCCGTCGGTGAGATCGTCAGCAGCGGCACGGATCGGATCATTGTCTATGAGGGAGCCGAAGAAAAGCTCAAGCAACTCGGTACGGGTCTGCTCGAAAAACTCGGCATCGGTGGCGGCGGCTGGGAGCAGGAGGAACGGGAGCGTTTCCGCAGCGGCGTGGTGCCGGCCGAAAACCAGCTGCCGGCGGGCCAGCCCAGCGTCACCGAGCAGCGGCGCATCCAGCCAGCCACCAGCCGCGCCGTCGTCAACGACAGCGAACTCGACTACCTCGAACTGGAGGACCGGCGCGAGCGCCAGCCCCTGCGCCAGCGCCGCTATCTCGACGACGACCTGGACGGTCCAGAGCCCGGCCGCCGGGAACCGGAGCGCGACGACGACGACCGTTCCGATTTCAGCCAGAGCGAATTCGGCCAGCGCGATTTCGAGCCCACGGAGCGCGGGCGTTTCGAGCCGGTGCGTCGCGAACCGGAGCCTTTCGAGCGGGGTCGGGGCGATCGCGATCGCGACGACTTCGAACGGCCCGAGCGGGCAAGGCGCGAGCCAGGGCGTGGCGGGCTGGAGCGGCCTGAACGGGACCGCGAGGACCTCGACAGGCTCGACAGCGAACCCCTGCCCGGGCTGAGCCGGCGCGATGAAGATCCCGCCGAACGCCTGGAGTCAAGCCGCTGGCGCGATCAGGAGTCGGCGGGCGAGCGAGCACTGCGGAGGTCCCCCCTGCGCCCTGAGCGCGAGCAAGAGATCCGCTACGGCCGGGAGCCCGAGACCAGGGAGCGCCCCGACTGGGACGAACAACCTGAGGACCCCTCCCGGGCGGAGCGACCCCGAGAGCGCCTGCCTCTGGCGCCCGAGCGCGCTACCCCGGTGAGCTCGAAACCGGAGAGGCCGGCTGATCAAGGGAGCTATCCGCCCGCGCGCCGCCCGCTCGCCGCC
The DNA here is from genome assembly GCA_903823115.1 of uncultured cyanobacterium. Lineage (GTDB taxonomy): Bacteria > Cyanobacteriota > Cyanobacteriia > PCC-6307 > Cyanobiaceae > Cyanobium. The sequence goes on from CAIJRN010000009.1 coordinate 36,782, forward strand.
GAGCCCAGGCCCGTGCGCGGCGGCAGTGATTCCGATCCGATCGATGTCGAACCGGAAGTGCTGGACGACCCCTGGTGAAGGAGGGGGTTCGCTCCCAGCTGCCGTTCAACGCGGCTGGAAGTCCAGGGAGGCGGAGTTGACGCAATAGCGCTGACCCGTCGGCGCCGGACCGTCGTTGAAGACATGCCCGAGGTGGGCATCGCAGGCGTTGCAGCGGATTTCGGTGCGCACCATGCCGTGGCTGGCATCGGTGATGGTGGTGATGGCGCTGGGGCTCATCCCATTCCAGAAGCTGGGCCAGCCGGTGCCCGAATCAAACTTGGTGTCGGAGCTGAACAGATCGGCGCCGCAGCAGACGCACTGATAGGTGCCGGCGTTCTTGGACTTCCAGTAGGCCCCGCTGAAGGCCCGCTCAGTGCCCCCCTGGCGGGCGACGCGGAACTGCTCGGGGCTGAGCTTCTGGCGCCACTCCTCTTCGTTGGCGCCGCGGGCCAGGCCGCTGGCGATGCCGCAGGCGGAAGCTGAACCGGCTTCAGGGCCGGGAAGGCCGGCTTCGGCGCTGAGGTCGGGGGTGTCGCTGTCCTGCATGGCGGAAGCCCTCTCTGGGCCGATGGTGGAGCGATGCTAACCAGCCTCCTCAGCCAGGATCGACTCCTGCGACAGGGCTGGCCGGGCCCAGTCTGGCCCTGAGGTGGCACCAGAGAGCCGGCCTGTTCTGCGACAGCGGGCCGCTGGTCCCCTTCTATGACAGGGTTTCGCTTCGACGCGGGGTCTGGAGCGGCCCCTGCCGCAGCGGCTGCTCGGCAACTCCCTCCTGCCGGGACGACGGTGAAACAGACGACGGCGGCAGCAGCTCCTGGACCATGGCGGCCAGGGCGGCCACAGCGCCGGGCTGTCCCCGCAGGCTGCGCAGATCGTCACGCATGCCGGCCAGCCGCTGGGGCTGGGCCAGCCAGTCGGCGGCTTCGGCGGCGATGCTGGCCGGCTCGATCGGTCCCACCCGCTCGGGCACCACGGCCCTGCCGGCGGAGATGTTGGGCCAGGCCAGATAGCCTCGATGCCGCATCCGCCAGGCGGTGAGCGCCACCCCAAGCAGACGGCGCAGCAGGGGCAGGCGGGCCAGCAGCCCCAGCCAGCCATCCCAGGCCTGCATCACGTGCAGATGCTGGGTGGGCACCAGCACGATCATCGGCAGACCCAGGGCGCCGAGCTCAGCGGTGTTGGCCCCGACCGTGGTGAGCGCCAGCTTGCACTGGCTCAGGGCCCCGTGGGCCGGATGCTCCTGGTGCAGATGGATCTCGGTGCCGGCCGCCGTCAGCAGCACCGCGCCGCTGCGGCTGGGTACCCCGGCGGCGTAGTGGTTGGCCACCGGGTTGGCAGGTCCCGCATAGGCGAGCAGCTCCGCCACCGACGTGGTGGGGGCCACCGGCAGCAAAAAGCGACAGCCCGGCCTCAGGGCGGCGAGGCGGTCAGCCGTCTCCAGCAGGAACGGCACGCCCACCTGCAGCTTGGCCCGCTTCGATCCGGGCAGCAGGGCCACCCACTCGCCGGCAGGCAGGGGCTCGGCCTGGCGCGCCGACTCGGAGAGATCCGCCATCAGGTCGCCCACCTGCTGGCAGCGCTGCTGCCAGCGTCGGTCGAGGCGGGCCGCGGCCACCGGACCCATCGCGGCGATGCGATCGTTCCAGCGGGGCCAGCGCGCCACCCACTCGGCATAGGTGAGGTGGCGATAGCCCAGTCGCGCCGAGAGCAGCACGGTCCAGAACTGGTCACCACCGAGGAACACCACCACGCCCTGGCGGGGCCAGGGCCCATGGCGGGCGGGTCGCAACAGCAGCCACCAGAAGCGCGCCGCCGGCAGCACCTGGTCGAACAGGCCCCAGCGCCGTGCCACCCGCTCTTCCTGGCCGGTGGCATTGGGACAGGGCACCAGCACCAGGCGCAGGCTGGTCTGGGCCTGGGGCTGGCGCGGTCGCAGGGGGAGCTGGTCGTGGAGTCGCTCGGCCAGCGGCCTCACCCAGGTGCTGAGCTCACCGGGCCCATTGCTGACCAGAACAATGGCCGCTGCCGGGACAGCTGCAGATGGGATCCCGCTGGCACCAGCGGAACCATCGGAAGCAGCAGGTCCAGGGCGGTGGGAGAGCGTCAAAGGGGGGGAAGGACGCTCGCCGCTGGCGAAGAACTGGCCTGGCTCCTGGCCCACAGGGGGAAAAGATGAATGCGGATGGCGAGACTTGAACTCGCAAGGCCGAAGCCACACGCCCCTCAAACGTGCGTGTCTACCAATTCCACCACATCCGCGTGGTAACGACCTGGGTCGCAGGGTCACGGCCGGAGCCGATCACCTCGAGCAATATACCCATCGCCCGATCCGGGTTTGTCCTGGCCAAATCGATGGGTGGGTAAGCGCTGATACAGTCCCTCACCGGCCCGTTCCAGTCCCCGCCGCTCCGCCCGGATGCCCATCGGCAAATTGCTGATCGCCAACCGTGGCGAAATCGCCCTGAGGATCCTGCGCACCTGTCGGGAGCTGGGCATCCCCACCGTGGCGGTCTACAGCACGGTTGATCGCAACGCCTTGCACGTTCAGCTGGCCGACGAGGCCGTCTGTGTGGGCGAAGCTCCCAGCGCCAGGAGCTATCTCAACGTTCCCAACATCCTGGCGGCGGCCACCTCCCGCGGCGCCGATGCCATCCATCCCGGCTACGGGTTCCTGGCGGAAAATGCTGACTTCGCCGAGAAGTGCATCGACCACGGCATCACCTTCGTTGGCCCTTCGCCGGCCTCGATCCTGGCCATGGGCGACAAATCCACCGCCAAGATCACCATGCAGCGGGTCGGCGTGCCGACCATCCCCGGCAGTGAAGGTCTGTTGGCCTCCCCCGCCGAGGCCGCTGCCCTGGCCGGGCAGATGGGCTACCCGGTGATGATCAAGGCCACCGCCGGCGGTGGCGGTCGCGGCATGCGGCTGGTGCCCGGCCCCGACCAGTTGGAGAGCCTGTTCAAGGCAGCCCAGGGCGAGGCCGAGGCTGCCTTCGGCAATCCAGGCCTGTACATGGAGAAATTCATCGACAGGCCCCGCCACGTCGAGGTGCAGGTGCTCGCCGATCGTCACGGCAATGTGGTGCACCTCGGAGAGCGGGACTGCTCCATTCAGCGCCGTCACCAGAAGCTCCTGGAGGAGGCTCCCAGCCCCGGCCTTGACCCCGAGATCCGCCGGCGCATGGGCGATGCGGCGGTGGCGGCCGCCCGCAGCATCGGCTACGAAGGCGCCGGCACCGTGGAGTTCCTGGTGGATCGCCACGGTGGCTTCTACTTCATGGAGATGAACACCCGCATCCAGGTGGAGCATCCCGTCACCGAAATGGTCACCGGCATCGACCTGATCGCCGAGCAGCTGCGGATCGCTGGCGGCGAACCGATCTCCTTCAGCCAGGACGAAGTCCGGATCAACGGCCATGCGATCGAATGCCGCATCAACGCCGAGGATCCTCGCCACAACTTCAGGCCAGCACCGGGCAAGATCACAGGCTGGCTACCGCCGGGCGGACCCGGCGTGCGCGTCGACAGCCATGTGTACACCGGCTACGAGATTCCCCCCTTCTATGACTCCCTGATCGGCAAGCTGATCGTCTGGGGGGTGGATCGGGATCACGCCCTGCGGCGCTTGCGGCGGGCCCTCTCGGAATGCGCCGTCACCGGCATTCCGACCACGATTGAGTTCCACCTCGCCCTGCTGGATCGGCCCGAATTCATTCGCGGCGATGTCCACACCAAATTTGTGGAGCAGGACATGCTGCCCCAGCAGGGCTGAATCAGGCGAGGGCCTGGCTGCGCAGCAACATCTGGCTCACCAGTCCCTGCTGGCCCACAAGGATTTCCCGCAGCAGACTGATCAGCCCCACCCAGACCACCGGCGTCACGTCCACCCCTCCGATCGGCTGAATCAGGCGACGGGTCAGGGCCAGCAGCGGCTCGGTCGGAGCCCCCACCAATCGCATCACCCCCTGGCTGAGATCGACGCGGGGATACCAGGTCAGGACGATGCGGAACAGGAACAGCAGCGTCCAGACGGCCAGTCCCAGAGCCAGGGCGAGATGCAGCCCTGGCAGCAAGGCCAGCAGCAGGGGGCGCGGTGCCGTCACAAAGCTCTAAGCAGATGCCCCTGAAGCGTAGGAAGTCGGGGTCACTGCTTAAGATCTCCCCAACCAGTTGCCGCCTGCAAGCGCCATGACCCCATCCCTGGCCAACTTCCTCAGCAGTCTCTTCTGGGGGGCCGTGATCGTGGTCGTGCCCATCAGCATTGCCCTGGTCCTGATCAGTCAGAACGACCAGCTGGACCGACGCCTCTGAATCCGGCACCGGCCCCTGGGGTCGCGAGGCTGGTTCCACAGCGCTTGACTGCCTAGAGTGCTTCGACGCATCCGCCGCTGAGGGAACCGCCTTGGTCAATGCTTCTCTCAATTGGGCCAGCATCGTTGGCATCGTGCTGGCCGTTGGCGGAGCGTTCCTCTATTTCATGAGGAACTTCAAGCCGGCCTTGGCACGCGACTACGACGTCTTTTTTGCCGCCGTTGGCCTGCTCTGCGGTGGCATTCTCTTTTTTCAGGGCTGGCGGCTCGATCCCATCCTGCAGTTCGGCCAGTTCCTGCTGGCCGGTACCACGGTCTTCTTCGCGTATGAGAGCGTGAGGCTGCGCGGTGTCACCACCGAACAGGCTCGCCGTTCCTCCTTCTTCGAAGATGAAGAACCAGTCCCTGCCCGCCCTCGCGGCGGCCTCGGCGGTGGCAGGGACTGGGATCCGGACAATGAGCGTTTCGCTGAACCCGAACCGATCCGTCGCCGCATTCCCACCCGCGACGATGAGCCCGAGGATTTCTATCGCCCTCGTCGGCCCAGCAGGGCCGCCATTCCGGAGCGGGCCGCCAGCCGCCGCGGCGGTGAGAGCGACGACTGGGATCGCCCCAGGACTGACACCCCAGCTGTCCGCCCTGATCGGGGCCCAGCCGGTCGTGAACCCGAGCTTCCAGGCCGTCCCCGCTCGGATGGACCCAGCCGCTACACCACAACCACAGGTCCCAGCGGCGCCAGTGATTTCGGTGCTCGTCGCCGTGAGCGCGAGGTCGGGCCCGAGGCCCGTCGGGGCAGTCGCCCTGTAGCCAGCACCGATTCCGTGCCTCGCTCCAGCCGCCGGCCCGGTGAAGCCGGCGATCGGCCCGCCGGCCGTTCCTACGGTTCCAGTCCCAGCGACGCTAAGCCCAACGGCATTCCCCAGGGCTCCCCTCTGGGCAGCTCCGGTCGTACCGCCGCCGGTGTCAGTGATGCCGACTTCTCCCCTCTGGATGGCCAGTCCTCCCGATCCAGGCCCCAGCCCCCGGGCTCAGGCCCGAGCCGCCCGGCCAGCAAAGCCAACGGCCCCAACCTCGATAACACTTCCCGCTTCGACGACTGAGCGGCCCCAGCCGCAGCGATCTCCCGTCCAGCAGTTACGCCAGCTGGCTGTCCTGCTGCTAATGACCCTTGTGATCGCTTCCCTCAGCAGCTGTGGCAGCTGGAGCTGGGGACGACGCAGTGCCGGTCCCAGCGGCCTCGGCCAAGGTGATCGCCAGGATCCCGCCCTCAGCGGTAATGGCCGGCTGCTCGCCAGCATTGTCGAGCGCTCTGGCCGGGAAACGGTGATCCTGCAGGAGAAACCTTCAGGCCGGTTGCTGCCCCTGGGGCCGCTGCAGCACCAGCAACCGCATCGCTCCCCTTCCCTCAGTTGGAACGGCCGCTATCTGGCCGTCCTGGTGCAGCAGGGAGCACGCCGTCTGGCCGTGATCGAAGATCGGGCCACTGGCCAGTTGCATCGCCTGCCTCTGCCCTCGGACTGCGAACCCCAGCGCCTGAGCCTGGCCCCCGATGGCCGGCGCCTGGCGATCGAGGTGGTGCGGGGCGGGCGTTCGCTGGTGCAGATGTTTGATCTCTCCGGCCTGCTGGAAGCCGATCTGCCCGGAGGCCTGGCCACCACAGGCGGCGGCCTGCAGGGTGCGGATTCGGCACCGTCCCATCCATGAAAGGCCAGCAACGGGTTCAGGGTGTCGGGATGGCACGGTTGAGCCGAGGCTTCGCCGGGCTCGGCGGCCTCAGACTCGGGTGCCTCGGCCTGCTTTGCCTCGGACTTGGCGGCTGCATGGCGGAGATGCCTGCCCCGATGGGCGGCCTGGATCGCCAGCTGGAGCAGGCAGGAACGAGCCGTGCCCCGTCCCTGTCGGGTCGTTGGCTCGCCCTGATCGCTGCTCGCGGTGGCCGCGACCAGGTCTTGCTGGTCGATGTGGAACGGGGTCTGCCGGTGCCGCTACCGAGGCTGAATCGCGCCGATGCCCAGCCCCTCAGCGTGGCGGTGAATCGGGACGGCAGTCGCCTGGCGGTGGTGCAGCAGCTCGATGGCCATACGGAGTTGGTGCTCTACCGACGCGATCTCATGGTGGTGGAGCCGATCGCCATGCAGCCCGCCGGGGTGCCCAGAAGGGTGAGCCTGCGGGGCGACGGCCATGAGCTGGCGGTGGAGGTGAGCCGGGGCGGGCTCTGGCAGATCGATCTGATCGACATTCCCTGAAGCGGACGGCGATCAATCCGGCTCCCCAGAGCTTCGCCTTCCGCCCATGACTGGCTCGATCGGAGCCCCGGGCCCCGGGCAGGCGGTGGCGACAAGCCGTCGGAATGCCCCGAATCCGATCGCTCGGCCGACCTCGACCAGGGAGGGAAGATCTGGAATCAGGGAACCAGGCCTGCCCAGTGCAGGAAGGTGTCACGGCTCAGGCCCTCAATCACCAGCACCGCCACAAAGCCGAGCATGGCGAAGCGGCCATTGACCCTTTCGGCGTAGGCACTCCAGCCGAAGGCAGGCACGTCGTTGGTGGTGGCACTAGTGGCCGCTGGGGTGGATGGGGTCTCAGCCGGAGCTGGAGCCTCGGGGGCGGCTGGGGGGCCGGCGGGGAGAGGGAACTCGCTCATCGATTCAGGCCTGCTGGCCAAAGGTATAGCTGGCGGCCGGCAGCAGTCGCCAGTCGCCACTGCCATCGAGTTCGAGCACGGTGTCGTGATAGTCCCTGAGGGTGGGGCGGTGACCGACGCTGACGAAGGCCATCTCCCGCTGCACCAGCAGCTCATAGAGCCGCTTCTCCGTGTTGACATCGAGGGCGCTGGTGGCCTCATCGAGCACCACGAAGCGGGGAGAGTTCAACAGCAGCCGGGCAAAAGCCAGGCGTTGCTGTTCCCCCAGCGAGAGCAGACGGGGCCAGTCCTGCTTGATGTCGAGATCGGGATAGCGATGCACCAGATCCGGCAGCCTTGCCTCCTCGAGCACGTGGCGCAGCTGCGCGTCGCTGAAGCGTTCGGGGCTCTGCGGATAGCAGAGTTGCTCCCGCAGGCTGCCGAGCAGCATGTAGGGCTTCTGGGGAATGAACATCAGCTCGCCGACGGGCGGCCGATGCACCCGGCCGGCCGCGGCAGGCCAGAGGCCACTGACCAGGCGCAGGAAGGAGGTCTTGCCGCAGCCGGAGGGGCCAACCACCAGCAGCCGCTGGCTTGGGGCCACCTGCAGACTGAGGTCGTGGATCAGTCGACGGCTGCTGCGGGGCGGCACCAGATCCACGTGGCTCACCAGGATCGAATCCGCCGACTCGGCAGGGATGCCGGATTCCCCCTCCAGGGCAGGCTGGCCCTGTTCTAAGGCCGACTGGGCGGCCACGTCACCGCTGATGGCCTCCACCTTGCCCTGGAAGCCCTCGAGACGGCTGATCGAGGCCGAGAAAGCCGCCAGGCGATCGATGTTATTGACGATGTAACTGACCGAGAACAGCACCTGGGAGAAGGCGATGCTGGCCTGGCCGAACACACCGAAATCCACCTGCTTGGCGAAATAGATGGGCGCAATCACCAGCCAGGGCAGGAAGCGGGAAAAATAATCGTAGGAGCGCTGAATCACATTGATCAGGGCTTCCCAGATGATGAGTTTGTTGTAGTTCTGAATCACACCTCCCAGGCGCCTTGATCCCTCCTTCTGCTCCTGCTGCTCGCCGCGGTAGAAGGCGATCGATTCAGCGTTGTCGCGAATGTGGACGAGGCCGTAGCGGAAATCCGCCTCCAGCTTCAGTTGCTGGTAGTTGAGGTTGACGAGCTTACGGCTGGCAAAGACAATCAGAGCGGTGCCGACCACTGAATAGGCCAACAGCCAGAGGGCCAATGTTTCATTGATGCTCCACAAGACAATAATGAAACTGAAAAAGGTGAGAAGTGCTGAAATTATTTCTACCGTCACACTCAGGCTTGTAGCCGTGAAGCTCGCTGCATCCTGGGAGATTCGTTGGTCAGGATTGTCAATTTCTTCGACGCTCTCATCGTTCGGATTGAGGACGTAATAGGCTCGATTTGTGAGATATCGGCCTAACATTCTCTCGCTCAGCCACTCGCGCCACATCAGCCCCAGCTTGGGAATCAAGTAGCTCTGCAGGGCCCGGATCGGCAGGGCCAGGACCAGGCAGAAGGCGTAGATCGCCACGATCTTCCAGAACTCCTCGGCCTTGTAGGCCACCAGAGCGTTCTCGATGTTGCGGGCGACGTAGCTGATGCCGACATTGATGCCGTTGATCACCAGGATCAGCAGCGTGATCACCCCCAGCAGCAACCAGGGCAGCCAGCGCCCCTGGCGCAATTTTGCGCGCAAGGCACCGAAGCAAAGCAGACCGGCGCCGAACAGCACCATCACCACCTTGCCCCAGGGCCCTGCCCAGATCGACGCCACCTGCTCGGGAACCCCCGGCAGGAACCGGGCCTGCAACTCCGGAATCCAGGCGCCGCTGGCCGCCACCGCCGCCGTCAACAGCAGCAGGGTGAAGCCCACCACGACTGCGATCAGGGCCACCACCAGCAGCAGGAACTGGCCGGAGCTGGCGCCGTTGTCCAGCGGCAGGAAGTAGGGCTGGGCCAGACGCTGCAGCTTGCCCAGCTGGTCGCGGAGAGCCTTGAAGGGGATCATGGGGCCTGGCAGATCAAGGCATTGTCGCCGCTCGACCTGCCAGGTCGCGGTAGCGAGCGGCCGAATCGCGGCTGCGATCCAGGCAGCCGCTTCACCCCAGCGGTGCTGACCAACCGTTCAAAAGCGTGAACCTCAACCAGGTGAGGCCAGCAAAGGCTTGGTGATCGGCCCTTGTTCCAGCTGCAGGTCGCTGGTCGCTCAACCGGGTGGCCAGGCCAGGGCCCGTCCGCCGATGACGTGCAAATGCAGATGAAACACCGTCTGCCCCGCCTCGGCACCGCTGTTGATCACGGTGCGCCAGCTGCTGAGTCCCTCCTGCTTGGCCACCTTGGCGGCCACCAGCAGCAGATGGCCGAGCAGCGCCTGGTGCTCCGGCGTGGCTTCCGAGAGCTGGGCGATCGGGTCGCGCGGGATCACCAGCACATGCACCGGCGCCTGGGGCGTCACATCGCGGAACGCCAGACAGAGTTCATCGCTGTAGACCGCGTCACAGGGAATCTCGCCCCGCAGGATGCGGCCGAAGATCGTGTCGCTGGACATGGCCTGACGTGCGCCCTTGGGGCGGCCGATGGGACAGGGGGTGGCACTGGTGTTGCAGTGATCCCGAATTCCGATGTTGGCACGCTGCAGTGGAGCGGCCCTGAGCGGGTTGGAAGCGGTCGAGGTTGCCGTGGAGGTGGACATCGCCCCGGGACTGCCCGGTCTGCAACTGGTGGGTCTGCCCGATGCGGCGGTGCAGGAGGCACGCGAACGGGTGCGGGCCGCCATCCGCAACAGTGGCCTCAAGGTGCCGCTCACCCGGGTGGTGGTGAGCCTGGCCCCGGCGGATCTGCGCAAGGCGGGGCCGAGCTTCGATCTGCCGATCGCTCTGGGGCTGCTGGTGGCCAGTGGCCAGCTGGCGCCGGAGCAGCTCCAGGGCATCTGGAGCGCGGCGGAACTGGGCCTCGATGGGCGTCTGCGGCCGATCCGCGGCGTGCTGGCCGTGGCGATGGCGGCCCGTGCCGCCTCAGCGACGGGGCTGGTGGTGCCGGCGGCCAATGCCGCCGAGGCGGCCCTGGTCGAGGGGCTGCCGGTCTGGGGCGCCGGGGATCTGGCTGAGGTGCTCACCGTGCTGCGGAATCGCGCCGAAATCCCCCGGGCCCGTGCCGCCATCGCCCCACCCCCCTGTGTCAGCGGACCCGACCTGGTGGATGTGCGCGGCCAACCCCATGGTCGCCGGGCTCTGGAGATCGCTGCAGCCGGTGGCCATCACCTGCTGCTGGTGGGTTCGGCGGGCAGTGGCAAGACGATGCTCGCCCGCCGCCTGCCGGGGCTGTTACCCCCCCTGGAGGCGGCAGAGGCGCTGGAGCTCACACGGCTGCACTCGGTGGCGGGCCTGTTGCTGGATGGGGGCAGCCTGATCAGCCAGCGCCCCTTCCGCAGTCCCCACCACAGCTGCTCGGGGGCCGCCCTGATCGGGGGGGGCACGATTCCGATGCCTGGGGAAGTGAGCCTGGCTCACCACGGGGTGCTGTTCCTCGATGAACTGGCGGAATTCCGTCGCGACGTGCTCGATCAGCTGCGCCAGCCACTGGAGGAGGGCGATGTGCTGATCAGTCGCACCCGGCAACGTTGCCGTTTTCCTTGCCGCATCACCCTCGTGGCTGCGACCAACCCCTGTCCCTGCGGGCGCTATGGCGAGGCCGATGGCAGTTGCGATTGTGGCGAAAGCCAGCGCCGCCGCTACTGGAGCCGGCTCTCAGGGCCCCTGCTGGACCGGCTCGATCTCCAGGTGGTGATGCGCCGGCCTCCGGCCAGGGAGTTGGCCCAGGGAATCGTCTGCGGCGATCCCCTGGCGGGCTCGCCATCCAGTCAGCAGCCGGAAACCAGTGCGGTGGTGGCCGGCCGGGTCCGACAGGCCCGGGCTCGTATGGCCGCGCGCAATCCCGGCGGCGGCTGCAACGCCCAGATCGCCGCCGAGGCCCTGCCCCGGGTGCTGGCTGTGGATGCGCCGGGCCGCCGGCTCTGGGAGAGAGCCATGGAGCAGCGCCGGCTCTCGGCCCGCGGCGGCATGCGGCTGCTGCGGGTGGCCCGCACGATCGCCGACCTGGCCGCACAGACCAGTGTGGGAACGGCAGCCATCGCCGAAGCTCTCACCTTCCGCAGTTTTGATCTGGTGGCCTCCGAACCGGGCATTCCGATGCCGCCGGACTGAATCCAGGGACTGATGACAGAGTCCCTCCCATCCAGGTGTCTGGTGCACAGCGGAGTCACGGGGCCAAAAAGTCAGTCGCCATGGCACTGAGCCCCTTGTTGAGAAGCCTCTGGTTCATCTCTCTGGGGACCTCTCGGCCTCTGGCGCAGAGTGAGAATGGAGCGGTCAGCCGACGCTGGTGATCCCAGGCTTTCCAGCGTCTTCTGAGCGGCAAGGTCCAGAGAGCGACCAGCAGCCAGGCGAGGGCGATCCAGTGCTCAGAGGCTGATCAGTGCGAGGTTGCAGATCCGCTCCTGCTGACGAGCCCAATCGATGGCACAGCAGCAGGTCTTGACCAGTGGGCAAGCCTGTTGACCCTTCGCTGCTGGTTCAGCTCCAGTGCACCGTGATCAGGACCGATGCCTGGAGAGCCATGGATGTCAGTGCGGGGCCTTGCGCCCGAACAGGCATCCAGGAAATCCAACGGACGACCAAAAAAACGACCTTCAGGGGCTGGCAGACCCTGAAGGCCAGAAAAAGGCAGGTAGAGCTTGGCGGAACGGGTGATCTGGAATCCCCTGAGACAGCCGGTTCAGCGCAGGCTGAAGGCCGATCAGCGGCGGCGACGACGCTGCTGGGCTTTGCGCTTGTACTTCTCGGTGGGGGTTTCGTGGTGCCGCAGTCGCTTCAGATCCGCAAAGATCCCGGCTTTGGACACCTGGCGCTTGAAGCGACGCAGAGCGGATTCGATCCCTTCGTTTTCGCCGACGGTGACCTGGGTCATGAAAAGCTGCTGAAGCGTGTCAAGTTCGGCAATCTAGCAAGTCCCCCGCCCGACCTTGTTCAGATCTTCGGGGGAGGCGCCGGCAGCAGGCCGGCCTTCGTCGGTGCCGCCTGCCGTGGTGTCGAGGCCGGGGTGCTGGCACCGGTAACGGGCTTCGGTGCCGTCTTGGGATCGGGGCGAACCCCTGGGGCTGCAGGCAGGGGCGTCGGCAGGATCTGGCCTGCTCCTGCGCCGGTGACCGGGGTGCCCTCTGCAGGCCAGGTCTCACTGAACAGGTAGACATGGCCGAGATTGCGGCCGCGGAACTGGCGCCGCATCAGTCGCCAGCCAGGCTCGAAATCGAGCTTGTGAAAGCCGCTGGCTGCCCCGCCTGCCCGGGCCACCACCATTTCGGGGCCAGCCCCAGGCTTGGTTGGCAGAGCGATCAGCAGGGTGTCGCCAGCCTCACTGCGCACCAGCAGCCGATAGCTGCCGGCCAGGTCGCTGGGTCCTACACGCACGGAATAGCCGTTGGCATCGATATACCGACTGCAGATGCCAGTGAAATCAAAGGTGGCCAGCAAGGGATTGACGGCCGCTGGCTTGCCTGCCCCAATGGCGAAACAGGGTTGGCGATTGTTGACCTGTTCGTAGATGTTCAGCTGATAGCGGCCGCTGCTGCCAACGGGTGAGGCCACCAGCACGAACCGCTGCGGATCGAGATCAGCCGCCGCGAACATCGACTGGGCCGTGGCGGCCTGGGGCACGAGAACTGCGCTGGCAGCCACGGCGCTGGCAGCCAAGCCCATGGCGCTCAGGGCGAGGGCGCCCCTGCGGCGAAGCAACACGGGGATCAGGGAAGAAATCACGTCGCTCTTGTGGGTCAGGGGGCGGGTTGGCCGGCTGAATCGTATGCAGGCCAGCGGCCGAACACCAGCACTCAGAGCCCGATCTCAGACCGGCCGCTGGCCCAGCCCCAGCCCCGGCGCCAGGCCAGCCAATTCAGGATGGAGAGGGCCTGCTGATGCGGATGGCCACCAGCAGGGTGAGCAGGGTTCCCGGCAGGCTGGCCGCCAGGATCCAGCGGGTGGTCTGCACCCCCAGATCCGGATCGCCGTAGGCCAACTCAAAGATGGAGCCGGTGGCGGCGATGCCCAGAAGGCAGGCCAGGGCCAGGAACAGCCCGGCCAAGGGTTTCATCGGCATCGAAATGTCAGCGGATGGACTGGACGTGATGGCGCTCGAAACCCTGCTGTTGCAGCCCTTCGTTGAGACTCAGCTCATCGGTGACGCGATCGACGAACAGCACCCCGTTGAGATGGTCCAGCTCGTGCTGGATGCAGCGAGCCAGCAGGCCATCGGCCTTGATGCGTCGGGGCCGGCCGTACTCATCGCGGAAGCTCACCTCGACGGTGGAGGGCCTCACCACATCGAGATAAACGCCGGGGATGCTCAGGCAACCCTCTTCGTAGGTGTTGAGCGAGGCGCCGGCGGTGGCGATCTCCGGGTTGATCAGCACGATCGGCGGATTGGCGGCTTCCTCGAAATCGAGATCGATCACCAGCAACTGCTTCTGCACCCCCACCTGGGGTGCGGCCAGGCCGATGCCCCGGGCCGTGTACATGCAGCGCAGCATGTCGCGGGCCAGGTCGCGGATGGACTCATCCACTTTGCTGATCCTCCGGGCTGGATGGCGCAGCTCTCGATCACCCAGCTGATGGATCGCCAGGGGGGGCTCCTCCAGAGGCTGCTTCGGAACCATGAGGCTGCGGAAGCTCTGATCGGCCTTTCGCGCCAATTGGGCGAAGCTACGCGCCAAGGGATCACCTGAATCGTTGGGGACCATTGTAGGAGTCGCCGCTGGGAGAAGGGGTTTGGGAGGTCCTGCTGAACGGGAGAACGGGCAGGGCGACGAGCACTCCGCCCATGGGCCAGCCAGTCGGCCTGCCGATCGGCCGCAGGCGCATGCTGCTGGCTCCCTCGACGCCGGGATCGCAAGCCGGGCCGATGAGCTCCGGTTCAGCAGGCCCAAGGCGCGGATCCCTGATCAGCCCAACCCTCGCAGCGCAAGTCAGAACGCCATCTCGATCCCCAACCCGCCCCACGATCCCCGCCTGCCCGAGGGCAAGGTCCACTCCGGTCGGCCGGGGGGCCATCCTTTGGCGGCGGCTCTGGTGGTGGCGGCCAGTCCGGTGCTCCGCGAACCGCGGCTGGACGGCGGACGCCTGTTCTGGCTGGAACAACGCCCAAGCGAACAGGGCCGCACCACCTTGATGATGCAGGTCGGCGGCGATCCGCCCCAGGAGCTCACCTGCGGCCGCAACCTGCGCAGTCGGGTGCACGACTACGGCGGCGGCTGTTTTGCGGTGGCCGGACCGACCGTGGTGTTCATCGATGACGGCGATCGTGGGCTCTGGCGGCTGAACCTGGCCGCGGCTGGCGCGGATACCGCCGCCGGCGTGGAGGCCTCCCTAGCCAAAGCGCAGCCGCTGATTCCGCCGGCCGATCCCCTGCGCCCGCGGACCTTCGCCGATGGGCTGATCGATCAGCAACGCAGCCGCTGGATCGGTGTGATGGAACAGGACGGCCGCGATCACCTGGTCGGTGTGCCCCTGACCGGCGGCGAGCCTCGGGTGCTCCACGCTCCCGCCGACTTCATCGGCTATGCGGTGCTCAGTCCCTCCGGCAGCCACCTGGCCTGGGTGGAGTGGCAGCAGCCGTCCATGCCCTGGGAGCGCAGCCAGCTCTGGCTGGGGCGCTTTGACCTGAACGGCCAATTGGTTGACATCCGTTGCCTGGCGGGATCGGACGCCTCCCCTGCCGGGGCCCCAGCTGCCGGGGCTTCAGCAGCCGGCTCGACCTCGATCTTTCAGCCCCTCTGGGCAGGCCCGGACCTGGTGGTGGCGAATGACCGCAGCGGCTGGTGGAACCTGGAGCGGCTCGCCCAGGCCGAAACCCTGGCCGCCGGCGCCGAACTTCATTGGCAGAGCCTGCTGCCGATGGCGGCGGAGTTCGCCATGCCCCAGTGGGTCTACGGCATGCGCACCACCGCCTGGGATGGCCAGCAGCTGCTGGCGGCGGCCTGCAGCAATGGCAGCTGGGAACTGGGACGGCTGCTGCCAAGCGCCACCGGGGAGCTGCCGCTGTGCTGGCAGCCCCTGGAGCTTCCCTTCAATGACCTGGCGTTCCTCGATGCTGAGGCGGGCCGCCTGGTGGCCGTGGCCGCCGCCCCCGACTGCGGCTCGGGTCTGCTGGACCTCAGCATCAGCAGCGGTCTCTGGCAACACCGGCCGGCCGCCGCCGCTGCCCTCGAGCCGGCCGCCATCAGCTCACCGCAGGATCTCTGGTTCGCAGGCCACGGTGGCCTGCCCACCCAGGCCTGGTACTACCCGCCGGCTGGTGGGTCCCACCCGGATGCCCCGCTGCTGGTGAAGGGACACAGTGGCCCCACCGCCATGGCACGCACCGGATTGAGCCTGTCCATCCAGTTCTGGACCAGCCGGGGCTGGGGGGTGGTGGACGTCAACTACGGCGGCTCCACCGGTTTCGGACGGGCCTACCGCGAGCGGCTCCAGGGCCAGTGGGGCGTGGTTGATGTGGCCGATTGCCTTGCCGCCGCCCGCACCCTGGTGGCTGCGGGCCAGGCCAGCGCCCAGCGGATCGCCATGGAGGGCGGCAGTGCCGCCGGCTTCACGGTGCTGGCGGCGCTCTGCCACGACGACACGATCCGGGCCGGGGCCTGCCGCTATCCGGTCACCGATCTGGCAGCCCTGGCCGGCGGCGACCATCGCTTTGAGGCGCGCTATTTCGATGGCCTGATCGGTCCCTGGCCGGCAGCGAAGGCGATCTACGACGCCCGCTCGCCGCTGCACCATGCCGAGCGCATTCACCGCCCGGTGATTCTTTTCCATGGCCTCGACGATCGAGTGGTGCCGCCGGAGCAGAGCGAACGGCTGGCCCTGGCCCTGGGCGAGCGGGATGTGCCGGTGCAGCTGCACCTGTTCCCCAGCGAGGGCCATGGCTTCCGCAGTGGTGCCGTGCAACAACAGGTGCTTGAAGCGACCGAAGCCTTTTTCCGTCGCCACTTCCAGCTCGACCACGTCCAAGTCGACATCGGCCAGCTCGACACCGGCGAGAACGAGCAGGTCCAGCCCGACGGGTCTCAGCCTGAGGGATCCCGGCCGGACGGGCGCTCAGGATGTTGACGCTCATCACGGATGCGCTGCCGCTCTTCGGCCTGGCGCTGGGACTGCTGTTGGCGCTGCTCGCGGTCGGCAGCCTGCTGGGCAAGTTCCTGGGCATGCACCGCTGGGGGATTCCCGAGGCCCTGCTGGCCGGCTCGCTGGGGTTGTTGATCGCCCCCAGCGGTGCTCTGCCGCTGATCCCGCCTGCCGTGATCCACCTCTGGGACCAGCTGCCCCTGATCCTGCTGACCCTGGTGTTCGCCACCCTGTTGCTGGGCAAACCCCTGCCGGCGCCTGGCGGACTGTGGCGCCCCCTCTCGGCCCAGGTGCTGATGGCCCTCACCCTGGCCTTCGGTCAGTACATGGTGGCCGGACTGGCGGTGATGCTGGTGCTGCAGCCGCTCGTCGGGGCCCCGGCGGTCATGGCCTGCCTGATCGAGGTGGCCTTTGAAGGGGGCCATGGTTCGGCCGCTGCCATGGGGCCCACCTATGCGCGCCTGGGCCTGGAGAGCGGCGAGGCGCTGGGTCTGGCCATGGCCACAGTGGGTTTGCTGGCCTCGACGTTGGTGGGGGGACTGGTGGTGGTGCTGGCCCGGCGCCGGCGCTGGCTGCTCAGTGATCGCCTGGCCGAAGAAGAACCTGGCGTCTCCCTGCAGCCCGTTGCCGCGGTGCCTGCTGCGCAGGCCACCACTGGGCAGGCGAACTCAGCGCAGGCCATCGCTTCCCCTCCAGCGTTGGGTGGGCAACCGCCAGAGCTGGCTTCCCAGCCCCTGACTCCTGAACCAACGACGTTGTCGGCAGGGATTGCAGCAACCCAGATGGGGCCAGCCCAGGCTGCGCCTGCACCAGGCTCAACGCCGGAAGCAGTGCCAGCTCGGCAACCCCTGGTCACCCAGAAACAGGCTCCGCAGCAACGGGCCTCTCAACAACCGCGCTCTCAACAACTGCCTTCGCGATCCGAACTCGCGACACAGCAGTTTTCGCCAACCGCAACTTCGCCAACAGAGCCTTTTTCAACAGGAGCTGCAGCGCCGGCAACGATCGCCATGGCGGCAGCGCCGGCACCGATTTCCCTCGTGGCAGCGAACCTGGCCCTGACCGGGGTGGCCGTGGTCATCGGCTGGGGGATGTTGGAGGGCTTGCGCCATCTGGCGGGCAGCCTGGGGGGAGGCTTTGCGATGGTCATTGAAGTTCTGCCGGTCTTTCCCCTGGCTCTGGTGGGTTCCCTGCTGGTGAGGCTGGTGCTGGAGCGCAGCGGCCAGGCCCATTGGGCCTCGGCTCCGGTGCAGAACCGGATCGGCACGATTTCAGCCGATCTGCTGATCACGGCGGCCACGGCCTGTCTCGATCTGTCGCTGCTGGCCAAGGACTGGTTGCCGTTGACGGTGCTGGCCGTGGTGGGCCTGATCTGGAACCTGGCGGTGTTGCTGCTGCTGGCGCCGCGCATCCTGCCGGCCAGCTGGTTCGAGCGGGGTCTGATCGAGTTCGGACAAGCCACTGGTGTGGCCGCCAGCGGACTGCTGCTGCTCAACATGGTGGATCCCGACGATCGCAATGGCACCCTGACGCCGTTCTCGATCAAGCAGTTGATCCTGCAACCCCTGCTGGCCGGCGGCGTGATCACGGTGGTGGCTCCACTGGCGGTGGACAGCTGGGGATTGCCGACCTGGACCGCCTTCTGCCTGGCCTTGGTGGTGCTCTGGATCAGCCTCGGTCTGTGGTTGGCCGGACGTCGGGCCGTCGGCTGAGGCCGGCAACAGCTCGCTCCCCGTCGGGGATGACCCCAACGTTCTCCATGGCACCGTGGTGAATGGGAACTAGTTGTTCATACCCGCAGATCTTGCCTTCCCGGTCACGGGGTGTTCCAGACGAAGCGGCTGCTGGCGGCGTAGTTCCAGACGAAGACCACGATGATTCCCGCTAACTGGGCCCAGAGACTGTCGCGAGCCACGTTCTCGTAGAAGGCAATGGCCAGCCCTACATTGGCCAGAGCCGGCAATGACGATACCAGGAGGAACTTGAGCAGGCCTCTGAGTAGTGCAAAGCCGCGCAGGCGGGCGAAGCGGAATGTCAGGACATTGTTGATCAGATAGTTCGAGGTGGCGGCTGCCACCACGGCAAAGGGCAAGGCCCGCTCAAAGTTGATGCCCCCCAAGCCGGTGAGCAGCTGACACAACAAGACCTGCACCAACACCCCGGTGGAGCCCACCAAGCCAAAACTGATGGCGCGGCGGGGCAAGATCCGAAAGGACAGACTGTGGAGAATTGAAATCAGGAAATCCCAGACGATGGCCAGATCAAGCTTCGAGCGGCCATGGATGCGAGGTTGGAAGGAGAGCGGTATTTCCGCAACCCGAAGCCGCCCTTTGCTGACGGCCAGTAACTCATACAGAAATTTAAAGCCATTCACATCCACTGCTCTGAGCAGTGGAATGGCTTCGTCCAGCCGCAGGGCAAAGAAGCCACTCATGTAATCGGTGAGGGAGTCATAGGCCCTCGACAAGCTGAAACGAGCGCAGCGATTGGCCCAGCTGGATCCCTGTTCCCGGCGGCCACTGAGTCCGAGGATCTCGGCCTGGGCATGGAAGCGGCTGCCGATCACCAGATCCAGCTCCTGCTGCTGCAATGTTTCGATCGCCCGCAGCACTGAGGCCGGCTCATGTTGCCCATCGCTGTCCATCACGACAGCCACATCGCCTGTGGCATCCAGCAGCCCTTCTTTGATGGCGCTCGCCAGTCCGGCACGCCCCACACGGCGAATCAGGCGCAGGCTCGGCTCGTGATGGGCTAGTTGCCGAACCAATTCGGCAGTGCCGTCAGCAGAGTCATCGTCAACCACCAGGATTTCCAGGTCGACGTGCTGTTTGAGCAGCAGCAGCTTGGCCAACAACGGCTCGATGTTGTAACGCTCGTTGTAAGTTGGCAGCACGATTGAGACCCGCAAGGCAGGAGCGGATGCAGAGGCGGCTTTGCCATCGGTCTCCAGAGCCATCAACATCTCAACAACAGCAATATCAGTGTACACTGGCAGCCTGGAGATTGAATCGCAAAAGCAAGTGAAAATCTACTGCTTTGCAGCTTCAGGACATCCAGAAGCTTCAGCGGCTTGTCTGATCAAGTGGCCCCAGGCACGGCTATCGCAATTCCACTTGAAGCGTGAAACCAGTTGAGAGTGGCAGCCATGATTTTTCGAGGTGCGTATCGCTCCGGCTCCGAGTCAAGAGTGGTCGGGCTCGACGAGTTGAATGCCTCGGCAAGTTAATCGTAGGATTGCCTGGTGAATCAATAGCCATAAACCAGCTAGTTCCCATGGGTCTGTTTCGTGTATCCGTTCAGAGATCAGGAGGGTAGACGCAAACATTGGCCCTGTTGAGCCCTTGATATCAGCATGAATACCGATTGCCTCTCAGGCTGAGATCGCCTGCTATGACAACCCCATCGGCCGAGATTTCAGAAGCGGATTGGCAGGCGACTTCAGCCACCGTCAGAGCATTGAGGCCAACGCCAGTCGCTCACCAAACCAACTGCTTGCGGATGCGGGCTACTGCCATGAAGGGACCATCAAGAGCTGTGCGCAGCGATGCATCGTTTTCTAGATCGCGACCGGTCGCGTGCTTCACGCTCAGCCGCCACTTTTGGGGGGCCTGATCTCCAGGAATCTCGGTACCAGCGGCCGCTGCTTCAAGCTGCGCTGCAAAGCAGGCAGGGCGATCTATGCCAGGCCCAAAACGATCGTCATGCCAGTGGTTTGGCCAGAGCAAGGAGGCCAGAGGCCTGGGAGCAGGGCCCAGGCAACGACCTCAGAAAGCGGAGCAGAGGCGATTTCAGAAGTGTAGGTTTTGGCCAGTTTGCTCCAGCACCACCCCAAGACCACAGGAGTTTTAGGGCCTGGTGGGCTGAGTGTGGTCTACGGGCAACATGCCCGTAGACAGCTACAAGCCAAAAAGTAGTGTAGCTTTGTGGCATTGTACCAACTTTTGCGTTATATGCCTTTGCGAAATCAGCGAGATCAACTATCCGCGACCGTATGCATGCGCTATTGCTGCTGAAACTAAATCTTGGGCGGGAAGTTGGTCAGACCCCCGGCGGCAGACCAGGTACCCCTTGTAAGGTTATGTGGCATAATGTGAAGCGAATCTCATTGTCAGAATGCAGCACCAGCTATCAGCTCACAAGGCATTGTCCCGATACATCGCTTTCACAGGCAAAGAGATTCTTGAAATAGGTGGTGCTCAGTCTTGCGAGTCTGCCTATCCATTTCTCTCTGATGGTGCATCACGCGCTGTGGTCACGGGTCTCGATCATATCTCTCACGAGAAAGTTGACTCAGATCATGATCTTGTGGTAATGCGTGCTGACGCCCTGAATCTAGATAGCATCTTCGGGCCTTGCAGCTTCGACGTCGTTTATGGCCTTTCAATTGTTGAGCATATAGTAAATCCTGATAGGTTTCTCTCACAGGTGCATGCTGTTTTGAAGCCTGGTGGCGTCGCCTATTTTGAAGGTAATCCAATATGGTCTTCTCCCAAGGGGCATCACTTATGGGTAGCCACGTGGGGGGGAGCCTATCAACATAAGGCAACTTCAAATTATCTGTTCAGTGAGTTCCAGGGTGAAATATCTACCAACCCATTGCCTGACTGGTCCCACCTTCTGATGACACCAGATGAGATGGGAACTTACCTCACTGAATTGTCTTTACCATTAACGGATGTTGATTGCATTCTGGAATGGGTATTTCACAACGAGGAACTTAATAGGCTTGACATGAGTAGTATCGCAAGGGGCTATTCCAGCTCACCACTTAATGTCTTAGAGGCCAATACCTTGCGTGTCGAGGTGCCAGCGTTAACTTTAGAGGCTCTGCGAGCGAAATGTGGCGGTGGGGTCGATTATGGTGTCTATGGCGTATCCTATGTGCTCACCAAGTCACCTTCCTGAGCTTGGTGAAATTTCGCCTTGAGCCCTATATATCAGCGGCCGGTAAATTGCACTATCCCAGCTAATTTCTAGCTGGCTTTGTTCTTGGCTTTGATCGAAGGCCGACTTCCTGTCCGGGTCATAGGTCCAGTGCCAGCGCAATAGCGATATTTCGCAGATCATTATAAATATTGATTTTTTGACTTTTTAAAAATAGCCAATATCCAAGAATTTCTTGAAATTTCTTGTAAATCTACCCAGGTTCGGGGCAGAGGTTTCAGGTGCCGCTGCCCCTCTTGGGCTGGGCTTTCCTGGCTACGAGCAGACCTGTGCCTGATCTCAGCCGAAGACTGAGCGGGATGCTTCCTCAATAACAGAAACCCGTCGTCTGCGATTCCTCAATTCGACGGCGGCCCCACTTCCCTGGGATGTGCTTCTGGGACTAATCTCGCCCGCTCATGACAAATCATCCATCAAGGGAGGTAGTCCGCCGATTCCTTTTGGAGGTATTGCTGCGAGTCCAGCTTCTCCGGTATTGATCCATGCTCTTGGATCCATTGATGGAGGGCATGCTGATCGATACGCCCAGCCTCAGCAGGGTTGCCAGAATCGAGATGCTGGAAGCACGGATCTCAGCTGAAATCACAATCCTGATCTTCTGCCATCACCTTGGCATACACTATATCACCGAGCAGATTCTTGATGATGAGGCATCCGGCGTAAAAATGTTTCCCCGTTTTCTGCGCTCCAAGCCTTGCTGTCGATGCGCATTGCCGCCTGAGCCCTGCTTGTTCAGGCCGCTCTGGGGTCACGGGTAACCTGGCTTCAGCTGTTTTCAACCGATGGACGCCTTGCTGGACGGTCGCCGCCGGATTCTGGTGACTGGAGGGGCAGGCTTCATCGGCGGGGCCGTGGTGCGGCGCTTGCTGCGTGACAGCGAAGCCACGGTGTTCAATCTTGACAAACTTGGCTACGCCAGTGACCTCACCAGCATCGAGGCCGTGCTGGCCGAGCTGGGAGCGGCAGCTGATGGTCCTGCTGGTCCCCGCCACCAGCTGCTCCAGGCTGATCTCTGCGATGCCGCCGCCACAAACGCTGCCGTT
This sequence comes from uncultured cyanobacterium, assembly GCA_903823115.1. Lineage (GTDB taxonomy): Bacteria > Cyanobacteriota > Cyanobacteriia > PCC-6307 > Cyanobiaceae > Cyanobium. Next base: position 58,944 of record CAIJRN010000009.1, read on the forward strand.
GCGGCGGCCGATCCCGACCTGATTTTGCATCTGGCTGCTGAAAGCCATGTGGATCGCTCGATCCAGGGGCCGGCTGCCTTCGTGCAGAGCAACGTGCTGGGCACCTTTTATCTGCTGGAGGCGGCGCGCAGCCATTGGCAAGGCCTCAAGGGTGAGCGCCATTCGGCGTTCCGCTTTCATCACATCAGCACCGATGAGGTGTTCGGCTCCCTTGGACCCAGCGGCCGGTTCTCGGAAGCGACCCCCTACGACCCCCGCAGCCCCTATTCGGCCAGCAAGGCCGGCAGTGATCACCTGGTCAACGCCTGGCACCACACCTATGGGCTGCCGGTCGTGCTCACCAACTGCAGCAACAACTACGGACCCTGGCAGTTTCCCGAGAAGCTGATTCCGGTGGTGATCCTCAAGGCCATGGCCGGTGAGCCGATCCCCCTCTATGGCGATGGGGCCAATGTCCGCGACTGGCTGTTTGTCGAAGACCATGTCGATGCGTTGCTGCTGGCGGCCTGCCGTGGCCGCCTTGGCGCCAGTTACTGCGTCGGCGGGCACGGTGAGAGGCCGAACCGTGAGGTGGTCGAGGCCATCTGTCGCCTCCTCGATGAGCTCAGGCCCGCAGGGGCTCCCCATGGCCGTCTGATCACGCGCGTCACCGATCGCCTCGGCCACGACCGCCGCTATGCCATTGATCCCAGTCGGATCAGCCAGGAGTTGGGCTGGCAGCCCCGTCAGGGTTTCGAGGCCGGCCTGGCCCTGACCGTGCGCTGGTACCTGCAGCAGAGCGGCTGGTGTGAGCGGATGGCCCAACGGCTGGCGATGCAAGAACCATGAGGTGGGAACGCTTCGAGGCCGAAGCGGTCGGAGCTCAGGACGGGGCGTTGATCGGCCGATGCCTCTCCCCTCAGCTGATCAACGGCGATAGATTCCCCATAAGCAATGGGAGTGGAGGACGAGCGATGGCCGGCGATACCTCCCCTTCCTTCGGTCGCAGAAGTTCCTTGCGCTCTTTCAGAAGCCTCGATCCTTCCGGAATCGCTGCTCCGATCAGATCCTTGGCCATCACTGCATCGGGCGGATCGAGCCAGAGCAGGCCTTCAGGCCCTCAGGGCTTTCCCCTCACGATGCTCCGCAATCCCCAGGTCTTTCAGTCCAGCCGCCTGCTGCGCCTCCTGCGGGCAGGGCTGGTGCCCCTGATCTGCGCCCTCGACACCGTGGGTCTGGGCAGCGCTGTGCAGGCCGCCAACCCTCCGGCCTCGCCTCAGTGGAACCGGGTCACGCCAAGCACGGTGGCGTTGACCAGTCCCGTCTGGAATGCAGCTCCCCCCTTGCAGAACGAATCGGGTTGGCAGGTGATCGATACCTCTGGCGGGGTGCCCTCCACCTGGCAGCCCGGCCCCGCCGATGTGGCCCGTCCACCCGTGGCGGCAGCTGTTCAGGTGCGCAGCGTCGGTCGGGGCTTCACCGTCAACGGCAATCCCTACCCCGATATCAGCCTCAAGCTGCCCAATGCCTTTGCGATGGATCAACAGTTCACCTTCTCAGGCCAGTTGGCTGGCACCAGCCGTACCCGCACCTGCAAGGTGGGTGGAAGCACTAGCTGGAGCGATTGCGCCGACGGTGAATTGTTCCTGGAGCTCACCCCGCTCAAGGGTAAGAACGCCAGCCTGGGCATCAACTGGACCCTTCAGAGCCTGAGCAATCGCAACACCAGCTTCGGATCCGCCCAGAGCCTGGGCTTCAAGGGGGCTTTGAATCTCACCCCCACTCTGGGCCTGGCCTTTGGGGGTGAACAGATCATCCAGTTCGATAACAATACCGACCTCGGTCGCAACTATTATCTGCTGCTCTCCCAGGCTGTTCCCCTCTCCAGAGGCGAGAAGCCCGCCATGTTGGTGGCTACAGCTGGGGTCGGTTCTGATTTCTTCGGCTACGGCGGTAACGGCGTGCTGGGCAGCACCAACTGCATCGGCGGTGGCAACATCAGCAGCAACAACTATCCCAAGGGCACGGATTGTTATTGGGGTCCTGTTGGCGCGGTCAGTGTCGCGATCAACGATCGCCTCTCGATCGGCGCTGAATGGTTCGGTTACGGCATCGGTGCCGGCATCTCGCTGCGGCCTTTCAGTGATCTGCCCCTGACGGCCTCGATCTACGCCATTGATTTTCTGGGCAACACCCCCTCCTACATTCAGGACACCTGCACCACCGATCCCTGCGAGACGCGCTACTACGGTCGCCTGACCTATTCCTTCTGATCGACGTCCCACTGAACGGTCCGGCCCTGTGACCCTGAGGCTCACCAACACGCTCAGCCGCGCCAAGGAGCTGTTCACACCCCTGATTGACCGGCGTGTCTCCATCTACTGCTGCGGGGTCACGGTCTACGACCTCTGCCATCTGGGCCATGCCCGCAGCTACATCGTCTGGGACGTGCTGCGCCGTTACCTGAGCTGGCCTGGCCAGATCGGTGGTGCCTACGCGGTGACTTTCGTGCAGAACTTCACCGACATCGACGACAAGATCCTCAACCGCGCCGCCGAGCAGGGCCTGGCGATGGAGGAGGTGAGTGAACGCAACATCGACGCCTATTTTCAGGACATGGATGCTCTCAACATCCAGCGGGCCGATTCGATGCCAAGGGCCACCGCCTGCCTCGACAGTATTCGTGCCTTGATCGCTGAATTGGAACACAAGGGGGCCGCCTATTCCGCCGATGGGGACGTCTATTTCTCGGTGATGAAACAGGCGGGCTATGGCAAACTGTCTGGCCGCGATCTCAGCGAGCAGCAGGAAGGCGCCAGCGGGCGCACCAGCGGAGCAGAGGATGCGCGCAAGCACCATCCCTTTGATTTCGCCCTCTGGAAGGGGGCCAAGCTCGGTGAACCGAGTTTCCCCTCCCCCTGGGGGCCAGGCCGTCCCGGCTGGCACATTGAATGTTCGGCGATGGTGCGCCAGGAACTCGGCGACACGATCGACATCCACCTCGGCGGTGCCGATCTGATCTTTCCTCACCATGAGAACGAGATCGCCCAGTCCGAGGCCGCCAGCGGCAAGCCCCTGGCTCGCTATTGGCTGCACAACGGCATGGTCAATGTCGGTGGCGAAAAGATGTCGAAATCCCTCGGCAACTTCACCACGATCCGGGCCTTGCTCGGCAGCGGCGTCAGTCCGATGACCCTGCGGCTGTTCGTGCTGCAGGCTCACTACCGCAAGCCCCTGGACTTCACCCTGGAGGGACTGGAGGCCGCCGCCAGCGGCTGGAAAGGGCTGGCTGGGGCTCTGGACGTCGGCAGGAAACACCAGGAACTGCTGGGTTGGCGCTCAAGTCCGCCTGACCCCGCTTCCCCCCCATCGGAGGCACTCAGGCCGCTCCGCGATCGCTTCCGGGACGCCATGGATGACGATCTCAACACTGCCGTCGCCCTGGGGGAGCTGTTCGAGCTGGCCCGGCCGCTGCGGGCCCTGGCCAATCGTCTGCGCATCGGCGAGCTGCCCAGCGAGGCGGATCGGGCCCTCGAGAGTCGCTGGCAACTGCTGGTGCAGCTGGCGGGGGTCCTGGGGCTGGAGCCGGATCGGCAGCAGGGCGGCTCAGGCCAGGAATCCGGCGGCGGTGGCGAGCTGCCGGCCCTGGTTGAGGGAACGAGCAGGGCCGCCGCTCCAGCCGGACTCGGCGATGCCGCGATCGAAGCGCTGGTGGAGCAGCGCAAGGCCGCCAAGGCGGCGCGTGATTTCGCCAGCGCTGATCGCCTGCGCGATCAGCTGAAGGACCAGGGCATCGAACTGGTGGATAAACCGGGTGGCGTCACGGTCTGGCTGCGGGGGTGAGCCCGGTCGTCACACCTCTGCAGGCCACCGGCTTCCTGTTGGCCAGCTACGCGGTGATCGGCAACGATGCCCTGCAGACCCTGGGCCCGTTTCTGGCCGCCAACCGGGGCCGTGTACCCCGGTTCTGGCAGGCGCTGTTTCTGGCCGCCGTGCTGGTGGCGGTGTTGCTGCTGGGCTGGCTGCTTGGTGAGGGCGATCCAGCCTGGGGCCGGCTGGAGAGCTTTGCCCTGCCCGAGCGCTTCGGCTGGCCCGACCTGATCCCTGCCCTGGCGGTGCTGGCGCTCACCAAGTGGGGGGCGCCGGTGAGCACGTCCTTTCTGGTGCTCACGGCCTTCTCGCCGGCCAATCTGCCCGCCCTGCTGCTGCATTCACTGCTGGGTTACGCCATCGCCCTGGTGCTGGGGATGGCGATCTACGCCCTGGTCCCGGCGGCGATCGTGGTCCTGGCCGCCATCGTCAACCCTGGTAACAGCTCAGGCCTTGGTCAGACGTCAACGGCAGGGCCGGCCCCAGCCGCAGAACAGGCTGACCCAGGCCACGAGATGGCTGGCCAGCGTTTCTGGTTGGTGATGCAGTGGGTCGCCACGGGCTGGCTCTGGAGCCAGTGGTTGATTCAGGATCTGGCCAACCTCTACATCTATCTGCCGCGACGGATCACAGGCCCGGAGCTGGCGGCCTCGCTGGCGGTGCTCTGTCTTGGGGTGTGCCTGCTGACGGCGGAGGGTGGTGGCCCGATTCAGCGTCTGTTCAGCAGCAAGAGTGGCAGCGAGGATCCCCGCGCCACGGCGCTCGTTTCAGCTCTCTACGGGCTGATCCTGTTCAGCCTCGGCCGTTGGAGCTCCCTGCCCCTGAGCACCACCTGGGTGTTCCTGGGTTTGCTGGCTGGCCGCGAGCTGGCTTTGGCCTGGCAGGGCCGTCGCTGTGGGGAGACACCATTGGCCGTCAGCCTCGGAACGGATCTGTTCAAGGCCGGTTTGGGCCTGGCGGTCAGCCTGGCGGTGGCCCTGATGGTGCCCTGGCTCAAGGCGATCCGCTGAGGTCTCCGTCAGGCCGGCGGCGGCCCGCCGTCAGTCGTCCCCGGGGCCAGGGTCCTGCTTGTTCTTCATCATGACCTCGAGCTTGCGGATCCGCTCCAGGCTGGTCTGCCAGATGTCCAGGCGAAAGCTGGCCTCCTTGTCGCCGGCCTCAGCCTCGAGCCGGCAGCTTGCCAGCATGGCCTCCAGGTTCTCGCCCCGCTCAAAGGCATCCCAGAGCACGCGCTCCTGCCGCGCCCGCTCGATGAAGTTCCAGCGTTGCAACCAGAGCATGGGGCCGATGCAAGTCACCCAGTTAAGCCTCCATGGCGGTGGGGTCAGGTCGCCAGCTCCAAGGTCCCAGCGCCAGGGCGCCAGTGCCGGGGCGCCGCTGACAATGGGAAACTGTTGCCCCAACCATGTCCTTCGGGTGCCCGCTGTGAAAGCCATCGCCGTGCTGGGGTCCACCGGCTCAATCGGCACCCAGACTCTGGAGATCGTCGAGGAGTTTCCGCAGCGCTTCCGGGTCGTGGCCCTCAGTGCCGGCCGCAACCTGGATCTGCTGATCGAGCAGATCCGTCGCCATGCCCCCGAGGTGGTGGCCCTGGCCGACGCCGAGCTGGTGGCTGAACTGCGCCAACGGCTTCAGGCGCTGGAGCCGGCCCTGAGGCCCCAGCGGTTGCCTGAGCTGCTCGGGGGCAGCGAGGGCATTTGCGCCGCCGCCGCCTGGCCCACGGCCGATCTGGTGGTCACCGGCATCGTCGGTTGCGCCGGCCTGTTGCCCACCCTGGCGGCGATCCGGGCCGGCAAGGATCTGGCCCTGGCCAACAAGGAGACCCTGATCGCCGCCGGGCCGGTGGTGTTGCCCGAGCTGGCGAAGTCCGGCAGCCGGCTGTTGCCCGCCGATTCCGAGCATTCCGCCATTTTCCAGTGCCTGCAGGGCACCCCCTGGCCCGAGACGGCCCGGCTCTCCACCGGCATGGCCCCTCCCGGGCTGCGGCGGATCCAGCTGACCGCCTCGGGCGGCGCCTTCCGCGACTGGAATCCGGCCGATCTGCATAAGGCCACGGTCGCCGACGCCACCAGCCATCCCAACTGGACCATGGGCCGCAAGATCACCGTCGATTCGGCCACCTTGATGAACAAGGGTCTGGAGGTGATCGAAGCCCACTATCTGTTCGGCCTCGACTACGACCACATCGACATCGTCATCCATCCCCAGAGCATCATTCACTCGATGGTGGAGCTGGCCGATTCCTCGGTGCTGGCCCAGCTGGGCTGGCCCGACATGAAGCTGCCGATTCTCTGCTGCATGAGCTGGCCGGAGCGGATCGAAACCCCCTGGCGTCGCCTCGATCTCACTGAGTTGGGGAGCCTCACCTTCCGCCAACCCGACGCCGATCGCTATCCCTGTATGGATCTGGCCTATGCGGCGGGCCGGGCCGGAGGCACGATGCCGGCCGTGCTCAACGCTGCCAATGAACAGGCGGTGGCCCTCTTCCTGGAGGAACAGATCCATTTCCTCGACATTCCGAAGCTGATCGACGTGGTCTGCGATCGCCACCGGGTCGACCTCACGGCCAATCCCTCCCTGGACGACGTGCTCGCCATCGACGCCTGGTCCCGGCAGGCGCTGCGCGAAGCTGCAGCCCGGTTGCAGGCCAAGGCCCCGGCGGCGTTGCCGGCTTGAGCAGTCCGCCGCTGGAGCCAGCGCAGACTCTGGTCAGTCACCACCTGTTGCTCTGTGCCACGCCCAGCAAGGCCCTCTGCTGCCCCGATCCCGCCGTGGGTCTGGCGAGCTGGAACGTGCTCAAACGGTTGGTGCGCGAGCTTGGGTTGGAGGATCCAGGGCGCCCTGCAGGGGTGGTCTGGCGCACCAAGGCCGATTGCCTCAGGGTCTGCGGCGGTGGCCCGATCCTGTTGATCTGGCCCGAGGGCATCACCTATGGCGGCGTCACTCCTGAGCGGATCGAGCGGATCCTGCTTGAGCACGTGATCGGCGGGCAGCCCGTGAGCGAGTGGATCGTGCAGCGCTCGGCTTTCAGCGGCCAGTTCCCCGAACCACAGCCAGCGAACCAACCGCTCCAAGCCTGAGCCTGATCACCCATCAGGCTCCGCGACGTTCACTGGAGCGTCGCGGAGCCTGTTCAACACAGCCCGTTCAGAGCCAGGCACAGGCGTGAGATTGGCCCCACGCAGTCATCTGGGTCATCTGAATGCGACCAGTCCAGGCTGAGCGGCTGGCAGATCCCGGGGCCTGTGCTCCATCACTCCCCGTTCAGCTCACCGCTGAGAAAGCCTCAGTCCATCAGGTTGCGTTGCCCCAGGCCGGTTCCCAGCCTGACGTCCATCTGTTCGCCCTCACAGGTTTGCTCCCGGCGGCGGGCAACCCAGCACAGCCGTGCTCACCCTCTCTGCCTGAGCCAATCGGCCGTCTGCCGATCGGCCCAGCTGGCCGCACACCCATCCTGTTTGCGGCTGTGGAAGCCGTTGTGGCCGCCGTGTGCTGTGATCAATGTGTCGAGCCAGGGGCAGTCGTGGGCGCTGGCCGCCGCCGCCAGCTGCTGGGTGGCCGTCACCGGCACCCAGGGATCGTCGGCGGCGTGGATCAGCAGGATCGGGGGCATGGCGGCCCCGGCCCCGACCATCTCCAGCAGTGGCTGCAGCGGACTGGCGGCCTCGTAGTAGGCCTCGACAGAAGCAAAACCCCAGCGCGGCGCCGTGATGCTCGCATCGAAGGCCCGCAGGGTCCGCACCCGGGCCGCCCCGCTCAGGGCGCTGCGCTCCTCCGGCAGGACGCCCCGGGGATCGGCCAGGGTCAGTTGTCGCAGCCGCCGCAGCACCCAGCGTCGATAGATGCGATTGCGCGGTCGATCGAACTGTTCGCTGCAGCGGATCAGATCGAGGGGACTGCTGACGCAGACCAGAGCGTCGAGCGGCGGCGCTGCCTCGCTCCCCGCCAGAAGCCCATTGAGCAGCATCGTGCCGCCCAGGGAAAGGCCGACGCCGAACAGGGGAACGGTTCGCCCCCCGGTTGAACCGGCCTCGGCCGCCAGCTGATCGGCCAGCTGGCGCGCCCGGCTCAGGGCCGGCAGCAGATCGCGGTTGCAGAGGGCCGCATAGGTGCCGGAGGCCAGGGGACGACCGGCCCCGGCACCGCGCATGTTGAGGCGCAGCACAGCAAAACCGGCCCCGACCAGATGGTCGGCCAGGCGGCGGACGCCCAGGCCCTCACTGCAGCCACCCAGGCCGTGGAGGATCACAACCAGACCCTCAAGACGTTGCCCTGGAGGGCAGGCATACCGGGCCAGCAGCGCCTCACCGCCGCCGAGGTCGATGGTCTTCGGCGAGGAACGATCCTCAGGCAGATGCTGGGGACGGATGGTGTCCCTCAACGTCTGCAGATCGGGGCCCAACCAGGGCAGGCGCTGCCGGGCGAGGGGGGGAGGCAGATGGGGGAGTTGGTCGCTCAACAGCAGGACGTCGGGGCTGGGCATTCACTGCTGATCCTGGTCGGCCTCCGGTCCCTCAGACCGCCACTTTCTGCTTGTCTTTCTCCTTCTTGGCCACCACCTTGCCGACGCCCATGCTGCGCAGTTCGCTCAGCAGGCCGTTGAGCACGGCCTTGGCATCACCGAACACCATGGCGGTCTGGGGCAGCTCGAACAGGGCATTGGCGATGCCGGCGTAGCCCGCTCCCAGGCTGCGCTTGACCACGAACACCTGGCGGGCCTGATCCACCTCCAGGACGGGCATGCCGTAGAGGGGGCTGGTGGGATCGCTCTTGGCGTCGGGGTTGACCACATCGTTGGCCCCCAGCACGATCACCACATCGGTGCGGGGGAACTCGGGGTTGATCATGTCCATCTCAATCAGTTGCTCGTAGGGCACATCCGCCTCGGCCAGCAGCACATTCATGTGACCGGGCATGCGGCCGGCCACCGGGTGAATGGCATAGCTCACGTCCACACCATGGGCTTCGAGCAGCTTGGAGAGTTCGCGCAGGGCGTGCTGGGCCTGGGCCACCGCCAGGCCATAGCCAGGTACGAACACCACCCGTTCCGCCTGCTCCAGGGCCATGGCGCACTCCTCGGGGCTGCAGCTGGTGATGCGGGTGTAGCCCGCCTCACTGCCACCACCACCCACAGCACCGCCGCCGCTGGCTCCAAGAGCGCCACCGAAGAGCACGCTCAGCAGCGAGCGATTCATCGCCGTGCACATCACCTGGGTGAGGATCAGGCCGGCCGAACCCACCATGGCGCCGGCGACGATCAGCAGCTGGCTGCCGACCACGAAACCCGCGGCCGCAGCGGCCACGCCCGAATAGGAGTTGAGCAGCGAAATCACCACCGGCATGTCGGCACCGCCGATCGGCAGGGTGACCCCGACTCCCAGCAGGCTGGAGCCGATCACCAGCAGCCACAGGGGCAGCCCCGTGGGATCGCCGGGCAGAAGTACGGCCCCGACCAGGGAGAGCACGGCCAGGGCGATGTTGACGACATGGCGCACCGAGCTCTGGGTCCAGGACGGGGTCTCCAGCCAGCCCTGCAGCTTGGCCATGGCCACGATCGAGCCCGTGAAGGTGATGGAGCCGACAAACACCGAAATCGCGATCGATACCAGGGCCACCATGTCGGCGGCGGCGGAATCGAACAGGGCCACACCCACGGCCACCAGCAACGAGGCCAGACCGCCGCAACCGTTGAACAGGGCCACCACTTCGGGCATGGCGGTCATCGGCACCCGGCGTGCCGTCACCAGACCGGCCAGGCCACCGGCGGCACTGCCGGCAGCAATCCACAGCCACGCCATCGGGCCAGGCTGGATCTCGATCAGCAGGCCGATCACCGCCAGGCCCATCGCCACCGCGGCGAGCTGGTTGGCACCCCGGGCTGAGCGCACCTTGGAGAGGCCCTTGATTCCCAGCGCCAGCAGCAGCACCGCCACCAGATCGATGGCATCGGACAGCAGATCCATGGACAGAAAGGGGCTGGTCATCAGGTGTCTCCTTTGCGGCGGAACATGGCGAGCATGCGGTCGGTGATCAGGAAGCCACCGACGACGTTGTAAAGCGCGAAGCCCAGGGACAGGGCCGCGATCAGCAGCAGGGCCTGGTTGTCCCCGGCTTTCTGAATCAGGGTGAGCGAAGCCAGCACCGTGATGCCGCTGATCGCATTGGCCCCCGACATCAGCGGGGTGTGCAGGGTGGGGGGCACCTTGCCGATCAGTTCAAGGCCAAGGAGGCTGCCGAGCAGCAACACCCAGAGGGCCTGGGAAAGAACACTCATCGCGAAATTCCGTTGGGATAGACGACATCGTCACGGCGGCAGAGGCCGCCATGGGTGAGGAGGCAACCCTCGAGGATCGGGTCCTGAGGATCAAGCTGCAGGGCGCCATCGCCGAGCACATGCTCAATCAGGGCCGCCACATTGCGGGCGTAGAGGGCGCTGGCGTGGTTGGGCACGCTGCTGGGCAGGGCATCGGCGCCGATCAGCAGCACGCCCTTGCGCTCCACCGTCTCGCCGGCGACCGTGCCGAAGCAGTTGCCCCCCTGGGCCACCGCCAGGTCCACCACCACCGAGCCGGGTCGCATGCCGTCGAGCATGGCTTCGCTGATCAGGCGAGGGGCCACCCGACCCGGCACCAGGGCGGTGCAGATGACCATGTCGGCCAGGGCCAGTTGCTCGGTGAGTTGCTGGCGCTGCGCCTCAAGAAAGGCCTCGCTGGCCTGGTTGGCATAGCCGCCCTGCTCGGCCGGTTTTTCCTCGATCTCGGGCGGGTCGATGAAGCGACCACCCAGGGATTCCACCTGTTCCTTGACGGCGGGCCGGACGTCGGAGACGTAGACCACCCCGCCCAGTCGCTTGGCCGTGGCGACGGCCTGCAGCCCGGCCACGCCCGCCCCCAGCACCAGCACCCTGGAGGGCTGGATCGTGCCGGCAGCCGTCATCAGCATCGGCACGTAGCGATCGAGGGCCGCCGCCGCCAGCAGCACCGCCTTGTAGCCGGCGATGTTGGCCTGGGACGAAAGCACATCCATCGTCTGGGCCCGGCTGATGCGGGGCAACAGTTCCAGGGCGATGGCGGAGGTCTGGCGCAGGTTGAGCGTTTCGGTCAGATCGCTGGCGCCATAGGGGGCCAGCAGGCCCACCAGCAAGGAACCCGGTCGCAGCCGGTTCAGGGTTTCCGTGGGTGGTGGATTCACGCACAGGACGCCATCGGCCTCGTTCCAGGGCAGCTCCTCAGCCGGCCGCATCTCGGCGCCGACAGCGGCGAAGTCGTCGTCAAGGAATCCGGCCGCCAGGCCGGCGCCACACTCCACCTTGAGGGACACGCCCTTGTTCATCAGCCTTTTCACCGTTTCCGGTGTGGCGGCAACCCGCTTCTCTCCGGGAGAAAGCTCCCGGGGTACCAGCATCGTCAGCAACGGCCTTCATCCGCAGACTGCCTCCATTAGAAGAAGCCGAGCTGGTCAAACAGGCTCAAGCGCCGCGTATGTGCTGACTCGCCCACCTGCGCCAGGGGTCCGGATCCGAAGGGGCCGCCCTGGCAAGGCGCAGATTTTCTGAAGCGATCCGGATCACTGGCGATCGCTGGCCAGCGATGAGGCTTCTCCGATCTCTGTTGATCGATGGCCCTCTCCGCCCTGAAGGTCCCGACGGCCTCTGCCATAGCCACCATGGCGTGGGGTGGCGCGCGAAGAGGTGGAGCACAATCTCTCAGCCCACGGCAGTGACTGGTGTGAGCACCTGGCGGAGCGCATCGATGCGATCTCGGTCGACCCTCCTGCCAGACCGGGATGCCGGATCTGCCCCAGCAGGGCTGGCAGCGGCGCCATCTGGACGGGGAGTTCAAGCTCTCGGCCGAACCGGAGGAAGTGAAACACCTGTTGGTCAATCACGCCGAGGCTGTGGGCTGAGCGCCGAGCGAAGGGTGATGTCAGCCTCTGCTCTGAACCCCAGCCATTGGCAACGCCGGCGGCAGCTTCAGAACAGGGGCTCCAGTTCCTGCTCCAGACAATCGGCCTGGGACAGGTCACCGAGCTGCCGCAGCAGGCGCATCCTCAGGATCATCGGGTCAATGTCACAGTCCTGGTGCCAGCAGCGCTCCAGATGGCAGCGCGGCTCGGGGATCGGGTCATGGATGCGGGCCATGGCGGTGGCGGGGCCGGGGTCCTGGAGAGGGGTATGGCCGGAAGTTAGAGAAAGCGGCGACGATGCGAATGAGGGTTCGTACTCAACCTGAAGCCACCGTCACCTCCCAGCTGGCCAGCCCCCAGAATCTGGCCATGCCGATGCCGTCGTTCGACCTGGGGGGCAGGGGTGTCTCCCAAAGCCCATCGCCGCTGCCGCGGCTGCAACCCCGGGACTGGCAGAGCCATCTGATTCAGCTGTTGCGGGCTCGCCTGGTGGCCGCCGGCCCCGCCGGCCAGGACGTGCTGATCCATGCGGGGCCCGGAGCAGGCAAAACCCTTGGCGCCCTGCTGGGCTTCCAGCGGCTGCAGGGCGAAGGACGACTGGATCGCTTTGTGGTGTTCTGCCACCGCACCTCGATCGCCCGTCAATGGCTGGTGGCCGGGGCCCGTCTGGGCCTGAGGATGGGGGAGTGGCAGGGGAGCTGGGAGTCCGAGGGCCAGCTGGATGGATTGCTGCTCAGCTATCAGGCGGCGGCACGCCATCGCCAGCTGCTGGAGCGGGATTTTCTGCCCGCCCTGGCCCCGTTGCGGTGGCTGGCGATCGCCGATGAGGTCCATCATCTGGGCCTGGATCCGGAAGAACCCGAGGCGACGGCCTGGGGCCATGCCTTCTCGATCCTGAGCACGGGGGCCAGGCTGCGCCTGGGGCTTTCGGGCACCCCGTTCCGGGCGGACAACCTTGCCTTCTGTGCGGCCCGGCGCCTGCGGGTGGAAGAAAACGGCATCGTGGCCGAGCGGATCGTGCCCGATCTCTGCGTCGAACCCCGGCGCCTGATCATGGCCGGCGATGTGCGGCCCCTGGAGTTTCGCTTTCAGGATGGCTGGGTGGAGCATGGCCGCAAAGGTCAGGCGGGCCAGCGGGAGGCTTCACCGGTTTCCAGCGAGCAGCGCGAGAGCTGGCGGGCCCGCAATCTGCGCCGGGCGATCTGCCTTGGGGATGGGGGCGGCATTGCCCTGCGGCTGCTGCTCCAGGCCCGGCGGCGGTTGGAGCGGGTGCGGCTGGAGCACGCAGGCGCCGGCGGACTGGTGATTGCCCGTGACATCGAGCACGCCGGCAAGATCGCCCGGTTGCTGGAGGGCGAAGGCGATCGCGTGCATCTGGTCCATTCCCAGGATCCGGAGGCAGCCGGCCGGCTGGTGGCTTTCCAGGCCGGCGAAGCCGACTGGCTGGTGAGCATCGATATGTGTGCGGAGGGTTTTGACGCGCCGAGGCTGCGGGTGGTGGCGTACCTCACCACCGTGGTGACGCGCAGTCGCTTCATCCAGGCGATCACCCGAGCCGTTCGCATGGATGGCGAACGGGCCGAATGTGAGGCGATTCCGCGCCATCCCTCCTACGTTTTTGCACCGGCTGATCCGCTCTTGATCAGCCATGCCCGCACCTGGTCGCTGAGCGAGCCCTATGTGATCCGCGCTCCGGCAGCGGTCGGATCCCCGTCCGATGGCCTCGGCTCAGCTGTCCCCGATGGGCGATCTCCCCTGCAGGCACTGGCTGACGATGCCGGTGCCGTGATCCGGATCAACGGGCCCCAGCTGCCCAATTTCGTCGAGCGCGCAGGTTAGATAGCCGAACGCTTCGACCGCGACCGAGGCCCTGGCGATGTGCGACGTTGTGTCAACCAACACCGCCGGCTGGGCCAACAGCCGCCAACGTGAACCAAGCCGGAGCAAGGTCATGTCTGGGCCGAACGACGACTCGAACAACCTGGATCGCCGGGATCGCGACCCCAGCGGGTTCGATGCCCAGAGCGACAGCACCCTCGATGCACGGGTGCATCGCAGGCTGACGGTTGCCGTCTGCTGGGCTCTGGCCCGAAGGGCAGCCCTCGACAGCCGTGAGCTTTACGAAGACAGCTTTGCCCTGAGCGAGGAGTTCAGGGAGTGGCTGGTGAGCCTGGAGGATCACCCGGATGTACTCCAGGCCAATGTGCTGATGGTGCCCAACCATCTGACCCTGGAGCGCAAACCGGAAGCCGACGGTCGCCTGGGAATCTAAAGCAAATCCGAAGATTTTGGCAACGACCTGCCGATTGCTGCGCAGGCCTTGCGATTCGGGCGGATATCTGCCGTTTCAGGTGAAGGTCTTGCGCGTGGGGCCGAGGCCTTGCCGGCCTGCTCCTGAGGCTGGCTCCTCAGCGCTCAAAGGGCTCGCGTTGCAGGAGGGCGCTGCGGTCTGGATCGTTGCTTCCCTCCATCGGCGTCGCGTCGCGGTTGCTCCCTAAGCTCCAGACCTGTTCCAATGGCGCTCAGATCGATGGCTGACGAGCAGCTGGACCGTCAGGGCATCACGACCGCATCAGGTCGAGGTGAGGAGCGAGAGATCGAGAATCTGGTGATCGTCGGATCCGGTCCCGCCGGCTACACGGCGGCCATCTACGCCGCCAGGGCCAATCTCAGCCCCCTGTTGATCACTGGCTTCCAGGACGGGGGAATCCCCGGGGGCCAGCTGATGACCACCACCCACGTGGAGAACTTCCCGGGTTTCCCCGACGGCATCCTGGGCCCCGACCTGATGGATCGTTGCAAGGCCCAGGCCCTGCGCTGGGGTACCCGGCTGCTGGAGGCCGATGCCGATGGGATCGATCTGTCGCAACGTCCGTTTCGGATCACCGCTGACGGCCGCACCATCCAGGCCCAGGCCCTGATCCTGGCCACCGGCGCCAGCGCCAACCGTCTGCACTTACCGAGTGAGGAACGCTTCTGGAGCCGCGGCATCAGCGCCTGCGCCATCTGCGACGGCGCCACACCCCAGTTCCGCAACGAGGAGCTGGCGGTGGTGGGGGGCGGCGACTCCGCCTGCGAAGAAGCCGTCTATCTCACCAAGTACGGCAGCCACGTGCATCTGATTGTGCGCGGCGACCAGCTGCGAGCCAGTGCCGCCATGGCGGATCGGGTGCTGGCCAACCAGGCCATCAGCGTGCACTGGCGCAGCCAGGTGGCCGATGCCAGTGGTGATGAGCAGTGGCTGAACGCCATCACCCTGAGCGACACCAGCACCGGCAACACCCTGGAGCTGCCGGTGCGAGGCCTCTTTTATGCCATCGGACATACCCCGAACACCCGGCTGCTCAAGGATCAACTGCAGCTGAACAGCGCCGGTTATCTCGTCACCCAGCCGGGCAGGCCCGAAACCAGCCTCGAAGGCGTCTATGCCGCCGGCGATGTGGCCGATGCGGAATGGTGCCAGGGCATCACCGCCGCCGGCAGCGGCTGCCAGGCGGCCCTGGCGGCCGAGCGTTGGCTCAGTCACCACAACCTGGCGGTGACAGTGCAGAGGGACAGTGTCGAACCCCAGGAAGTGGGTGAACCGAAGCGCACGGCGATCAGCGATGAAGCCAACTTTGATCCAGCTGCGCTCTGGCAAAAAGGCGGTTATGCCCTGCGTAAGCTCTATCACGACAGCGACAGACCGCTCCTGGTGGTCTATACCTCCCCCAGCTGTGGCCCCTGTCACGTGCTCAAGCCCCAGCTGAAGCGGGTGCTGGAGGAACTTGGCGGCCGCGCCCTGGGCGTCGAGATCGACATCGAAGCGGATCAGGAGATTGCGGTGCAGGCCGGTGTCACGGGAACTCCGACGGTGCAGCTGTTTTTCGACAAGGAACTCAAACAGCAGTGGAAAGGGGTGAAGCAGCGCAGTGAGTTTCGTCAGGCGATCGAAGCTCTGCTGGCCGTGTCGATCTGAAACAAGGCGCCAGCATGAGGAGGAGCCTGTTATTCCCGCGAGAAGCTGATGCCAAGCCTTGAATCGAGCCCTCCTCTGAGCGCTGGGGAAGGATTGGAATCTTCAGGCTCAGTTGCTGGTCTCATTGGCCATCTTGTCCAAGTGGACAAGAACCCAGGGATCGCCATCGAACCACACTGCTGCACGTGCGGTGCATCAGTGTGGTTCGATGCAAGGGCCCATGGCTGATTGATGGCCTGGAGAAGCTGGATCGCTTCTCCAGGCCATCAATCAGCTGCGAGGCAGCGATCCGCTGCCCTGAATCAAGGTCTTGCCTGTCTGCTGAAGCTGCAGCCGGTTGCTCAGCGCCGCCTGGGTCCACCGGGGCGGTTGCCGCCAGGACGGGGGCCGGTGGCTCCGGCGTTGCGCTCCCGATAGGTGATGCGGCCGCGGGAAAGGTCGTAGGGGCTGATCTCGACGAGCACCTTGTCGCCGGCCAGCAGCTTGATACGGAACTTGGTGAGCTTGCCCGCGGCCCGGCAGAGGCACTGGTGACCGGCCGGCTGCTCCAGGGTGACGAGGTAGAACCCGTTGCCCTGTTCCTTCTCAATCACGCCGGAGGTCTCGATCATGCGGGAATGGGGCGTACTGCACGGTGACAAATCACCTTAGAGGGCCGCCGTGACACCGTCCCACCTGTTCAGGTGCGGTAACCAGCAACCCTCTGCCAGTACTGGCAGCCGGGGCTGCCGGCCTGTCTCCGAGATCGTTGGCCTGCAGGGGCTCCCTGTGTCTGCCCAGGAGTGGGTGGGCCTTCGATCCCTGGACTGGGCCTGAAGGCGCTGCCGCCGGCGAGGACGCACAGGACGGAGTCAGTCTGAGATGTGATGGCCAGAGGCGAAGTTTCGAGATTCCCGTGGGCAAAGCGATCCGTAGCCATTGAGGCGGCTGGAGCTGGATGGTCACGAGACTCGGCTGGTGTCGAACACGCATCGCTGCCCAGGTCGGCAGCCAGGTGTCTTGGCTCGTTCGCCGGCCCCATGGCGATTAGGGTCCAGCGCAACGCCCGCCGTCCAAGCCGATGATCCTGCCTCCTGTTTCGATGGATCTGGGCCTGCTGATGATCTCGATTGGTGTGGTGAATCTCTGGCGCGCTCGCCAGAGCACCTGAACGCCGGGTCCAGGTCAGCGCGCTTGCCCCCTCTGACACCGTGACCACCCTGCTGTTTCACAAGCCCTACGGGGTGCTCAGCCAGTTCACTGCCGAACCCGGCAGCTCATGGGACACCCTGGCTTCCTGGATTGATGTGCCGGATGTTTATGCGGCCGGCCGGCTCGATGCCGACAGCGAGGGATTGCTGGTGCTGACCAGCAACGGCCCCTTACAGCAACGGCTCACCGATCCGCGCTGGGGCCACTGGCGACGGTATCAAGTGCAGGTCGAGGGGCTGGTCCAGGCTGGGGCCCTGGAGTCTCTGCAGCAGGGGCTGGTGATTCAGGGGCAGCGAACCCTGCCGGCACGGGCCCGAGCGATCGGGCCGCCGGCCGATCTGCCGCCGCGGGATCCGCCGATCCGCCATCGCCTGAATGTGGCGACCAGCTGGCTGGAGCTGGAGTTGCGCGAGGGTCGCAACCGCCAGGTGCGTCGCATGAGCGCTGCGGTGGGCCTGCCGACCCTGAGGCTGCGACGGGTGGCGATCGATCTGATGGATGGCGGGCCGGCGCTGACGCTGGCTGGACTCGACCCGGGGCAATGGCGTCGGCTCAACGGTGAGGAGCAGGTGCGGCTGGATCGTTTGTGGCGTCCACCTTCAGGCCCCCATGCAGGCGGACGCCTGCAGCGGGGGGGCTTCAGAAAAGCTGGGCTGTAACGCTCGGATCAGCCGAGCACGTCCTTGAGCTCCCGCACGGTCTGCAGCTGGCCGTAGTAATAGTTGGCCCGGGCCCGGCGATCGGGATCCTCCAGGGTGTCGAGCGCGTCGAAGCCAAGGCCTTGCCAGAGCTCATGGCCGCAAGCCCGGTTCACTTCCTCAGTGGCCTCTTCTTCCAGATTGGCCAGTCGCCGCTGGAGATTTTTGATCTGGGCAATGGCCATGACGACAGCTCTTGTTCACGTTCTGGGACAGTACACACGCACTGGCTCGATCGCCAGTGGCTCAGAAGGGCAGCTTTTTCTTGGCTTCCTTGTCGAGATCGGACTCCATCTCCCGCAGCCGCTTCAGGATCGTGTCGTAGTACTCCTTGAGGTAGTCCTCAAGGCGGGTGGTTTCGGCCGGATCCAGGCCGAAGGCCGCGTAGCTCGCTTCCATCGGCGCATCGAAGCAGCCGCCGCCGCTCACCACCTCGGCGAAGGCGAGGCGCTCGGCCACGTTCAGACTGGCCTCAAAAAAGCCGGTCACCCCCTGTAGCAAGGACAACAGGGCCGGTGGTACCCGGAATACGCGTGCCTCTTTGCCGCTGTACTTCTCGCACAGCTGGGTGATCTCGCCGGTGATCCAGGCCTTCGGCCCCACCACAGGGAAGGTCTGACGGACCGTCTGCGGATGGTCGAGCGCCGCCACAGCGAAGCGGGCCACGTCCTGGGTGTTCATGTAGGCAATCGGCGTCGGTGAGCCGCTGACCCAGACGGTCTGACTTTCCAGGACCGGAATCGCGAACTGGCTGATCAGGCCCTGCATGAAGGCTGCCCCCCGCAGGATCGTGTAGTCCAGATCCGAAGCCTCAAGCCACTGCTCGCTGCAGGCCTTGATGTCCATCAGCGGCACCTGCCGGTGGCGGGCCGCCTCCAGGAGCGACAGAAAGACCACCCGATTGACCCCGGCACGCCGGCAGGCGGCGAACAGGTTCTGTTTGCCGTCCCAGTCGATCGCGTAGGTGCTGACGCTGTCACTGGCGCGGGCGGTGGCCGCATCGATCACGGCCTCCTGGCCCTCGAGGGCGTAGTCGAGGCTCTCGGGCTCGAGCAGATCACCACGGGTGAGCTCACAGCCCCACTCCTGCAGGAACGCCGCCCTGCGGGGTGAACGCACCATGCAGCGCACGCTGTGGCCAGCATCAAGAGCACGCCTGGCGATCTGGCGTCCGAGGGTGCCCGTTCCACCGACAACCAGAACCTGCATCTGCCCACGTCCGAAGCCGGCTGAGCCTAGGGGGACGTCCGACTTGGCCGCGATCCGTCAGGCAGGAGTTCCTGCGGGCCAGGGCCTTTGTCGCGCCGCCCGGCAGCGGCTGGCCTCAGTCCTTGAGCAGTTTCAGCAACAGCCATCCGCCGGCCAGCCCCACGGGGATCAGCACCCAGAACAGGGCAGCGGTGCCGAAGATTTCAGAGGCCATGACCCGGTCGAAGGGGAAGTGGCTACCTATTTAGCAGCCTTGGCGGCCAGCAGCGCCTGAGCTGTTTCAAGAATCCGCGGCCAGGGGGCATCACTGCGCAGCTGGCCTGCCATCACGGCACTGGCCGAGGCACAGAAGCCCTGCCGTTGCAGTTCGGCCACCAGGGCCGCCAGGGGCGGCTGGTCGAGCCCCAGGGCGCGGGCGATGGCCTCGGTGGGCCAGCAGCGTGCGGTGGCGGCTGGATCGCTGGCCAGGCGTCGCAACAGCCGTTCGCCCTCGCTCGCCAGTGTCTGCGATGACTGGCCTGCTTGCTCAAGCATGGTGTTGATGGTGACTGGATGCTGCAGGCAGCCGATCCACAGCGGACCGCTCACCGCCAGCGGTGGCAGCGATGTCGAGCCACAGCCGCAGGGTTGCCAGCGTCGCAGCGTCAGCAGGGACTGCACCTGCTGGTCACCGCAGCCATGGCAGTGGGCCAGCATGCCCAGGTTGCTTTCCTCGTCAGCCCTGGGGCGCCTCAGCAGCCGGATGGCCGTGCGGAAGGTGCGCCCCTCGCTGAAGCTCAACAGGGGTTCGATGCCCCGGCCGAGGGCCCAGGCGCAGCGGGCCACGGTGCCCAGTTGCAGGCGCAGGGCCAGCTCCCAGCTGGCCGGATGGGCCCGGGCCGACGCCCCCAGCCGTCGCACCGCTGCCGAGCGGTCGTGGCCGGTGGGGGACCGGCCATCGGTGCTGGCCAGCATCAGAACCCCGTCGAAGGCCACCGTCTCCAGCACCAGGGGCAACAGGGCCGAAGCGCAGCCAAAGGCATCAAGATCCACCAGGTCGAAACGCTCCTGGCGTTGCAGGCAGCCCGCCAGCAGGTGTTGGGCGGTGAGGGCGCTGCAGCGCTGCTCGATGCCCTCGGGCAGGTCCGACAGGTTGCGCTGCAACAGGGGCAGCCGATCGGGGTCGGCGTCGTTGGCCCAGATCAACCCAGCCCCTGCCTCCAGACCACAGCGCAGCGAGCGGATGCCGCAGCCCGCCATCAGATCCAGGAGTCGCAGGGGCTTCTGAGCGGCAAGGGTGCGCGCCAGCAGCACCAGGCAATCCCGGGACGGCCGGGATTCCGGGCGAAAGAAGCCTTCACCGAGCAACAGCCGGGCCGCACCTTCGCAATAGTGAGGGGCATCCGCCGCCTCCTGGAACATCGCCAGAGCCATCACCATTGTCTGAAGGGTCCCAGCCTGCCCGCCTGACTCCTGCGCAGCCCTCCCTGGAGACCCCGGACGAAGGCATTGACTGGGGCCGCCACGGCACCTGGTGGTGGCGCGGCCACGGCTGCCATTGGCGCGTCCTGGGACAGCCCCACCATCCGCCCCTGGTTCTGATTCATGGTTTCGCCGCCGGCAGCGGCCACTGGCGACGCAACGCCGCTGCCCTGGCGGCAGCTGGCTGGTGCGTCTATGCCCTGGATCTGATCGGTTTCGGCGCCTCCAGCCAGCCGGCCCATCGCCGCCACGGCGGCCTCGACAACCGCCTCTGGGCCAGGCAGTTGCAGGGGTTCCTGGAGCAGGTGGTGCAGGCGCCTGCCGTGGTGGTGGGTCATTCTCTGGGCGGCCTGGTGGCTCTGAGCTGCAGCGTCTATTTCCCGGCCTGGATCCGCGCCGTGGTGGCAGCGCCCCTGCCCGATCCCGCCCTGCTGATGGCGTCTCCCCGGGATGCTCTCGCCCTGTGGCCGCTGGCGGCGCCGCGGCGCCGACCCTGGCGGCGGCGTCTCCAGCGGCTGGTCGTGGTGCTTCTGTGCCGCCTGCTGCCGCTGGAGCTGGTGGTCCCCTTGCTGGCCCATTCGCCGCTGCTTGATCTGGGCATCCAGAGCGCCTACCAGGGGCCGGTGATCGGCGATCGGGATCTGCACCGGGTGATCTCCCGACCCGCCCGTCGACCCACCGCTCCCAGGACCCTGCGGGCGATGAGCATCGCCATGGCCCTGCGGCCCTATGGCGGCACCGCCCCGGCGTTGCTGAACCGGCTGGAGCTGCCCCTGCTGCTGATCTGGGGCCGTCAGGACAGGCTGGTGCCCCTCGACGTGGCCCACCAGTGCCAGAGGCTGCGCAGCGATCTGCCGCTGGTGGTGTTGGAGCAGGCGGGCCACTGTCCGCACGATGAAGTGCCGGAGGGGTTCAACGCGGCCCTGCTGGAGTGGCTCAGCCCGCTGAACCGACACGTAGCTTTGGACGCAAGGACGGATCGGACATGAAGCACACCCTCTCGGTGCTGGTCGAGGATGAATCGGGGGCCCTGAGCCGCATTTCAGGTCTGTTCGCCCGGCGAGGTTTCAACATCGAGAGCCTGGCGGTGGGCCCGGCCGAAAACCGCGGCGTCTCACGGCTGACCATGGTGGTGGAGGGAGACGACCGAACCCTGCAGCAGATGACCAAGCAGCTCGACAAGCTGGTCAATGTGCTCGGTGTCATCGACCTCTCGACGATTCCTGCGGTGGAGCGGGAGCTGATGCTGCTGAAGGTGTCGGCCCCGGCCGAAAACCGCAGCGCCATCCTCGATCTGGTGCAGGTGTTCCGCGCCAAGGTGGTCGATGTGGCCGACGACGCCCTCACCCTGGAGGTGGTTGGCGACCCCGGCAAGCTGGTGGCCCTGGAGCGGTTGCTTGAGGGCTACGGCATCCTCGAGATCGCTCGCACCGGCAAGGTGGCCCTGGAGCGGGCCTCAGGGGTGAACACCGAATGGCTCAAGGCCACCAGCTCCCACAAACGGGTACCGGCCTGAGCCGAGCTGATCTTTTCTGGTGGCTGACACCATCTTTTGGGGTCTTCAGCTCACGAGGCGGACCTCACCAGCCGGAAAACGGATCGTTTCCCGGCCATGCCGCCCCGGTTGAAGGACGGGGTTTGATGGCCCTGTGCCGCAGAAAGCCTCACGAAGCCCAGCTCAGATCCTTGATCTCGAGCCTGGCTGAAGCCAGAGCCAGGACGATCTCCGAAACTGGGGCACAGCCAAGCAGCCTGCCAGGGTCTGGGCGGCACACCAAGTGTTCCGCACCCATTCCCAGCGTCGCTCAGGGTTGCCCCTTCACCAGAGTGCCGCCGTCGATCACGGTGGCTTTGACGATGCGATCACCCTGCTGGATGCGGTCGATCACATCCATGCCCTTGGTGACGCGGCCGAAGACGGCGTAGCGGCCGTCCAGTTCCGGCAGGGCCTCAAGCGCGACGTAGAACTGAGCACTGGCCGAGTTGGGATCGTTGGAGCGGGCCATCGCCACGGCCCCTCGCTGGTGGCTGAGCACGAGGTCCCGGTTGAGCACGGCACTGCTGATCGGCTCGCCGTAGCGCGGCTGCGGCTCCTTCTTCAGCTTGATCTCCAGCGGAATCTGCCGCGCTTCGCCGGTGCTGGGATCGATGAAATCTCCCATGCCGTACTGGCTCGTCGGCACCTTGGCATCGGCGCTGCTGGGATCGCCGCCCTGCACGACGAAGGGCACGGGTTCTTTCACCACTCGGTGAAAGACGGTGCCGTTGTAGGTGCCGCGCTTGACCAGATCGACAAAGTTGCCGGCGGTCAGCGGTGCGGCGCTGCCGTCGAGGGTGAGCAGCACCTGGCCTTTGCTGGTCTCCAGGCTGACGACGGCCGAGCCGCTCAGGCAGGGGGCAGGGGACGTGGCGCAGCCCAGGGCGTGCTGTCTTGGATCGGCGGCGCAGGCCACCAGGCCGAATGGCGCCAGGCTGATCAAGGCGACGAGAACCAGGGGCTGGACTCGCTGGGACCAGCGGCGCAGGCCGTTGAGGGGGAACGACATCGGCTTCAGAGTCCTTCCAGGGGCACACCAAGGAACCGGGCCAGCTGGGCACCGGCAAGTTCGAGATCGGCCAGGGGGATGGGCTCGCCGACGCGGGTGAGCGGCAGGTCCCGGCGGCCCTGCACCCGCAGGGCCAGGCGACGCTGGGGGCTGATGCCTTCCCGCACTTCCACTTTCACGGCCTGAATCTCGCGCAGGGTCATGGTGACCTCGATGCGGCTGCGGAAACCCTGGCGGCTGATCACGGCCTGGCCGGCGCTGCGATCGAAACGATTGCTGCCGGAGCCCACATCAATGGCGATCACGGTCCAGAGGTAGGTGGCCAGCAGCACGGCCGCGATTCCGTAAAGCCCCATCACCAGCCCCTGGGGTACCCAGATCAGTTCGGCGGGATGGCCGAAGGGAAACAGATTGCGTCCAAAGCGACTGGAGGCGCTGGCCAGCAGAAAACCAATTCCGCCGATGCTCACCGCCAGGGCCACGAGCAGATTCGAGAGGCGCCTGGAGCCGAGCACGGTCTGCTCAAGGACCTGATCGGTTGCGGCTGGGCCGCTGCTCCCGGGGGCGGGCTGCTGGGCCGATGCCGCCGGGCCGGAGCTGGGGGCCGGTGAGGGGCCGGAGGGAACCTGGCTGGACGGCATGGAAACAAGGAAGAGGCAGTGGAGCGCCATCCTGGCCCCAGGCGGGCCCGAATCGGCGAACGCCGGTCGGCCATGTCAGCCCATGTCGAGTGCCCACGTCAGTCGCTTCAGCGTTGTTACGATCGCGCGGTATCCAACAGCCCGCGGGTTTCCGAACCTGCGACACTCCACCGTTCACCCATGACGATCGCTGTAGGGCGCGCGCCGGCAGCTCGCGGATGGTTCGACGTCCTCGATGACTGGCTCAAGCGCGACCGCTTCGTTTTTGTGGGGTGGTCCGGTCTGCTGCTCTTCCCCACCGCCTATCTGGCACTGGGTGGCTGGCTCACCGGAACCACCTTCGCCACCTCC
>CAIJRN010000010.1 GCA_903823115.1 uncultured cyanobacterium
CGGGCGATGAAGAACCGCTTCGGTGCCACCCATGAGCTGGGTGTGTTCGAGATGCGGGGGCAGGGGCTGGCGGAGGTGAGCAATCCCAGCGAGCTGTTCCTCGGTCGGGAGGGTCCCTGTGCGGGCACCGCCACGATCGTGGCCTGCGAGGGCACCAGGCCCCTGCTGGTGGAGCTCCAGGCCCTGGTGAGTCCCACCAGCTACGCCAGCCCGCGCCGCACCGCCACCGGCATCGCCGTCAACCGGCTGCACCAGATTCTGGCCGTGCTGGAGAAGCACCTGGGCCTGCCCCTGTCCCGCTTCGACTGCTACTTGGCCGTGGCCGGTGGCCTGGAGGTGGAGGAGCCGGCGGCGGATCTGGGGGTGGCTGCCGCGGTGGTGGCCAGCTTCCGCGATCTGACCCTGCCGGCGGGCACGGTGCTGGTGGGGGAGCTGGGCCTGGGCGGCCAGCTGCGGGCCGTGGCCCAGCTGGAGCTGCGACTGCAGGAGGCCGCCCGCCTGGGCTTCGTGCGGGCGGTGGTGCCCCGCGGCAGTGGCCTGGGGGCGGTGGCGGCGGCCCTGGGTCTGCAGCTGCTGGAGGCGGGTTCGGTGGCCGAGGCGCTGGTGGCCGCCCTGGGGGTGGATCCGGCTGAGGACGCCTGAGGCTCAGAAATACACATCGACATTGCTGCGGCCCGAGCTCTTCAGCCAGTTCTCGATGTCCAGATAGCCCCCGGGGTAGAGCTTCACCGCCTTGCCCCAGGTCTCGGCGGCCATGTCCAGCCAGCGGTCGGCCGTGTCCTGGTCACCGCTTTCGGCGGCGATGCGCCCCCATTTCTCGTAGATCAGCCCGATGTTCTTCAGGCAGGACGGCGAGTTGGGGTTGGCCTCCAGGGACTGGCCATAGAAGTCGAGCGCCTTCTGCTCATCGCCGGTGCTCATGAAGATGATCGCCATGTTCTTGAGGATCTCGCCCCGGTCGATGGCGTTCTCCTCCAGCCGCAGCGCCTCGTCGTAGTTGTCCAGGGCTTCGGCGTAGTCCCCGTCGTTCTGGGCCGAGAGCCCGTCGCGGTAATAGACGTAGGCCTCCTTGGACTTGGCGTCGATCGGCAGCAGCTTGACGATCAGGTCAGCCATCACCGTGAAGCTCTTGTCGATGAAGTTGTCGTTGCGCTGGGAGCGGGGCACGGCGGGCTGTCTGGATCTGCCCACCATCCTGCCCCGTTCCCCCGGAAGACGGGCCGCTGGCCTGGATCTTCCTAGCCTTGGCTGCCGATGTCCGCTACCCGCTGCTGTTGGCCCCCTCCGCTTCCCCTCGGCCCGCCCGCAGCGAGCTTGCCCCCGGCGCACGATCGGGTCCGCAGAAGTCCGTCACCGAAAGCCCCCTCAGTGAGGCACCTGGGCATGAGCCCGCGGCGCCTGGCTGGACCTTGACGGGCACGGAGCCGCCTGCCGCTGAGTCGTCTCGCTCAGAGGTTTCCCCGTCGCCTCTGACGCTGCTGCTGGAGGTGGACGGCATGAAGTGTGGTGGCTGTGTGCGCGCCGTCGAGCAACGTCTGCAACAGCAGCCCGGCGTGCGTGCCGCCAGCGTCAACCTGCTCACCCGCACCGCCTGGCTGGAGCTGGACCGTGCCCCAGCCGCTCCTGGCGGCGAGGCCGATCCCCTTGCCGCCGTGCTGACCAGCCTGGCGGCCCTGGGCTTTCCGGCTCGCCTGCGCGAGGGCGGCGACAGCCTGCCCCGCAGCCGCCAGGAGCGTCGCCGGCAGCGGGACTGGTGGCAGCAGTGGCGCCAGTTGGTGGTGGCCCTGGTGTTGGTGCTGGTTTCGGGCCTCGGTCACCTGGCGGATGCCGGCCAGCTCCCCTGGCACGATCCCTGGGGTCTGCTGGCCAGTCCCTGGCTGCATGGTCTGGTCGCCACGGTGGCCCTGGCCGGCCCCGGCCGCCCGATCCTGCTGCAGGGGGGGCGTTCGGCTCTGGCGGGAATGCCGAGCATGGACACCCTGGTGGGTCTGGGCGTCGCCAGTGCCTGGCTGGCCAGCACGGTGGGCCTGCTGCTGCCCGACAGCGGCTGGCCCTGTTTCTTCAACGAGCCGGTGATGCTGCTCGGTTTCGTGCTGGCCGGTCGCTTCCTGGAGGAGCGCGCCCGCTGGCGCACCGGCCGGGCGATCGAGGAACTCGCCGGCCTGCAGCCCGACCATGCCCTGCTGCTGCTGGGCGATGGCCCCCCCCGCCAGGTGCGGGTGGGGGGCCTGCGGCCGGGGGACCGGCTGCGGCTGCTGCCGGGTGATCGGGTGCCGGTGGATGGGGTGGTGCGGGAGGGGGCCTCGGCCGTGGACGTCTCCGCATTGACCGGTGAACCCCTGCCGCTGCAGGCGGCCGCTGGCAGCGAACTGGCGGCCGGCAGCCTCAATCTGGAAGCGCCGCTGGTGCTGGAGGTGCTGCGCAGCGGTGCCGACAGCGCCATCGCCCGCATCGTCCACATGGTGGAGCAGGCCCAGGCGCGCAAGGCGCCGATTCAGCGATTGGCCGATCAGGTGGCGGGACGCTTCGCGCTGGTGGTGCTGGCCCTGGCCCTGGGCACCTTCCTGTTCTGGTGGCTCTGGGGCACCCGCCTCTGGCCCGGAGTGCTGGCCGATCCGGCGCTGGCGGCCATGGCCCAGGCCGGCCCTCACAGCGGCATGCACGCCGGCCATGGCGTCTTCGGTGCCCGGGCGACGACGCCGCTGGCTCTGGCTCTGCAGCTGGCGATCGCCGTGCTGGTCGTGGCCTGTCCCTGCGCCCTCGGTCTGGCCACCCCGACGGCGATCACGGTGGGATCGGGCCTGGCCGCCCGCTCCGGTCTGCTGTTCCGCGGCGGTGACGCGATCGAGATGGCCGCCCGTCTGCAGGTGGTGCTGTTCGATAAGACCGGCACGCTCACTCTGGGGCGCCCGCTGGTGACGGCGGTGGAGGCCTGGGCTGAGGGCGAGGCCAGTGGCGGGCTGTCGCCGCAGGATCGGCTGGTGCAGCTGGCCGCCAGCCTCGAACAACAGAGCCGTCATCCCCTCGCCCATGCCCTGTTGCAGGAGGCCCAGCGCCGCGAGCTGCCGCTGCTGCCCCTGGGCGCTTGCCGCACGGTGGTGGGTGAAGGCCTGCAGGGCTGGCTGGAAGCCGCCGCCATCGCTGGGCCGCCCAGCCTGTTGGTGGGTCGGTTGGACTGGCTGGCCAGCTGTCAGGTGCCGCTCAGCGATTCGGCCCGCCAGCGCCAGGAGGCCCTCGAAGCCGGTGGTGCCACGGTGTTGGCGGTGGCCGAAGCCGGCCAGCTGCTGGGCCTGGTGGCCGTGCAGGATCGCCCCCGCCAGGATGCCGGCAGCACCTTGAAGGCCCTGCGTCGCCGCGGCCTGCGTCTGGGGTTGTTGAGTGGCGACCGCGAGGCCAGCGTGCGCCGGCTGGGCGGGATCCTGGGGCTGGCCGAGGAGGAGCTGGCCTGGGAGTTGAGGCCGGAGCAGAAGCTGGAGAGGATCCTGGCCGCGAAGCGCTCCGGGGCGGCGGTGGCGATGGTGGGGGATGGCATCAACGATGCCCCGGCCCTGGCGGCGGCCGATCTCGGGGTGGCCGTGGGCACCGGCACCCAGATCGCCCAGGAGAGTGCTTCGCTGGTGGTGATGGGGGACCGGCTTGAGGGGTTCGATGACGCCCTGGAGATCGCCGCCCGCACCATGGCCAAGGTGCGCCAGAACCTGGTCTGGGCTTTCGGCTACAACCTGATCGTGCTGCCGATCGCTGCCGGGGTGCTGCTGCCGCGCTTCAATCTGCTGCTGACGCCGCCGCTGGCGGCCCTGTTGATGGCCCTGAGCTCAATCACCGTGGTGCTCAATGCCCTGTTGCTGCAGGATGGCCGCCGCCATCGCCGCAGTCCCTCGGCTTGAGGGCTGCTGATCCTGCTGCCGGTTCCGCCGCCAGCCTGCCTGGGCGGGGACGGTTTCTGGTGCTCGAGGGCATCGATGGCTGCGGCAAGACCACCCAGCTCGAAGCGTTGCGCCAGTGGTTACCCGGCAGCGGCCTGATGCCAGCGGGGGCGCAGCTGCTGGTGAGCCGGGAGCCGGGAGGTACGGCCCTGGGCCAGGCCCTGCGAGGGTTGCTGCTGCACCCGCCCGAGGCTGCCGCCCCTTGTCCGACGGCGGAACTGCTGCTCTATGCGGCCGATCGGGCCCAGCACGTCCAGGCCACGATCCGGCCGGCCCTGGAGGCTGGTGACTGGGTGCTCTGCGATCGCTTCGCCGGCTCCACCGCCGCCTATCAGGGCTACGGCCGGGGCCTGTCGCTGGCCCTGATCGAGCAGCTCGAAGCAATCGCCACCGGCGGTCTGCGGGCCGATCTCACCCTCTGGCTCGATCTGCCCCTGGCGCTGTCACTGCAGCGCCGCCAGGGCCGGGCTGCCGACCGGATTGAGGCCGGCGGCGAGGCTTTTCTGGCGCGGGTCGCCGCCGGTTTCAGCCAGCTGGCGGCGCAGCGGGGCTGGCTGCGGCTCGATGCCAGCGCCCCGACCCATGCGGTCACGGCCAGGTGCTGCCAGCTGATTCAGGCCGAACTCGGCCGCGGCGACCCGGATTCGCTGATCGCGTCCTGCGCGTCCATCGTCGAGGTGCCCCCGGGCCTGGCTGGGGCTGGAGGCTGAATGAGCGACCTGTTCGCCGATCTGCTGGGCCAGCCCCGGGCCGTGGCGCTGCTCGAGGCCGCCCTGGAGCGGCGCCGGATCGCGCCGGCCTATCTGTTCGCCGGTGCCGATGGCATCGGCAGGCGGCTGGCGGCCCTGCGCTTCCTCGAAGGTCTGGTGGCCGGGCCCGAGGCCTGGCGCACGGGGCTGCCGGCCCTGCGTCGCCGCCTGGCCCAGGGAAATCACCCCGATCTGCTCTGGGTCGAGCCCACCTATCAGCATCAGGGCCGGCTGGTGAAGGCCTCCGAGGCCCTGGCGGAGGGGGTGAACCGCCGCAGCGCCCCCCAGATCCGCCTCGAGCAGATCCGCGACCTGACCCGTTTCCTGGCGCGCCACCCCGTGGAGGCCCCCGGGGGTCTGGTGGTGCTGGAAGGGGCTGAGGCCATGGCCGAGGGGGCCGCCAATGCCCTGCTCAAGACCCTCGAAGAGCCCGGAAAGGGCTTGTTGATCCTGATCAGTGCAGCGCCGGACCAGTTGCTCAGCACGATCCGCTCCCGCTGCCAGCAGATTCCCTTTGTGCGTCTCTCGAGCCAGCTGGTGGGCCAGGTGCTGGCGGCCTTGCCGGCTGCAGTGCCCCCGCAGGTCGTTGAGGCCACAGTGCTGGCCAGCAAAGCTGCGGGTAAGAAAGCTGCGGCCAAGAAAGCGGCGGGCAAGTCAGCGCCCAGCGAGGAGGCACTCGCCCTGACAGCCGCCGCCGAAGCCGCGCCCGCCGCTGAGCCGCCGTCGAGGCCTGTCCCCGCCGATCCCCCCGAACTGCTGGAACTGGCGGCGGGTTCACCCGGAGCCCTGCTGGAGCATCGCCGCCAGTGGCGCGAGCTGCCGGACGGCCTGGCCGAGCAGCTGCTGGCGCTGGATCGCGATCCGCTCACGGCCCTGGGCCTGGCCCGGGAACTCAGTGAGGCCCTCGATGGCGAGCAACAGCTCTGGCTGCTGGCCTGGTGGCAGCTCGCGCTCTGGCGGCGGCTGGGGCCTGGGGTGGACCTGCAGCGGCTCGAGCGGCTGCGTTCGCAACTGCGTGCCTATGTGCAGCCTCGCCTGGCCTGGGAAGTGGCCCTGCTGGAGATGGCCGGAATCGGCGCCTGAGATTCAGGCGTTCAGGCAGCCTCGCTGCCGTCGCCGGGGAGGCCCGAGCTGGCCTTGACGCGGGCGGCGCGGGCCTCGCGCATCACCGGCTCCAGGGTGGCCAGTTGGTCGCCGGTGGGCAGCTCCAGGCAGTAGCCGGCGCCATACACGGTTTTGATGAAGCGCGGTTTGCGCGGATCGGGCTCGAGCTTGGTGCGCAGATGGCGCACGTGGACGCGGATCGTTTCGATGTCGTCATCGGGCTCGTAGCCCCACACTTCCTTGAGGATCAGTGACGGGGCCACGGTCTGGCCATGGCGCTGCAGCAGGCAGTGGAGCAGCTCGAACTCCAGATGGGTGAGTCGCACCGGCTGGTCGAACCAGATGGCCTCAAAGCGCTCGGGCACCAGGGTGAGGCTGCCGTAGCTGAGAATTTCGTTGTGCTTGCTGGAGAGGGGGGCCCGCTCCGAGCGGCGCAGCAGGGCCTTGACCCGCACCATCAATTCCTCGAGATCGAAGGGCTTGGCGAGGTAGTCGTCGGCGCCGGAGTTGAAGCCGCTCACCTTGTCCTTGGTGCTGCCCAGGGCGGTGAGCATCAGAATCGGGATCTTGGCGGTGCGCTCGTCGCGGCGCAGTCGCTGACACAGGGTGAGGCCATCCACCTTGGGCAGCATCAGATCCAGCAGGATCACGTCCGGCCCGTACTGCAGGGCCAGGGCCTGGCCCTTGATGCCGTCATCGGCCCGCTGCACCTCGAAGCCGCCGTGTTCCAGGTGACCGGCGACCAACTCGCGCATGTCGCCGTCGTCTTCGATCAGCAGGATGCAGGGCTTCATGGAGGTCGGCAGGTACGCAGGGAGCGCTCAACGATGGCTCCCCGGCCGCGGCAATCCCCACCGCGGCAATGGAAGTGGCAGCCATTCTCATGGTTTTCGCCTCCCACCGTTTCTCTTCTGGTCGTGCCAGTCGTGGCTGGGGGCAAGCGGCCTCTGGCGGCCGGGGCGGGGTTGGCTGGCCAGATGCCTTGTCAAGACTGAAAAAAACAGGAGCTCCCGGCCAACACAGCGGCGGCAATCTTCAGATTGTTTTCGTCTGGATTTGTTGCATTCGCAGGCCGTTTGGCCTCGGGTTTGAACTCCCCCAGGCTGCCAAGGCGCCGGAGGGTCGCGTCTGCGGCTTCCGTCAGGCCGTCGCCGGGGCCCTGCAACCTGGCAGCGGTTGGCCCCGGATGATCTGAAGGCACCGCCAGAGCGGCAGCAACCCTGGCGGGTGGCTGATCAGGCTTGCTGGCCTGACCTTGGATGATGAAACTCCCCGGGCGGGATTCGAACCTGCGACCAATCGGTTAACAGCCGACCGCTCTACCACTGAGCTACCGAGGAATGAACCGGCCGTGACCGGATCGTTAGAGACCCTACCTTTCAGCCCGTCCCCCGGGCAAGGGGGTGAGGTCCACCCGCAGAGCGGCGCCGCTCTGCCAGGGCCCGATGCGACCGGCGTCCATGCGGGCGGCGCCGTCGCAGTGGTCGAGTTCCTCGAGTCGGTGGGTGATCCACAGGGCTGTCAGCGGCGCTTCGGGGCGGCTGCAGAGTCTGCGGATCAAGGCGATCACCTCGCCCTGGCTGGTGGGATCGAGCAGGGCGGTGGGTTCATCGAGCAGGAGAAGCTGGGCATCGGTGGCCAGGGCTCCGGCGATCGCCAGCCTTTGTTTCTGGCCGCCGCTGAGGGTGTGGATCGGCCGACCGCCGAAGCCGGCCAGCCCCACCTGCTCAAGGGCCATCTCCACCCGCATCAGGCGCTGGGCGGCGCTCAGATGCTCCGGCAGGCCCAGTTGCAGATCGCTGCTGCAGCTGGGCAGCAGCAGCTGGTGGTCGGGGTTCTGGAACACCAGAGCCGGCTTGAGCTCGGTGTGGATCGCGCCGCTGCCGGGTTGCAGCAGACCGGCGATCAGCCGCAACAGGGTGCTCTTGCCGCTGCCATTGCTTCCCACCAGCATCCAGAGCCCGGGTCGCTCGATCCGCAGCTGACAGCCGCGCAACGCCGTCCTGCCACCGGCCCAGGAAAACTCCAGGTTCTCCACGGCCAACGGCGGCGCCAGGGCGCTGGCTGGGGCCCCTGCGGCAAGGGGTTGGGAGGACATCAACTATCGAAGCTGAACCCGGGCCGCTTGCCGCCGCCGCCGCTGGCCGACTTCTCGTAGGTCTGGACGGCGAGAATTTCGCTGCTGAGCAGGCTCACCCGCTTGTGCTCGTCCTTTTCGCAGCTGAGATCGAGAACCTTCGGATGGCCGCTCTCCAGGGCCTGGCGCACTTCGTTGTAGAGGGCCTGGGCCGCTTCGAGCTCCTTGCGCTCCACAGCGACGGGCATGGGGCTGAGCCGGAGGGAGAGCTCGACGACGTACATGGTTGGGGGCGGGGGGTGGTGAAGCGTTCGCCGGCCGGAGGCGGCGCTTTAAAACCCACTCTGGCGAATCAACGGCTGGCGCGGGTTCGTCGTAGGCACTTTTACTCATTCCGCCGGCCCGGGCCCGGAGGGATTCGCACGGGCGGCGCGGGACCCGTACAGTGGCTGTGTAACGCATCGTTAAGCACTCTCATGACGATCGCAGTTGGGCGCGCTCCTGCCGCTCGCGGATGGTTCGACGTCCTCGATGACTGGCTCAAGCGCGACCGCTTCGTTTTTGTGGGGTGGTCCGGTCTGCTGCTCTTCCCCACCGCCTATCTGGCACTGGGTGGCTGGCTCACCGGAACCACCTTCGCCACCTCC
>CAIJRN010000011.1 GCA_903823115.1 uncultured cyanobacterium
CCTTCAGAGAAAATGCGCCTCAGCTGGTCTTCGCTCATCGGCACTAATGCTTCACCTGCACGCATCAGGTACTTGCCTTCAAGGTTGTAAGCCGTTCCGCGGGGACGTGATGGAATGAGAAAAACAAGGACGCGTCCATCGGGATGGGCAACGGCCTCGATATCGACTCTGAATCCAACGGCCTTGAACAGTTTTTCTGCAGCAGCAACCGTGTCTGGGAAGGCCTGAGTGCTGACAACCTGGCGTGGAGGTTGATCTGCGATTCCGAGAAGAAGCACGCCACCACCCTCATTGGCCAAGGCGACGCAGTATTCGTGCAGCTTACGGGTATCAAACTGCTGCTTCGCTTCCTTGAATTCCAGCCGCTGGTGCTCAGAGGCCGCTTGCCGCCAGAGATCAATCTGCTGTGGTGTCGTGCTCATGACAGCACCTCCTCAAGCATCTTTTCGGCATCAGGGATTCGGATTTCGCCTGAGATCAGTTTGGGGAGGAGGGCATCCCTGGTTTTTGAGAGAAGATCCGACTCTTCGCCTCGTCGATGGCAGGATGAATGAAGTGATTTGACCTGGCAGTGGAATAGATCAAGCAATGCGCTTGGTGGTTTCGGGAAAAACCTTCCTCCTGCGAAATACTTGTATCCAAAATTCTTGATTCCAGTCGTTCCCGTCTCGTATTGGAACATTTCACCGCTTTGATACAGCGACAGCACAAGGTAGTAGGCATATGACGACCAGCGCAGATCGTCGAAGCGGATCAATCGACAGAAGTTAGAACAGGCAAGGGGAGTTTCTGCCCGCTTTATAAGTTGCGGAGAAATAAGAACGGGTCTACCTGTTGACTGGTCCGGACTTCCCCCTGATATCTCAAGAACAATATCTCCATCGACCAGAGTCCGCTTGTGAAAACTGCTTTCTCTTAGGAAGCGAGTGGGAGGTTTCCCCATAGCAAACTCTTGCAAACTTGGTATATCAGCGCCCCGCAAGCACAAAACCTTTGCTGGTTCTGACTCACTCCAAACATCCTTACCCCAGTCACCACCAATAACAAAACTGGTCAGTTCATCAAGGCAAGTGGTTCCCCACCCACTCGGAATCTCCCCCAGTTCCGAATCCTCAAATGAATCGGGGAACAGGTCGCTGATTTCTGCTGGCAATCCAGTCGGGCGACCTTCTGCCTTTGCTTTGACTGGATCGAAATCCACAAACCACGACTTGAAGAGCGCCTTTGCCATCGCCTCCAAGGTTTCGTTGGTCTTGCGGTTGAGTTCGATCTTGTCGTCGAGGGTGCCGAGGATATGGGCGATTGATTTTTGTTCCTGTATTGGCGGGAGCGGGATCTCCATTGTCTTGGCAGAGGCAACATTGAAATGCTGCTGAACAGCCCCAACAAGGTGAGCAGCAATATGGTTCGTTGCTGCGCTATTGACATAATAACAGAGAAATCTATTGAAGATCTCACTGCCACAACGAACTATCACGAGATCCGAGCAGTTTGACTCTAGTAGTTCCCCAGGTATCACAGCACAGGTGCCTGGTTTACCCGTTCTCACGATCACGACGTCTCCAGGCTTGAGACGGGATTTTGAAATCCTGGAGTGAAAATCCCGAGAAATATATCTGATATCACTACTGTTTATCTTGAATCTGTCTACGTTCAGCGAGCGCAGGAATGGTATTCCATGATCAATATACTCAGTCGCCATCGTTCCGACAAAACCAACTGTCACCTCACTGGCTACCTCAGAAAGTTGAACGGTTCTCCATTCAGAAGTCATATTTCAACCTCCTCATATTCTCAGCAATCTGCTGATCCAGCTTCGCCCCCTCGTCCTGCTGCAGCCTCAATCCCTCCGCCAACCTCCCCTGCCACAGCTTCAAATCCCCTCCCACAAAACCCACCAGATCGGCCAAGGCCACCTCGTGCTCCCAATCCCGCATCCGAGCGCAGCCTGCGAGCAGGGCATCGCCATCCGGCCAGATCTGCCGTAGGGATGGTTCCTCGACCAACGCCACCCGCAGCGCTTCCTGCACGATGCCCAGCTGGCGTTGCACGGCGCTTCGGGTCAGGTCGTCGCTAAGGCTCTCCTGCAAGGGGGCGTTGGCGATATAGCGCTGGATTGAGCTGATGGCCTGCAGGGCGTGGCCAAGGCGGCGGCTGGCTTCAGGCGTCATGGCTGCCCATCGCCCCGATAGATCACCATCCCCACGCGCCCGATATGTTCCAACAATGGCGCATGGGTGATCGCCGCCAGGGCGTGCACATCAAAGCGGTACGGCAGGGGCAGCTCCTCCAGTTCGGCGGCGATCGCTTCGGCACCAAGGGCTCCCAGGGAGCCGGCCAGGGCCAGGTCCACATCGGAGCGATCGCTGTGGGTGCCCTTGGCGCGGGAGCCGAACAGGGTGGCACTCTCGATTTCCGGGTGCTGGCGCAGCACCGAGCGCACCAGCTCCAGTTCGCTGGCCACCAGGGGAGCTCGGGTCATGGCGTCACCTCCTGCTGCAGGAAGCTGAACAGCTGCTCCATAGCCGGTAGATACCGCTGATGAATGGCTTCCACCGCCTGCTCGAAGACCACTGGGTTGTAGGTGTGGGAGAGCAAATTGCGATGATCGAGCATGGCGATCCACACCTGGCCATCGGCGATCACCTTGGCCCCATAGGCCTCCTTAAGCACCTGGCGCGGCATCACCACCGCAAACACGAAGCCATTAGCCTCCATATAGTCTTTCGTGGTTTTCCAGGCCAGCTCGAAGCAGTACTCGAAGCGTTGGATCACCCCTTCCTTTTCCAGCTGGTTGAGGGCTTCGGGGCCATTCACCATGGCCTCGCGCAGCAACGCCAGGGCCCGCTCAAAGTTGTTCAGGCGCTGCTGCCAGCGGATATCGGCGGCTGGTGTCATTCGGCTCCAAACCCCAACAACGCCAGATTACGGGCAATCGCCGCGTCCAGCCTCGCCCCCTCGTCCTGCTGCTGCTTGAGCAGCCCAGTCAGGCGCTTCATCTTCTCGTCGAAGGGTTCGCCATCCTCTTCAACATCTGCTGCTCCCACATATCGCCCAGGCGTGAGCACAAAACCATTCTTCTCAATCTCTTCTAACTTGGCGTTGTAGCAGAAGCCAGCGACATCCTCATAAGCAGTGGACACCTCGCCATCACCACGCCAGGCGTGAACGGTACCAGCGATCTTCTCAATATCCTCATCGGTCAACACCCGCTCCACCCGTGTCTTCATCGTGCCCATCTGGCGGGCATCAATGAACAAGGTTTCGCCTCGACGATCACGACCACGCTGGGTCTTGTCGTTCGTGAGGAACCACAGACAGACAGGAATCTGCGTATTCAGAAATAGTTGCCCAGGCAGCGCCACCATCACCTCAACCACATCCCCCCGCACCATCGCCTCGCGGATCTGCCCCTCACCGCTCTGGTTGGAACTCATTGAGCCATTGGCCAGCACGACGCCTGCTTCACCACCAGGACGTAGTTTCCACAGCATATGTTGCAACCACGCATAGTTGGCGTTGCCTACAGGTGGCCTGCCATAAACCCAGCGTGGGTCACGCTCGTATTTCTCTCCGCCCCAATCCGAAATGTTGAACGGTGGATTGGCAAGGATGTAGTCGAACTTCTGGTCGGGGAACTGATCTCTGGCAAAAGTATCAGCAGGTTCCTGACCCAGATTCACATTGAATCCTCTGATCGCCAGGTTCATTACTGCCAAGCGCCAGGTGGTTGGGTTGCTTTCCTGCCCAAAGATTGAGGCGTCATCACGCTTGCCCCCGTGTGACTCAATGAACTTCTCGCTCTGGACGAACATTCCCCCTGACCCGCAACAGGGGTCATAGATCCGACCCTTGTGGGGTGCCAGCACAGCCACCAACGTTTTGACGACGTGCGCAGGCGTATAGAACTGACCGCCCTTCTTGCCTTCGGCGCTGGCGAACTGACCGAGGAAGTATTCGTAGACCTCGCCCAGCACATCACCTGAACGCTGGTCGTCGGCAAATCCAATCGTGGAGATCAGATCCACCAGTTCGCCCATGCGCCCTGGTTCCAGTTGGGCGGCACCAAAGCGCTTATCCAACTTGCCCCGCAGGGTTGGGTTCTCGTTTTCGATGGCCACCAGTGCCTTATCGATCAGTTGCCCGATATCAGGTTGCTTGGCCCGTGCCCTTAGCGATTCCCATCGAGCATCAGCAGGCACCCAGAAGACGTTCTCCTGGGTGTAGTAGTCCCGATCTTCCAGTGACGCCTGGTGCTCTGTTGGATCGTCGCCCACATAGTTGTCAGAGGCAGGGTCGCTGACCATCAGCAGCACCTTGCCTTGCCGGGCAGCAAAGGTATCGGAGATGTATTTGAGGAAGATCAGACCCAGAACCAGATGCTTGTATTCGGCAGCATCCATCTGGGCACGAAGTTTATCGGCAGTTGCCCAGAGCACTGCCTTGAAATCCTTTGTGGGTGCTTCCTTCTTTACCCTGCCTCGACCGCGCTTCGGTTTCGGTTCCGCCGCCGCCCTCACCGATGCCAGGAGGTCATCCAGACCCTCCAGGTCGCCACTCAGATCCTCGTCTTCGGTCTCGGCAGTGGCGAAGGTCGCTGAATCGGTCACGGGTGCTTGAGACATTCCCCCATTCTGCACTCTGGAGCAGGGTTCTGCCGGTTATGCAGTCCCTGCATCGATGGCGCTGGCCATCAGCAACACCCCGAGCCGTCACCACAGCGGCGGAAGCTTCTGGATCATCCTGATACGGCTGACGACGCAGAACTGTTTCATCCAGCTCCGCTGCAAGACTTCAAAAAGATAGGGACATAAACGTGATCTGGATGCCTTTCAAACTTGGCTGGCAATCAAAACTGTATCTTACTGCTGCTATCCAACTTGAATCGCCCACGCTACTATTGCTAAAGTCATCATTCAAGCGCGAGAGCCCGATGAAGACGTCTTCTATTCTGTATGCCTTTCTCCTATTTTTCCCCCTTTCTGCCAATGCCCAGTCGCTTGAGGCACTCATCACAAAGGGCATCTTACCCAAAAGCCCCTTGCCGCCGATCAAGACAATTCCTTTGTTGAATCGGGTTCGCGACGGCAATACTGAAACCAGTGTTTTCCTCTCGACACGTGCGCCTGGAACCAGAACTCCCATCCACAAACATGATGAGGCAGGCGTGACCTGTTTGATCGAGGGCGAAATGACCCTGTTCATCGATCATCGGACCCCTGCCACCACCAAGGCCCCTGGTTGTTACTTCATGCCAAGCGATGTGCGCATGATCGGCATGAATACAGGCCATTCCAATGCTGTCTTTTATGATTTCTTCGAGGTGACACCTGGCCACCCCAACTGGACTCTGCATGACAAGAGCGCTCCCAATGGCGCCGAGCATCAGTTCGGCAACTGATTGAAGTTGCCGAAAAAATCAAGACCACACTTTGACAGAATAAACTTTAATTTTCCTGAAAACACTTCGCCTTACTTGAGTAGACTAGCTTATTGATTTGCCTTCCTCCAGGATGGCCTGACCCTGCTCCTGGATACGATTCAGTTCCGCATTTATTCGTTGCGAACACTCTGTCGGTGGCAACTGGCGGAAACCGTCTTGATCTGCTGCCGCCTCGACCCGGCGACTCAGTAATTATCGCCGTATTTGACCTGGGTGCTTGCATTCATGAGTTCCACCGTCGTCTGATAACCCTGCGCCACAGTGACCTCATGCTGAACGCCGATGTCCCTGAGGGCCGTGACATCGTAGTTGGGAGCCGTGATCCAACTGAAACCTTTGCCAAAAGTATTATCAGGGTTCACGACATACCAATGGCAGGCTGTGTCAGGAACAGCCACGGAACACTTGGTCCAATCGTTATCCCATTGCGGCACCTGAACAAAAGTCAAAGCCAGCAAAAGGAAGCCAAAAAGACTGGAAATCATAGGACTTAAAAATTCTTTACAATCATAGCACTGAGGCAGGCCACGGCTTGTCCCCGCCGCGCTGCCACTGGCTGTTGACGCGCTTGCTGCCTGCTCCCATCGGCTTGCTCCTTGACCAGGCCTCAGGATCGTTTCGCCCAGATCGCCTCCAATGACTTGCGAAACTCGCTTTCCCTCATCGGACGGGCCAGGCGACGGCTGCGCGCAGGCAGGGTGCCGCTGATCCACCAGATCTGAAGCCCGCCAAAGACCAAGGTGAACGGATTAATGAGAGGGACGTAGAGTTGACTTACCATTGGCGATCGATTCCGCCATTGTGGGAGGTGGGCATCGCGGCAAAATGCCCACCCTGCTGAGGATCTTGAATCCAAGTCTCAGCGCATCATTCAAGTTCGCTGATCAAGCATCAATTCTGAGATAAGACCTGATCAGAGTTGGCGCCTATCAAGAGCATCGGACAGGCGAGTAACTGCAGATGCCAACTGCGCCTGAGGATCAGGGGGCGCAACGGCATCTTCAGTGCGACGCATGGATTCAATTGCTCGCACAATTAGGAATACGACGAACGCAATTACGATGAAGTTGATTAGAGCAACTATCACCACTCCTGCTGGCAGACTGGCAATTGAAGCAACATTTGCCGCTTTGAGAGCGGGCTGGAGCAGGTTCCCCATCACCAGAGAAACCACGGCATCAACTACCTTGCCAAAAGCGCCGCCGATGACCACTGCAACAGCCAAATCAACGACGTTGCCCTTGTTGACGAAGTCTTTGAAGTCCTTGAAGAAAGAACGGGTGCGCGACATTCGAATTTCTGGAGAAAATCTCAAACAAGCTAGTTCGCGCAGTCGGCAACGCGACCTTTTCTTTCAAAGCGTTACGACCTATGTGTCAGGGATTACATACAGGGCAGGTATCCTTACTCATGGAACTTGCCGATGCAGCAGACCTCCAAGACCAACAAAGATCAGAGCGTACAGTCCCAGGCAAAGGCATCCCGCTCTTGTCCATGCTCACCCCATGCACTGCATCCTTTGATCGCCATCCCGCAGTGCTCACAGGTCGTTGAGGGTGCCTGCTTAAGAGCGTTTTGTCCAGATCCACTAACGGTTCTGGATTTTGAAGACGGCACTCCTCAATGGCAATAAATAAAGGGATTTCCTTCTGTATTTTCTACGTTCCTCAAGACAATGTTTTGCTATTGAGGGAGTTGCTTCCACCAATGCCCACGAACTTTCAAGTCTTCAACGGGGATATCAAATCCCGCCTCCTTGGCAATCTCTGCTATCACCAATGCTTCAGCGTCACTTGCTTGCTTGAGCTTCTCTTGAATGGAAGCACTTGCCTGGAGGACTTTCAAGAATCCGATCAGTTGATTTTCGGCCACTGATGCTACGTTGCGTTACATTTTATCTTATCACCCTGTTGTCCTGTGCGGTTCGCCTGGGCCTGATGCACCAAGGCATCCGACTCGGAGGGGCAGTCAGTGGTTGTTCCGTGGGTGGTTCGGGAGGGGTTGGTGTGCTGCGGGTGGGGGATGCCCCCTGGAACCCTTGGAAGGTGAGTTCTGGGTG
This sequence comes from uncultured cyanobacterium, assembly GCA_903823115.1. GTDB lineage: Bacteria > Cyanobacteriota > Cyanobacteriia > PCC-6307 > Cyanobiaceae > Cyanobium. The sequence goes on from CAIJRN010000011.1 coordinate 7,503, forward strand.
CTCGCTGGAGGGCCCTTCAACCGTCCAGATTCACCTTCCGCACGGAGGCGACTTGATCAAGAGTCACCATTAGCGCCAAATACAAAAATCCCGCCCAGACACTGCAGACCAGGCATCCAGCGAGCATTTCCTTGCTCTTGACAACACTCACAAAAAAGAGGCGGCACCCAGATTCGAACTGGGGGTAAAGGATTTGCAATCCTCTGCCTTACCACTTGGCCATGCCGCCGGCCCGGGAGCAAACTCCCAGCAGCGGATCGTATCAGCCATCGCATGCCCATGCCGCCATCGCGCCGCCTGCTGGTCCTGAGCAACGGCCATGGCGAGGACCTGATCGCCCTGCAGCTCCTGGAATCCCTGCATCAGCAACGGCCCTCCCAGGAGCTGGCGGTGCTGCCCCTGGTGGGCTTGGGCCAGGCCTTCGCCGCGGCCGAAGCGGCCGGCTGGCTGCAGCGGCTGGGCCCCAGCCAACCGTTGCCCAGTGGTGGCTTCAGCAACCAGAGCCTGCGGGGCCTGCTGGCGGATCTGCTGGCCGGACTGCCCCTGCTCAGCTGGCGGCAGTGGCTGCTGGTGCGCGCCTGGGGCCGCCGCGGCGATCCGATCCTGGCGGTGGGCGACGTGCTGCCGCTGCTGCTGGCCTGGGCCGGCGGCGGCCCCTATGGCTTCATCGGCACCCCCAAGAGCGACTTCACCTGGGCCTCGCCACCGCCAGCGGGCTGGGGGCGATCGCGCCTGGCTGACGCCTACCACCGCGCCAAAGGCAGCGAGTGGGATCCCTGGGAGTGGGCCCTGATGGGCGCACGCCGCTGCCGGCTGGTGGCCGTGCGCGACCAGCTCACCGCCCGCGGCCTGCGCCGCCATCGGGTGGCGGCCTGCGCCCCGGGCAATCCGATGATGGATGGCTTCTCGGGCCAGCCGCCGCCAACCTGGCTGCAGGGCCGCCCCCGCCTGCTGCTGCTGGCCGGCAGTCGCATGCCCGAAGCGTTGCACAATCTGCGGCGGCTGCTGGCGGCCCTGCCCGAAGCCGGAACCCCGCCGCCGCTGAGCCTGCTGCTGGCCACCGGCTCCAGCCCCAGCCCCGGGGAGCTGGCGCCGCTGCTGCAGGCCGCCGGCTTCCAGGCGATGCCCGCCGGCGAGCAGCGGCTCCTTGACCTGGGGGCCGCGGCCGGCTGGCGGCGGGACGGCCAGGAGCTGTGGATCGGCCCTGGCCGCTTCGCCACCTGGGCCGCCTGGGCTGACCTGGGCCTGGCCACCGCCGGCACGGCCACCGAACAGCTGGTGGGGCTTGGCATCGGCGCCCTGTCCCTGCCCGGGGCCGGCCCCCAGTTCAAGCCGGGCTTTGCCCGGCGCCAGAGCCGGCTGCTGGGCGGTGCCGTGCAGCCCTGCCACTCGCCAGACGATCTGCGGCAGCGGCTGCTGGCCCTGCTGGCCGACCCGGAACAGAGGCGGCGGCTCGGTCGCATCGGCCGGCGCCGCATGGGCCCCTCCGGCGGCAGCGAACGGCTGGCGGCCCTGATCGCCGCCCAGCTGCTGGGGGGGGGATGATGGGTTGGAGGATCCCCGGTGCCCCAGAGCTTCCGGCCCCCCTGCCCCTCGGCCACCACCATGCCCGCCATTCCCGACCGCCACTACAACGCCGCCTGTGGTCGCCTGGCCAGTCAGCTCGGCCTCAGCCTCGCCTCAGCCCGCCGCAAGGTCGACGTCCGCGCCGTCAAGGACGGCATCCGTGACACCGCCGCCAAGGTGGCCCTGGCCGGCCTGATGGTGGAGGAAGCCCAGGCCAGTGGCGTCGATGCCGGCGCCATGCTCACCGCCCAGCTCGGCACCGTCGGCAGCGACGAGTACTTCATGACCGAAGACTGAAAGCTCCGGGCCAACCTGACTCCGGCGCGACGTCCGGAATCTCAGTGCTCGAAGACCTGACCGAAGCGCTGGCGATCGAGGGCCGCGAACACCGGCACACAGACGAAACAGCGCTGGGCCAGCTCCCAGCGCTCCTCGCGCCGCAGCATCGTCTCAAGCCGATCGCGGGCCGGCAGCAGCCAGCGCACATCGCCGGCGGCATAGGCGAGCTGGGTGTCGCTGAGTTCCTCCACCCGGCCCCAGTCCGAACTCTGGGCCTGCTTGTCCAGCTCCACCCCCACCAGCTCGTTGACCACATCCTTGAGGCCATGGCGGGGCGCGTAGGTGCGGCCCAGGCGGCTGGCGATCTTGGTGCAGAAGATCGGATCGACGGCGATGCCCAGATTCTCCGCCAGGGCCGCCACATCGAAACGGGCGAAGTGGAACACCTTCTCGATCGCCGGATTCTCCAGCAGCTGCCGCAGCCGCGGCGCCTCGCTCTGACCCCGGGCCAGGCGAATGCAGCAGACGTTGTCGGCGTCATCGCAGATCTGCACCAGGCAGAGACGATCGCGCCCATGGATCAGCCCCATCGCCTCGGTGTCGATCGCCAGGGCCCTGGCGCTGCCGTACAGCTCCAGCCAGGCTTCATCGAGATCGCCGTCGAACACCGCGAAGCGGACCGGCGGAACCGAGGGCCCGCCGCTGGAGGGAGCGGTGCCGGCGGAAGTGGGGGCCTGGGCCATCGGGAGCGGATCCGTACTCATGCCCCACATCGTGACCCACAGGCCGTGACCCACAGGCCGGGGCCCACGACAGCGCTGGAAGGGATGCGTGAGAATGCAGGGCCAGCACCGCCCTCGCGCCGATGTCCCCCCTGGCCTCGACCCTGCTGCTGACTCTGCTGATGGCGATCGGCCTGGTCTTCTTCCTGCGCGCCGCCAGCAAGGACCGCACGACCGTGGTGGAGGTGCATTCGCCCCGCCCGCCACTGGAGGTGCTCAACGGCCTGAGTGATTGGCTCAGCGCCCGCGGCTGGCTGAGCGAAGGCGGCGATGCCCAGCGCCAGCTGCTGCGCTACCGCGGCCAGGTTGAGGCCAGCCTGCCGCTGGCCTTACTGCTCTCGCTGCTCGGCTCCATCGGCGCGGCCTGCCTCGGCCTGGTGCTCTGCCAGCTGCTGCCTCAACTGGGCTGGTGGCCCCTGTTGCTCACCCTGATCGGCCCCGCCGCCGGCCTGATCTACCGGCGCCGGGCCGCCCGGGCCGAAGTGCTGGAGCTGCGGCTGATGAACGAGGCGAATCAAACGGATGGTGGCAGCACCCTGCGCCTGCGCGCCCACCGCGATGAACTGATCGCCATGGAACTGGAACTGGGCCCGAGCCTGCAGCTGGCCAGTGACGGAACCCTGCTGAGCTCCCCCATCTGATCGCCCCATGCCCGTGCCCTCCCTGCCGGTGAAGCGTCTGCTGCTCAACGCCTTGCTGCTCGGCGGCCTGGCCACCAGCCCCGCCAAGGCCCAGATGGCCTTCGGCCAAGCCGACCCAGGCCAACCTGCCAGCCGCCGCTGGGGCACCCCAGCCGCCAGTGCCGACGCTGACGCCGGCGCCACGACCGTTGCCCCCCTGAGCGGCTTCGATCCGCTCACCGGCCCCCGCAGCCGCCTGCAGCGCGACTGGGTCGGCCTGAACCGCGTCAGCACCGCAACACCGATCCTGGTGATGGCCGGCCATGCCGACTCCCAGAACATCGGCGGCTCCGGCACCGCCGGCGAGGCGGTGGGCCGCTTCGGCGCGGCGCCGATGTATCCCGGCATCAGCGACGAGCTCTACTGGAGCATGGTGGTGGCCATCCAGGTGGTCAGCCTGGGCCAGCAGCGGGGTCTCGACATCCGCTACTACCGGCCTCCCTTCCGCACGATCGTCGATGGCAACGAGGCCGGCACCAACTGGAGCGTCGGTCACGACCATGCCGCCAGGGGCGGCTATGCCCTGGAAATCCACTTCGACGCCTACGGCCCGGACGGAGTCGGTTCGGGCCTGATCCCCCCCGTACACCGGCCGTTCACCTCGATCGACGAAAGCCTGGCCCAGGAATTCGGCGGCTATCCGATGGCCTTCCGCGACGTGCTCGGCGGGCCCAAACGGGGCATCGGCCTGCTGGAGATCGGCAAGCTGGAGGGTCGCCTGGAGGCCTCACTGCGCGATCCCCGCAGCCGTGCGCAGGCCGTCCAGGCAATCGCCGAACGCATCGTTCGCGCCCTCGAGCTCGGCCTGGGCCGCCAGAACTCGCCCACCTCCAGCAACCCAGCAGCCGAGAACCTCAGCGGCAACCGCACGAGCGCCAACCGGAGCGGCAGCAACGGAAGCGGCGCCAATCGCACCGCCCTATGGCGCTGAGGCGGCTCAGCCGACCCCGGCACTGTCGCAACCATTGATCGGGGGAATCCCGCTACGGCGGGCAAGTCCCATCCAGGCCTCAGGGCAGCAGCATCCCCGAACGGCTGAGCCCATAGGGCGGGGCGGCGATCAGGCTGGGCCCTGTACATCCAAGGGAATCACACCAGTTCAGCCCAGCGCCTGATGGGGCCGGCAGCGCTCCTCCAGGGAGCCATCCTCCAGCCAGTTCTGGGGCCTGGTGAACACCTCGGTGAGCAGGGCCTCGCGGCTGCCTGGCTCGGGGCTGTAGCCGTATTCCCAGCGCACCAGGGGCGGCAGCGACATCAGGATCGATTCGGTGCGGCCATTGGTCTGCAGGCCGAAGATCGTGCCGCGATCGAACACCAGATTGAACTCCACGTAGCGGCCGCGGCGGTAGAGCTGAAACTCCCGTTCGCGCTCGCCGTAGGGCGTGTCCTGGCGCCGCTCCACGATCGGCACATAACTGGGCAGGAAGGCGTTGCCACAGGCGCTGGCCAGGCGGAACAACTGCTCCCAGTCCTGCTGGATCGGTCCCAGTCCCCGGCTGACCGCCGCGGCCGGCCCGTTGGGATCCTGCCCCTTGTAGAGGACGCCAGCGGGATCCTGGTAGTCGTAGAAGATGCCGCCGATGCCGCGGGTCTCAGCGCGGTGCTTGAGGAAGAAGTACTCGTCGCACCAGGGCTTGAACACCTGGAAATAGGCCGGATCGACGCTGTCGCAAGCCCCCTTGAGGGTGCGATGGAAATGGCGGGCATCCTCCAGGAAGGGGTAATAGGGAGTGAGGTCAGCGCCGCCACCGAACCACCACACCGGCCCGGCCTCGAAGTAGCGGTAGTTGAGATGGACCGTGGGGATGTAGGGATTGCGGGGGTGCAACACCATCGAGGTGCCGGTGGCGAACCAGCGCTGCCCCTCCGCCTCCGGCCGCTGACTGAGGATCGAGGGAGGCAGCTGGTCGCCCTGCACCTCCGAAAAGTTGACGCCGCCCTGCTCGAAAATGCGGCCCGCCTTCATCACCCGCGAGCGGCCACCACCGCCTTCAGGCCGCTGCCAGCTCTCCTCCTGGAAGCTGCCCTCGCCATCGAGTTGCTGCAGGCCCGCGCAGATCGAATCCTGCAGACCCATCAGCAGCGCCCGGGCCCGGGCGCGGGAATCGGCGGGAGGCATCGGCAGGGAGTCGGGCGACATGGGATCGGGCGAAGCCGTGGCAGCAGAGCACCCTCTCACGTTTTCAGGCCGGGGTACCCCGGCACAAGCAGTCGAGAGCGACTGTCACGACAGGCAGCCCATGGCCAGGGGATGCGACGACGGCTGCGGCACCGACCAGGCAGAGATCCACCAGCCCTCCTGGCCCTGCCGATCAGCCAGCGGCAGACCGCGCCAGCCCTGACTGGCCAGGCCCTCCCTAGGATTCGACCCAACCGCAGCTCCGCCGCGCCGGATGCCTCACGCCGACAGCTCTTCCGCCGACCAGGCCTCCGCCCGCCAGCCTTCTGCTGAACAGGCTCCAGCAGTGCGCCGCCCCCCTGAACAGGCCTCCGCAGAGCGTCAGGGTGATCCGGACGCCGCGGCCCTGGAGGGTCTGCTGGCCCCCATCCGCGACTCCGGCAGCGGCCGCAGCCTGCTGGAGCTGGGCTGGATCCGGCGGCCGCGGCGCCAGGGATCCCGGGTGGTGCTCGAACTGGCCCTGCCCGGCTTCGCCGCCAGCCAGCAGGGCCGCATCGCCGGCGAGATCCGCAGCACCCTGCTGAGCGCCGCTGGCATCGACGACGTCCAGATCGAACTGGCCGCGTCCGCCGCCCCGGCCTCCAGTGGACCGATCGGTGCCGCCGGCCATGGCAATGCTGGCCATGCTCATGGCCAGCTGCCCGAGCGCCAGGGCATTCCCGGCGTACGCCGGGTGATCGCCGTCAGCAGCGGCAAGGGCGGCGTCGGCAAGAGCACCGTGGCGGTCAACCTGGCCTGCGCCCTGGCCGCCAGCGGCCTGCGGGTCGGCCTGCTCGACGCCGACATCTACGGACCCAACGCCCCCACCATGCTGGGGGTGGCCGACCGCACCCCCGAGGTGCAGGGCAGCGGCAACGAGCAGATTCTCACCCCGATCGAAACCTGTGGCATCGCCATGGTGTCGATGGGACTGCTGATCCAGGAGAACCAGCCGGTGATCTGGCGCGGCCCGATGCTCAACGGCATCATCCGCCAGTTCCTCTACCAGGTGGCGTGGGGCGAGCGGGACGTGCTGGTGGTGGATCTGCCGCCCGGCACCGGCGATGCCCAGCTGAGCCTGGCCCAGGCGGTGCCGATGGAGGGGGTGATCGTCGTCACCACGCCCCAGCAGGTGTCGCTGCAGGACGCCCGCCGCGGCCTGGCGATGTTCCTGCAGATGGGCGTGACGGTGCTGGGGGTGGTGGAGAACATGAGTGCCTTCATCCCGCCCGATGCCCCCGACAAGCGCTACGAGATCTTCGGCCGCGGCGGCGGCGAGCGCCTGGCCACGGAGGCCGGCGTACCGCTGCTGGCCCAGCTGCCCCTGGAAATGCCGGTGCGCGAAGGCGGCGACAGCGGCCGACCGGTGGTGCTGAGCGCGCCCGAGTCCGCCACGGGCCAGGCCTTCCGCGATCTCGCCGCTCGCCTGGGAGCCAGCTGCGTCCCGACCGAGGCCCTGGCCTGAAACGATGGCGGTTCTGAGCCCCCGGGCCCGGCGAGGTGGCTACGCCGGAACGGGTGCCCGGCGCCGGCGTAGCCAGCTCGCCGCCATCGACTGGATCCTCTGGGGCGTTCCCCTCGGCCTGACCTTTGTGGCCGGCATCCTGATCGCCAGCACCCAGCGGCAGGCCAGCTATGCCGACTGGTATCAGCACTGGATCACCGCCGCCGTGGGGCTGGCCCTGGCCCTGCAGGTGGCCCGGCTGCCCCTGGAGCGCCTGTCCTCGGTGCGCTGGCCGATCTATGGCGCCACGATCCTGAGCCTGGTGGCGGTGCGCCTGGTGGGCACCTCAGCCCTGGGGGCCCAGCGCTGGATCAGCATCGCCGGCTTCCATGTGCAGCCCTCGGAGTTCGCCAAGCTGGCGGCGATCCTGCTGCTGGCCGGGGTGCTCTCCCGCTATCCGGTGGAGCGACCCGTGGATCTGGTGCGACCGATCGGGCTGATCGCCCTGCCGTGGGCGCTGGTGTTCATCCAGCCCGACCTGGGCACCTCCCTGGTGTTCGGCGCCGTGCTGCTGGTGATGCTGTTCTGGGCCGGCATGCCGTTGAGCTGGCTGGTGCTGCTGCTCTCGCCCCTGGTCACGGCGATCCTGGCGGGAGCCTGGCCCTGGGCCCTGCTGGCCTGGGTGCCGCTGATGGGACTGCTGGCCTGGCGCTCCCTGCCCTGGCCGCGTCTGGCCCTGGCGGCGGTGCTGGCGATCCAGGGGCTGTTCGCCGTGATCACCCCCTACCTGTGGATGCATGGCCTGAAGGACTATCAGCGCGATCGCCTGGTGCTGTTTCTCGATCCCTCCAAGGATCCCCTCGGCGGCGGCTATCACCTGCTGCAAAGCAAGGTGGGCATCGGCTCCGGCGGCCTGTGGGGCACCGGCCTGATGCACGGCATGCTCACCAAGCTGCGCTTCATCCCGGAGCAGCACACTGACTTCATCTTCAGTGCCGTGGGCGAGGAGATGGGTTTCGTCGGCTCCGTGCTGATCGTGGCGGCCTTCGCCCTGCTGGCCTGGCGCCTGCTGCAGATCGCCTCCCGCGCCCGCAGCGACGCCGAATCCCTGGTGGTGGTGGGCACGGCCGCCATGCTGCTGTTCCAGGTGGTGATCAACATCTCGATGACCATCGGCCTCGGCCCCGTCACCGGCATCCCCCTGCCCTGGGTGAGCTATGGCCGCTCCGCCATGCTCGTCAACTTCATCGCCCTCGGGCTGTGCGCCTCGGTGGCGCGCCGCAGCCGGGCCGGCCAGCGATGGTGGTGAACCTGCAGCAGCTGCGCCAGCTTCTGGCCGAGGGAGTGCCACCGGGACGGGGGGATGAAGACAGTGTGCGGCGCCAGTGGTGGGCCGCCCTGGCCACCCTCCAGGAGGACCTGCTGCTGCCCGGTCCCTCCCCCAGAGGCCTCTGGCTGGCGGCACCGCTGCCGGCGCTGTACGAGCCCAGGTTGCTGCTGCGCCTGCAGGGCTGGGTCTGGGCCCCCCCGGGCATGGACAAGTTGCTGCCGGCCACCTCGGCCCTGCTGCCCAGCAGCCGCGGCACGAGCGCCGCCGCCGGAACCAGCTTCCAGCGCCTGCCCCTGCGCGACGCGGACGGCACGGACCCGCTGCTGGTGCTGATCACCCCCCGCCTGCAGGTGGCCCTGGCCCTGGAAGGCTCCCCCGAAGCCCGGCGCCTGATCGTGCGCTTCGATGCCGCCGTGCTCTCCGGCGCCCTGCAACTGCTCGATCGTCGTCTTGAACACGACGATCCCGCCGCCGCCGCCCGGCTGCGCGCGGCCCTGCAGGAGCTGGGCAGCCTCGACAACGACCCCGACCTGGCCCTGCGCTTCTGGCCCCTGCTGGCGGAGCGGCTGGCGGGCATGGCCCCGAGCGTGACCCTGCAGCCGATCGCCAGCCGGCCCCGGGCCCGGCCCGCCGGCCCACCCACCGGCGCGACGACCGGCGGTGATCGCCCCAATGGCGACAGCAGCGCCGAACTGGCCCTGCTCGAAGCCCTCACCCACGAGGTGCGCACGCCCCTGGCCACGATCCGCACCCTGATCCGCTCGCTGTTGCGCCGCAGCGAACTGACGCCCCTGATCCGGCAGCGCCTGGAGCAGATCGACGGCGAATGCAGCGAACAGATCGACCGCTTCGGCCTGATCTTCCTGGCCGCCGAACTGCAACGCCAACCCGGCAGCGGCCAGGCCCTGACGGCCCAGGACCTGGCCCGCACCGATCTCAGTCAGCTGCTGGACCAGATGCAGGAGCTCTGGCAGCGCCAGCTGAACCGCCGCGGCCTGAAGCTGCAGCTGCTGATCGCGCCGGATCTGCCGCCGGTGCTGAGCGATCCCAGCCGGCTGGAGACCATGCTCGGCGGCCTGATGGATCGCTTCAGCCGGGGCCTGCCCAGCGGCACCCTGGTGCAGCTGAGCCTGCAACCGGCCGGCTCCCGCCTGAAGCTGCAGCTCGGCAGTCAGGATCCCAGGGGCCAGAGCAGCAGCAGCGACCAGGAGCCGGCCGCGGCCGAATCGGTCACGGCCAAACGCGTCGGGCCGGTGCTGAGCTGGAATCCCAGCACCGGCAGCCTGCAACTGAGCCGCCAGGCGACGCGCCAGCTCTTCCACCGCCTCGGCGGCCGCCTCACCGAACGGGGCGGCAGTCATCTGACGGTGTTCTTCCCCCTGGCCGAAGCCAGCTCCTGAACGCCCCTGCCCTCGGAAGACGCCCCGGGGCAGGATCATTTCTCGACGGAGTGTGAAGACTGCCGCGCCGACGCCTGAACGACCGAAATCACGGTGCTAATTTCCGGCTGAAACGGTCAGCGAACCATGTCAGCGACTGCCCTCAAGGGTCAACTTCCGAAATACATCGGCAGCACCGGTGGTCTGCTGAACGCAGCCGAAACCGAAGAGAAGTACGCCATCACCTGGACCAGCTCCAAGGCCCAGGCCTTCGAACTGCCCACCGGTGGCGCCGCCGAAATGAATGAGGGCGAAAACCTCATGTATTTCGCTCGCAAAGAGCAGTGCCTGGCCCTGGGCACGCAGTTGCGCACCAAGTTCAAGCCCCGCATCGAGGATTACAAGATCTACCGGATCTTCCCCGGTGGCGACACCGAATTCCTCCATCCCAAGGACGGCGTCTTCCCCGAGAAAGTGAACGAAGGTCGCGCCATCGTGGGTCACAACCCCCGTCGCATCGGCGCCAACCCCAACCCCGCCAGCCTCAAGTTCAGCGGCAAGGCCACCTACGAAGCCTGAGTCCAGCAGCCTGATTCATTCCGGCGAGCATCTTTAATGGCGGGGCCGAGGCCCCGCCTTTTTTTCTGCCGACTGCCCGATGCCCGGTCCCGTCCAGTCCCCCCAACGCGACGCCTTCCTGGCCGAAGCTGCCCGCAGGCTGGCCGGTGATGACTCGGCCTTCGGCGGTCACAACCTGATCCCGCTCTGGAAGCGCTGGCCCGCCGACCTCGAAACGCCGCTCACCACCTGGCTGAAGGTGGGGGCCGGCCGCGGCCATGGCGTGCTGCTGGAGTCGGTCGAGGGAGGCGAGCAGCTGGGCCGCTGGAGTTTCGTCGTCAGCGATCCGCTCTGGACCCTGACCTGCCAGGGGGAGCGCAGCCAACGGCACTGGCGCGGCGGCCGCCACGACGAACTCCAGGGCAACCCCTTCCAGCTGCTGCGCCAATGCCTGGCCGAGCTGCGGCCGGCGCCGGTGCCGGGGCTGCCGCCGGTGGGCCAGCTGTTCGGCTTCTGGGGCTATGAACTGATCCGCTGGATCGAACCGAGCGTTCCCGTGCATCCCACCCCGGCGGGAGGCCCCCCCGACGGCTGCTGGATGCTGGCCGACAGCCTGCTGGTGTTCGACCAGGTGCGGCGTCAGATCACAGCCCTGGCCTACGTGGATCTCTGCGGCAGCGGCGACGAGCCCCTCGATGCCGAACACGCCTGGAACCAGGCCGCCGCCCGCATCGCCCGGCTTGAGGGCCTCATGCAGGCCCCCCTGCCGGCCAGGGTCAAGCCCCTCGCCTGGCATGACGCCTCCGCCGCGGACGTGGCGAGCCAGCTGGTCACCAGCAGCAACGTCGGCCGGGAGGCCTTTGAGGCGGCGGTGCTGCGGGGCGAGCATCACATCGAGGCCGGTGATGTCTTCCAGCTGGTGCTCAGCCAGCGACTGGAAACCGGCATCACCGGCGACCCCTTTGATCTCTACCGCAGCCTGCGGATGGTCAATCCATCGCCCTACATGGCCTTCTTCGACTTCGGCGACTGGCACCTGATCGGCTCCAGCCCCGAGGTGATGGTCAAGGCCGAACCGGGGGAAGACGGCACGATTCTGGCCTCGGTGCGCCCGATCGCCGGCACCCGCCCCCGGGGCAGCAACGAGCAGGAAGACCGGGCCCTGGAGGTGGAGCTGCTCGCCGATCCCAAGGAGCGGGCGGAGCATGTGATGCTCGTCGATCTGGGCCGCAACGACCTGGGCCGGGTCTGCAAACCGGGCAGCGTCGCCGTCGGTGAGCTGATGGTGATCGAGCGCTACTCCCACGTGATGCACATCGTCAGCCAGGTGCAGGGGGTGCTCGAAGCCAGGTACGACATCTGGGACCTGTTGATGGCCTGCTTCCCGGCCGGCACCGTCAGCGGCGCCCCCAAGATCCGGGCGATGCAGTTGATCCACGCGCTCGAACCGGACAGCCGCGGGCCCTATTCGGGGGTCTACGGCGCCGTCGATCTCAACGGCGCCCTCAACACGGCGATCACGATCCGCACCATGGTGGTGCTGCCGGACGCCGCAGCGCCAGCGGCAGCTGGGGGCGAAGCCAGACGCTGGCGGGTGCAGGTGCAGGCCGGGGCCGGCATCGTCGCCGATTCGAAGCCGGAGGCGGAGTACGAGGAAACGCTCAACAAGGCCCGCGGCATGCTCAAGGCGATTGCCTGTCTGCTGCCGGCCGCCCCCGCAGCGGAGTCACCGCGATGAGCGACCGCCTGCTGCTCAAGGGTTTTGAGGTGGAGATGTTCACCGGCCGCCCCGATGGCACGGTGGTGGGCTGCGCCGCCGAGGCCGCCGCGGCCCTAGAGGGCTTCGTCACCGAACCGGACAACCGCAACCTCGAACACATCACCCTCCCGGATGCCAGCTACCGGCGTCAGCTGCAGCTGCTGCTCGAACCGCGCCGCCGGCTGCGGGCCTGGCTGGCGCCACGAGGGCTGACGCTGCTGCCCGGCAGCACCCTGAGCCTGGGGGACAGCCATCGCTTCGAGCGCTCCGATCCCGGCAACGCTTACCACGACACGATTGAACAGACCTATGGCACCCGGGTGGTGACCGCCAGCGTGCACATCAACCTGGGCGTCAGCGACATGGAGCACCTGTTCGCCGGGCTGCGGCTGCTGCGCTGCGAGGCGGCCCTGCTGCTGGCGATGAGCGCCAGTTCACCCTTCCTCGACAACGACATCACCGGCGCCGACTCCCAGCGTTGGCTGCAATTTCCCCTCACCCCACCTCTGGTGCCCCTGTTCCTCGGGCACCAGCACTACATCGACTGGATGCATGAGCAGCTGGCCGCCGCCGCCATGTTCAACGTGCGCCATCTCTGGACCTCCGTGCGGCCCAATGGCGATGAACGCCCCCACGACCTCAACCGCCTGGAGATCCGCATCTGCGACCTGATCGATGATCCGCGCCTGCTGCTGGCCGTGACCGCCTTCGCCGAAGTGCGGCTGCATCAGCTGCAGGCCGATCCGCAGCGACACGATCCCCTGCTGGCCAGCCGCTTCAGCCCCGCCGCCCTTGCGGATCTGGCCGATGCCAACGACCGGGCCGCAGCCCGCAGCAGCCTCACCAGCAGCCTCTGCGACTGGCGCAGCGGCGAGCCGATTGAGGCCCGGGCCTGGATCGAACGGGAACTGGCGGCCATGGCCCCCCTGGCCAGGGAGCTCGGGCTGGAAGAAGCCCTGGCCCCCCTCGCCGCCCTGCTCGCCCAGGGCAACCAGGCCATGCGCTGGCGGCAGCGGCAGCAGCGGGGGGAGAGCATCGCTGCGATCCTCAGCAGCGAGACCGCCGCCATGCAGGCCCGGGAGGTTGCTCTGGAGGCATGGCTTGCGACAGATGCATCCTCTGCTTTGGGAGGATGATGCTTCCCTTACCGTCCCGTCTGCCCCCATGCGGCAGCCCTCTGCAGCGCCCATGGCCGTGACGCCCGCCACCAATCCAGCTCCCCTCGCCTCAGCGGCGAGCATCGAGCCCACACCTCGGGTCATCCGCCTGCTGGCCGAACGGCTGGAGCTGGTCGAAGATCTCTGGCAATCCGTCCTGCGCAGCGAATGTCCGCCGGAGCGGGTCGAACGGCTGCTGCGGCTGAAGCAGCTCAGTGGGCCGGTCACCCCCACCGAACTGGCCGACGAGAGCCATGTCGATACCGAAGGGATCGTGCAGCTGATCAAGGAGATGGATCTGGCTGACGGCATCGCCGCCGCCCGTGCCTTCTCCCTGTATTTCCAACTGGTCAACATCCTCGAGCAGCACATCGAGGAGGACAGCTACCTCGAAAGCCTCAAGACGGCGACGGCCACCGCCAAGAGCGATCCCTTCCTGCCGCGCCTGGCCAGCCAGAGCGAACCGGCCACCTTCCGCCAGCTGTTCGAGCGCCTGCGCGCCCTCGGCGTGCCCCCGGCCCAGCTGGAGAACCTGCTGCGGGAGCTCGACATCCGCCTGGTGTTCACCGCCCATCCCACCGAGATCGTGCGCCACACGGTGCGCCACAAGCAACGGCGGGTGGCGGCCCTGATCCAGAAGCTGCAGCTCTCTCCGGCGGTCAACCCGGATGAGCGCCAACATCTGCGCCAGCAGCTGGAGGAGGAAATCCGGCTGTGGTGGCGCACCGATGAACTGCACCAGTTCAAACCCTCGGTGATCAACGAGGTGGACTACGCCCTGCACTACTTCCAGCAGGTGTTGTTCAATGCCATGCCCCAGCTGCGGCAGCGGATGCGCACCGCCCTGGCCAGCAGCTATCCGGATGTGGTGCCGCCCCGGGATTCCTTCTGCACCTTCGGCTCCTGGGTGGGCTCCGACCGGGACGGCAACCCCTCGGTGACGCCGGAAATCACCTGGCGAACGGCCTGTTATCAGCGCCAGCTGATGCTGAAGCGCTATCTCCATGCCGTCGAGGAGCTGCGCGATCAACTCAGCATCTCGATGCAGTGGAGCCCGCCCAGCAAGGCCCTGCTCGAATCCCTGGAGATGGATCGGCTGCGCTTCCCCGAGATCTACGAAGAGAGGGCCACCAGCTATCGCAAGGAGCCCTATCGACTCAAGCTCAGTTACATCCTTGAGCGCCTGCATCTGAGTCAGCGGCGCAACGATCAACTGACGCAATCGGGCTGGGAGTTTCCTGGCGACAGCCCTCCGTCCGCCGTCATCGACACCCCCTTCGGTCTGCCGGCCGGGGGCGTGGGACTGCAGGATCTGCACTACAGCTCGGTGGACGAGTTCCGCAACGACCTGGAGCTGCTCAAGGAGAGCCTCGACGCCACGGGACTCAAGTGCGAATCCCTGCGGGACCTGCTCACCCAAGTGCACATCTTCGGCTTCTGGCTGGCCAGCCTCGACATCCGCCAGGAGAGCACCCGCCACAGCGATGCCATCGACGAACTCAGCCGCTATCTGCAGCTGCCGATCGCCTACGGCGACATGGACGAAGAGCAGCGGGTGACCTGGCTGCTGGCCGAACTCCAGACCCGCCGGCCCCTGCTGCCACCGGCGGCCCGCTGGACGCCTGCCACGGCCGAGACCTTCGCGGTGTTCCGCATGCTGCATCGCTTGCAGCAGGAATTCGGACCCCGGATCTGCCGCACCTATGTGATCTCGATGAGCCACACGGTGTCGGACCTGTTGGAGGTGCTGCTGCTGGCCAAGGAAGTCGGCCTGATCGACCCTCTGGCCCAGCGCTCCGAGCTGCTGGTGATTCCCCTGTTCGAAACCGTCGAGGACCTTCAGCGCGCTCCGGCGGTGATGGGTCGGCTGTTCGCCCAATCCTTCTACCGGGAGCTGCTCACCAGCAACACCGACAGCGGCCAGCCCCTGCAGGAGGTGATGCTCGGCTATTCCGACAGCAACAAGGATTCCGGCTTTCTGTCGAGCAACTGGGAGATTCACCGCGCCCAGATCGCCCTGCAGCGCCTCGCCGACGAGCACGCCGTGGCCCTGCGCCTGTTCCACGGCCGCGGCGGCTCGGTGGGACGCGGCGGTGGCCCGGCCTACCAGGCGATCCTGGCCCAGCCCAGTGGCACCCTCAAGGGCCGCATCAAGATCACCGAACAGGGCGAAGTGCTGGCCTCCAAGTACTCCCTGCCGGAGCTGGCCCTCTACAACCTCGAAACCGTGTCCACGGCCGTGTTGCAGAACAGCATGGTCACCCTGCCGCTGGATGACACCCCCAGCTGGAATCAGCTGATGGAGCGGCTGGCCGCCCGCTCCCGTGACCACTACCGCGCCCTGGTCCACGACAACCCCGACCTGGTGGCCTTCTTCGAGCAGGTCACCCCGATCGAGGAGATCAGCAAGCTGCAGATCTCCAGCCGGCCCGCCCGCCGCAAGAGCGGCACCCGCGATCTCTCCAGCCTGCGCGCCATCCCCTGGGTGTTCGGCTGGACCCAGAGTCGCTTCCTGCTGCCGAGCTGGTATGGCGTCGGCGCCGCCCTGCAAGCCGAACTGGAACAGGACGCGGACCAGATGGAACTGCTGCAGCTGCTGTATCAGCGCTGGCCCTTCTTCCGGATGCTGATCTCCAAGGTGGAGATGACCCTCTCGAAAGTGGATCTGGATCTGGCGGGGCACTACGTGCGCTCGCTCGGCCGCGAGGCCAACCGCGAGGCCTTTGCGGCGATCCTGGCCTCGATCACCGCCGAGTTCACCCTCACCCGGGATCTGGTACTGGCGATCAGCGGCCATCAGCGGCTGCTGGATGGCGATCCGGCCCTGCAACTCTCGGTGGAACTGCGCAACCGCACGATCATTCCGCTGGGCTATCTGCAGGTGGCGTTGCTGCGCCTGCTGCGCGACCAGAACCGCCAGCCGCCGATGAGCGAGGGGGCCGGCAAGGCCAGCGATGGCCGCACCTACAGCCGCAGTGACCTGCTCCAGGGCGCCCTGCTGACGATCAACGGCATCGCCGCCGGCATGCGCAACACGGGCTGACCCCCCACACCCTCCCCCGGCCCGAGCCTTTCCCTGGTGATCCCCTTCCGCAGCCAACCGGCCCAGCCCCACCTGCGGGAGGGTTATCAGTTGCTGCATCAGCCAGCCTGGAATGCCGACGAGTTGGACCGCCTGCTGCTGCTGTGTGGCGACAGGTCACGGGGCGCCGGGCGCTGGGAACTGGTGCTGCAGCGCAGCGCCTGGTATCTCGCCATTCGCAACGATCAGGACGAGCTCGTCGGCTTCATCCGGGCCACCAGCGACCAGGCCCTGAACGCCAATCTCTGGGATCTGCTGGCTGATCCGGGCGACCCGGCCCGCGACGAGGTGATCCAGGCCCTGGTGCAGGCGGCCCTGAGCCGGCTACGGCGGGAGATGGGGGGCTGCAGTGTCTCCCTGGCCGCCCCACCGGAGGCGCTGCGCGCCGTCACCAAGGCCGGCTTTGTGGTGGATCCGGGCGGCATCCGGGCCATGGGGCTCAATCTGACGGAGCCCTGAGACCCTCCCGGCTGGCGGCTTCCGAGCGGCCATGGCCAGGAACGTCCTGGAGCAACACGCGTTCGCAGCGCAATCCCCCTGCTCGCCCCCTGCCAACCCCCAGGTGAGCTCACCCAGGTCTGCTGAGCGTCCTCGGTTCAGACCCGCTTCGCGTTCGAGATCGCTGGCAGCAGCAACGCTCTGGGCGCCGGCAGCGGCAGCGACCCCGATTTCGCTCAGGTCCGTCCGGAGGGGCTGCCCCCATCACGGTTCCAGCCGCCAGGTCACCAGCCGTTCCAACCGATCAGCTTCACCGTCACGGCGTGGACTGAGACCCGGATCAGGGAGATTGTTCTTCGCCGTTCCGGCGGCGGAAGAAAGCAACGAGCATGGAGGGACTCGAACCCCCGACATTCAGAACCGGAATCTGACGCTCTATCCAACTGAGCTACATGCCCAACAGCAGGGGAAACGGGAGTCGGACTCTGCGGATGAGAACTCATCCTGGAGACGGCGATGCCAGTGACCAAACCTGTCAGCGGTACCTTAGCCGCTGATCGCCCCAGACCCATCCGGCTGCACCGCCTGGAGCTGCTGCACTTCCGCAATCTTGCCGGCCTGCAGCTGACCCTGGAAGCCCCCAGGCTGCTGGTGATCGGTGCCAACGGCGCCGGCAAGTCGAATCTGTTGGAGGCGGTGGAGCTGCTGACCAGCCTGCGCTCGCACCGCTGTGCCAGCGATCGGGATCTGATCAGTCACGGGCAGCCCTCCAGCCGGCTGCGGGCCGTCACCGGCGAAGGGGACAGCCTGGAGCTGCGCCTGCGCGGCCGGGGCGGTCGCCAGGCCCTGCGCAACGACAAGCTGCTGGAGCGCCAGCACGACCTGATCGGGCCGCTGCGCTGCGTCGGCTTCAGCGCCCTGGACCTGGAGCTGGTGCGCGGTGAACCCGCCCTGCGCCGCCAGTGGCTGGACCGGGTGGTGCTGCAACTGGAGCCCGTTTATGGCGCCCTGCTCAGCCGCTATGGCCGCCTGCTGCGCCAACGCAGCCAACTGCTGCGCCGCGGTCTGGGCCTGGCGGATCGGGCCGCCCTGCTCGATGTCTTCGACCAGCAGATGGCCCTGATCGGCACCCGCCTGCACCGGCGTCGCTGGCGGGCCCTGCGGCGGCTGGAACCGCTGGCGACCGCCTGGCAGCAGCGCATCGGCGGCGCCGCCGAGCCCCTGGCCCTGGCCTACCGCAGCGGCACCGAGCTGGCCAGCGACGCCCTGGACGGCGATCAGGAAGAGTGCTGGCGAGCAGCCCTGGAACAGCAGCTCCTGCAGCAGCGACCCCAGGAGGAACGCCTGGGTCAGTGCCTGGTGGGGCCCCATCGCGATGACGTGACCCTGCTGCTGGCCGGCCAACCGGCACGCCGCTATGGCTCGGCCGGCCAGCAACGCACCCTGGTGCTGGCCCTGAAATTGGCCGAACTGGAGCTGGTGGGCCAGATCGTCGGGCAGCCGCCGCTGTTGTTGCTGGATGACGTGCTGGCCGAACTCGATCCCCAGCGCCAGCAACTACTGCTGGAGGCCGTCGGTGAGGGCCATCAATGCCTGGTGAGCGCCACCCACCTGGAATCCTTCAGTGGCGGCTGGCGCTCCGACTCCCAGGTGGTTCAGATGCGGGCCGGCAACCTCTGTGATCAATGAGCGACAGGAATGGTCAGGAGGCAGCGCCAATGCCGCTCGACACGTATGGTTATTGCTCCGTTGCCTGGACCCCTGATGAACCAGAGCCTGCCCTGCCTCCACCCCAATCCGGGATGGAACCGAGCCGCCTACCAGCCACTCCCCACCCAAGCCCAAGGCACCCCCGAGACTCCCTCCAGCGCCAACGTCACTGACGCGGTTGGCAAACACTGCATCCTCGAGCTCTACGACTGCGACAGTTCGCGACTCGACGACGAAGCTTTTCTCAGGGACACCATCACGACAGCAGCAAAGCGTGCTGGTGCCACCCTGCTCAATCTGATCACCCACCGCTTCGAGCCCCAGGGTGTCACCGGACTCGCCCTTCTGGCCGAGTCCCACATCTCGATCCACACCTGGCCGGAATCCGGCTATGCGGCGGTCGATGTGTTCACCTGCGGCGATCACACCATGCCCGAACGGGCCTGCCAGGTGCTCTGCGAAGAGCTCAATGCCGGGCGCCACAAGCTCACCAGCTTCCGGCGCGAAACCCCGGTGACGATCGAAGGCAGTGAGCGCGATCCCGCGCTCAGTCCCGCCTGATCCGCCGAAGGCGTCACCATCAACCTGCTCCATCCCGGCAGCGGCAAGCCTGTTCAGGCCTGCCGCTCATTTTCATGGGGAGAGGTCGTTGCCAGCGGCTGTTGCGCCAGCGCCCGATTGAGCTTGCCACTCACCAGCCCCTCAAGATCGAGGCCCACGGCCGTAAAACCAAGGTCTGAGAAGGCCTCCACCAACTGCTCGCGCAGCGCGCCATCGGCCAGTTGCCGCAGCACCGCCGGCAGTCGATCCGCCGGCAGCTCAATGCGGGCTGTTTCTCCCTGGCTGCGCACCCGCAGGTCGCAGAACCCCTGCTGCCGCAACCAGGCTTCCGCCGCCGCCACCCGCTCCAGCCTGGCGGCGCTGATCGGTTCGCCATAGGGAAAGCGGGAGGCCAGACAGGGCTGGGCCGGCTTGTCCCACCAGGGCAGCCCAAGGGCGCGCGAGATCTGTCGCACGCCGGCCTTGTCCACACCGAGCTCCGCCAAGGGAGAGCGCACCCCCTGCTCGCGGGCGGCACGGATGCCGGGTCGATGGTCGCCGAGATCGTCGCGGTTGACGCCATCGAGCACCACAGCCGCCCCCGCCGCTGCCGCGATCGCTGCCAGCAGGCGATGCAGCTCGCGCTTGCAGGCGTAACAGCGATCTTCGGGATTGGCGCTGTAGGAGGGATCCGCCAACTCCGCCGTGGCCAGCTCCTGATGGCGCACTCCCAGCCAGGCCGCCTGGGCCCGCGCCTCCTGGCGCAGATGGGGCGCCAGGGCGGGGGAGACACCGGTGATCGCCAGGGCGCGCTCCTGCAGGGCCTCCACCGCCAGGGCGGCCACCAGAGCGCTGTCGACGCCGCCGGAATAGGCCACCACCACCTGGTCCCAGGCGGCGATCCGCTGCCGCAGGGCCTCCAGGGCCCGCTCCAGTTCGGGGGGGAGTGACTCCAGCAGGGTGAACAGCATCGGCTGATCCTGGCAAAACCAGCGCCCGACCTGGGTAGCATCAGGCTCTGAACACCCCGTCCATGCCAGGCGCAAGCAGCACCCAGACACCACAGCGAGGCACCGGCCGGGGAATCGGTATCCGCACCGCAGCCGGCAGCGAGGAGCGCGACCACGGCCAGCTGCACGTCTATGACGGCGATGGCAAGGGCAAAAGCCAGGCGGCCCTGGGGGTGGTGCTGCGCACCATCGGGCTGGGCATCTGCGAACAGAAACGCACCCGTGTCCTGCTGCTGCGCTTTCTCAAAGGCCCCGGCCGCTCCTACGACGAGGACAGCGCCATTGAAGCCCTGCAACAGGGCTTCCCCCATCTGATCGATCAGGTGCGCACCGGTCGCGGCGAATTCTTCACCGCCGAGGAGGCCAGCCGCTTCGATCGCCAGGAGGCCCAGCGCGGCTGGGATATCGCCAAGGGTGCCATCGCCAGCAACCTCTATTCGGTGGTGGTGCTGGACGAGATCAACCCGGTGCTCGATCTGGGTCTGCTGGACACCCAGGAAGTGGTGCGCACCCTGGCGACCAAACCAGCGGGAATGGAGGTGATCTGCACCGGTCGCGGCGCACCGCCCGCACTGGTGCAGCTGGCCGATCTGCACTCGGAGATGCGGGCCCATCGCCGGCGGCTGGGCGATGGCGACCTCGATGGCCAGGAGCCGGGCGCCGGTCTCGATGGTATCGAGATCTACACCGGTGAAGGCAAAGGCAAGTCCACCAGCGCCCTGGGCAAGGCCCTGCAGGCGATCGGTCGCGGCATCAGCCAGGACAAGAGCCACCGGGTGCTGATCCTGCAATGGCTCAAAGGCGGCAGCGGCTACACCGAAGACGCCGCCATCGCCGCCCTGCGCGAGAGCTATCCCCACCTGGTGGATCACCTGCGCTCCGGCCGCGATGCGATCGTCTGGCGCGGCCAGCAACAGCCGATTGACTATGTGGAAGCGGAGCGGGCCTGGGAGATCGCCCGGGCGGCGATTGCCAGTGGCCTGTACAAAACCGTGATCCTCGATGAACTGAACCCCACGGTCGATCTGGAGTTGCTGCCGGTGGAGCCGATCGTGCAGACCCTGCTGCGCAAACCCGCCGAAACCGAGGTGATCATCACCGGCCGCTGCAAGAGCCGTCCCGCCTACTTCGACCTGGCCAGCGTGCACTCGGAAATGGTGTGCCACAAGCACTACGCCGAGCGGGGCGTGGACCTCAAGCGGGGCGTGGATTACTGAGGTTCTGGAGTCCGATCGTCACCATCGCCCTTGGTTGCCGGATTCACCGCTTTTAAAATCTTGTCTTCCTCCAGAATCAGCACCTCCTGAGAGGCGATGAAGCGCCCCAGCAGCAATCCCACCAACAGGGCCACATAGAGCGTGCTGGACACACTCAGCAGGATCGCGAAGCGCTCGCCAACGGCATTGCCAGGCACGACATCGCCATAGCCCAAGCCAGCAATCGTGACGAAGCTGTAATAGGTGAGCCGATCCAGCAGCAACTGTTGATGAACCAGATGTCCCATCAGAAAGCTGCCGGGTTTGTACACTTCCGTCGCGGTGGCCAGCACACCGCCGGTGAAACCGAGCAGCAGATATCCCGCCGCGGCCCCGGCCATCACCTGGGCATTGACCCGCGGCACCCGGGCCAGAATCCGTACCAGCCCCACCGAGGTGAGCAGGAAGAACAGCGAGAGGCCAGTCATCACCGCGGCCTTGATCGACGACTGCTGCCAGCTGCCTCGCAGCACCGGAATCCACATCGAGGCCAGCACCAGCCAACCGAACCAGGAATAGGCCCGCCGCCGCCAGACGAAACCGACCTTGGCACCGGCCAGGCCCACGGTGCGGATCGACTGCACGATCAAGACCGAGATCAAAACGGCCAAGAGAGCGTTGCCAGAGCGATGCCCCGTCGCCGTTTGAGGCAAGAGCATGATCGGCACCAACACCGTGATCAGCAGGGGCAGGAACTGACGCTCCAGCCTCCCCAGTCGCTCCCGGGTCAACGATGGCCACTGCAGCAGGCCAACCGGGGACGGCACCGGCTCAGTACAGGGGCACGGAGGGATCGACCTCCTGGCTCCAGGCGTTGATGCCACCGGCCACATTCACCCCCTCGATGCCATGACGAGCCAGGGCGATCAGGGCCTTGGCCGAGCGACCGCCCATCTTGCAGTGCACGTAGAGGGTCTTGCCCTCGACCAGCCGCCGCACCTCTTCCACCGCCTCACCGCTTTCGATGCGATCCAGGGGGATCAGCAGGGCCCCTGGGATGACGGCGATCTGGGCCTCGGGGGGATTGCGGACATCGAGCAGCACCAGGCCGCTGACATCTCCGGCCAGCAACGCCTGCAATTCCTTGACGCTGATGCTGATCACGGCGCCTGCCTCCTCCTGACCGGGAGCGGTACCACCGACTCCACAGAACTCCTGATAGTCAATCAGCTTGTCGATCACCGGGCGCTGCGGACTGGGGCGCAGCTTCAGTTCCCGGAACTTCATCTGCAGGGCATCAAACAGCAGCAGACGACCACTCAAGGTGGTGCCGATGCCAGTGATGATCTTCAGCGCCTCGGTGGCCTGGATCACGCCGATGATGCCGGGCAGCACCCCCACCACCCCGCCTTCGGCGCAGGAGGGCACCATGCCCGGCGGTGGCGGCTCGGGGAACAGATCGCGGTAGTTGGGGCTTTCGGCATCGAGGTTGAACACCGTGGCCTGGCCCTCGAAGCGGAAGATCGAGCCATACACATTGGGCTTGCCCAACAGCACACAGGCGTCGTTGACCAGATAGCGGGTGGGGAAGTTGTCGGTGCCGTCACAGACCAGGTCGTAGCCGGCGATGATCTCCAGGGCGTTCTCGCTGGTCAGCGCCGTTTCGTAGAGATCCACCTGGCAGTGGGGATTGATCTCGAGGATGCGGGCCTTGGCCGATTCAATCTTGGGCTTGCCGACCCAGCTGGTGCCGTGGATCACCTGGCGCTGCAGGTTGCTGTGGTCGACCACATCGAAATCGACGATGCCCAGGCGCCCGACACCGGCGGCGGCGAGATAGAGCAGCAGGGGCGATCCCAGGCCGCCGGTGCCCACACAGAGCACCGAGGCCGCCTTCAGGCGCTTCTGGCCCTCCATGCCCACCTCCGGCAGGATCAGATGGCGCGAGAAGCGGGCCACCTCATCGGGGCTGAGCTGAACACCGCTGGTGTCGGGAGGGAGCATGGCTGGGAAAGGCGCGGACCACCGCCGCAGCAGAACATCTGCCCGCGGCTCAGTCCTCCATTCTCCATGCCAGACGCCGGCAGGGGCCTTCGGCCTGCGCTTCCCCCTCCAGCCACCAGGCTGCGAGGGCCCACTGGGGCTCCTCAGCCCCCCTGGGCGGCACCACGCCTGCGGCCGCGACCGGGTCCGGCGCATCGACGGGTTCGGTGCGCCCCAGAATCAGCATCAGGGTCGGCGCAAAGGCCAACCGGCGATCGATGGCCGAGGGCACGGGCTCGCTGCTGGGATGGCTGTGGGCCGAACCCAGCACCTGCCAGCCGCGCTGCCGAGCCCAGGGCTGGGCCAGCAGCTGCTCGCGGGGATCAATCGCGAACCGCTGAGCGCGTTCGGCCGCCGGCTCCCAGATGTTGCGACAGGGCCAGATGCGCCGGATGCGCCAGAGGGGGCCATCGATCAGCCCCAGCAGCAGCACGCACCCTTCGAGCGGCAGCGCACGGCCCAGATCGGCCTGCAGAACCGTCAGCGCCCGCCGACTGATCCGGATCTCCCCTGGCGAGCACGCGTCCACAGCGGTAAGTTACCGGCCAAACCGTGCGCGAGTGCTCCCCCCCATGAGTGACACCACCACCAGTGACACCACCGCCGAGGTCATGGGGAGCGTTGAAGCCGCCACGGCGTCCAACGGGCAGCCCTCCAGCGGCCAGAGCGAAGGTGGTTTCGATTTCACTGAGCGCTACGGCGAGGTCATCGGCAAGGTCAACGAGACCCTCGATAAGGTGGACTGGGCCCAGATGGGCAAGATCGGCAGGGCTTCCGGCATCATCCTGGCGGTGATCGTCGCCCAGATTCTGATCAAAGGAGTGCTCGACACGATCAATCTGCTGCCGATCATTCCGGGCCTGCTGGAGTTGCTCGGTCTAGTCATTGTGGGCAAGTGGAGCTGGGACAATCTCACCACCGGCGAGAAGCGCAACGCCGTGATTGAGAAGGTTCAGGGTCTGCGCAAGGAATACCTGGGCTGAGCTGCCAGAGCGCTTCAACCCTGAACGTCAAGCCCGCCCGATGAGGCGGGCTTTTTGTTGACCCGATGTAGGTATTGGGGAACTGTGCTGATTGGCGCGTTGCGGCTTCGGCGGGCTGACCTCTGGTCGATCGTTGGCCGGCCTCCGGCTGGCACCCTGCCGGATGGGACACCACAAGCCGCAAGCCCCGGGGCAGCCGGCGAGCATGCCGCCGCGCCGGGACCATTCAGGCCTGGCCAGTGGCGCTGAAGCGACGGGAATCGATCAGCTCGGCCAACCATGAGTGAGCCATGGAATAGCGATTCCAGCGTCGTTTCCGAATAGCCAACTTCGACATACAAACGATTGCATAGCCGGGCTCAACAGGATGAGAGCCCCATCGCTGCTGCTTGCAATTCAGGCGCAGCATGTCACCGGGTCCAGGTCTGATTCAACAGGGCATCGATCTGGTGCTGGGCCTGCTGCCGGTAGCCGCCGCCGAACAGATTGGCGTGGTTAAGCAAGTGATAGAGGTTATACAGAGGCCGCCGCTGCTGATGGCCAGTCGGCAGCGGCCACACCTGCTCATAGCCGCTGAAGAACGGCTCCGGCACACCTCCGAACAACCGGGCCATCGCCAGATCCACCTCCCGATCGGCCCGGTGCACCGATGGATCGAACAGGGCACCCTGGCCGTCGCGGCAGAGGCCGGCATTGCCGCTCCAGAGATCACCGTGCACCAGGCAGGCTTCGGGACGGTGCGGCTCCAGCCAGCTCGGCAGGCGCTCCAGCAGCTCCCTGCCCCGCCGCAGCGCCCCGCCCTTGCCGGCCAGGAGCTGCAGCTGGGGGGCGAGCCGCCGCTCCACGAAAAAGGTTCCCCAATCCGCCAACCAACCGTTGAGCTGGGGGGTGGCGCCGATTCCGTTGTCCCGGGGCCAACCGAAACAGCCATCGAGCCGATCGCCTCGAGTGCAGAGCCGCTCCAGGCTCTGGCGATGCAGCCGAGCCAGGGCGGCCCCGAGGCCGCCCCAGCCGGCGGCGCTCTGCCCCCCGGAGCCCAGCTCCAGCCAGGGCAGCACCAGCACGGCCTGCTCCGCCACCAGCCCCAGGGCCAGGGGCGAAGGCACCGAAAGCCGCAGCGGATCGGCCGCCGCCGCCAGGGCCGCCAGGCCATCGGCCTCAGCCTCCAGCAGCGGCAGGGCTTCGGCCCGGTTGGTCTTGGCGAACAGGAGGCCACCATCCGCCAGCTCCAGGCACCAGGCCCGGTGGATGTCGCCGCCGGCAACCGGCCGCTGCGCCTGCAGCGTCACCCCCAGGCGCTCGGCCAGCCAGGGGCCTAGGGACTCGCAGCCAGGACGCCCCATGGCGGAGGAATCAAACCTCATCCAGCCTGGCTCCCGAGGGGGGCAGCGGCTGCCATGGGCCCGGGCAAAGGCGACGGCGGCCCCGCCATTCCTAGGGTGACCTCCAGCTTCCGGCCCGCCATTTCAGCCGATCCGCCCGCGGCGCCAGCGCCCGCTCCTCGCCCCTGCCGCCAGCCCAACCTCATCTGCGATGTGGCCGTGGTCGGCGCCGGCATCGCCGGACTCACGGCCGCCAGCCTGCTCGCCAGGGCGGGCCAGCGCGTGGAGCTGCTGGAGGCCCACCACCAGAGCGGCGGCTGTGCCGGCACCTTCCGCCGCGGCCCCTACGTGTTCGATGTCGGGGCCACCCAGGTGGCGGGACTGGAGGCCGGCGGCATTCATCAGCGCCTGTTCCGGCATCTGAACGTGATGCCACCGGCGGCCGAGCCCCTGGATCCCGGCTGCGTGGTGGATCTGGCCGATAGACAGGCACCGGTGCGGATCCAGCGGGATCCGGAGTGCTGGCGCCAGGAACGCCAGCGCCAATTCCCCGGCAGCGAGCGCTTCTGGCGCCTCTGTGAGGCGATCCATCAGGCCAACTGGGCGTTCGCGGGCCGGGATCCCGTGCTGCCGCCCCGCAGCTGGTGGGATCTGGGGCAACTGCTGGGCGCCCTCGGCTTCGGCAACCTGCTCTGCGGCCTGCTGAGCACGGCCTCGATCGCCGATCTGCAGAACCTCTGCGGCTGCGGCGGCGATCAACGCCTGCGGCGCTTCCTCGATCTGCAGCTGAGGCTGTACTCCCAGGAACCGGCGCAGCGCACCGCCGCCCTCTATGGCGCCACCGTGCTCTCGATGGTGCAGGAGCCCCTGGGCCTCTGGCATCTGCAGGGCTCGATGCAGGCCCTGGCCGAGGCCTTGGAGCTGGGCCTGACCCAGGCGGGCGGGCACTTGCGGCTGCGCCATCGGGTGACGCGGCTCGAACCAGCCGGCGAGGGCGGGCGCTGGAGAGTCCACGGCGATGCCCCCGGTCGCGCTGACTTCGTGCTTGAGGCCCGCGATGTGGTCGTCACCCTGCCGCCCCAGAGCCTGCCGCAGCTGCTGGGGGAGCCTCTGCCCAGCGGCTACCAACGCCGCCTGGAGCACCTGCCGGAACCCAGCGGCGCCCTGGTGTTCTACGGCGCCATCGAACGCAGCCAGCTGCCGCCGGAGTGCCCCTCCCACCTGCAGCTCGACTGGGCAGCACCCGGGCCGTTGTTCGTCTCGATCAGCCAGGAGGGCGATGGGCGGGCGCCGGCGGGACAGGCCACGGTGATCGCCAGTGTGTTCACCCCGGCCCGGGCCTGGTTCGAGGGCGATGAGGCCAGCTATCAGGCCCGCAAACAGGGCGCCATGGCCGGGATCCAGGCCGGCCTGGCCCAGGTGCTGCAGCTCGGAGGGGAGCCGTGGATCCATCGGGAACTGGCCACGCCCCGGGGCTTCGCCGGCTGGACTGGCCGGCCCTGGGGCTGGGTGGGCGGCCTGGGCCAGCATCCGCTGCGCTTCGGCCCCTTCGGCCTGGCCAGCCGCACGCCGCTGCCGGGTCTGTGGCTGTGCGGCGATTCGATCCACCCCGGCGAAGGCACCGCCGGGGTCAGCCTCTCGGCCCTGATGGCCTGCCGTCAGCTGCTGCAACGCCAGGGGCAGGAGCTGCGGATCGATGGGGATTCCAGCCAGACCTGACCCCGCTCAGGAGTTGGCGGTTCTGGACGCCGGGATCGAGCACGTGAGCCTCGGGAATCCCGACACCTCCCGATCTGGACCCTCAGAGGAACTCCGGACGCAGCTGCTGGGCCTCTGTCAGGGAGGCCTGCAGATCAGCCCAGGATTCGCCGGCCACCAGGCCCTCGAGCTCGGCCAGAGCCTGGCGGTACTGGGCCAGGGCCGCCAGCAACGGCTCCCGATTGCCCCGCGCCATCAGGGTGCCGAGCTCCGGGTTGCCGCCACCGACCCGGGTGGTGTCGGCAAAGCCACTGGAGGCGAGGCTGCGCACCAGCTCGGACAGCGTTGACACCCCGGGATCCAGGGCCGCATCAGCCCGCTCGCCAGCTCCCACAGCGCCAGGACTGACAGGGCCAGGACTGACAGCAGTGGCGCCGCGATCGGCGGCCTGCAACAAAGCCGCACTGACCAACACCGGCAGATGGGAGATCAGGGCCACCGCCCGATCGTGGTCGGCGGCGCCACAGGTGAGCCAGCGGGCACCCACGGCCTCGGCCAGCTCCGCCACCGCCGCCAGCGCCACCGGGTCCGTGCCCTCCCCGGGGGTTGCCACCCAGGGCCTGCCTTGAAACAGTCCGGCGATGCCAGCCTCCACCCCGGCCTGGGCCGTGCCCGCCATCGGGTGGGAGGCCACGAAACGACGGCCCCCCGCCGGTCCCAGCAGCCGGGTCCAGGTCTGAAGCACCGGCAGCTTCACCGAGCCGACGTCGGTGATCACCGCTCCCGGCGGCAGCGAAGCCAGCAACGGCAAGGGCGGATCCAGCAGCTGATCCAACGGCAGGGCCAGCACCACCAGGCCGCAATCGCGCAGCAGCTCAGGGTCGGTGGACACCGCGCTGGCCAGGCCCCGCTGCAGGGCCCGTTCAGCCGTGGCCTGGCGGCGCACCAGGGCCCGCACCGTCGCGCCCCTGGCGAGCAGATCGAGGCCGAGGGAGCCGCCGATCAAGCCCAGGCCCACGATCCCTACCGGATGGCGCTGCCAGAGAGCTGTCATCGTCGCTTCAGAGTCACTGCGGCCAGCTTCGTACGATCCGCCGATGTTGGAAGCCAGCGCCCATCGGCAGCTCAAGGCTCTCCTGCTGGGGGAGGGAGCTGAACGCTGGCCGCACCATCTCACCTTGAGTCGTCTGGTCGCCCGCAGTCTGCGCCGCCAGGACCACACGCTGGTGCGGCTGCTGCCTGGCACCGACCCGAGCTGGTGGATCGGCCTGCTGGTGCCCATGGCCCTGGCCGAGACCTCCCTGGCCCTGGTGGTCAGCGACACCCTGCGCCAACGCCTGCTGCAGGTGGAATGGCCCCGGCTGCAGGCGGTGGGCCTGTCCCTGCCCTGCTGGCAGGGAGCCTCGCCAGCACCTGAGGGTCAACTGTGGCTGCTGAGCCATCGGGAACTGCTGGAGGCCTGGAGGAATGGCTGCCTGGGGGAACGCCAGCTGGTGATTCCGGAGGCCGAAAAACTGGAGGGGCATCTGCGTCAGACCCTTGGCATCCGCCTCGATCCCCAGGACTGGGATCGGCTGCGGCGCTCCCATCCAGCCGCCGAAGCCAGCCTGCTGGCCCTGCACCAACGCCTGAGCCAGCGGATCTTCAGCCATCCGAGCCATGGACGTCAGCCGGTGGCGCTGGCCCCGGACGATGAAGCGCCCCTGCGCCAGCTGCTGGCGCTGCTGGCGCCCCTGCCGGACCCCTGGGGCGCCTGGCTGGCCGCGAAGGGAGAGGGCTGGTGCAGCTGGGCTCGGGTGGATCCGGAACTGCTGCAATGGCAGGGGCATCGTCAGCCGTTGGCGCCGTTGCGGGAACTGAAGGGACTTCTCAGCGGCCGCGGCGCCATCCTGGTGGGGGAACTGGCCGGATCGGCCCAGGGTCAGGGTCCGCCGGCCAGTGCGCTGGCCCTGGGACTGAATCCTGTGGTGACAGTCGATCTGGGCGATCCTCCCCTCTCCGACCCCCTGCCCCTGTATGCCCCCCTGCGCCAGCCCCTGCCCAACAGCCCCCAGTTCGCCGACCACCTTCTCGATCACTGCCGCCGGCTGATCCTGGGCCAGGCTGGCCTGACGATCGTGTTGCTGGATGACACCGGCCTGCGGCGACAGCTCACCAGTGGCCTGGCGGCCGAATTCGGCAGCCGCGTGGTCCAGGAATGCACCGCCCCGGAGAGCAACGGCGTCATCTGCTGCCGCTGGAGCTGGTGGCTGGAACACCAGGGCCGGCTACCCCACCCCAGCCAGCTGATCGTGGCGCTGCTGCCGATCGCCAGCCTGGAGGATCCCCTGACAGCCGCCCAGGTCAGTGAGCTGCGCCGACAGGGACGGGACTGGTTCCGGGAGCTGCTGCTGCCGGACGCGCTCAACCGGCTGCAGCGGGGCCTGGCCAGCCTGCGACGCCAGGGAGGCCGGCTGGCGGTGCTCGATGGCCGCCTGCGGGCCCGCAGCTGGGGGCGCCAGGTGTTCAGCGCCCTGGAGCCCTGGGTGCAACTGAACCGGCTGCTGCCCAACTGATCACTGCCGCTGCTCCGTCGGCGCCAGCCAGATGGAACCGCAAACCAACGCGCCGGCGCCGGGGCAGGGAACCAGCGGCGCCTAGCCTGATCTCAGTTGCCAGACTCACCCCCATGGGGGAAGCCAAGCGCCGCGCCATCCAGGGCCTGCCACCACGCCAGAAGAAGGTCGACAAACCCATCGACACCTCGCCAAGGATCGTGTCCTGGCTGCCCTTCAGCCGCAATCAAGCGGATCGCTTCGTGGCGCTCAGCACCCGCGGTGCCTGGATCGGCATCGGTGCCCTGGTGCTGTTCTGGGTCACGGTCCGCTTCATTGGACCCGCTGCGGGCTGGTGGAACCTGGCCGACGGCTGAGGCGGCATCACCCCCCCCCCTGCCCAGGCCTCTGAAGCCCTGGCCCACTTCGGAATGCCGGCCTCGACGGCAAGCCAAAAGGTCAGGAGCCGCCGGCTCGATCTGCCTCAGAGCTGTGCCATGCCGTCCGCTGGATCTGCAGCAGGGCTGCGATTCAGCGGACTGGACCCCACGGTGCGCGGCCAGGGATGGTTCGTGACCAACCATTGGCTTGAGGCCAGGGATTGATTGGCGACCAACCGCTGAGTGGCGGCGGACCAGCGGTTTGCGGCCAGCCGATGACATTGCGGCCAGCCGATCGATTGCCACGAGCCAGAGCTTCTCTCGATGAACCATCCAGCTCCGCGACGACCGCTGGAGCGCTGCGTCGCTTGTTCAGCGCGGCCGATCAAGGGCAGAGCACCCCGATGAGACTGGGCCTGCGAAGTCAGCCGGGTCAGCCAGAAGCTGCTTGGGCGAGCCCCTGGATCTGAAGCCGAGCTCCCAGGCTCCCAACCCGACCCACGGGCTCACGGCGGAGCCAGCCAGGCGAAACGTGGATCCGCTGACCGAAGCCCGCAGCGCTCCGCAAATCAAAAGAAAACCTTAGGATTGGCCTCGATGTCCTTCACGGGCCCCCGATGTTTCCCCGATTGGCCGAGCAATACCGGGCCCTGGTGCGCGACCTGGTGATGAGCCTGCAGGCCCTGGCCAGCTGTCTCCAGAAGCGCGGCCATGTCGCCACTTGCTACGTCTGCGGCGACGGCAGCGACGGTCAGGGGGCTTCTTTTGTCGCCGAGCTTGGGGATAACCACATGGTGCGCTTCCTGGTGTCGGACTTCGGCATCAGCTGGATCGAATCCCGCGACGGCCACGAGCTCGTCAAGCTGGAGGGTGCCGAGGCGATCCAGGAACTGCATCGGGTCGCCGCGATCCTGCAATCCACGGCGGCTGCGCCGAAGTCAGCGGTCCGAACCACAAGCGATGCCGCCGCAGCCGCCCCGCTCGGCTCGATCCCGGAAGCGGCCTGAGCTGGCCGAGAGGCTGTCCCGTCGGGAGCGTCTGGTTCTCCCAGCCGTCCCGGTGAAAACCTCACGTTGCCTTCGCGGCGAGGGCTGATGGATCGGAAACTCTCCGAGCGAGGCACCGGTGGGTGCGGAGCCAGAACCGATCAAGGACTGGAGGGCGCGGATCGATCCCATCGCAGGCATCAGGCCTCCGGATCGATCCCATCGATCGATGGCTCAGAGGCCCGCAGCCATCCCGGCGAAGCCATGAACTGGCGCCCGGGGCCGTGGCGATCGTGCCAACAACCAGCAGGGCTTGGCTGGTTGTAGAGA
Source organism: uncultured cyanobacterium (assembly GCA_903823115.1). Lineage (GTDB taxonomy): Bacteria > Cyanobacteriota > Cyanobacteriia > PCC-6307 > Cyanobiaceae > Cyanobium. The sequence goes on from CAIJRN010000011.1 coordinate 38,847, forward strand.
CTTGAGCCACCACGGCGATCGACTGAGTCGCTCAGCTGGCCACCGGCACCGTGGTGCTCAGCTCCCCCTCCTCCGCATCCCCATCCGCCGTATCCGGGGCCGCGGTCGTGGCCGCCAGCTTGGCGGCAGCGGCCAGGGGCTTCATCGAATTGGCCGTGACCTCCGAGCCCTCGGTGAGCTTGCGACGGGTGAGCTGCTCAATCACATCCTTCGGGCCGGGGTTCTGCTCCAGCCAGACGATCGTGTTGTCACGACCCTGGCCGATGTTGTCGCCGTCATAGCTGTACCAGGCACCCTTGCGGCAGACCACACCCGTCTCCTCGGCGAGATCGAGCAGGCAACCCAGGGTGCTGATGCCGCGGCCGAAGAGGATATCGAACTCGGCGATCCGGAACGGCGGTGCCACCTTGTTCTTGGCCACTTTCACCTTGGCGCGGATGCCGTATTCCTCCGTGCCGCGCTTGAGGGTCTGGATGCGGCGGATGTCGAGCCGCACCGAGGCATAGAACTTGAGAGCATTGCCGCCGGTGGTGGTTTCCGGGTTGCCGTAGGTGACGCCGATCTTCTGGCGCAGCTGGTTGAGGAAGATGACGGTGCAACCGGACTTGCCGATGTTGCCGGTGATCTTGCGCATCGCCTGGCTCATCAGTCGCGCCTGGCTACCCACCGCCAGATCCCCCATCTCGCCTTCGATCTCGGCCCGGGGCGTCAGTGCCGCCACCGAGTCGACCACGACGATGTCGACGGCGCCGGAGCGCACCAGCTGATCGACGATCTCCAGTCCCATCTCACCGGTGTCCGGCTGGGAGACCAGCAGATTTTCGATGTCGACCCCCAGGGCGGCGGCATAGACCGGATCGAGGGCGTGCTCCGCATCGACGAAGGCGGCCACACCGCCCCGCTTCTGAACCTCGGCAATGGCATGCAGGGTGAGGGTGGTCTTACCGGAACTCTCCGGGCCGTAGACCTCCACCACCCGGCCCTTGGGATAGCCGCCACCGAGGGCCAGATCGAGGGTGAGCGCCCCGGTGGAAATGGTTTCGACCCGCATGCGGGAGGCGTCGCCGAGACGCACGATCGAGCCCTTGCCGAAGTTCCGCTCGATCTGGTTCAGCACCAGACCCAGGGCCTTGTCGCGCTCGGCCATGGCCTTGGCATCAGCCGCGGATGCCGCCTTGGAGGCTGAGGACGGGGTGGTCAGGGAACCGGAAGCGCCGGATGCGGCCTTGGATTCGGCCTTGGATTCGGCAGGCATGGAGGGGATGTGCGATGGAACAGGCCGCAGGGCAGGAGCTGGAGGCCGGGGTTGGGCGCCGGGGCAGGAGCCGGGATTGGAGACCGACCCTGAAGGCGGATCCGGAGACCAGGATCGGGGAGCGGACCGCTACCGGAACCAGGCCGGCGGCCATCCTGCGACCTCTGGAGAACCAGTGCCACCGGCGACGGCCGGCGTACCAATTGCGTGTAGTACGGGCGTACTCTAACGGGTCAGGGCCAGCGCGCCAGGGGGGCCTGGAAGCTTTCCGGCTCCAGCCACTGAATCCCGGCCCCCTCCAGGCCCTGGCGATCGCCGGGAGCCAGGTAGCCCCAGGACACCAGATAACAGCGCACCGCCTCCAGCCCTGGGGTGGCTCGCACCAGCTCCAGGGTCGGACGGCGGTCCTCGATGAACCAGAGCGGCCGCTGGTTCACCTGCAGCAACTGCCGCAACACCTCCGGCTTGCAGCCCTGCTCATGGCCGAACAGGGCTGCCGGAGTCAGGCCGGAGGCAGCCAGCAAGGCGGCGGCGAAGGCACCTCCCTTGGTGGTGAGCACCGCCCAGGAGGCCCCTTCCTGCCCCAGGGCAGAGAGCCGCTCGGGCACGCCGGGGAAGAAGCGATGCAGGGCCAGCCAGCGCTCCCGGTCGCTGGCAATGGCCTCGCTGCGCACCGCCTCCAGGGCCACCTGCAGCTGCTGGGGGCTCCAGCCCCAACGCTCCAGAGCCGACTTGACAGCGCCGTCGTAGTCGGCCAGAAGAGCGGCCAGATGGCCGTCGGCCATGCCCAACTCGGCCGCCATCAGCACCATCTCCCAACCGTGATGGATCACAGGGCGCAACTGCGCAAAACCGGCAGGGGCCTCCTCGGGCAACACCAACCCGGGCGCCAGCGACAGGGCCGCTCGACGGGCCGACCACCAGTACTCGCGCATGCCATCGACCAGCACGCCATCGAAATCGAAGACGAGCAGCGGGGCCGAAGGCGAGGCAGAAACCATCAGCTCATGCAACCGGGCAAAGACGGCAGAAAAGCCTGAAAACTGGGTCGCTAGGATTCGAACCTAGGAATGGCGGGACCAAAACCCGCTGCCTTACCGCTTGGCGACGACCCATTGGTTGGTCCGGTACGGAACCGGATGACTCCGGCTGAAGGGACCAGGGTTGGTTCGGTCAGGAAACCGATGGGCTCCGGTCAAAGCCGGTGCCTAGCTAGTTACCCACAGCGCCCGGTCCTTCGTCAACCGGGCTGGCGCTCAAAGGGGAAACACGCGCAGCCGCTGCTGGGCTCCCCGCCCGAAGACGGCACAGCGCAGCCGGTAGTGACGGACCAGATCCTCCTGCATGCGCCGGACCCGATCACTGCGGGGCAGCAGCTCGACGGGGCGGCCCTGGGGGAGCACCACCTGCTCCACGGCCAGACGGCACTCCTCCAGGGCGGCGTGGGCATCGTCGAGCCGCGGGGGGGCCTGATCAGCAGCGTCCGGCAGGAGCGGCTCCCGGCGGCGCTCCAGCAGCCGCTGAATGGCCCGCTGCAGCTGGTGCAGGCTGTCCGACTTGATCACCAGAATCGGCAGGTTCAGCGCCTGGGCCCGCCGGCGCAGCTCCGGATCGCGCCCCAACTCACCGCGCAGGCTGAGCACGGCGTCGGCCTGCTCGGGATCGGCCACCACTTCGGCCGGCAGGCCGCTGCTGCGCACCGCCTCCAGCAACAGCTGGGGCGACAGACCGACCGCGCAGAGACGCAACGGAGGGGACGCCGCCAACGGCGCGGGGGGCTCCGCTGGGGAGGGCAGCTGATCGGCGGACGGGGAGGCGAAGGGATCGGGCAGGGGCACGGCGGCCAGCGGCCTGGCGCCCCGCAGGCCCGAACCGACAATCGGCGTGACCGCCGGGCCGGCACCGGGGCGGCTGGGGGCCGGCGGCGAGAACGGAGCGGGCTGGCGCAGCAGCAGCTGGCCGTCGGAGCCGAGTTCGCGGATCTCCGGGCGGGAGACCTGGCCCCGCAACAACAGATCCACCGTGCCGGCCACCTCACGATGCACCAGCCAGCGATGGCGGCTGTGCATCTCCACCGCCATCGCGAACGTGGGCTCGGCGGCCCGCTCCAGAACCGTCTTCTGGGTGCGGCGGCGGCGCGCCTCCTCATCCCCGAGGGTCACCGATTGAATGCCGCCGACCAGGTCGCTGAGGGTGGGGTTCTTGATCAGGTTGGCGAGTTCGTTGCCATGGGCCGTGGCCACCAGCATCACGCCCCGCTCGGCGATGGTGCGGGCCGCCTGGGCCTCCAGCTCCGTGCCGATCTCATCAATGACGATCACCTCGGGCATGTGGTTTTCCACCGCCTCGATCATCACCTGATGCTGCAGTTCCGGCCGCGCCACCTGCATGCGGCGGGCGCGGCCGATGGCGGGATGGGGGATGTCGCCATCGCCGGCGATCTCGTTGCTGGTGTCGATCACCACCACGCGCCGCAGCAGGTCATCGGCCAGCACCCGGGCGATTTCGCGCAGGGCCGTGGTCTTGCCCACACCGGGCCGGCCCATCAACAGCAGCGAACTGCCGGAATCGAGCAGATCGCGCACCATCGCCACCGTGCCGAACACGGCCCGGCCCACCCGGCAGGTGAGCCCCACCACGTCGCCGGTGCGATTCCGGATGGCGCTGATGCGATGCAGGGTGCACTCGATGCCGGCCCGGTTGTCACCGCCGAAGGGCCCCAGCCGCTCCAGCACGTCGCGCAGATCGGCCCGCTCGATCGGCGCCTCGCCGAGGGCCACGGCCCGGCCGGGATAGCGGGCCTCGGGCACCCGACCCAGATCGAGCACCACCTCCAGCAGCTCCTCCCTGGCCTCAGCGCTGGCCAGCTGCTGCTGAACGTTGAACGGCAGCACCTGAAGCAGGCGATCGAGATCGTCGGTGATGCGCTGGGTCGGGGGGGAGGACAGGTCGACCAATGGCTGGGGTGGCGGGCTCAAGGCGATCGCCGTCGTCGCCAGGCTCCGGTTCTAGCGTCAGCAAGCCGGCCGACGGTGGACACCGACCAGCCCGGCTGCCCAACCTCAGCCGCTCTCCCCTCCCCTCTGCGCCAGCCCCGTTCAGTCGCGTGCCAGCCAAGGCCCCACCAGCTCCCGGGCGATCGCACTGGCGAGGGGCAGCAGATCCGGCTGATCGAGCAAGCGCCCACCCCGGCCCTGGGCCTGGAGCAGCAGCGGTTGCAGGCGCGCCCTGGCGACACTGCCGAAGGCCACCCCGGCCACGGCCCTTTGCAGGTCTGGATCCAGCCGCTGCACCAGGGGCAGGGTGCGGTCGTTGGTGCCCCCCGCCAGCTGCAACGGCCCCGGTGGCGCCAGGGGCGCCACGGCCGCAAGCAACCGCACGGCAGCCCTGGCGGTACCGGCCCCCACATCGCCGCTCATCGGCCGGCCATCGAGCTGCCAGAGCGGCGCCAGGCCCGTGTGCAGCACCTGCTCATGGCGCTGCCAGAGCTCCCGGGCCAGGGCCTCGGGCGTCGGCAGCTCCGGGCTGACGCCCGCCCCCTGCGCCGACACCGCTGATTCGAGGCCGCAACTGACCGCCAGCCGCCGCAAGGGCACCCCGGAAGAGCACACCTGAGCCAGCCGCTCGGCAAAGGCCTCAGCGCGGCCGAGGCGGGTGTGGAGCTCCACCGCATCGGGGCACAGTTCCACCAGCAGGGCGGCCACCTGGTCGGGGGGCAGGTTGTGATCCCGCTCCTCGATCAACCCCAGGGGGCAGGCCGGCAGGCAGCGCCCGCAGCCGTAGCAGCGCTCGGCCAGCACGCCGCTGCCCGAGTCGCTGCCAGCCCCGGCACCCAGGGCCCCGATCGGGGTCGGGATCGCCAGGGCGGGACAGACCCGGGCGCAGGGCCGGGGGCAGCTGGGGGGACAGCGGGTCGGATCAAACCAGGCCTTGCGAAAGTGGGGATCGGCCCCGTCGCTGAGGCTCACCATCAGCCAGGGCCTGGCCGCTCCCTGATTCTCGGCCCAGGCGATGCCACGGCGGGCAGCGGCCACCACGGCCTGATCGGCCGCCAGATCGAGACAGTGAACGCCCGCCAGGCTGTACAGGCCCGCCAGATCCTCGATGGCGGCGAGGTCCTGATTGCTGGCGCCGCCGATCAGCTTCACCCAACGGCCCCGGGCCAGAGCCTGTTCAGCGACGAGGGGGGAATGGGCGATGCAAGGGCGGGCGCAGGCAGGGCCATCATCCCAAGGACGGCAGGAGGCTCCTGCTGCCCCCGCGATCTCCGGGCTGCCCTCCCGGATCCGACCGCTGCCTTGAAGAGGTCGGAGGATCCGTCTGGACAAAGGTGAGGCCAGGCCTGCCATGCGAAGCCTTCGGGCTCATCCAGCCAAAGACTGGGGGCATCGAGGCCAGCCGCCGCAGCGGATCGGACCCGGCAGATCGCGAGGCTTCAGCCGCTGCTGCTGGCCACGGCCTCGGGCCCGGGGGAGCGGCCCGGAGGATCGGAGTCTTCCAGGGCCAGCTCCGCGCCAGTGAGCCCCAGTTTGCTGGCGAGCCAGGGGGCCGTGACGCCCCCCAGGCCCACCGTGATCAGGATGGTCAGGAACACCAGTCCCTTGAGAGCGCCAGCGGCGGCCACACCGGCCTGGTCCAGCTGCAGGGCGAACAGGCTGGCCACCGCTGCCGTGACGATGCCGCGGGGAGCGATCCAGCTGACCAGCAACTTCTCGCGGGCGTTCAGGGGCAAGCCAACCCCCGCCGACATCACCACCAGGAAGCGCAGCAGCATCAGCCCAAAGACGCACAGCACGCCTCCGAGCCCCAGTGGGCTCAGTTCCGCCCAGGACACATCGGCCGCCAGCAAGGGAAACAACACCGTGATCGCCAGCATCGCCAGCTGGGAAATCAGGGCATCAAGAGAACTGGCGGCGGTATCGAGGCGCAGCCCCACCACCACCCCGGCAGTCACCGCCGCCGGCAGGCCCGACTCGGGCAACAGGGCCTCGCAGCCACTGAACAGCAGAAACAGGGTGCCCAGGGTCAGCTGCAGGGAGAGGCCGCCGCTGGCCGGATCGGGGCTGAGCGAACCGGCCAGTGGCTCAGCTGGTTCAAGCCGCTCCAGCACCAGAGCCAACATCAGGCCAGCCAGGGCGCCGAGGCCGACGCCGACACCGAGGCGCAACAACAGCCGCCACGCCACATCCTGCCAACTGCCGAGATCCCCCAGGGCCAACTGCAGCAGAAGCAAGGCCAGGACCGCACTCACCGGCTCGAGAATCAGCCCCTCCGCCTCCAGAACCCGAGCCAGAAACGGACTCAGACGCATCTGGCGCACCAGGGGATTGACCACGGTGGGGCCGGTGGCCAGGGCGATGGCCCCGAACACCAGTGCCAGCGGCCAGGGCAGACCGGCGACCCAGTGGGCCAGAGCGGCGCCACCGGCCAGGCCGAGCACCGAGCGCACCAGCACCAACTGCAGCACCGAGCGCTGCAGATCACGGCCCGCCAGCCGCAGATTGAGGCCGCCGTCGAACAACACCAGGCTGACCAACAGGCCCACCAGGGGCTCGAGGCCACGGCCCAGCTGGTCGGGCTGGATCCAGGCGAAGCCGGCGTGACCGAGCAACAGACCGGTGGCCAGCAGCAAGACCACAGCTGGCAGTCCGCTGAAGCGGGCCGCCAGCTGGGCAAGGGAACCGGAGAAGAAGGAAACGCCCCAGATCAGGGCCAGTCGTCCTTGCAGATCAGCAGCCAACCAGCTGCTCCAGCGGCTGCCAGCGCAGGGCGCGGGCCCCGCCCATCTCGACGACGATCTTGAGTCGCGGTTCACGGCGGCAGAGGCCACAGAGCGCGGCCAACTCAGCGCTGGAAAGAACCTGACCCTCCAGGAGCCAGAGCAGAACGGGGCCGTCGCCATCGAATTGGGAACCGAGCAGGGGCATCACCCGCTGCACTTCACCCACAGCGGCGCCCCGTCCAACGCTCTGATGGCCAAGGTGAGGCGGCCGCACCCCATGGAGCTGAAACAAAAAGGCCTCGGGATCACCCAGGCCGCGGGCCGAAGTCATCTGGGCCCGGTAACCGGCGGCCCGGAGCCGGCGCATCAGCCTGGTCTCGGCGCCACCCTCCAAGGGCACGTACAGCGCCAAGGCTCCGGAGCGCTCGAGGTCCTGACGAAAACCGCGGCCGGTCAGCAGCAGGGGCATCGGAGCGCCAATCGAGACTGCGCAGGAGTCTGGCAGTCCCAGAGGCCCTGTAGGGAGGGTGTAGCGCGGTGATGTACATTCTTGTCTTGTGCTGTTGATCTGTGCCCGTCCGCTAGCCGGGCCTCCAGAACGCAGTGCAGGGATCGTCATTGGTGACGATCTCTCCAGGCCAGCACGGAACCAGCAACAAGGGATTCAACCCTCTGTCTGCCGGCACCGTCGGGAAACTGCCCGATCCCGTCAGGAGTTCACTCCCAGCGGTTTCATCGGAGAAGTCCCAGCCCGCTGATTCGCCTTCGCTAGCCCCTGACGATCAAAGCTGATCCTCTGGATCTCCAGTTCGGTCGTCACCATTGCGATTCCACGAATTCAGTTCCCAGCCGTGCGATCGGGTACCTCATGGGTTCCTGATCGGCACCGCAGTCCTCCCTCGCTGGAGGCAGCGGCCGCGGCAGTCCAGCTGGCGTTGTTCTCCCTCCCATGTCTATCGGCATTCTGGGGAAGAAATTGGGCATGTCCCAGTTCTTCGACCCCGAGGGCAGATCCATCCCGGTCACCTTGATCGAGGCGGGACCCTGCCGCATCACCCAACTCAAAAACCAGGCCACGGACGGCTACAGCGCCGTTCAGATCGGTTTCGGTGAAATTCGCGAAAAACTCGTGAACAAACCGGCCCGGGGGCACCTGAACAAGTCCGGCGCCGATCCGCTGCGCCATCTGCGCGAGTACCGCGTTGAGGGCGTCGACGGTCTTGAGCTCGGCAGCGCCATCACCGTGGCGGCCTTCGAAGCCGGCCAGAAGGTCGACGTCAGCGGCGACACGATGGGCCGCGGCTTCTCCGGGCTTCAAAAGCGCCACGGCTTCAGCCGCGGTCCAATGAGCCACGGTTCGAAGAATCACCGCGAACCCGGCTCGATCGGCGCCGGCACCACGCCGGGCCGCGTCTACCCCGGCAAACGCATGGCGGGTCGCTACGGCGGCAAGCAGATCACCACCCGCGGCCTCATCATCCTCAAAGTGGATACCGAGCGCAACCTGCTGGTGGTCAAGGGTTCGGTCCCCGGCAAGCCCGGCGCCCTGCTCGACATCCGCCCGGCCAAGCGGGTGGGCAGCAAAGCCGCGAACTGAGGAGGAGAACCATGACTGACTGCGTAATTCGTGACTGGCAAGGCAAGGAGGCTGGCAAAGCCTCCTTGAATCTCAAGGTCGCCAAAGAAACAACTGCCGCCAGCCTGCTGCACCGCGCCGTGGTGCGGCAGCTGGCCAACGCCCGCCAGGGCACGGCCAGCACGCTCACCCGGGCCGAAGTGGCCGGTGGTGGCCGCAAGCCGTACAAGCAGAAAGGCACCGGCCGGGCCCGTCAGGGTTCGATCCGCACGCCGCTGCGTCCCGGTGGTGGCGTCATCTTCGGTCCCAAGCCCCGCAGCTACGAGCTAGGCATGAACCGCAAGGAACGGCGTCTGGCCCTGCGCACCGCCCTGATGAGCCGCAGCGGTGACATCACGGTGGTCAAGGACTTCGCCAAGGGCCTCGACACCCCCAGGACCAAGGACCTCACCGCGGCACTCGCCCGCTTCGACATCGCCGCCGATGCCAAGGTGCTGCTGGTGATCGATGGCGCCAGCGACGCCGTCAAACTCTCGGTGCGCAATCTCGAGAAGGTCAAACTGATCGCAGCCGATCAACTCAACGTCTTCGATCTGCTCAACGCCAACAAGCTGGTGTTGAACGAGGAAGCACTCGCGAAGATCCAGGAGGTCTACGGAGATGACTGAACGTTTTGCAGGCCGGCTGGCGGATGTGATCCGTCGCCCGCTGATCACCGAGAAGGCCACCCGCGCCCTCGAACTCAACCAGTACACCTTCGAGGTGGACCATCGGGCTGCCAAGCCCGACATCAAGGCGGCCGTCGAATCCCTGTTCGACGTCAAAGTCGTCGGTGTCAGCACCATGAATCCTCCCCGTCGCTCCCGCCGGGTGGGACGCTTCGCCGGCAAACGTGCCCAGGTGAAGAAGGCCGTGGTGCGCCTCGCCGAAGGCAACGCCATCCAGCTGTTCCCTGAGTCCTGAGGGGTCTGAAACGTCATGGCAATCCGTAATTACAGGCCCAACACCCCCGGCACTCGCACCCTGGTCGTCACCGACTTCAGCGAGATCACCGGCAAGAAAAGGGAGCGCGGGCTGGTCATCGCCAAGCACCGCCGCAAGGGGCGCAACAACCGCGGTGTGATCACCTGCCGCCATCGCGGCGGCGGCCACAAGCGGCTGTACCGCCTGATCGACTTCCGTCGCGACAAGCACGGCGTCGAAGCGCGGGTGGCAGCGATCCACTACGACCCCCACCGCAACGCCCGGCTGGCGCTTCTCTATTACAGCGACGGCGAGAAGCGCTACATCCTGGCTCCGGCCGGCATCGAGGTCGGTCAGACCCTGGTCTCTGGCCCGGATGCACCGATCGAAAACGGCAACGCCCTGCCCCTGTCATCGATCCCGCTTGGCTCCAGCGTTCACAACGTTGAGCTCTACGCCGGTCGGGGCGGCCAGATGGTGCGCACCGCGGGCGGCAGCGCCCAGGTGATGGCCAAGGAGGGCGACTACGTCGCCCTCAAGCTGCCCTCCACTGAGGTCCGCCTGGTCCGCCGCGAGTGCTACGCCACCCTGGGCGAAGTGGGCAACAGCGAACAGCGCAACACCAGCCTGGGTAAAGCCGGCCGCAAGCGCTGGCTGGGTCGCCGACCCCAGGTCCGCGGCAGTGTCATGAACCCCTGCGACCACCCCCACGGTGGTGGCGAAGGCCGGGCTCCGATCGGCCGCTCCGGTCCGGTCACCCCCTGGGGCAAACCGGCCCTGGGCTACAAGACCCGGAAGCGCAACAAGCCCAGCAACCGGTTCGTGCTTCGGAAACGTCGTCGCACCTCCAAACGGAGCCGTGGCGGACGCGACTCCTGATGACCCACACCGCACTGCTGTACGCCTGATCCGCCATGGGACGCTCACTCAAAAAAGGTCCGTTTGTTGCCGACAGCCTGCTCCGCAAGGTTGAAAAGCAGAACGCCGCCGACGACAAGACCGTGATCAAAACCTGGTCACGGGCTTCCACCATCCTGCCGATGATGATCGGCCACACCATTGCCGTTCACAATGGCAAGGCCCACGTGCCCGTCTACGTGACGGAGCAGATGGTGGGCCACAAGCTGGGGGAATTCGCCCCCACCCGTACCTTCCGGGGCCACATCAAAGACAAGAAGGGAGGCCGCTAAACCAATGGCAAACACCAACCCCGTCAAGTCCAATCCGGCCCAGGCTCTCGCCCACGGGCGCTACATCCGTGGCTCCGTCTCGAAGGTGCGTCGGGTGCTCGATCAGATCCGGGGACGCAGCTACCGCGACGCCCTGATCATGCTCGAGTTCATGCCCTACCGCTCCACCGGCCCCATCACCAAGGTGTTGCGGTCGGCCGTGGCCAATGCCGAAAACAACCTCGGCCTTGACCCGGCGAGCCTGGTCATCTGCGAAGCCAGCGCCGATATGGGTCCCTCCCTGAAGCGCTTCCGGCCCCGTGCCCAGGGTCGTGCCTACGCGATCAAAAAACAGACCTGCCACATCAGCATTGGTGTGGCGGCCCCTTCCGCCTGAACCCCGAGGACACCGACCGATGGGACACAAGATCCATCCAACCGGCCTGCGCCTGGGGATCACCCAGGAACACCGCTCGCGTTGGTACGCCCCCAGCAAGACCTATCCGATCCTCCTTCAGGAGGATGACCGGATCCGCAAGTTCATTCACAAGAAGTACGCCTCCGCCGGTATCAGCGATGTGCTGATCGCCCGCAAGGCCGACCAGCTCGAAGTCGAGCTCAAGACCGCTCGTCCCGGCGTGCTGGTTGGCCGCCAGGGCAGCGGTATTGAAGATCTGCGCACCGGCATCCAGAAAACCATCGGTGATGCCACCCGTCAGGTGCGTATCAACGTGGTCGAAGTCGAGCGGGTCGACGCCGACGCTTTTCTGCTGGCCGAATACATCGCCCAGCAACTGGAAAAGCGGGTCGCCTTCCGCCGCGTCATGCGCATGGCCGTACAGCGCGCCCAGCGCGCTGGGGTGCTCGGTCTGAAACTGATGGTCGCCGGCCGTCTCAATGGCGCCGAAATCGCCCGTACCGAATGGACCCGCGAGGGTCGCGTCCCCCTGCATACCCTGCGGGCCGACATCGATTACGCCACCAAGGTTGCAACCACCACCTACGGCGTGCTCGGCATCAAGGTCTGGGTATTCAAAGGTGAAGTGCTCCCCGGCCAGAAGGACAATCTGCCCGTGGGTGGAGCACCAAAGCGCCGCGCTAACCGCCGGCCGCAACAGTTCGAAGATCGCTCTAACGAGGAGTGAGGGAGGCCTGAACCATGCTGAGTCCACGACGCGTCAAATTCCGCAAACAGCAGCGCGGCCGCATGCGCGGCGTCGCTACTCGCGGTAACACCATCGCCTTCGGAGAGTTCGCTCTCCAGGCCCAGGAATGTGGCTGGATCACCTCCCGCCAGATCGAGGCCAGCCGCCGGGCGATGACCCGCCACGTCAAGCGGGGCGGTCAGATCTGGATCCGGATCTTCCCGGACAAGCCCGTCACCATGCGAGCAGCCGAAACCCGCATGGGTTCCGGTAAAGGCAACCCGGAGTTCTGGGTGGCTGTGATCAAGCCTGGTCGGATCCTGTTTGAAATGGGAGGCCCGGAAATCACCCCGGAGATCGCCAAGGAGGCCATGCGTCTGGCGCAGTTCAAACTGCCCATCAAGACGAAGTTCATCTCCCTGGCCGACCAACCGAGCAAGACGGATGGCGCCGACAAGGAGCCGCCCGCAGTCGCTGCCGTCCAGGCCGCGCCTGAGCCCACCCTTGTGGAGTCCTGACCATGGCCCGTCCCGAAATCGCCGAGGTGCGCAAGCTCACCGACGACGAACTCACCGAACAGATCAACGGCATCCGCCGCGAACTCTTCGATCTCCGCTTCCAGCAGGCCACCCGCCGACTGGAGCATCCGCACCGCTTCAAGCAGGCCCGCATCAAGCTGGCCCACCTTCTCTCGGTGCAGAAGGAGCGTCAGCGCTCCACTGCCTCCTGACCCCCTCGATTCCCATGGCACTCAAGGAAAGGGTCGGCACCGTCGTCAGCGACAAGATGGACAAAACGGTGGTGGTGGCGGTTGAAAACCGTTTCCCTCACCCCATCTACCTGAAGACTGTCAGCCGCACCACCCGCTACAAAGCCCACGACGAAGCCAATAGTTGCCGCGTCGGCGACCGGGTTCGCATCACCGAAACCCGCCCCCTCAGCCGGACCAAACGCTGGATGGTGGCAGAAGTGATTTCCACGGCCGCGGGCTCAACCCCGTCGGCTGCCACCTGAGGAGGACCTCCCGATGATTCAGCAGGAAACCTTCCTCACCGTCGCTGACAACAGCGGCGCCAAGCGCATCCAATGCATCCGGGTGCTCGGCACCAACCGTCGCTATGCCCACGTGGGCGATGTGATCGTGGCGGCCGTCAAGGACGCCATGCCCAACATGGGGGTCAAGAAATCGGATGTGGTCAAGGCCGTCGTCGTTCGCACCAGGGCCACCCTGCGCCGCGACACCGGCAACTCGATCCGCTTCGACGACAACGCCGCGGTGATCCTGGGCAACGACAACAACCCCAAGGGCACACGTGTTTTCGGACCGGTCGCCCGGGAGTTGCGCGAGCGCAACTTCACCAAGATCGTGTCCCTCGCTCCGGAGGTGATCTGAACCATGGCCACCGCAACTCCCAAGGCGAAGACCCCGGTGCGCATCAAGATGCGCATCAAGAAGGGCGACACCGTGCAGGTGATCACCGGCAAGGACAAGGGCAAGACCGGCGAGGTCCTGCGCACCCTTCCCTACGAGAACCGCCTGATCGTTCAGGGCATCAACGTGCGCACCCGCCACGTCAAGCCCACCCAGGAAGGCGAGACCGGCCGCATCATCAGCGAGGAAGCATCCCTGCATGCCTCCAACGTGATGCTCTACTCCACCACCAAGAACGTCGCCAGCCGCGTCGAGATCGTGGTGGACAAGGACGGCACCAAGAAACGCCGTCTCAAGAAAACGGGTGAGGTGATCGATTGATCGCCACCGCCGACGGCCGCTGTCGCTAGCGCCATAACGGCGAAGGCACACCAGCTCTTCCCTATAGCTTCCCCCTCCATCTCCACCCACCCGTCCGCCTTCTGACCACGTCCAGAAGCGCACTCCCTCCTTCCGTCATGTCACTGAAACAGCGCTACCGGGAGACGATCCAGCCCAAGTTGCTGAAGGATCTGAGTCTCTCCAATATCCACGAGGTTCCCAAGGTGATCAAGGTCACCGTCAACCGGGGCCTTGGCGAAGCCGCCCAGAACGCCAAGGCACTGGAAGCCTCGATCACCGAACTGGCCACCATCACTGGTCAGAAAGTGGTGGTGACCCGGGCCAAAAAGGCCATTGCCGCCTTCAAGATTCGCCAGGGGATGCCAATCGGCGTCACCGTCACCCTCCGGGGTGAGCGGATGTACGCCTTCCTGGAGCGTCTGATCAACCTGGCCCTGCCCCGCATCCGCGATTTTCGCGGTGTGAGCCCCAGGAGTTTTGACGGACGGGGCAACTACACCCTGGGCATCCGTGAGCAGATCATCTTCCCCGAGATCTCCTTCGACAAGATCGACGCCATCCGGGGAATGGACGTCACGATCGTGACCAGCGCCCGCAGCGATGAAGAGGGCAGGGCCCTCCTCCGCGAGATGGGGATGCCGTTCCGCAGTAACTGAGGCTCTTCCGGACACGACCATGGCCAACCACGACCCGATTTCCGACATGCTCACCCGCATCCGCAATGCGAGTGAGAAGCGTCACGAGCGCACCAGGATTCCTGCTTCCCGCATGTCCCGGAGCATCGCCAATGTGCTGCAGCATGAGGGCTTCATCGCCGCCATTTCCGAAGAAGGAGAAGGCGTCACGAAGCAACTGGTGCTGGAGCTCAAATACAGCGGCAAGCACCGCCAGCCCACCATCCGCCGCGTGCAGCGGGTGAGCAAGCCAGGCCTGCGTATTTACAAGAACACCCGCCAGCTGCCCAAGGTGCTCGGCGGCCTCGGAGTGGCGATCATCTCCACCTCCAGGGGTGTGATGAGCGACCGCGATGCCCGCAAGCAGGGCGTCGGCGGCGAAGTGCTCTGCTACGTCTACTGATCCCGGGAGGAAACAGCCATGTCACGTATCGGTAAAGCTCCGATTCCAATTCCTGAGAAGGTGAGCGTCAGCCTCAATGGCCTTGACGTCATCGTCAAAGGCCCCAAGGGTGAACTCAGTCGCACCCTGCCCGATGGTGTCACCATCAGTCAGGACGGCGACACTCTCGTGGTCGCACCGTCCAGCGGCAACCGCCGCTCCCGCGAGCGCCACGGCCTCAGCCGCACCCTCGTCGCCAACATGGTCGAGGGCGTCAGCCAGGGCTTCACCCGCAAGCTTGAGATCGTCGGCGTGGGCTACCGCGCTTCGGTCCAAGGCACGAAGCTGGTCGTCCTGGCCGGCTACAGCCACCCGGTCGAGATGGTGCCCCCCGAAGGCGTCACCTTTGCTGTTGAGAACAACACCAACGTGCTGGTCTCAGGCGCCGACAAGGAGCTGGTCGGCAACGAAGCCGCCAAGGTGCGCGCCATTCGTCCCCCCGAGCCCTACAAGGGCAAGGGCATCAAGTACGAAGGTGAGCGGATCCTGCGCAAGGCCGGCAAGACCGGCAAGAAATAGAGGTCTGCACGAGCACCGTTAGCCTGATTCCCATGTCTTCCATCTCCCGCAAACAGCAGACCCAGAAGCGCCATCGTCGTCTGCGTCGTCTGCTCTCCGGCACCGCCGCCCGGCCCAGGCTGGCGGTGTTCCGCTCCAACAACCACATCTACGCCCAGGTCATCGACGACGCCGCCCAGAGCACCCTCTGCGCAGCCTCGACCCTCGACAAGGACCTGCGCACCAGCCTCAAGGCCGGTGCCACCTGCGATGCTTCGATCGCGGTGGGCCAACTGGTCGCACAACGCGCCCTGGCCAAGGGCATCCAGCAGGTGGTCTTCGATCGCGGCGGCAACCTGTATCACGGCCGGGTCAAGGCCCTCGCCGAAGCCGCCCGGGAAGCGGGCCTTCAATTCTGATCCTGCTCTCACCATGACCGAAACCAACGACCAGATTCAGACCAACGACGTCCCGGCGGCATCGGACGTTCCTGCAGCGGCTGAAGGCCAGCAGCAGGAACGCCGTGGCGGCGGCGGCGGCGGCAAGGGCGGTGGCGACCGCGATCGCCGCGGCGGCGGCGGCGGCGGCGGCCGGGGCCGGGACAACCGACGCGGCCAGGAACGGGACTCCGAATGGCAGGAGCGGGTTGTGCAGATCCGCCGCGTCTCCAAGACCGTCAAAGGCGGTAAGAAGATGAGCTTCCGCGCCATCGTCGTGGTCGGCAACGAACGCGGCCAGGTCGGTGTCGGCGTCGGCAAGGCCGGCGATGTCATCGGTGCCGTCCGCAAGGGCGTGGCTGACGGCAAGAAGCATCTGGTCAAGGTTCCCCTCACCCGCACCAGCTCGATCCCCACCCTCAGCAACGGTCGCGATGGCGCCGCCAGTGTGCTGATCCGTCCGGCCGCTCCCGGTACCGGTGTGATCGCGGGTGGTTCCATCCGTACGGTGCTCGAACTGGCCGGCATCAAGAACGTGCTGGCCAAGCGGCTGGGCTCCAAGACCCCGCTCAACAACGCCCGCGCCGCGATGGTGGCCCTCGCCGGCCTTCGCACCCACAAGGAGACCGCCAAGGAGCGGGGCATCTCCCTTGAGCAGATCTACTCCTGAGATCCCCGATGACCACCTACTCTCTCGATTCACTCAAGCCCCAGCCCGGTTCACGCCGTCGCAAGACCCGCAAGGGTCGGGGTATCGCCGCTGGCCAGGGCGCCAGCTGCGGCTTCGGCATGCGCGGCCAGAAGTCACGCTCGGGCCGACCCACCCGACCCGGCTTCGAGGGGGGACAGATGCCCCTCTACCGGCGCGTGCCCAAGCTCAAGCACTTCCCCCTGGTCAATCCCAAGGAGTTCACGGTCATCAACGTGAGCAAGCTTGCCGAACTCAAGGCTGGCAGCACCGTCAGCCTGGATTCCCTGGTCAAGGATGGCCTGGTCACCAGCCCCAAACACCCGCTCAAGGTGCTGGGTAACGGCGATCTCACCGTGAAGCTCACCGTCCAGGCGGCCGCCTTCACAGCCAGTGCCCGCGACAAGATCGAAGCCGCCGGCGGCACCTGTGAGATCACCGGCTGAGCCCGGTGTTCTCCTCCGTCTACGCCTAGGTTCAGAGCCGTCTGCCTGCCATCCGGCCGGCAGGCGGCTCTTTCCGTAGGCCTGCTCCCCGAGCGGGGGGCCGCTTCTCTCCCTCCCCTATCTCCCCTCAGCATCCGTCATGGTCGTCAGCAGGGGGCGCAACCCCAGCGCCGCTGAAATCATCAGCCAGCTGTTCCAGGCGAAGACTCTCCGGGACCGGGTGCTCACCACCCTCGGCCTGTTGATGCTGGTGCGCCTGGGGATCTACATCCCCGTGCCAGGTATCGATCGCGTCGCCTTCCAGGAGTTCCTCTCCCGCGGCGGCCAGCTGATCGGCTTCCTCAACATCTTCACCGGTGGCGGCCTCTCCACCCTGGGCGTCTTCGCCCTGGGCATCCTGCCCTTCATCAACGCCTCGATCATCCTGCAGCTGCTCACCGCAGCCCTGCCCCAGCTGGAGGATCTGCAGAAGAACGAGGGGGAGGCGGGCCGCCGCAAGATCGCCCAGATCACCCGCTATGTGGCTCTGGGATGGGGAATCCTGCAGAGCACGGTCTTCGCCCTGATCCTGCGCCAGTACGCCCTGCCCGGACTGCCGGACTGGCTGTTCGTGCTGCAGACCAGCCTGGCCCTGGTCACCGGCTCGATGGTGGTGATGTGGATCAGCGAAGTGATCACCGAACGGGGCATCGGTCAGGGGGCCTCCCTGGTGATCTTCATCAACATCGTCGCCACCCTGCCGAATGCGCTGGGATCCACCATCCAGCTGGCCCAGACGGGCGATCGCAGCACCGTCGGCGGCATCGTCGTGCTGGTGCTGGTGTTTCTGGTCACGATCGTCGGCATCATTTTTGTGCAGGAAGGCAACCGGCGCATCCCGATCGTCAGCGCCAAGCGCCAGGTGGGCGGTTCCGGCATGCTCTCGTCGCGCCAGAGCTATCTGCCCCTCAAGCTCAATGCCGGCGGCGTGATGCCGATCATCTTCGCTTCGGCGGTGGTGTTCCTGCCGTTGACGATCGCCAACCTCACCCGCAACGCCTGGCTGGTCAAGGCCGCCGGTTACCTCAGCCCCAACAGCAGCACCCCCTGGCTCTATCCGCTGGTGTTCTTCGCGCTGATCCTGGGGTTCGGTTTCTTCTACGCCTCGCTCACGGTCAACCCGGTGGACATCGCCACCAACCTCAAACGCGGCGGTGTGGCGATCCCCGGGGTGCGTCCCGGCTCGGCCACAGCCAACTATCTCAGTGGCGTCCAGAACCGCCTGACCCTGCTGGGGGGGCTGTTCCTGGGCTTCGTGGCGATCATCCCGTCGGCCGTGGAGGGTTCCACCCAGGTGCGCACCTTCCAGGGCCTTGGGGCCACGTCGCTGCTGATTCTGGTGGGGGTGGCCATCGACACCGCCAAACAGGTCCAGACCTACGTGATCTCCCAGCGCTACGAGGGCATGGTGCGGCAGTGACCAGCTGCTGCTGAAATCCTGCCGCAGCTTCGATCGACATTCCCGCCGTCATCTCTCCCTGACGTCCCGCCCGTTTCCAGCCATGAAGCAACGTCTCCTCTTCCTCGGCCCTCCCGGCGCCGGCAAGGGCACTCAGGCCCAGCGCCTGAGTGCCAGTCACGGCCTCTTGCACCTCTCCACCGGCGATCTGCTGCGGGCCGAGATCCAGGCCGGCAGCGAGCTCGGTCGCCAGGTGGAAACGGTGATGGCCAGCGGCGAACTGGTCAGCGACGACCTGGTGCTCGCCATCGTGCGCAGCCGCCTGGAAGACCATCGCCAGGGCTGGCTGCTCGATGGCTTTCCGCGCAACCTCGCCCAGGCCGAAGCCCTCGATCACCTGCTCGCCGAACTCGACCAGCAGATCGAACGGGTGGTGTTGATGGAACTCGATGACGGGCTGCTGATCCAGCGCCTGCTCAGTCGCGGCCGGGCCGATGACAACGAAGCGGTGATCCGCCATCGCCTCGAGGTCTACCGCCAGCAGACGGCCCCCTTGATCGCGCATTACCGCCAGCTGGGGCTGCTGGAATCCGTGGAAGCGGCCGGCAGCGTCGAGGAAATCGGCGAGCGCATCAACGCGCTGCTGGCGGCATGAGCCCAGGGAGCACGGGGGGTGGATTGACCCGTGTGATAGGGTGCTCGTTTGCAAAATCGGAGAGCACAACTCCCATGAAGGTGCGTGCCTCAGTCAAGAAAATGTGCGACAAGTGCCGGGTGATCCGTCGCCACGGTCGGGTGATGGTCATCTGCACCAATCCCAAGCACAAGCAGCGCCAGGGCTGACCCCCAGGCCTGCCGGTTCAGCCCCTCGGCCGAACCCGCCCCATCGATCAAAGCCCACGGGCTCTGACCGTTTTCCCACTCGCCTTCGGGCGCGTGAACTGCCGCCCTCCCAGGCGGCAACTTCCGCCCTAGGGCGGACCCCCTGCCCCCCTGATCGTTTCTCCAACGTGGCTCGGATCGCCGGTGTCGACATCCCTCGTGACAAGAGGGTCGAGATCTCTCTCACCTACGTCTATGGCATCGGTCTCACCCGTGCCCGCAAGATCCTGGCCAAGAGCGGTGTCAATCCCGACATCCGCGTCAAGGACCTGAGCGACGCTGACGTGCAGAAACTGCGCGGAGCCGCCGAATCCTTCACCCTCGAGGGTGACCTCAGACGCGAAGAGGGCATGGCCCTCAAGCGCCTGCAGGACATCGGTTGCCTGCGCGGTCGTCGCCATCGCATGGGCCTGCCCGTGCGCGGCCAACGCACCCGCACCAACGCCCGCACCCGCCGTGGTGCGCGCAAAACCGTGGCCGGCAAGAAGAAGTAAATCGCTGCCGCTTCGCCGCCAGTCCCCATCGACTGCGAGGAGCACAGTGCCGCCTTGCCCCATCTCCAGGCCACCGCTTACCGCCGGTTCTGGACAACAGGGCGGGTTCAGGCTTCCGTCTCAACGCCTCAACTCTCCATCCCAGCCTCTGCGCTGGGGTCCGACGCCGCCGCTGCCCCTTCTGAGGGCAGCGTCACCGGAGTCCCCCCCAAGTTCCACGATCACCTCCCTGCTCTTGCAGGGCTTCTTCCATGGCCAAGCCCGCCAAGAAAACCGGCCCCAAGAAGGCCAAGCGCAATGTGCCCAATGGTGTGGCGCATATCCAGAGCACCTTCAACAACACCATCGTCTCGATCACCGACACCGCCGGTGAGGTGATCAGCTGGTCGTCTGCTGGGGCGAGTGGCTTCAAGGGAGCTCGTAAAGGCACCCCCTTCGCCGCCCAGACCGCCGCTGAAGCCGCTGGCCGCCGTGCCCTCGAGCAGGGCATGCGCCAGATCGAAGTGCTGGTGCGCGGTCCAGGCTCCGGGCGCGAAACCGCCATTCGGGCCCTGCAGGTGGCTGGCCTCGAGATCACCCTGATCCGCGATGTCACGCCCCTGCCCCACAACGGCTGCAGGCGTGCCAAGCGTCGGCGGGTCTGATCCCACCACCCCAGCTTCATCGCCTTCCGGCTCCGTCCACCTCTCCGCCCTCTCAGACCGTGTTGCAGTACCAGATCGATCGGGTCGAGCACCAGGTTGCCGACGACCGCTCCCAGACGGGCGTCTTCGTGATCGGTCCCCTGGACCGTGGTCAGGCCACCACCCTGGGCAACGCCCTGCGGCGGGTTCTGATCGGGGGCCTTGAGGGCAGCGCGATCACCGCCGTGCGCATTGCCAACGTCAACCACGAATACGCCACGGTGCCGGGCGTCAAGGAAGACGTGCTCGACATCCTGCTGAATTGCAAGTCGGTGCCGGTCAACAGCCGCAGCCGCGAACTGGAGATCGGTCGGCTCGTGATCAATGGCCCGGCCACCGTCACGGCTTCCGATCTGCAGTTCTCCTCCCAGGTTCAGGTGATCGACGGCGCCCGGCTGATCGCCGTGGTGGCCGACGGCCACAGCCTGGAAATGGAGGTCCATGTCGAGCGGGGCACCGGCTACCGCCCGGTCGATCGCCACAACGAGGACACCAGTGCCATCGATCTGCTCCAGATCGATGCGGTGTTCATGCCGGTCAGGCGCGTCAACTACACCGTCGACGAAACCGCCGTCGGTGAAGGTGGCTCAGCCCGGGAACGGCTGCGCCTCGAGATCGAAACCAACGGCAGCATCACCCCCGATGACGCCATGGCCCAGGCGGCCAACCAGCTGATCGGTCTGTTCCAGCCGCTGGCCAGCCTCACCATGAACGAGGAGCCGGGCGTTGAGCCCGAGCCCTCGGCCGAAGCCCAGATCCCCCTGGAAGAACTGAACCTCTCGGTTCGGGCCTACAACTGCCTCAAGCGCGCTCAGGTCAACTCCGTCTCCGACCTGATGGGCTTCAGCTATGAGGATCTGCTGGAGATCAAGAACTTCGGCTCCAAGTCCGCCGACGAGGTGATCGAAGCCCTCGAGCGCATCGGCATCTCCCTGCCCCAGAGCCGCACAAGCGCCTGAGCGCTGCCTGCGTTCACACCCCCTCCGAAGCCCCTTTCGCGACAGCCCGAGACCTGACCCATGCGACACCAGTGCCGAGTCCCCCTGCTGGGACGCCCCGCCGACCAACGCAAAGCTCTCCTGCGTGGCCTCACCACCCAGCTGATCCGTGAAGGTCGCGTCACCACCACCAAGGCCCGGGCCAAGGCCCTGCGCAATGAAGCCGAGCGCATGATCACGCTCGCCAAGGACGGCAGCCTGTCCGCCCGCCGCCGCGCCATCGGCTACATCTTCGACAAGCAACTGGTGCACGCCCTGTTCGACAAGGCCCAGGATCGCTACGGCGAACGCAACGGGGGCTACACCCGCATCATCCGCACCGTGCCCCGCCGCGGTGACAACGCCGAGATGGCGATCATCGAGCTCGTCTGAAGCCAACGGCCCCCAATCCCGGCCCCGTTGCCGAATCCTCGTCTCCGGAGAGAGCCGCGACCCGTCGGATCGCCCTCTGCCTCCAGTACGAGGGTTCGGCTTTTCATGGTTGGCAGCGTCAACCCCGCCAGATCAGTGTGCAGGAGGTGCTGGAAGCGGCGATCGAAGGCCTCGATCCCCAGCGCCCGGTCAAAAGCGTGGCGGCCGGGCGCACCGACAGCGGCGTCCATGCCGCCGCCCAGGTGGTCCACTTCGACGCCGCCGGCCCGATTCCAGCCCAGCGCTGGCCCAAGGCTCTCAACGGTCGCCTACCCGCCACGATCCGGGTGCGGGCCGCCACTGAAGTGCCAAGCGATTGGCACGCCTGCTTTTCGGCTCGCTACCGGCGCTACCGCTACACAATCCACAACGGCCGCACCCCCAACCTGTTTCTGAGCGCCTGGAGCTGGCATCGCTATCAGCTTCGCCTCGACGATCAGGCCATGGAGGCCGCCCTGCAGACCCTGCTGGGGGAGCATGATTTCACGGCCTTTCAGCGGGCCGGCAGCCGCCGCGCCCATGCCCGCACCACCATCCAGGAGGTGGCCCTGGAGCGCCAGGAGGATCTGATCAGCGTGGAACTCCAGGCCAGCGGCTTCCTCTACGGCATGGTGCGGTTGGTGATGGGACAGCTGGTGGCCGTCGGCGAGGGACGCCTGAGCGTGGCGGCCTTCGAACGGCGCTGGCGGGCCCAGGCCCGCTCCGAAGTGCGGGAGGCGGCCCCTCCCCAGGGGCTCTGCCTGCTGCGGGTCGGCTACCCAGAGCCGGTCTTCCCTGAAGCTGCCTGGTATGATTGCCAACCGCGGTTTCAGCTGAAATCGCCTGATCCACCTCCTGAGCCCGGGGCGAACGGTGTACCTGCGAGCGCGGCAGCGAACGCAACACCGGCCCTACCCGGATGCCTGGAGCTGACAGCGGTGTCTCCGGCACCTCCCTAGATCGGGTCGATTCGAGGCTGGCGCTGTTGTCCCGCCAACCCGTCACTCTTGCTCTTCAGCCTGGCGAACGCCCTGCTGCCGGAGCCGGAACCACGGCGCGGTAGGTTCACTCCAGCCCATGCCATCCGCCGTACAGCACGGATGCGGTGGTCTTCCAAGCCGGTCAGCCGGTGCCCTTCAGGCGCAATGAACAAGACAACCCTGCCTTCCCCCGACACGCTCGACCGCCAGTGGTTTGTGGTCGACGCTGCGGATCAGACCCTCGGCCGGCTGGCCAGTGAGGTGGCCCAGGTGCTACGTGGCAAGAACAAACCCACTTACACCCCCCATCTCGATACGGGCGACTTCGTCGTTGTGATCAACGCCGACAAGATCCGCGTCAGCGGCAACAAGCCCACCCAGAAGCTCTATCGCCGTCATTCCGGCCGCCCCGGCGGCATGAAGACCGAAACCTTCGCCCACCTGCAGGGTCGTCTGCCCGAGCGGATCATCGAAGTGGCCATCAAGGGCATGCTTCCGCACAACGCCCTCGGGCGCCAGATGTTCCGCAAGCTGAAGGTCTACAAAGGCGCTGAGCATCCCCACACCGCCCAGCAGCCCCAGCCCCTCGCCCTCGATCCCGCCGCCACCGCCACCAAATGACCAGCTCCTCCAACCGCGTCGTCTACTGGGGAACCGGCCGCCGCAAAACGGCAGTGGCCCGCGTGCGGGTCGTCCCCGGCAGTGGCACCGTCACGATCAATGGCCGCCCCGGCGACAACTACCTGAACTACAACCCCGTCTATCTGGCGGCGGTGAAGGCTCCCCTGCAGACCCTCGGCCTCGAGGGCCAGTACGACCTGCTGGTCAATGTGCGCGGCGGCGGCCTCACCGGCCAGGCCGATGCGATCAAGCAGGGTGCCGCCCGGGCCCTGTGCGATCTCTCGCCTGACAATCGCAAGCCACTCAAGGTCGAAGGCCACCTCAGCCGCGATCCCCGGGCCAAAGAGCGCCGCAAGTACGGCCTCAAGAAAGCCCGTAAAGCGCCCCAGTTCTCCAAGCGCTGAATTCGTTCAGCTCCGTTACCCGTCTCCGATCGCTTCACCCGTCATGCCGAAGGCCGACATCCATCCCACCTGGTATCCCGATGCCAAGGTGATCTGCAATGGAGAGGTGGTGATGACCACCGGCTCCACCCATCCCGAGCTCCACGTCGATGTCTGGAGCGGCAATCATCCCTTTTACACGGGCACCCAGAAAATCCTGGACACCGAGGGGCGCGTGGATCGCTTCATGCGCAAATACGGCATGGCCGGAACCGACTCCGCCGCAGGAGTCAAGAAAGACGAAGCACCGGCTGCCGAAGCTGCTGCAGCAGCGGAGGAGACCCCAGTCGCCGGCTGAGCGGCTGGTCGTCTGGCTCCACCCAAGGACTGTCCGGCTGGCTGACCCATCAGCAAAACCAGCCCGGTCATCGGTGCAGATCGGTGGGCGGCCAGATCGTCCGTCACCACTCCCCTGACGGCTGCCTTCCTGCCCCTCGGCTGGGAAGCCACAATGGCTCTCCAGTCTCAGCAAGCCGGCCCTGGCTCCTGGCCAGACCAACATCCAGACCTTCCGGCGAGCCGGATGCCTCTCGGGCATCCGGCTTTTGTCCTGAAAGCCTCCTTGCCTCTTCGCCTGCCGTTCCGGCGGCATCTGGACGCCATTCGCCATGGACCCTGCCCTGCTCAGCGAACGCCTGGAAACGGCCTGCCACACCTTCGCGGCCCTGGAACGGCAGCTGGCCGATCCGGCCGTGGCCTCGGACCCGAACCGGCTGCAGGCAATCGCTCGCGAACGCTCCCGGCTCGAGCCCCTGGTGCTCGACCACCAGCAACTGGGCAAGCTGCAACAGGAGCAGCTGGACACCCACAGGTTGCTCAAAGAGCACCGCGACGATCCCGCCATGGCGGAGCTGGTGGAACTGGCCATCAGCGAGCTGGAGTCGCTGGAAGCGCGCATCGACGAGCTGCAGCGGCGCCTCACCCTGGCCCTGTTGCCGTCGGATCCCCGCGATGAGCGCAGCGTCATGCTGGAAATCCGGGCCGGGGCCGGCGGCGATGAAGCCAGCCTCTGGGCAGGAGATCTGGCCCGCATGTACGAGCGCTATGCCCAGGGCCGCGGTTGGCAGGTGCAACCGGTCAGCGCCTCGGAGGCCGACCTCGGCGGCTACAAGGAGCTGATTCTCTCGATCCGGGGGGACGGGGTCTACAGCCGCCTGAAGTTCGAGGCCGGCGTGCACCGCGTCCAGCGGGTGCCGGCCACCGAATCCCAGGGCCGGGTGCACACCTCCACGGCCACGGTGGCGGTGATGCCCGAGGCCGATCCGGTGGAGGTGCAGATCGATCCGGGCGACCTGGAGATCAGCACCGCCCGCTCCGGCGGCGCCGGCGGCCAGAACGTCAACAAAGTCGAAACGGCCGTTGATCTGCTGCACAAACCCACCGGCATCCGGGTGTTCTGCACCCAGGAGCGCTCCCAGCTGCAGAACCGCGAACGGGCCATGCAGATTCTGCGGGCCAAGCTCTACGAGCGGAAGCTGGCTGAAGCCAATGCCCTTGAACGGGATGAGCGCCGCTCCCAGGTGGGCAGCGGCGATCGCAGTGAAAAGATCCGCACGTACAACGCCAAGGACAACCGGGTCACCGACCATCGCCTCGGCCAGAACTTTTCGCTCGATCCGGTCCTCAACGGCCAGCTCGAAGACGTGATCGAAGCCTGCATAGCCGCTGAACAGGGCCGCCAGCTGCAGGAGCTGGCCAGCCAGGCCAGCGGCGCCAATGGCTGAGCTCTGGGGCGGCGAGCGTGTTCAGCCGCCGATGCCGACGTCAGGCCCCGATCACATATTTGGCCCACTCGCGATTCTGACCGGCGCGAATCCGGCGGATGGTTTCAAAGTTGAGGCTGGTGGGGGGACGGCGCGGCTCCCGGCGCAGGGGCATGCCGGCCTCCCTGGGGGTGCGATTGCCCTTGCGCACATTGCAGGGCAGACAGGCGGTGGTGACGTTCTCCCAGATGTCGGCGCCACCGCGGCTGCGGGGCACGACATGATCGATCGAGAGCGGCTCACCGCTGAAACCGCAGTACTGGCAGAGATGGCCATCCCGCTGGAAGACATTGCGGCGGCTGAGGGGCATCTGGCGGTAGGGCACCCGCACGAACTGGTGCAGGCGGATCACGGTGGGGAGCAGATGCTCCGGCCGGATTCGGTGGTTGGGATCGTGCTCCAGTCCCTCCGCCTTCCCCTTCAACAGCATCACCATCGCCCGCCGCCAGGTGGTGATGTTGAGTGGTTCGTAGGAAGCGTTCAGCACGAGAACGTGACCCATGCCAGCTCCCTGAGATCCAACGATTTTAACGAGATCCGGCCATCCCTTCGGTGTCCGGCACGACCTGCGCCCTGGTGCAGCGTGGCTGGCTAGCCTCCGGGTTCGATGGCCCTCCCCGACCCCCGCACGCTGGCCGGTCTGCTGGCAGGCCAGCTCCACGGCGATCCGGCTGCCGCCCCGATCCGGGCGGTGGTCATCGACTCACGGCGGGTGCAGGCGGGCGATGCCTTCTTCGCCCTGGCCGGCCGCAGCCGGGATGGCCATGGCTTCGTGGCCGCCGCGCTCGCAGCGGGGGCCAGCCTGGTGGTGGTGCGCCGCGGCTGGTATGCGTCCACGGCTGCAAGCTCGTCAGAGCCGCCCCGGATCGAAGTCGACGACCCTCTGGAGGCCTTGCAGGACCTGGCGGCCTGGTATCGCCGGCAACACATCCGTCAGGTGGTGGCGATCACCGGCAGCAATGGCAAGACGATCGTCAAGAGTGCGCTGACGGCCCTGCTGGCCCAGCGCTACCGGGTCGCCGCCAGCCCCGGCAGCTGGAACAGCCAGGTGGGAGTGCCGCTGGCCGTGCTTTCCGCCCCCGCTGGCACGGAACTGGGGGTGTTCGAGGCGGGCATCTCAGCTCCCGGCGAGATGGCGAGCATCGCCAGGATCCTTGCGCCCGACTTCGGCGTGCTCGTGAACGTGGGTCTGGCCCATCGGGGCGGCTTCGGCAGCCGTGAGGTGACCGCCCGCGAAAAAATGATCCTGTTCCGCGCACTCCCGCCCGCTGGCTGGCTGATTGCCCCCGCCGATCCCCTGCTGGACGCCATCCCTCTGCCCTGCCGCCGCCTGCAGGCGGGTCGGGGCGAACCCCGCTTGATCGAGCAGAAACCCCATGGTGCCGGGCTCCTGCTCAGCCTCGACTTCGGCGGCGAACGGGTGCGACTGCCGGTGCGCACCCGCTCCGCTCCCCTGGTGGAGGACCTGCTGATCGCCATGACCGCCGGCCTGCAGCTGGGCGTCAGCGTCGACGACATCGTGGCCGTGCTGCAGGACTACAGCTTCGGCCCCACCCGCATGGAGACCTGGCGGACGCCCGATGGCATCACGATCGTCAATGACAGCGCCAGCGACGATCCGATCTCGGTGCAGGTCGCCCTGGAAACGGTCAGCTCCAGTGCCGATACGGGGCGGCGCCTGTTCGTGTTCGGCGGCATGGAGGAGCTGGGCCACAGCGAAGCGCGTGAACATGCCCTGATCGGCCAACTGGCGGCGGAACGGGGCTTCAGCCATCTGCTGCTGCTGCCCCATCCCGCCAACGCTCACACGGCCGCCGCCTGGAGGGCAACCCGGCCCCAGGCTCCGGTGATCGAGCTCGCCGACAGCCGTGACCTGCGGGCCACCATGCGCACCCTGGCCCAGCCAGGCGACACCGTGCTGCTCAAGGGCGCCGCCCGCCTGGGCCTGGCCAGCGCCGCCTCGGCCATCTGGGAATCGATGGCCCCGCGGCGCTTCCTGGTGGATCTCAATGCCGTGCGCGACAACATCGCCCGCTTCCGTGCCCTCTGCGGCCCGAAGGTGGCGATCCTGGCCGTCCTCAAGGCCTGGGCCTATGGCACCGAGCTGGCCCGCCTCGCCCTGGCCCTGCAGGAGAACGGTGTCGACTGGATCGGCGTCTCAGCCGCCGACGAGGGGGCTGCCCTGCGCCGGGCCGGGATCCATCGCCCGGTGCTGGTGATGCTGATGGACAGCGACGAAATCGACAAGGCGGTGCGCTGGCGCCTGACCCCGGTGGTGTACTCCCTGGCCGGCGCCCAGCGGCTGGTGGCCAGCCTGCGCACGATGGACGCGAACCTCGATGTCCATCTCGAGATCGACAGCGGCATGGGACGGGTCGGTGTCGCCCCCGAGGAGGCCCTGGGAGTGGCGCGCCTGCTGCGGGGTTCCGGGGTGGTGCGGCTCACTGGCGTCATGACGCACCTGGCCAGCGCCGATGATCCAGCCGCCGATGACCACACCCAGGAGCAACTGGCCCGTTTTGAAGCGGCGGTCGCCATGATCCGCGCCGAGAGTGACGAGCCCCTGATCATCCATGCCGCCGCCACCTCCGGCGCCGTGCGCTTCGCCAACTCCCGCTGCGACATGGTGCGCCTCGGACTCGGCCTCTACGGCCTCTACCCCTCGCCGGCCGTGGCCGCGGCGATCGAACTGGAACTGGCGGTGGCCTTCCTCAGTCGGCTGGTGCAGGTGAGCCTCCTGCGTCGCGGCCAGCGGGTGGGCTACAACGGCACCTATGTGGTGGCGGCCGAGCAGCAACGCATCGGCATTGTGGCCGCCGGCTACAACGACGGCGTGCCCTGGAGCTTCTCCAACTGCGGCGAGGTGATGATCCAGGGCCAGCAGGTGCGAGTGCTCGGCCGGGTCTCGATGGATTCCATGGCGGTGGATCTGTCGTCCCTGGCTGATGTCAGCGTCGGCGATGAAGTGCTGATCTTCGGAGCCCACGAGGGCCAGGTGCTGCGCCCCGAGGCAGCAGCCGCGTGCGCGGGCACCATCCCCTACGACCTGCTGGTGAACATCGACAGCCGGCGGGTGCAACGGCTCTTTCGCGGCGACTGAAACCGGGGGCTCAGACCAGGCCTTTCGCCGGCGCCGCTGGCTCCGGAACGCGAGGTGGTCAGGTAAGCTCACTGGGCTGCTGGAGAGGTGGCTGAGTGGTTGAAAGCGGCTCCCTGCTAAGGAGTTACAGGAGGCAACTTCTGTCGAGGGTTCGAATCCCTCCCTCTCCGTTCCCGGACGGTCTCCGTCCAACCCGGTCTCCGTCCAAGCCTGCGTCCGAGCCAACCCTGAATCAGAGCCAGCTCTGAACCGCCATCAGCCGCGTCCCCGATCCGGCAGTCGGCAACCACGGTTCAGGGCTGGCTGCAGGCCTGCAGCAACCCGGAGCTGATGGCGGGCAGCAGCTGCTCATCTCCAGCCGCCTGCTTCCCCTCGCTGAAGACCACCAGCAGGAAGGGATCGGCCCCTTCCACCTCCACGTAGGCGCCATCGTGGCGTGCCTGGCTCATCCAACCGGCCTTGCTCCACAGCCGTGCCCCGCTTGGCAGGCCAGCCCCGAGGAAGCCATCCACCTGGTTCTCAGGATCAGCCGCCCGTTGCGCCGGATCGAGCGAGCGGCTGAGCAGCTCCTGCATGCGCACCGAAGCGGGCGGCGACACCATCACACCGGCGATCACGCCATGCAGCAGCCGGGCGGTGGCATCGGTGCTGAGGCGATTGCGGTTCTGCTGCTGATCGCCGTAAAAGTCCCATTCCCGGCCGTAGGGGCCATCGCCCCAGGTCTTCTGACAGGCATTGCAGCCCTCCAGCTCGGGCCAGCCCAGGCCGGCCAACCAGCCATTGACCAGCTGGCGCTGGCGCCTCCAGGCGTCGAAACGCTCCGGCGGCAGGGACGGACCACTGGTGGTGCCGCTGAGCAGATCGAGCACCAGGCCCGTGGCGTCATTGCTCGAATCGCAGATCATGTCGGCCAGGGCGCGGCGCAATTCCTCGCCGTCCTCGATCAGCTGGCCCTGCAACCAGGCCTCGGCAGCGATCAGATACACCAGCTTCACCACACTGGCGGGATAGCGCTGGCGCTCCCCTGCCCAACTGGCTCCGCGCACCGGGAGCTTCGCCAGGCCCCGGACATCCAGATTGGCGCCCTGTAGCAGCAGGGAAGCGGGGTAGCGCAACCAGGTGATCGAGAGCTGATCGGACAGCCCCGGCCGACCCTCGCTCTCCAGCGAGGCCACCAGCGAGCGCAGGGTCTGGTCCATCGACGGATCCGGGCTGTAGAACGCCATCACCCCCCAGACAAGGTTCATGGTGAGATTAGGCATCGGCGACGAGACCGATCCCTTGGCCCAGAACAGCCTCTGGCAACTGCAGGATCCTCTCGATGCCTACAGCCGGCCCCAGGGCCCTGGACTGGCCACACAGGTGGCGGCCGGACGGCGACTGCGGGTGCTGGAGGGGATCACCAACGGGCGGCTGCGAGTGCGGCTGCTGGAGGACGGCTACCCCTGTTGGCTGGAGGCCTCGGAGCTGCGCAGCCATGGCCGACCAGCGGCAGCGGCGCTGCTGCCCCGACTGCAGCGAACCACGATCGCCCAGAGGCTCGAGCAGGTGCTGAGCTTTGCTTTAACAGCGAAGCAGAAGCCCAATGTCTACTTATGGGGAGGCAACCTGGGCCCGGATTTCGACTGTTCCGGCCTGATCCAGACCAGCTTCGCCGCAGCGGGCATCTGGCTGCCTCGCGACGCCTACCTGCAGGAGCGCTTCTGTCAGCCCGTGGCGGTGCAGCCAGGCGTCACCAGCCTGCTGGAGCCGGGAGATCTGATCTTCTTCGGTACAGCGCGACGTTGTACCCATGTGGGGCTGCATCTGGGCGACGGACGCTACCTGCACAGTTCCGGGCGCGAGCATGGCCGCAACGGCCTCGGCATCGATGACCTCAACCCCCGCAACCAGGACCCGGTGGCCCGCCATTACCGCCAGGAGCTGCGCGGCGCCGGACGGGTGATGCACAGCCACGACGGCAGCCCCCTGCCCCCCTAAGTTCAGGTGCCACCTGTGCCTCAACCGACCATGGCGGAGTCCAGCCGTCCCAGTCTGTCGGTGGTGGTCCCTCTCTACAACGAAGAAGGCAGCCTCCCCCATCTGCTCGAACAGTTGCTGGCGGCCCTCAAGCCCCTGGGCCGCAGCTTCGAGATCGTGCTCGTCGACGACGGCTCCCGCGACGGCAGCGCCGCCCTGCTCCAGGACATGGCCGCCCGTACGCCGGAACTGGTGGCGGTGCTGCTGCGCCGCAACTACGGACAAACCGCCGCGATGGCGGCCGGATTCGATGCCAGCCGCGGCGAGATCCTGGTGACCCTCGATGGCGATCTCCAGAACGATCCGGCCGACATCCCGCTGCTGCTGAACCAGCTCGAGCAGAATCAACTCGATCTGGTCAGTGGCTGGCGCCATCAGCGCAAGGACAACACCATCAGCCGCCTGCTGCCTTCCCTGCTGGCCAACTGGTTGATCGCCCGGGTCACGGGGGTGAAGCTGCACGACTACGGCTGCTCACTCAAGGCCTACCGGCGCGAGGTGGTTGCCGACATGAATCTCTACGGCGAACTGCATCGCTTCCTGCCCGCCCTGGCCTTCATCGAAGGTGCCCGCATCGGCGAGGTGCAGGTGAACCACCATCCCCGCCGCTACGGCAAGAGCAAATACGGCATTGATCGCACCTTCCGGGTGCTGATGGATCTGCTGACGGTGTGGTTCATGAAGCGATTCCTGACCCGGCCCATGCATGTCTTCGGCTTTGCCGGACTGGTGAGCCTGGGCACAGGTCTGGCGCTGGCCTTATGGCTGGTGGGCGAGAAGCTCTTGCTGGGGGTGGACATCGGTAATCGCCCGCTGCTGTTGATGGCTGTTCTGGCAATCCTCAGCGGCGTGCAATTGTTCGGCTTTGGCCTGCTGGCGGAGCTGCAGATGCGCACGTATCACGAAAGCCAGGGCCGGCCGATCTATCGCGTGCGCAGCACCTTGCGAGGTCGGGAACCGGGGCCTGGCCTGGAGGCCTGAAGCCTGGGTGGGGAGAACGGGTACGACAGAGCAGCGCCCTGGCTACGGCCGCGGAAAGCCTGAATCGCCGCCGCGGCCTCGGCCATCACCAGGGGATCGGGATCCCTGAGGCCGCGGCGTAGCAGGGGCAACACGCAGGGATGGCCCCAGAGACGGGCCAGGGCCATGGCCTGACGGCGATCCGTGGCACTGCCATGGAACCAACGCTCCAGCTGGAGCAGCAGAGCCCGCCGCTGCCGCACGGCCCCCGCCGGGGGGAACGCTGGAGCGGCCAACAACGGCGTTGAACCGGCAGCGGGCAGATGGCTGGAGACCTCCATCAACGCAGCGGCTGCAGCAGGCGACGAGGCCGGCGCCTGAACGGTGACCATCGCGATCTGAGCCCGGTTGAGAGCTGCCACGGCGCTGGTGTCGTCGGAGCGCAGAAAAGGCCTGGGCCGACGCCGGGAACTCAGCCACAGGCCCGCAAGCAATGCGGCAACAATGGCACCGAGCAGGGAGGGATTCATGGGCTGAAACAACGGGCTGAGCCAGGTGGATTCTGCTGAACTTTTATGTCACCCACTGCAAGCGACAAGAGTGGGGCTGTGAGGCTCCTTACAGTACCGGCGGTTGTACGTGGCCACTGCCATGACTGGAGAATTTGCGGCCGCCTGGCTTCCATCCGTGTTTGTTCCCCTGGTGGGGATCCTCGGCCCTGCGATTGCCATGGCCCTGCTGTTCAACGTGATCGAAGCGCGCGACTGATCTGTCCGCTGTCCAGACCCCTCACCGAGCCCACTACCGAGCCCAAGAGCGCCCCATGACCGTCACCCCCGTGGCCGACCCCTGCGTCGGCAACCTGGCGACCCCCGTCAACAGCAGCTATTTCACCCGGGCGTTCCTGAACGCTCTGCCCGCCTACCGCCCGTCCCTCTCTCCTAACCGTCGCGGACTGGAAGTGGGCATGGCCCATGGCTTCTTCCTCTACGGACCCTTCGCCATCACAGGGCCCCTGCGAGCCACCGAATACTCCAGCACCGCCGGCCTGCTGGCCACCATCGGCCTGGTTTCGATTCTCACGGTGTGTCTCTCGATCTATGGCACAGCCGGCAACGGCCCCAACGTCCAGCCCCCGGACGCCACCATCGACAATCCCCCCGCCGATCTGTTCACCAAGGCCGGCTGGGCTGAGTTCGCCAGTGGTTTCTGGCTCGGTGGTTGCGGTGGCGCGGCCTTCGCCTGGTTCCTCTGCAGCACAGCCCTGGTCTCCCCACTGGTGAACATCGCCGGTGGCGTCTGGAGTGTCAACTGAGCCCTGAGCTCCAATCCGGTTTGGACACCCAATCCGATCTCAAAGCCAACAGCCCCGCGAGAGCGGGGCTTTTTGATGGCTCTGATGGGGGGCCTCAAACGAAGGTAAAACTGATCATCGGTGCCAGAAAAACGAGATCACAGATCAACAAGGGAGACCAGGCACGGTGAACCGCTGTCACGATCGCCAGGGCCCGGCATGAGCAGGGTGAGCGGGCAGGCAGCGACGCCTTCGACCAACAGACCATGCGGGCAAGCTCCTGACGGAGGGATCCAGGATTGTCACGGACCGGTCCAATGCGGGCTCCGCACGGTTAATGGTCAACGCTTGCTGGCGGAACACGTCACTTCGCGACCGAAAAGCGAGGGGCCGCCAACCGTTGACCTGGGCCGGCCTGACACCTCCCAGAGGCTCATAGGCAAGTCATCAAGTACAACCTCAAGCAGACAAACAAAGGCGATACAAAAGGGAAGGAATGACACCCTCAAGGCCAAAAAGACAGGAGCGAAAGAACAGAAGCGCTATCAAACAAATTGACCACCATATTTCTCACTACCAATCGCAAGCGAGCAGGAACTCTACACAGACATCAGAGGGGAAGACACGTTCAAGGCCTAGCACAAAAACCCTCATGTCGCCGCAACAGCCCATCGCATTCACAAGGCGGGAGTTTCTCGCCCTATTGAAATCTCCAGGGAAAAGCCGAAACAAGCCAAC
Organism: uncultured cyanobacterium; assembly: GCA_903823115.1. Lineage (GTDB taxonomy): Bacteria > Cyanobacteriota > Cyanobacteriia > PCC-6307 > Cyanobiaceae > Cyanobium. Next base: position 72,439 of record CAIJRN010000011.1, read on the forward strand.
AAGCAAGAGCAAAAACCGAAGGAGACAGTCAATCCCGGGGGCACATCCCAGCCGGATCAGGTTTTTCCACAAGCAAACGGCCACGGATGACCGGCGAGTTCCCGGGAAAGACAACACCTCAGGACAGCAATCTTCAACAGCCAGGATAATCCATATCACAATATATGCCGATAGCCATAGCAAGCAGTGCCAGCGATTAGATCACATGACGTATCAGGTCAATCGGTCAGCAGCTGAAATGAACTTCAGGAGCTGATTGCATCGGTGTGCGAGAAGAGGCAGCCAGGCAGGCCTGTCAGCGGATCTTCTTCACCAGGTCACCCAGAAAAGCCCATTCCAGAATGATCAGAGCGGGCCATAGCAGGACGAGAAAGACTCAGCAAGACAACCCAGCGGAGCCGACAAGCCACCCCAGACCATCATGAACAGAACAAGATCAACCTTGTGGGCCAAATGAAAAACCCCCAGCCAAGGCCGGGGGTCAGGAACGTCCCTCGAGAGGACAAGCAAGAGCTATGGATCAGCCGAACTTGCCGGAGGTGGAAGCGATCAGGAAGGCGGCGTAGGTGAGGATGAATCCCACAGTGAAGTGAGCCAAACCTACGACACGAGCCTGAACAATCGAGAGTGCGACGGGCTTGTCGCGCCAGCCGACCAGGTTGGCCAGCGGCGTGCGCTGGTGAGCCCAGACGATGGTCTCGATCAGTTCCTGCCAGTAACCCCTCCAGGAGATCAGGAACATGAAGCCGGTTGCCCAGACCAGATGGCCGAACAGGAACATCCAGGACCAGACGGCCAGGTTGTTCGTGCCGAACGGGTTATAGCCGTTGATCAGCTGGGAGCTGTTCAGCCAGAGGTAATCACGGAACCAGCCCATCAGATAGGTGCTGGATTCGTTGAACTGGGCCACGTTGCCCTGCCAGATGGCGAGGTGCTTCCAGTGCCAGTAGAAGGTAACCCAGGCCACCGTATTCAAGGCCCAGAAGAGAGCCAGGTAGAACGAGTCCCAGGCAGAGATGTCGCAGGTGCCGCCACGGCCGGGGCCGTCGCAGGGGAAGGAATAGCCGAAGTCCTTTTTGTCGGGCATCAGCTTCGAACCCCTGGCATCAAGGGCACCCTTCACCAGGATCAAGGTGGTGGTGTGGAGACCCAGCGCAATGGCGTGGTGCACCAGGAAGTCACCAGGACCGATCTGGAGGAACAGGGAATTGTTGCCGGCGTTGAGTGAATCCAGCCAACCGGGCAGCCAGACGGCGCCGAGGCCAGGAGCGTTGCTCACCAGGCTGTTGGGATTGGAAAGCAGCACATCCATGCCGTACAGGGCTTTGCCACTGGCCGCCTGGACGAACTGGGCGAACACCGGCTCCACCAGGATCTGCTTCTCGGGTGTACCGAAGGCAACGACGACGTCGTTGTGGACATACAGACCGAGAGTGTGGAAGCCGAGGAACAGGGAAACCCAGCTGAGATGGCTGATGATGGCTTCCTTGTGCTCAAGCATCCGTGCCAGGACGTTGTCCTTGTTGGCTTCGGGGTCGTAGTCGCGGATGAAGAAGATCGCACCGTGGGCGAAGGCACCGCACATCAGGAAGATGGCGATGTACTGGTGGTGGGTGTACAGCGCAGCCTGCGTTGTGTAGTCCTTGGCGATGAACGCGTAGGACGGCAACGCATACATGTGCTGAGCCACGAGACTCGTGACCACACCCAGAGAGGCCAGAGCAAGTCCCAGCTGGAAGTGCAGGGAGTTGTTGACCGTGTCATACAGGTTCCTGTGACCTGCACCCATGTTGCCCGGGGTCCCCTTGGGAGGGGTGTGGGCATCGAGAATCTCGCGGATCGAATGGCCGATACCGAAGTTGGTCCGGTACATGTGGCCAGCGATCACGAACAGACAACCGATCGCCAGGTGGTGATGGGCAATGTCCGTAAGCCAGAGAGATTCCGTCTGGGGATGAAAACCACCGAGGAAGGTGAGAATCGCGGTACCAGCACCGGTTGAGGTGCCGAACAGCTGACTTGCCGTGTCGGGGTTCTGGGCGTAAACGCCCCAGTTGCCAGTGAAGAAGGGAGCCAGACCTGCGGGGTGGGGAGCCACCGAGAGGAAGTTGTCCCAACCGACGTGGACACCACGAGATTCAGGAATCGCGACGTGAACCAGGTGACCGGTCCAGGCGATGGAGCTGAAGCCGAACAGAACGGCGAGGTGGTGGTTGAGGCGGGATTCAGCGTTCTTGAACCAGGCCAGGGAAGGCAGGAACTTGGGCTGAAGGTGGAGCCAACCGGCAAACAGAGCCCAGGCCGACAGGATCATCATGAAGATGGAACCCTGGTACAGCTCGGCGTTGGTCGTCATGCCGATCGTGTACCACCAGTGGTACAGACCGGAATAGGCGATGTTGACCGGAGAGGAGGCGCCCGCCTGGGTGAAGGCGGTGATGGCGCCTTGGCCGAAGTGGGGATCCCAGATCGCGTGAGCGATGGGACGTACATGCAGAGGATCGGCGACCCACTGCTCGAAGTTGCCCTGCCAGGCGATATGGAACAGGTTGCCCGAAACCCAGAGGCCGATGATCGCCAGATGACCGAAGTGGGTGGAGAACAGCTTTTGGTAAAGCCGCTCCTCCGTCATTCCGTCGTGGCTCTCGAAGTCGTGAGCCGTGGCGATGCCGTACCAAATACGGCGGGTTGTCGGGTCCTGTGCCAGACCCTGGCTGAACGAAGGAAATTTCGTTGCCATTGGGAAAGGTCAGGTGGAGGTCAGCCGACCGCAATCATGCGGGCCAGGAAGAAGGACCAGGTCGTTGCGATACCGCCCAGCAGATAGTGGGCGACACCGACGGCACGGCCCTGGGTGATGGAGAGCGCCCGCGGCTGGATGGCGGGAGCAACCTTCAGCTTGTTGTGAGCCCAGACAATGGACTCGATCAGTTCCTGCCAATAGCCGCGGCCACTGAAGAGGAACATGAGGCTGAAGGCCCAGACGAAGTGGGCACCCAGGAACATCAGACCGTAGGCACTGGAGCTCGAGCCGTAGCTGTTGATCACCTGTGCGGCCTGAGCCCAGAGGAAGTCGCGCAGCCAGCCATTGATGGTGATGGCGCTCTGCGCAAAGTTGCCATTGGTGATGTGCTGGACGCTGCCGTCGGCATTGACGGTGCCCCACACGTCGCTCTGCATTTTCCAGCTGAAGTGGAAAATGACGATCGACAGGGAGTTGTACATCCAGAACAGGCCAAGGAACACGTGGTCCCAAGCCGACACCTGGCAGGTACCGCCACGGCCGGGGCCGTCGCAGGGGAAGCGGAAGCCCAGATTCGCCTTGTCAGGAACGAGGCGGGAGCTGCGGCTGTAGAGCACACCCTTCAGCAGGATCAGCACGGTGACGTGGATCGTGAAGGCGTGGATGTGGTGGACCATGAAGTCGGCCGTTCCCAGGGGAATCGGACCGGCGGCCACCTTGCCACCAACGGCGACGATGGCACCGTTGAAGACTTCGCTCACACCCGCAAGGGCGTTGGGAGCGGTGGTTCCAGCAGCGGCGGCGTGCAGACCCTGGATCCATTGAGCGAAGATCGGCTTCAACTGGATCGCGGAGTCACTGAACATGTCCTGGGGACGACCCAGGGCACGCATCGTGTCGTTGTGGATGTAAAGGCCGAAGCTGTGGAAGCCCAGCCAGATGCACACCCAGTTGAGGTGGCTGATCAGAGCATCGCGAGCTTTGAGCACCCGATCCAGCACGTTATCGACGTGTTTGGCAGGGTCATAGTCGCGGATCATGGCGATGGCGGCGTGGGCGCCGGCACCAACGATCAGGAAGCCACCGATCCAGGTGTGGTGAGTGAACAGCGAAAGCTGGGTTGCGTAGTCAATGCCGATGTAGGGATACGGCGGCATTGCATACATGTGGTGAGCCACGATGATCGTCAGCGAACCAAGCATTGCCAGGTTCACGGCCAATTGGGCGTGCCACGAGGTGGTCATGAACTCGAAGAGTCCGTCATGACCTTTGGTTGCTGGGAACAGCAGGGGATCGCCCTTCTGGCCCTCAAGAATCTCCTTGATGCTGTGGCCGATACCCCAGTTGGTCCGGTACATATGACCGGCCACGATGAAGAGCACCGCAATCGCCAGATGGTGATGGGCGATGTCCGTCATCCAGAGACTGCCGGTGACAGGATTCAGCCCACCCTTGAAGGTGAGGAAATCGCTGTAGGCCGCCCAGTTGCCGGTGAAGAACGCGGAGATACCAGCACCGAAACCTGGGTACAGCTGGGCCAGCAGATCCTGGTTGAGGAACTCGTGGGGCAGGGGGATGTCCGCCACCGAAGCGATGGTCTTGCCGTTGAGCACCAGCGGTTTGCCGGCGTCGATGGCATCCATCAACTGGGTGGTGGGCAGGGACACATGCAGAAGGTGACCTGTCCAGGACAGGGAACCCAGGCCAAGCAGACCGGCCAGATGGTGGTTGAGCATCGACTCAACGTTCTGGAACCACTCGAGCTTGGGCGCTGCTTTGTGATAATGGAAGACGCCTGCATTGAGCATCAGGCCGGCCATCACCAAAGCACCGATGGCCAAAGCCATCAACTGCGTTTCATTGGTGATGCCCCAGGCCCTCCAGACATGGAAGAGGCCGGAGGTGATCTGAATGCCGTGGAAGCCGGCACCCACATCGCCATTAAGGATTTCCTGGCCGAAAATTGGCCAGACAACCTGCGCGGAAGGCTTCACGTGCAGGGGATCGGCCAACCAACCCGTGAAGTTGGAGAAGCGGGCTCCATGGAAGAAGGCGCCGCTGAGCCAGATGAAAATGACGGCCAAATGGCCGAAGTGAGCCGAGAAGATCTTGCGAGAGACCTCTTCGAGGTCACTCGTGTGGCTATCGAAGTCGTGAGCGTTGGCGTGGAGGTTCCAAACCCAGGTGGTGGTTTTGGGACCTTTGGCCAGGGTGCGGTCGAAGTGGCCGGGCTTTTCGAAAAGCTCGAACGAGACCGGAACGGGGTTCCGGTCGACCAGATCCTTGGCCTTTTTCCCACGCTCTGGTGGGCTGATGGTCATCGAGAGGTTCCTCGAGGGACGGAATCGAGGTGGGGGTCCACCCCTTCGGCGGTGCCGAGGCTCGCTGCCCGCAAAGCAGGCGGCGAAGTCGGAGCCACCATGGGCCCCATGGCCAGGCCAGCCGGGAGGACCGACCCAGGACCACGGGCTCCAGTCAGACTTGGGCAAAGCCCTTGCCACGACTGGGGCATTGGGCCCCGAAAGGGGACCGCTGGCGGAACTATAGGGGTCGAAAACAAGCGAATTACGCCGCCAGTTACAAAGGTTCAATCCCGGTGCACCCCAGACTGTGACTCAGGTCTGGCCAAGGCTTGCGATCATCTCGGATCGCGCAAGTTTCGGCTATTCATTAACCCTTCAGCTGCAGATTTTGTGGGTTGCCAACAGTCACCCCTGGCCACCCTGTCGGCGCAGAATGGCCCCATTCATGGGAGCGGAGCCGCGTGACCGGCAGCAGGGACCCCCGAACGCATCCGGCAGCAGCGCTGCCGATCTGGCTGAGCCGCCTGCTGAGCCTGATGTTGGCGCTGAGCCTGCTGGTGTTGCCGGTTGGCGAAGGCAGCAGCGAAGCCCTCGGCCTGCCAGGCCGCAGCCCGCGCCAGTCCAACGACGCACCTGCCCCCCTGGCGGCTTCCGCCCCTTCAAACCTGCAGGAAGTTGCCCCACCACTGGCTGTGCAGCAACTGCAGGCGGCCCTGGCGGGGCGGGAACCGCGCGTTGAGATTCTGGCGCCCGCCGATGAGATGCTCCTGCCCCCCGGCCCCTGGACCCTGCGGCTGCGGGTGCACGACTGGCCCCTGGTCGATGGTGGTGAACTGGGTCTCGGTCCCCATCTAGTGGTCCAACTCGACGACGACGAGCCGCTGCATTTGACGACGACGCAGATCACGATGGCGGCCCTGGCACCCGGCAGCCATCGGCTCACCGTCTTTGCCGCCCGGCCCTGGGGAGAAGCTGCCAAGAATCCGGGCGCCTGGTCTCAGATCCGCCTGCATCGGGCGGCCGCCAACCCGCTGGAGCTGCCCGAACCAGGCCGTGCTCAGTTGATCGCCGTCAGTCCCGGAACCACAGCAGCAACCGAACCCCTGCTGCTGGACTGGTTGCTGCTCAATGCCCCGCTGCAGAACCTGCGCAGCGACGACGCCCGCTGGCGGCTGCGCATCACCATCAATGGCGATGGCTTTGTGGTCGATCGTCAGACCCCGCTCTGGCTGAACGGTTGGAAGCAGGGCCGCAATGCCATCAAGCTCGAACTGCTGGACAGCCGGGGGGAACCACTCAACCCCCCATATAACAGTCTGGTGCGCGAGGTGGAGCTCAGTGCAGCCAGCGCAACGGCAAGCTGGCAGCGGGGGCCACTCAGCGCCATGGAGCTGGCCATCCTGCTCGGCGAAGCGCCCGCCCCGGAGGCAACGCTGCCAAACAGCCCCGAGCTCCCTGTCGCCAGCGAGCCAGAGCACCCTGGCTCGGCAGCGGGAGCGGCCCAGGCCACCTCAGCCCCGCCAGAAAAGCCAGCCTCTGACGCCGGATCCATCGGTACGGCCGGGGTTGCGGATCAGGACAACAGCCCGGACCACCTCGCGCCGCAGACCAACCCTGAGCCGCCGGCGGCACAGGAGCCACCATCCCTTCAGCCCTGGCACGAAGACCGCAACCGTCCGGGTGGCCCAGACGCCTCATCCGGAGCCGACCAAGCCGACGGTCCCACCCCCTCCGAGGGCTTCAACAGCCTGGTAACCCCGGCAATCCCAGGGACAGCAGAAGGCCCATGGCTCCCCCCTTCACCCCTTCAGTCCGGTTCCACGCTCCAGGGATCACGGCTGTCAGAGACGACGCCAATTCCAGCCAGCCCAGCGGATCCGATGCCCCAGATCACGGCAGCGGCCGAGCCAGCAGCCTCAGACCCGCGCCAGCCAGGATCAGGGCCCGCCACTGCGCTGACCCTGATGCCAGGGGCAACATCCCTGTCGCCAGCCGCCACGCCGGATCCATCAGCGCAGCCAGCTTCCTGGCCTGAGGCGATCCCAGCGGAGAAGCAGCGCCTGCGCCCTGATAGCGCCATGGATGGCCCGGCACGGGAGCAGGTCAACCCCGACGGCACCATGGTCAAGCCCCCACGCCGTGGTCCACTGGCCGGATTGCGGGAGCGACTGCTGCCATGAATTCTCACAGACCCCGGATCGTGGCCGTCGGCTTCAGCCCGGCGGCCCTGACGGTGCTGCACCAACTGGAACAAGCCGGGCTCCTGGCTGCGGTGCGCTGGCCCAGCGCCTGCTCCAACGCCAAGGCGGATGGCGCTGGACGAGCCGACGGGAGCAGTGTTGACGGCACGGGCGAACCAGGAACCGCAACCTGGCTGGCCGAGCAATGGAGCAGTGCCTCAGCGGTGGTGGCGGTGGGAGCCTGCGGCCTGGTCACCCGGCTGATCGCGCCACTGCTGGGCGGCAAAGAGCAGGATCCGGCCGTGGTGGTGGTGGATCCGCAGGGACAGTTCGCCGTGCCCCTTCTGGGGGGGCACCTGGCCGGCGCCGACCAGCTCAGCCGGGAGATCGCTGCCCTGCTCGGGGGGCAGGCCGTGATCGGCGGCAGCAGCGGCGCCGAGGGCCGACTTCCCCTCGATGCCTTCGGCCTTGACTGGGGCTGGCGGCGGGGCGGCGGCGACTGGCGGGGGCTGATGCTCGACGCCGCAGCCGGGCGCACTCCGCATCTGCAGCAGCAGGGCGGACTGGCCCTCTGGCAAGGCCTGGAGGCCGCCGCCGGGATGGTCGACGCTCTGGCTGCCAGCCCAGCCGAAGCCAGTCCCCACACAGCGCTGGTGATCGGTCCCTGGCTGGGGGAAGGCTGCCGCTGGCATCCGCCCTGCCTGTGGCTCGGGATCGGCTGCGAACGCAACACCAGCCTGGCCGTGCTGGAGCGACTGGTTCACAGGGTTCTCAGCCGATCGGGCCTGGCCGAAGACGCGGTAGCGGGCCTGGCCAGCATCGATCGCAAGGGCGATGAGCCGGCCCTGCTGGCCCTGGCCGAGGCAAGGGGCTGGCCGCTGAAGCTGTTCACGGCCGCCCAACTGGCAGCGGTGACGGTGCCGAACCCGTCGGAGGCCGTGGCCAGGGAAATGGGCACGGCCAGCGTGGCCGAGGCGGCGGCCTCTCTGGCGGCGGCCGCGCCAGCAACAGCGACCAGCAATGGCCCCCAGCCCGAACCGCTCGTCCCCAAGACCATCGAAACGGCCGGAGCCGGTGAACAGGGAGCCGCCACCCTGGCGGTGGTCCTGGCCCCGAGGCAATGGGCGCCGCAGCGGGGCGAACTCCACTTGGTGGGCAGCGGGCCTGGCCGGCTCGATCTGCTCAGCGGCGATAGCCGCCGCACTCTGGCAGCCGCTTCTGTCTGGGTGGGCTACGGCCCCTATCTCGACCTGCTCGAACCCCTGCGCCGGCCGGACCAGCTGCGCCGCGACGGCAAGCTCACCGAAGAGCGGGCCCGCTGCGCTGAAGCCCTCCAGCTGGCCAGCCAGGGACTGAAAGTGGCCCTGATCTCCTCGGGGGACAGCGGCATCTACGGCATGGCCGGGCTGGCCCTTGAGCTCTGGCTGGAGCTCCCCCCCCCGGAGCGCCCCGGCTTTGAGGTGCATCCCGGCCTGTCGGCCCTGCAGTTGGCGGCCGCCCGCGCCGGCGCGCCGCTGATGCACGACTTCTGCACCATCAGCCTCAGCGATCGACTCACCCCGTGGGAGGTGATTGAACGGCGCCTGCGCTCTGCCGCTGACGGCGATTTCGTCGTCGCCCTCTACAACCCGCGCTCGCTTGGACGGGACTGGCAGCTGGGGCGGGCCCGGGAGCTGCTGCTGCTGGGCAGACCGGCGAGCACACCGGTGGTGCTGGCCCGCCAGCTCGGCCGCCGTGAGGAGCAGGTGAGCCTGCACACCCTCGGGGATCTGCCGATCAACCAGGTGGACATGCTCACTCTGGTGTTGATCGGCAACAGCAGCAGCCGCATCCAGGATGGCTGGATGGTGACGCCCCGGGGCTACCCCGGAGCAGCCCTGGCCTGAGCTCTGCGGGAAACGGGCCCAGCTGCAAAAAGAATCGGGATGACAGGATTCGAACCTGCGGCCCCTTCGTCCCGAACGAAGTGCGCTACCAAGCTGCGCCACATCCCGATGGCTGGACTTTAAGGGATGGCCCCGCTGAGGCAGGGGCTTCGGGATCGAGCCTGGCCGATCAGCAACCAGGATGCCCCTGCCTAAACTCCTGGGCCACGAGCCGCCGCGGCGCGCCATGACGAATCCGGGGCAGGCCGACAACCTCCAGATGTCGCTTCCCGCAGGGGAGGGGCATGCGGGCCTCAAGCCCCCCTGGCTGCGGGTGAAAGCTCCCCAGCGTCAGCGCATTGGCGCCGTGGCCGATCTGCTGGTCGACCTGAACCTGAACACGGTTTGTCAGGAGGCCAGCTGCCCCAACATCGGCGAATGCTTCGCCGGCGGCACCGCCACCTTCTTGATCATGGGGCCGGGCTGCACCCGGGCCTGCCCCTATTGCGACATCGACTTCGACAAGAGCGTGCGGGCCCTCGATCCCAGCGAGCCTGAGCGGCTGGGGGAAGCCGTGGCCCGGCTGGGGCTCAGCCATGTGGTGATCACCTCGGTCAATCGCGACGACCTCGACGATGGCGGCGCCAGCCAGTTCGTGGCCTGCATCGCCCAGGTGCGCCGGCGCTCCCCCCTGACCACGATCGAGCTGTTGATCCCCGATTTCTGCGGCAACTGGGATGCCCTGGCGGCGGTGATGGCCGGCGCGCCGGAGGTGCTCAACCACAACATTGAGACCGTGCCACGCCTCTACAAAAAAGCCCGGCCGCAAGGGATCTACAACCGATCGCTGGAGCTGCTGCTGCGGGTGCGGCAGGGCTGGCCGCGCACCTACACCAAATCGGGTCTGATGACCGGCCTCGGTGAAACCGACGCCGAAGTCCTCGCGGTGCTGGCCGACCTGCGGGCCCATGCCGTCGACATCGTGACCATCGGCCAGTACCTCTCGCCGGGCCCCAGGCACCTGCCGGTGGATCGCTTTGTGACGCCGGAACAATTTGACACCTACCGCCACCATGGCGAAACGGATCTGGGCTTCCTTCAGGTGGTGAGCACACCGCTCACCCGCAGCAGTTATCACGCCGGAGAGGTGCAGCGCCTGATGAACGAGCACCCGCGCTGAACACAATAAGCTTTTGAGAGTAGAGTGAATTTAACAACACAAGCAATAATCATGCGGCAAGCACTTGCCTCCGTCTTCGCCTCTGCGGCTCTCGCACCATTCTGGAGTCAGCCAGCCCAGGCCATCCCACACGTCTACGCCGGCCTTGTACTGGGCGTCAACAGCATGCAGGCATGCCTCAGCCAGGCAGAAAAGATCGCCAAAAAAAATGGCTTTACCGACAACATTGAGGTTGTAGGCAGTGGATCCATGCAGGATTTCCATGCCGATCACAACGACAAACCTCTGTCGATCACGGTGAGTTGCAGCACCAAGCTGGGCGGAGCCGCCATTGCCGTCGCTGGCATGAACAACGACGACACCTTCGCGATGATCAGAAAAGTTTACGATGATTTCTGACCTTATTGATCCAGCAGCGCTTGTGATCCCAACTCCCACAATCTGAGCTGGGGCAAGTCATCAAGCGACCACAGCCTGACGCTCCTCCAGCCCCACCAGGGCCTTCTCACTGGGGGGCACCACCACCTTGAAGCGGCCCTTCCAGTTAGGCCAGTCCGCCAGAATCTGAGCGGCCCGCGTGCTGCCGGTGTGCTCAAGATGAGCCTCCAGCAAGGGACGCAGCAGGGCTTCCTGCTCGGCGGTGCCGAGCGTGACCAGGGCCACGGTTTCGCCGTTGAGCCGCTTGGCGACAGCACCGTCCTCATCCAGCAGGAAGGCCACCCCGCCCGTCATGCCGGCCGCCACATTGCGGCCGGTGCTGCCGAGCACCACCACCACGCCACCGGTCATGTATTCACAGCAGTGGTCACCGGCACCCTCCACCACGGTGCGGGCGCCGCTGTTGCGAACGGCGAAGCGCTCGCCGGCCCGGCCGAGGGCGAACAGTTCGCCGCCCGTGGCGCCGTAAAGGCAGGTGTTGCCGAGGATCACCTTGCTGCCGGGATTCTCGCTGCCGGCTGGAGGCACCACGCTGATGCGACCGCCATTGAGGCCCTTGCCGACATAGTCGTTGGCCTCGCCCACCAGGCGCAGATTCAGCCCCTGCAGCCCGAAGGCGCCGAAGCTCTGGCCGGCAGCCCCCTCAAAGCGCAGATCCAACTGACCGCGGAAACCCTGGTTGCCATGGCGGGCGGCGATTTCGCCAGCCAGGCGGGTGCCGACACTGCGATCGGTGTTGACGATTGCCAGGCTGCGGGCCAGTTGGCCATGGCCCTCGATGGCAGCCATCACGGCGGCATCGGCCAGCAGGTCGTCCTCCAGGATCGGGCCATTGCCATGGGCCTGGGCGTCGTGGCGCAACCAGCTGCGATCCGAACCCTGGGCAGGGGTATCCAGCAGACAGGTGAGATCAAGAGGGCCGGTCTTGGCCAGGGTGACGGATCGGGGCGCCAGCAGGTCACTGCGGCCGATCAGATCGTCGAGGCAAGCCACACCGAGCACGCTCAGCAGCTGGCGCACCTCTTCGGCCACGTACAGGAAGAAGTTGACCACATGTTCGGGCAGGCCGGTGAAGCGCTTGCGCAGGGCCTCCTTCTGGGTGGCCACGCCCACCGGACAGTTATTGGTGTGGCAGACGCGGGCCATGATGCAGCCCTCGGCAATCATCGCCACCGAGCCGAAGCCGTATTCCTCGGCACCGAGCAGGGCGGCGATCACCACGTCCCAGCCGGTCTTGAGGCCACCATCGGCCCGCAGCAGCACCCGATCGCGCAGGCCGTTCTCCAGCAGGCTGCGATGCACCTCGGTGAGGCCCAGCTCCCAGGGACTGCCGGCATGCTTGATCGAGCTGAGCGGAGAGGCGCCGGTGCCCCCGTCGTGGCCGGAGATCTGGATCACGTCGGCGTTGGCCTTGGCCACCCCGGCGGCGATCGTGCCGATGCCGATTTCGGCCACCAGCTTCACCGAGACCTTGGCCGCGGGGTTGACCTGATGGAGATCGTGGATCAGCTGGGCCAGATCTTCGATCGAATAGATGTCGTGGTGAGGCGGCGGTGAGATCAGCGCCACACCGGCTTTGCTGTTGCGCAACCCGGCGATGTAGGGATCCACCTTGGGGCCGGGCAGCTGACCGCCCTCGCCGGGCTTGGCCCCCTGGGCCACCTTGATCTCCAGCTGGCGGCCGCTGCGCAGGTATTCCGGCGTCACACCGAAGCGCCCCGAAGCGATCTGCTTGATCGCCGAGCAGGCCGTGTCGCCATTGCGCAGGCCGCGGAGCGAGGGAAGGGTGGGGGAATGGCCCTCAGCATCCACATCGTTGAGCACGTGGAAACGGGCCGGATCTTCACCACCCTCGCCGCTGTTGCTCTTGCCGCCGATGCGGTTCATGGCCACCGCCAGCACCTCATGGGCCTCACGGGAGAGAGCCCCCAGACTCATGCCGCCGGTGCAGAAGCGGGTGCAGATGCTCTCGACGCTCTCGATCTGATCGAGCGGCAGGGGAGCCGGGGCCGGCCGCAGCTGCAGCAGGTCGCGCAGGGCCGTCACCGGACGATTTTCGAGCAGGGTCTGATAAGTGCGGAAGTGGTCGTAGCCAGGACCGGCCTTGACGGCGGCATGGAGGACCTTGGCCATCTCCGGGCTGTTCATGTGGTACTCGCCACCGGTGCGGTACTGCACAAAGCCCATGAACTCCAGCTTGGTGCGATCCAGTTCGGGGAAGGCCTTGCTGTGGAAGCTGAGGGTCTCGCTGGCCAGCTCCGCCAGGCTCAGGCCCGCCACTCGACTGGTGGTACCCGTGAAAGACGATTCGATCAGATCGGCACCGATGCCGATCGCCTCAAAGATCTGGGCACCATGATAACTGGCCAGCAGGGAGATGCCGATCTTTGAGAGAATCTTGCGCAGGCCATCTTCAAGGGCCTTGCGCACATTGGCCTGGGCCCGATCGGCCGTGAGTTCAGGTAACTTGCCCCGCTCGATCAGAGAGCGGGTCCTGGGATGGGCCAGCCAGTGGCGGGTGGTCTCCCAGGTGAGCCAGGGGCAGACCGCACTGGCGCCATAGCCGATCAGGCAGGCCAGGTGGTGGGTGCTCCAGCACTGGGCCGTGTCGACCACGATCGAACAGTTCAGCCGCAGCCCGAGCCGCAGCAGATGGTGGTGGACCGAGCCCACCGCCAGCAGCGGCGGGATGTAAGTGCTGCCGGCACTGAGGCCCTGATGTTCACCATCGGCAGCACAACGATCGGAGAGCACCAGGATCTGACAGCCGCTGCGCACGGCGGCCTCGGCTTCAAAACCAAGGCGCTGAACCGCCTGCTCCAGCCCCGCAGGGCCGGAGGCCACCGGCAGCAAGGTGGACAGGGTGGCCAGGGGCAGACCATGGCAACCCAGGTCTGCCAGCTCGGCTTCATTGAGCACCGGCGTGGCCAGATGCAACACCGCCGCGCCGGCTGGATCGGGCCTCAGGGCCGAACCACGGCGACCCAGATGCATCTCCAGGCTCATCACCAACTTTTCGCGCAGCGGATCGATCGGCGGATTGGTGACCTGGGCGAAGCGCTGTTTGAAATAGTCGTACAGGAGATGGGGCTTGCTGGAAAGCACCGCCAGCGGGATGTCATCCCCCATGCAATAGGTGGGCTCCTTGGCGGCGCCCGCCATGTCCTCGATCACCAGGTCAAAGTCCTCGGCGGTGAAACCGAAGGCGGTCTGCTGCTGCAGCAGATCCAGATCGCCGAGACGGTGCTCGGCGCTCCAGGGGCCGGCCGCCAGACTGCGGCGATGGTCGGCGAGCCAGTCGCCGTAGGGGAAGCGAGCCGCCGTCTCCTCCTTGACCTCCCAGTTGCGCAGCAGCCGTCCCTGCTCAAGATCCACCGCCAGCATCTGGCCGGGACCGAGGCGCCCCTTCTCAATGATGCGGCTCTCCTCCAGTTCGACCACACCCGTTTCCGAACCCATCACCACGTAGCCATCACTGGTGAGGCAGTAGCGAGCCGGCCGCAGGCCATTGCGATCGAGGGTGGCCCCCACCATGCGGCCATCGCCGAACACCAGCAGGGCGGGACCATCCCAGGGCTCCTGCAGACAGGCGTTGTACTCGTAGAAGGCCTGGATGGCCGGGCGATGCTCCAGATCGGGCTGGTCGCGGAAGGCCTCGGGCACCAGAGTGAGCAGGCTGTCGGTGATCGGCCTGCCGCTGCGCACCATCAGCTCGAGGGTGGCGTCGAGGTTGGCGGAATCGCTGAAGTCGGGATTCACAAGGGGCCGCAGGTCGGCCGCGGCCTCACCCCAGACCGCCTCGAGATTGGCTTCAGCGGCACTGGCCCAGTTGATGTTGCCGAGCAGCGTGTTGATCTCGCCGTTGTGGCCGAGCAGCCGCATCGGCTGGGCCAGGGGCCAGCGGGGCAAGGTGTTGGTGCTGAAGCGCCGGTGGTAGACCGCGAAGTTGACCGCGAAGCGCTGATCGCGCAGATCGGCGTAGTAGCGATCGAGCACCTCCGATCGCACCATGCCCTTGTAAACGACGGTGCGGGCACTGATCGAGGCGAAATAGAGGTCGGTGGTGCTCGCCCCCCAGACCTCGCGGACGCGATCGACGGCACGACGGCGCAGGCGGAACAACGTGGCCTCGATCGCATCCACTTCCGCCGGCACCGCAGCGGAGGCATCGGGCGCCAGCAGCAGCCACTGCTCGATCACCGGCGCGGTCTGGCGGGCCAGGGGACCGAGCACGGCCGTATCCACCGGCACGGTCCGCCAGCCGAGACTGCGCAACCCCAGCCGGGTGGCCTCCTGTTCGCAGATGGCGCGGGCCTGCTGACGGCGCTCGACGTCCACCGGCATGAACACCATGCCGAGGCCGCGCACCTGGCCGGCACTGGCCGCCGCCTCGGGCCAGACCGCCTCGAGGAATCCCCAGGGGATGGCACTGAGAATGCCGGCACCGTCGCCGGAGTCGCCGTCGCCGCCGCAGCCGCCGCGATGCTCCATGCAGCGCAGACCGCGCAGGGCCTGGGCCAGCACCCAGTGGTTGGCCTCGCCGCCGAGATGGGCGAGGAAGCCCACCCCGCAGGCGTCCTTCTCACCGACCACCGGCGCCGGCGCCGGGCTGTCGCGGTGGGGCCAGAAAGGAGGGATGGAGTGGGGCATGGACCAGGACGCGAGCGGCGAATGAAGGGGGGCCGTGGGGGCAGCTGTGAGGACCGGCAGCTTCGCAGCTGTGGGGATCGGCAGCTTGGAGATCACCGCCCGGAAAGCCCGGGCTGGCGTGCCGACTGTGGACCAGCCCCGGGGACCAGCCCAGGGGACAGGCACGGGAGAGATGGCGGGCAGGCCATTCTCCTGGCGGACGGCCGATCCTAGGCAGCCGCATTCCTGGAAAGGTTCGCAGGAGCTACCTTTCGGGACCCGGCAACATCCGCCATGGCCATGGCCACCTGGAAGGTTCTTGCCACGACCCTTGGCCGTGCTGCACCACTGCTTGCCGCTCCCCTGCTCGCGGCGGCCGCGAGCGCAGCTCCGCTGGCGACATCTCCATGGGCGGTGCCACCGCCGCCGCCGCCCCTGCTGGAGAGCCCGGGGCCCGCTCCCCGGCAGCAGCCTGCGGCAATCCGAACGGCCCTTCCCAGCGGTGCGGGGCTCCAGCAGGGCCACCGGCTGCGGATCAATGGACGCGCCCAGCAGGCCGCCTGGCTGCGACAACCGCCTGACGCGGGCCGGGCCGAGCAGCTCTGGCTGCCCCTGGAGGTGCTGCAGGCCCAACTGGGGTTCAACAGCAGCAGCCGGGCCGATGGCAGCCTGTCTCTGGGTTGGTATGGCCAGGAGTTGATCGTGCCGGCGGCCGGCCAACGCAGCCTGGGTGATGAGGTGGCGGTGGAGGTGGCGGGCCTGCTGGAGGCGGTGGGCGTCAGCCGCAGCAGCCGCGGCGACACCCTGGAGCTGCAGCTTCCGCCAGCGCGCCTGCTGCAGGTGCGGGCGGCCCGTCAGCCCGGCCAGCGACGGATTGTGCTCGATCTCGACGGGCCGGCCGTTGTGCGCAGCAGTGAGGAAGGCCTGGAACTGGGGCTGTTGAGCAGCAGCGGCCAACAGGCCGAGCTGAGCCAGCGGGGCCTGGGGGTGCGCCAAGACCCCCAGGGGCTGGTGCTGAGCACCGCATCCGGAGCGAGGGCCAGCCACGTCCTCACCCTGGCCAATCCCAGCCGGGTGGTGATCGACCTGCCTGGAGAAGGCCCCCCGCCCAGCGCCAACCTGGCTCCGCCGCGCTTCGATCCAAGGCTCCTGGCCCTGCTCGGCAAAGACCTTCGCTGGGACCGCCAGGTGCTGCGCCTGGGCAGCCTCAGTTTCAAGCTGAATCGGGTCAGCCTCGATCCCCGCTCGGGGCCTCTGGAACTCCAACCCCTGAGCCGCGGCGGCAGCATGGAGGGGCTGAGTTCCCTCACCGACCTGGCCCAGCGCTCCGATGCCCTGGTGGCCATCAACGGCGGTTTCTTCAACCGGGTTCGGCGCCTGCCCCTGGGCGCCCTGCGCCAACAGGGGCACTGGTTGTCCGGTCCGATCCTGAACCGGGGGGCCGTGGGCTGGGAGAGCCGCAGTGTGCCCCAATTCGGCAGGCTGCAACTCCAGGAATGGCTGCTTGACCGCAGGGGCCAGCGCTGGCCTGTTCAGGTCGTCAACAGTGGCTACGTGCAGCGAGGCCTCAGCCGCTACACCAGCGACTGGGGCCCCTGGTACCGCGCCCTCAGCAACGGCGAAAGCGGCCTGCTGCTGCGCGATGGCGTGGTGATGCAACGCTTCGACGCCGCTCGCCTGGCGGCCGGGGTGTCCCTGGCCCCCGGCGACATGGTGCTGGTGGGCCGAGCGGGCACCGAGCTGCCCTGGCTGGAAGGCGAACACCTGAGCCTGGACTCGCGCCCGAGTGATCCAGTGGGCCTGGCCAGCAACGTGCTGGGGGGTGGGCCCTTGCTGCTGCTGAACGGGCGGCTGGTGCTGAATGGAACCGCCGAGGGATTCGGCGCCGCTTTCCTGAGCCAGGGCGCCCCCCGCACCGTGATCGGCAGCGACGGCACCAGGATCGAGCTGATCACCCTTGAAGGGGTGGATCAGGAGGGCCCGACCCTGGCCGAGACGGCGGCGCTGCTGCAGGGCCTGGGCCTGAAAGACGCCCTCAACCTCGATGGCGGCAGTTCCACCGGCCTGGTGATGGGCGGTGCCCATACCGTCAAGGGCCGCGGTGTGGCCGGCGCCGTGCACAACGGTCTGGGGTTGGTGCCGAGCAGCGGCCAGGCCTTCGGCGCTGGGGCAGGCGCCAGCGGGAGCAGCCTGGCCGGCAACTGACAGACTGCCAACCTGCTGCAGCAACCACCGTGCCCAGGGGCCACAGCCTGCGCATCACCGCCGCCGCCGCCGCCGAGCTCTGCCGTCAGGCGGCCGTGGCCGGCACGCCGGGGCTGATGCACATCGACCTGCTCGATGGCAGCTGTGAACGCTGGACCATCCGCCTGCGCCCAGGCCATCTCGCCGGCACCCCCGTGGCCCGCGCCGATGGCGTCACCCTCTATGCCCCGCTCCCCCAGCTGGCGCTGCTCACCGGCCTGCAGCTGGACTACAAGGGCGACCTCAGCGGCGGCGGCTTCCTCGTGCGCCCCGGCGAGGACGTGCGCAGCTGTGCCTGCGGAGCCGCCTTCAGCCGCGGCCCTAGAGGGGGGACGGCGGGGCAGTAAGGTGACGGATTGTCGAAATCGGTCGGTTGCCCGACCTGTTCGCACCGACCAGACCTGACGGCCCTCGATGCCCACCATCCAGCAGCTGATCCGCACCGAGCGGCAGCGTCTCACCCGCAAGACGAAATCGCCAGCCCTGCGCTCCTGCCCGGAGCGGCGTGGCGTGTGCACCCGTGTGTACACCTCCACGCCGAAGAAGCCCAACTCGGCCCTGCGCAAGGTTGCCCGCGTGCGGCTCACCTCCGGTTTTGAGGTCACGGCCTACATCCCCGGCATCGGCCACAACCTCCAGGAGCACTCCGTGGTGCTGATCCGGGGCGGCCGAGTCAAGGATCTCCCTGGGGTGCGCTACCACATCATCCGGGGCACCCTCGACACCGCCGGTGTCAAGGATCGTCGCCAGTCCCGTTCCAAATACGGCGCCAAGACACCCAAGTCCTGATGAGCCGGATCCCGATCCCGGGATCCTGCGCCGCCTAGCCCCGACTCCCCCGCCTTTTCCCTTCCCGTTCCATGTCCCGCCGCAACGCCGCCGAGAAGCGCCCGGTCCTGCCGGATCCCCAGTTCAACAGCCGCCTGGCCTCGATGATCGTGGCCCGGCTGATGAAGCATGGCAAAAAATCCACGGCCCAACGGATCCTCTCGGATGCCTTCAGCCTGATCAACGACCGCACCGGCGTCGATCCGCTTGAACTGTTCGAAACGGCCGTCCGCAATGCCACCCCCTTGGTGGAAGTGCGAGCTCGCCGGGTCGGCGGCGCCACCTATCAGGTGCCGATGGAAGTCCGTCAGGACCGTGGCACCGCCATGGCCCTGCGCTGGCTGGTCAACTTCTCGCGCGCCCGCAATGGTCGCTCCATGGCCCAGAAACTGGCCGGCGAACTGATGGATGCGGCCAACGAAGCCGGCAGCGCCGTTCGCAAGCGGGAAGAGACCCACAAGATGGCCGAGGCCAACAAGGCCTTTGCCCATTACCGCTATTGAGCCCGGCGGGAAGCGACTGCCCTGACGGCAACGCTTCCCCCTCAGAGCACAGCGAAGGCTGGTCTGTAAAGTAATGTTCGCTTTTTATTGACCCCACCCGGAGAACTCGTCAGTGGCCCGCGCCTACCCCCTCGACCGCGTCAGAAATATCGGGATCGCCGCCCACATTGACGCGGGCAAAACCACCACCACCGAACGGATTCTTTTTTATTCAGGTGTGGTCCACAAGATGGGTGAGGTGCACGACGGAGCCGCCGTCACCGACTGGATGGAACAGGAGCGAGAGCGTGGTATCACCATCACCGCGGCCGCCATTTCCACCAGCTGGAAAGACAACCGCATCAATATCATTGATACCCCTGGACACGTCGACTTCACCATTGAGGTGGAGCGCTCGATGCGTGTCCTCGACGGCGTGGTGGCCGTGTTCTGCGCCGTGGGTGGGGTCCAGCCCCAGTCGGAAACGGTCTGGCGCCAGGCCGACCGCTACAACGTGCCCCGCATCGTGTTCGTCAACAAGATGGACCGCACGGGCGCGAACTTCCTCAAGGTCTACGAGCAGATCAAGGACCGCCTCAAGGCCAACGCCGCTCCCATCCAGCTGCCGATCGGCGCGGAAGGCGACCTCAAGGGCATCATCGACCTGGTTCGCAACAAAGCGATCGTCTACACCAATGATCTCGGTACCGACATCATTGAAGAGGAAGTTCCCGACACCATGAGGGACGAAGTCGACTTGTGGCGCGACAAGTTGATGGAAACCGTCGCCGAGAACGACGAAGAGCTGCTGGATGCCTACCTGGAAAATGGCGAACTCACCGAAGCTCAGCTGATCAAAGGCATTCGGGAAGGCGTCGTCAGGCACGGCTTGGTGCCGATCCTGTGCGGCTCCGCCTTCAAGAACAAAGGAGTTCAGTTGGTGCTGGATGCAGTCATCGACTATCTTCCCGCCCCCGTCGACGTGCCGCCGATCACCGGCCTGCTGCCGGACGGCACCGAGGCCACCCGTGCCTGCGACGACAACGCTCCCTTCAGCGCCCTGGCGTTCAAGGTGATGGCCGATCCCTATGGCAAGCTCACCTTCATTCGGATGTATAGCGGCGTGCTGCAGAAGGGCAGCTACGTGATGAACTCCACCAAGGACAAGAAAGAGCGCATCTCCCGCCTGATCCTGCTCAAAGCCGACGACCGCGAAGAGGTGGACGAACTGCGGGCCGGCGATCTCGGCGCCGTGCTGGGACTGAAGGACACCACCACCGGGGACACCCTGTGCGTCGACACTGATCCGATCATCCTGGAGTCCCTGTTCATCCCCGAGCCGGTGATTTCGGTAGCTGTTGAGCCGAAGACCAAAGGCGACATGGAGAAGCTCTCCAAGGCCCTGCAATCACTCTCCGAAGAAGATCCAACCTTCCGGGTCTCCACCGATCCCGAAACCAGCCAGACCGTGATCGCCGGCATGGGCGAACTGCACCTGGAGATCCTGGTCGATCGCATGCTGCGCGAATTCAAAGTGGAGGCCAACATCGGCGCTCCGCAGGTTTCCTATCGCGAAACGATTCGCGCCAGCGCCAAAGGCGAAGGCAAGTTTGCCCGCCAGACCGGCGGCAAGGGCCAATACGGCCACGTGGTGATCGAAATGCAGCCCGGCGAGCCGGGTACAGGGTTCGTATTCGTCAACAAGATTGTTGGCGGCATCGTTCCCAAGGAGTACATCGGACCGGCGGAAGCCGGCATGAAGGAAACCTGCCAATCCGGCGTGATTGCTGGTTTCCCGATGATCGATGTCAGGGTCACCATGGTCGATGGCTCCTACCACGACGTCGACTCTTCGGAAATGGCGTTCAAGATCGCCGGCTCCCTGGCCTTCAAAGATGGCGTCAAGAAGTGCAACCCCGTGCTTCTCGAGCCGATGATGAAGGTGGAGGTTGAGGTTCCCGAGGATTACCTCGGTTCCGTCATCGGAGATCTCTCCTCCCGCCGTGGCCAGGTTGAAGGCCAGTCCGTCGACAACGGACAGTCCAAGGTCCAGTCCAAGGTGCCTCTGGCCGAGATGTTCGGCTACGCCACCCAGCTCCGATCCATGACCCAGGGTCGGGGTATTTTCTCAATGGAGTTCAGCCACTACGAGGAGGTTCCTCGCAACGTCGCTGAAGCCATCATCTCCAAGAATCAGGGCAATTCCTGATCTTCCCAACCACCCAACCAACAACCCCGATTCTTTCCTTCCATGGCACGCGAGAAGTTCGAGAGGAACAAGCCCCACGTCAACATCGGCACCATCGGCCACGTTGACCATGGCAAGACCACCCTCACTGCCGCCATCACCAACGTGCTGGCGTCCCAGGGCATGGCCAAGGCCCAGGCCTACGACGAAATCGACGGCGCTCCTGAAGAAAAGGAACGGGGCATCACGATCAACACCGCTCACGTCGAGTACGAAACCAACAAGCGCCACTACGCCCACGTTGACTGCCCAGGCCACGCCGACTACGTCAAGAACATGATCACCGGAGCCGCCCAGATGGACGGCGCCATCCTGGTGGTGGCCGCCACCGACGGCCCGATGGCCCAGACCAAGGAGCACATCCTCCTGGCCAAGCAGGTGGGCGTGCCCGCCCTGGTGGTGTTCCTCAACAAGAAGGACATGGTCGATGACGAGGAGATCCTCGAGCTGGTCGAACTGGAAATGCGCGAGCTTCTCGACAAATACGAGTTCCCCGGCGATGACATCCCTGTGGTCGCTGGCTCCGCCCTCAAGGCTCTGGAGTACATCCAGGCTGGCAACAAAGCCGTCCGTGGCGAAAATGAGTGGGTCGACAAGATCCTCGACCTGATGGACGCCGTGGATGAGTCGATTCCCGAACCCGAGCGTGAAATCGACAAGCCCTTCCTGATGGCTATCGAAGATGTGTTCTCGATCACCGGTCGTGGCACCGTGGCCACCGGCCGGATCGAGCGCGGCAAGGTGAAAGTGGGTGAGACCGTCCAGATCGTGGGCATCAAGGACACCCGCGAAACCACGGTGACCGGCGTTGAAATGTTCCGCAAGCAGCTTGAAGAAGGCATGGCTGGCGACAACGCTGGTCTGCTGCTGCGCGGCATCCAAAAAGAGGACATCGAGCGCGGCATGGTGCTGGTGAAGCCCAACTCCATCAAGCCCCACACCAAGTTCGAGGGCGAAATCTACGTGCTCAAGAAGGAAGAAGGCGGCCGCCACACTCCCTTCTTCGCAGGATACCGTCCCCAGTTTTACATCCGCACCACGGATGTGACCGGCCAGATCACGGCCTTCACGTCCTCCGACGGCACCGACGTGGAGATGGTGATGCCCGGTGACAACATCAAGATGACCGGCGAGCTGATCTGCCCGGTGGCCATCGAACAGGGCATGCGTTTCGCCATCCGCGAAGGCGGCCGCACCATCGGTGCCGGCGTGGTTTCCAAGATCCTCCTGTGATCCGGTTCGGATCAACTCGCTGATCTAAGTTCAAGGGGTGGGGTCCGCTCGGCTTCCCACCCCGTTTCCCAAGGCTCCATCAGGCCTTGAGCACCTCGACAACCGGGCACCCCGGCTCGATCTCCACCCTTGAGAAGCCAGGGCCCTGTGTGCCTCCGGCTTCCTCACCCTGCGCGGTGATCCCAGCGCCCCTTTCCGTATTTCGCCATGTCCACCGCCATCGCTCAGCAGAAGATCCGCATCCGTCTGAAGGCGTTTGATCGCCGCATGCTGGATCTGTCCTGCGAAAAGATCATTGAAACCGCCGACCACACGGCCGCGACAGCGATCGGTCCGATTCCTCTGCCCACGAAGCGCAAGATCTACTGCGTGCTGCGCTCGCCCCACGTGGACAAGGACTCCCGCGAGCACTTTGAAACCCGCACCCATCGCCGGATCATCGACATCTACAGCCCGAGCGCCAAGA
Organism: uncultured cyanobacterium; assembly: GCA_903823115.1. Taxonomy (GTDB): domain Bacteria; phylum Cyanobacteriota; class Cyanobacteriia; order PCC-6307; family Cyanobiaceae; genus Cyanobium. The sequence goes on from CAIJRN010000011.1 coordinate 95,278, forward strand.
CGATCGACGCCCTGATGAAGCTGGACCTGCCCAGCGGCGTCGACATCGAAGTCAAGCTCTGAGACCTGGCCCCAGTGGCGCTGCGCTTTGGCAGCACTCCCTGGGGCTTCAGCCCAGCAACTCCAGACTGCTGCGAACAGTCCAGCGATTCAGCCGCGGCGAACCGGAGCTCCGAAGCATGGCCTTCAGTGCGATGGCTGGGGCCCTGCAGCTCTCAACCCCACGCGTCACTGCGGCGATTCAGTCAGGGCGAGCTTGAGTCTCAGCCGTCCCCCCGCAGCTTTGGGCGCCAAGCTCCAGCCACAGCACCCTGCTGGCTTCTGGCCTTCCCAGATGCTCGCTTCTGAGGGGCTTGACTGCGCTGCGACACCGGTCCCAGATCTGCCGGGGCCGGATTGTTCTTTCTAGGATTCATGCCAACATCGGCGCCGACTCGTTGCGTTCCCTGATCCGCTCTCCCCATCGCTGGGGCCAACCAGGTCCATGCACCGGTGCCCCAGGCGGCACCCTGCAGGCGTGAGCGACCTTGCTGTGCGGGAACTACCGCTGTTCCCCTTGCCGGATGTGGTGCTCTTCCCGCAGGAGGTATTGCCGCTGCACATCTTTGAGCCCAGGTATCGCATGATGCTGCGCACGGTGATGGCCGAAGATCGCCGCTTCGGCGTTGTGCGCTGGGATCCCCAGGAGAAGCAGATGGCGGGAGTGGGTTGCTGCGCCGAAATCCTGCACTGCCAGAACCAGGAGGACGACCGCAGCAACATCGTCACGATGGGACAGCAGCGTTTTCGTGTGCTCGACATTGTGCGCGATGCGCCCTTTCGGGTCGGCCTGGTCAGCTGGATCGAAGATGAAATCAGTGACAGCCACGACGAGCTGGAAACCCTGACCAACGACGTCTCCCAGGCCCTTCGCGATGTGGTGGAACTCACCGGCAAGTTGATCGGCAAACCCTCCTCCCTGCCCGCTGATCTGCCCGATCTGCCCAGGGAGCTCTCCTTCTGGATCGGCGCCCATCTGGGGGGGCCGGTGGCCGACCATCAGCAGGCCCTGCTGGAGATCACCGACACGGGTGAACGGCTGCGCCAGGAATACGAGCTGCTCGACGAGACGCGACGCCAGCTGGCGGCACGCACCGTGCTCAAGGACACGTTCACCTCCCTGGATGAAGACGGCGCAGGGGGCCGGGAGTGAGGCTCGGCGCCAACCCGCAGGCCTGGCTGCTGCTGTCCCTGCTGCTCGGGCTGACCCTGGTGGCCCTGGTGATCTGGCTGCGCCGCAACCGCCGATTCGTTGGAACGGCCACCGTGGCTGACGCCTACGACCGCTGGACCGCCGACAGGCTGCTGGAGAATCTCTGGGGCGACCATGTGCACCTGGGGCACTACGGCGATCCCTCCGGCCCGCGCGACTTTCGCGCCGCCAAGGTGGCGTTCGTGCATGAACTGGTCCGCTGGAGCGGCCTGGACCAATTGCCACCAGGTTCCAGGGTGCTGGATGTGGGCTGCGGCATCGGTGGCAGTGCCCGCATCCTCGCCCGCGACTACGGCTTTGACGTGCTGGCCATCAGCATCAGTCCTGGCCAGATCACCAGGGCCCGCGAGCTCACCCCCGACACCTTGGCTCACTGCCAATTCGCCGTGATGGATGCCCTGGCCCTGGAGCTGCCGGATGGCAACAGCACTCAAGGCTTCGATGCCGTCTGGAGTGTGGAGGCCGGCCCGCACATGCCCGACAAGCAGCGCTATGCCGATGAACTGCTGCGGGTGCTCCGGCCCGGCGGTCTGCTGGCGGTGGCCGACTGGAACCGACGCGATCCGGCGGATGGGAGCATGAGCCGTCGCGAGCGCTGGGTGATGCGCCAGTTGCTCGACCAATGGGCCCACCCCGAGTTCGCCAGTATCCGCTCCCTCCAGCAGAACCTGGAGCAGAGCCCCTGGGCCGGCGGCATGACCGTCGAGACAGGCGACTGGACCGGTGCCACCCAGCCCTCCTGGCTCGACTCGATCCTCGAGGGTCTGCGCCGCCCTGCCGCCGTCCTGGGGCTGGGCCCAGCTGCCGTGCTGCAGGGACTGAGGGAAACACCCACCCTGCTGCTGATGGACTGGGCCTTTCGCAGTGGTCTGATGCAGTTCGGCGTGTTCCGAGGCCGCAAACCAGGGGCCTGAGCCCAACGCAGGCCCAAAGGCTCAGGCCGCTGGCTGCTCAAGGGCCAGATTCGTGAGCGGATAGGCACCGAACAGGGCCAGATGCTCGCAAAGGGGCTGAAGCTCGGCCAGAGCCTGTTCGAGCGGCTCCGCACCCTGGGCCAGCTCGAGATCGACGAAAAAGATGTATTCCCCCATCTCCCGCTTGGAGGGCCGCGATTCAATGCGGCTCATGTTCAGCCCCTGCTGGGCAAAGCAACCCAGGGCCTGCAGCAACGCCCCGGGTTGATTGGAATGCAGCGAGAAGGCCAGGCTGGCCAGAGGTCCCTCCTTGAGACGGGAGCCACGACGCAGCAACAGGAAACGGGTGCAATTGCCGGCCACATCGTTGATCGGATAATCCAGCACCTCGAGACCGTGCTCCGCCGCCGCCTCCCGTGAGGCGATCGCGGCGCGGAAGCGACTGCCTCGCACCATCCGGGCCGCCTCGGCGGTGGAACTGGTGGGCAGCTGCAGGGCACTGGGGAGATGATCCGCCAACCACTGACTGCACTGGGCCAGGGCCTGGGGATGGGAGAGCACCTCGCTGACCCCCTCCACCGGGCCACTGCCGACCAGGGCATGACGGATCGGCAGCACCAGGGCGTGGGCCACCGCCAGCTCTCCATGCTCCCAGAGGGCATCGAGACAGGCGGTCACGCCCCCTTCCACCGAGTTCTCCACCGGCACCACCGCCGCCTCGCACTGGCCGGCGGCCAGGGCCTGAATCACGGCACGGATGCCCTGCTGAGGCACATAGAGCACGTCGGCGAAGCGCTCCAGCTCCGCCAGCTTCCGGGCCGCCTGCTCGCCGTAGGTGCCGACGGGACCGAGGAAGGCAAGACGCATGGCGAGAGCGAAGGGAAAGTGGGCCGATAGGATCATGCCCTGCCGGCCAGCTGGTCATGCCCCTGGCTTTCAGAGCAAGTCAGCAGCTGACGTTACCGATCACCGATTCGAGCGATCGCCTGGCGGCCTACCTCAGCCAGGAAGACCGCGTGGTGACAGCCCTGCTCGATCCGCAGCAGCTGGTGACCCTGGGTCGTGGCCACTACCGCTACACGGTGACCCGGGTGCAGGTGTTTCAACTTCAGATCCAGCCGATCGTGGAACTGCGGGCCTGTCACCAAGAGGATCGCCTGGAGCTCGAAGCCCTCGACTGCCAGCTGGAGGGCCTCGGGCTGGTGGACGACTTCCAGTTGCAGCTGCAGTCCTGGCTGCAACCCTCCCCGACCGGCCTGGCCGGGGAGGCCTGCCTGTCGGTCAGCGTCAGCCAGCCGCCGCTATTGAAACTGATTCCCGCCAGGGTTCTGGAGGCCACGGGCCGCTCGATCCTGGCGGGCATCCTGCTCGGCATTCGCAAGCGGGTGGGCCAGCAGCTGATATCCGACTTTCAGTCCTGGTGCGGCGATGGCTGACCCCTAGGAGACGGAAGCAGGGCGCCCAGGAAACTGAGACGATGCAGGGGCGAAGCGCCGAGCCGCAACAGGCCCTGACGATGCAGGGCCGTGCCGTAACCGGCGTGACGTTCGAGTCCGTAGCCGGGAAATCGCAACGCCAGCCGGCGGATCAGCGCATCGCGCTCTTCCTTGGCCAGCACACTGGCGGCAGCGATCGCCCCGCAGCGACTGTCACCGCCAATCAAGGTGACCTGCTCACCGGGCCAGCCACGCAGCGGCAGCACCCCATCGACAATCAACAGACCCGGAGCAGCTGGGAGCCGCTGCAGGGCCCGCAGCATCGCCGACTCCGTGGCGGCACGGATGCCAAAACGATCGATCTCCGCGGCACTGGCCTGACCGATCCCCCAGGCCGTCGCCTGCTGGTGGATCAGGGGCACCAAGGCCGCTCGGCGCCGGGGTGAGAGCTTCTTGCTGTCGGTGAGACCAGCGGCGGCCAGGCCAGCAGCAGCCTCAGCGGTGAGCACGACCGCCGCGGCCAGCACCGGGCCGAACAACGCGCCCCGACCGACCTCATCCACCCCGGCACAATCGTGGGGTGGGCGACCAGCCCAGGGATCAGCGATGGCGTCCTCTGGACTGGTCGACCTTGCTCGGGACACGGACGCGTTCAGTCGCTGGCGGAGGAACGGCGGCGGCGACGGCGGGGCTCACCCGAATCATCGAGCTCCTGGGCGCTGGCGGCCACAGGGGCCGCTGCCACAGCCTCAAGGGGCGGTGCCTCTGCAAGGGCGACGCTGGCCGCACCACGACTGGAACCACGACGGCGGCGTGCCGGCACCTCGACCGTGACCACCTCGGCGGCCACCCCGCTGCCCGGGAAATCGATCGGCAACGGCGTGATCTCGACCACAGGCAGGCTGTCACGGCCCTCGGCCCCGCCACTGTCCCCCCAGCCATGGACGACCGGCGCTGTGCCGTAGCCACCGCGATCGCTGCTGTTGTCAGCGCTGCGATCGCCAGCCCGATCCACACTGTCTTCCACACTGGTTTCCGTGCGCCCCTCACTGCCGCCACGACCGCGGCGACGACGGCGGGAGCCGGCGGCGGCCAGCTGCTGCCGCGCCTCCTCGAGCACGGCCTCCGCATCGGCCCCAGGCCGGACCACCCGCACCAGAACGTTGTCGCCCGTGGGTTGCGGATCGAGCAGCAGGGCCGGACTCAGGCCAAGCCAGCCGTAGACCAGCTCCTGCTGGGGTTCCATCGGTACGGCCACCAGATCGTGCTCCGTGCGTCGCAGGGCCGTGTCGGACCCCCGCTCACTGCGCTCGCCTCGCTCGACGCGCTCGACGCGCTCCGCCGTGGCGGTTTCGAACACTGGAGCGACACTGGCCTCTCCGTAGCCACTGCTTTCAGCGGCTTCGGCACCGCGACCACCGCGGCCTCCCCGGCGGCGGCGGCCGGATCCCTCGGCAGCAGCGGTCGCCGGGGCCGGAGCGAAGACCTCGGCCCGGGGTGAGGCGGTCGAACGCACCAGTCCGGAGACGGTCGCGAGGGGCTGGAGGGTGTCACGGCCGGGCAGCACAGCGACATGGCCGAGGCCACCACAGCTGGGGCAGGCGCGGCCGAACAGTTCGTAGATGTTCTGCCCCTGGCGCTTGCGGGTGAGTTCCACCAGGCCCAGTTCGGTGAGCTGGGCGATCTGGGGGCGCGCCGAATCGTGGCGCACGGCCTGGGTGAAGTGCTCCAGCAACTGCAGCTGATCCCGCCGCGACTCCATGTCGATGAAATCGATCACCACCACGCCGCCGATGTTGCGCAGCTTCAGCTGACGGGCAATTTCAACCGCCGCCTCGCAGTTGGTCCACAGCACGGTTTCCCGGGCGTTGGCGGAGCGGGTGAAGGAGCCCGAGTTGACGTCGATGACAGTGAGCGCCTCGGTGGGCTCGATGATCACGTAGCCGCCGGAGGGGAGCTCAACCCGGGGCTTGAGCGCATCGCGGATGGCGGCGTTGACCTTGTAGTACTCAAGGATCTCGGTGGGCTCGCTGTGGGCCTCCACCTGCACGTTGACCTGATCGGCAGCCAGATAGGCCTTGACCCGGGCGACGGCATCGGCAGCATCGACCACCACCCGCACCAGCTCGGGACTGTAGAAATCGCGCAGGACGCGATGGATGAAGTCTTCGTCCCGGTTGAGCAGAACCGGTGGGCTGGCGGTTTCAGCCGCCTGCTGGATGGCCTCCCACTGGCGCAGCAAGGATTCGAGATCGTCGATCAGCAGGTCTTCACTCACCCCCTCCGCTTCGGTACGGATCAGCAGGCCGGCGACAGGGGGCTTGATCAGCACGCCCAGGGCCCGCAGCCGATTGCGTTCGTTCTCGCCGTTGATGCGGCGCGAGATGTTGACTCCCTGGCCGTGGGGCTGCAGCACCAGGAAGCGACCGGGCAGGGCGAGATTGCCGGTGAGCCTGGGGCCCTTGGAGCCGGTGGGCTCCTTCATCACCTGGACGAGCACCTTCTGGCGGGGCTCGAGCAGTTCGGTGATGCCGGCCCCGCCTTTTTTCAGGCGCAGGGGGCCGAGATCAGTGATGTGAATGAACCCGTTCTTTTCACTTTCGCCAATGTTGACGAAAGCAGCGTCGATGCCGGGGAGGACATTTTCGACGGTGCCGAGGTAGACGTCGCCGATCTGGTAGCGGCCCTGGGCCACCACCAGCTCATCGACACGTTCGTCGGTGAGCACTGCGGCGATGCGCAACTGCTCGGCGATGACGATCTGCTGGGGCATGGAGAAAGCTTGTTCGGCTCGGTGAGCCCTGCCTCTGGAGGCAGGAGGAATGGCCGCGGAGAGCGTCGCTGAACCGGCCCGATTGGCGGGACAAGACCCGTCTGGAGGAAGCACCCGGCGAGCGGGGGATCCCGGTGGACGGGAATTACAGCGGCTCGACACCCTGCTCGGACAGGGGAAGACGGTTGCGGAAGACCGGCCGACCGTCGATCCCATCAGGGGATCGGGGCTATCAGGATCCGACGCGTACGGTCAGCGATTGGGCGGAGCGGGAATCACCCGGATCCGGGTCAATGCAGGAATGACCGAACGGAGAATCGGTGTCAAGGGAAGCGCTTCCGGGAAGGAGCTCTTGAAAAGCAACCTTTTTGAGAAAGCGTCTGGCCGGAGATCGATCAGGGGAGGTCCCCTCGTTCAGATCATCCGTCTTGGAGGCAAGTTAGCACGGGCGCAAGACCAGGGCTCTTCGCGCCACCCGCCCCAGCTGCAGGGGGCTGGCCAGGCGCTCGGCCAGCCAGTGCTGCAGCTGCTCGGGCCTGAGGCTGCGGCCCTGAAGATCGATTGCGGCCTCGAGATCGAGCCGGATGCCTGGCTCTGCCGGAGCGTCAGCGCCAGGACCTCCGGGGGCTGTCACCCGGCCCAGCTGCAGCAGATAGGGACGACAGTCCCTCTGGCGCGGGCGCCCCTTCTTGTCCGTATCGCTCCAGACCAGGGTCTCGGCCGCCAGGAGTTCGGCCAAGGCGGCGTTCCAGTCCAGCGCCGGCGTTCCGTCCGCCCCGGCCATTGGCGATTCACCCGGCAGCGGCAGGAGATCAAAGCGCCAGTGGGCCTTGAGCAATTCCTGGGACAGGCTGGGACCGAACACCGGCACCGCCGCCACCGACAGCAACGGCAACTCCGCCGGCAGCTGGGCCTGCAGCTGGGCCTGCACCGCTTCCAGCTCCAGCCGCTCCAGTGGAACGGTGAACTCCAGATCGAACCACTCCCCGAGCCCCTCCACCCCCAGGGGCAGGGACAGGGCCAGCTGCAGGCGCGGCAAAGGATGGAAGCCACCGGTGAAGCTCACCGGCAGGCCGCTGCGGCGCAGGGCCCGCTCCAGTAGGCGCACCGTGTCGAGATGGCTGATCAGGGCCAGGGAACCGGTCTTGGCGAAGCCGAAGCGCAAGCGGCTCAGCCGCTCACTGGCCGGGGACCGCGGCGGAATCGGCGGCGGCGGTGGCGGCGCTGGAATCACCACGTTGTGGCCCAGCTCGGGCCCGCAGACGCCGCAGCTGCTGCAGCCGGCAAAGGAGCAGTCCTCCACCACCGTCGCCGCCAGGGCCCGCTGCAGATCCTCCGCCAGCCAGACCTTGTCGACGCCGGAATCGATGTGATCCCAGGGCAGGGGCTGGCGGCAGAAGGCGGCCAGATCATCGCCGCTGAGGGCCTCGGCATGGCCCCAGCCCCCCATTTCCAGCTCGCGATAACGGCCGCCCAGCCCAGCCGCCTCAATGGCGCCGGTCCAGGCGGTGTAGGTGCGCTCCGCGGACTCGAACCAGGCATCCAGCCCGGCTCCGGCTCGCCAGGCCGCCTCCAGTACCGGCGCCAGGCGCCGATCGCTGCGACCGACGAAGTCCTCGACCGCCGACAGGCGCACATCGGTGAAGTTGACCTTGAGGCCCCGCAACTGGCGCAGGGCCCGACGCAGCAGCTCCTGGCGTCGCTGGAATTCGGCCGTGCTGACGCTGTGCCACTGAAAGGGGGTGTGGGGCTTGGGCGTGAAGTTGCTGATCGTCAGGTTCAGCTCCAGCCGGCCCAGATCGCGGCAGCGCTCCTGCAGGGAGCGGCAGGTGTCGGCGATGCCGAGCACGTCGTCATCACCCTCACCGGGCAGGCCGATCATGAAATAGAGCTTGATCTTGCGATAGCCGGTTTCCATCGCCGTGCGGATGCCGCGCAGCAATTCCTCGTCGCTGAGGCCCTTGTTGACGATGTCCCGCAGGCGCTGCGTTCCGGCCTCGGGGGCGAAGGTGAGCCCCGCCTTGCGGGTGCCGCCGAGGATGTGGGCGATGTTGGCGTCGAAGCGATCGACCCGCTGGCTGGGCAGGGTGAGGGAGACGTTCTGATCGGCGAGGCGGTTGCGCAGCTCCACCCCCACCGCCGGCAGGGAGAGGTAGTCGCTGCAGCTCAGGGACAGCAAGGAGAAATCGCTGTAGCCGGTGCGGCGCATGCCCTCCTCCACCGCCTCGATCACCGCCTCGGGCTCGACATCACGGGCGGGGCGGGTGAGCATGCCGGGCTGGCAGAAGCGGCAACCGCGGGTGCAGCCGCGCCGGATCTCGACGGTGAGGCGGTCGTGGACGGTTTCGATGTGGGGCACCAGCCCCATGGCGTAGTGAGGCATCGGCGTGGCGGTGCGCCGCTGGATACGCCTTGGCAACCCCGGCTCCAGGGGCACCACCGTCACCCCATCAGCACCAGGGGCGTAGAGCGAGGGCACGTAGACGCCAGGCACCTGGGCCAGATCCCGCAGGGTGTCCGAGCGGCTCAGACCGGCGGCGCGGGCTTCGGCCACCACCAGGCCGATCTCAGGTAACAGCTCCTCGCCATCGCCGAGGGCGATGAAATCGAAGAAGGCGGCGAAGGGTTCGGGATTGCTGGTGGCGGTGGGCCCGCCGGCAAAGATCAGCGGCGGCGAGGCCGGATCGGCCAGAGGCAGGTCACCGCGATCGGCGGCGCGCAGGGGGATGCCGGCCAGATCGAGCATCTCGAGGATGTTGCTGGCCCCCAGCTCGTAGCTGAGGCTGAAGCCGAGGATGTCGAAGGCATGCAGGGGCCGGCGGCTCTCGACGGCGAACAGGGGCTCCCGGCGCTGGCGCAAGCGGGCCGAGAGATCAGCCGCCGGCAGATAGGAGCGATCGCAGAGCTGGCCGGGAACAGCGTTGAGAACCGAATAGAGAATGATGTGGCCCAGATTGCTGGCCCCCACCTCGTAGACCTCGGGGTAGGTGAGGGCCCAGCGCACGGCGGCCTGCGGCCAGGCGCGGCTCCAGTCCCGCGGCTCCACCCCCCGCTCGTTGCCCAGGTAGCGGGCCGGCTTGAGGATGTCGGCACCGATCAGGGCATCGAAGTCCACCGGCGCATCCAGCGGAGCAGCGACAGGCGAGACAACGGGCACGGCGATGCGCTGGACGGTGGCCTGATCGTATGCAGGCCGGCGGCTCGCCATAGGACAATCCCGCCAGCAGACCCCACGCGACAGCGTCCGAATCCCCATGGTCCAGGTCAACGGCAACTACCTCAAGCTCAAGGCGGGCTACCTGTTCCCCGAGATCGCGCGGCGCGTCAAGGCCTTCAGCGAAGCCAACCCCGAGGCCAAGGTGATCCGCCTCGGCATCGGCGATGTCACCGAGCCCCTGCCGGAGGCCTGCCGCAACGCCATGAAGGCCGCCATTGATGACATGGGAACCCACGCCGGCTTCCACGGCTACGGCCCCGAGCAGGGCTACCTGTGGCTGCGGGAGGCGATCGCCAGCCGCGATTTCCAGGCCCGCGGCTGCCAGGTGAGCGCCGAGGAGATCTTCATCTCCGACGGCTCCAAATGCGACAGCAGCAACATCCTCGACATCCTCGGCCCCGACAACCGCATCGCCGTCACCGATCCGGTCTATCCGGTGTATGTGGACAGCAACGTGATGGCCGGCCGCACCGGCGAGGCCGATGACGGTGGTCGCTACGGCGGGCTCACCTATCTGCCGATCACGGCCGAGAACGGCTTCACGGCCCCGATCCCCGAGCAGCCCGTGGACCTGATCTACCTCTGCTTCCCCAACAACCCCACCGGCGCGGTGGCCACCAGGCAACAACTCAAGGCCTGGGTGGATTACGCCCTGGCCCACAAGGCCCTGATCCTGTTCGATGCGGCCTACGAGGCCTTCATCCAGGATCCGGAGCTGCCCCATTCGATCTATGAGATCGAGGGCGCCCGCGACTGCGCGATCGAGTTCCGCTCCTTCTCCAAGAACGCCGGCTTCACCGGCACCCGCTGCGCCCTCACCGTCGTGCCCCGCGGCCTGATGGGCACGGCCGCAGGCGGCGAGCAGGTGGAGCTCTGGGGGCTGTGGAACCGGCGCCAGTGCACCAAGTTCAACGGTGTCAGCTACATCGTGCAGCGCGGCGCCGAAGCGGTGTATTCGCCCGAGGGCCAGACCCAGGTGAAAGGGCTGATCGCCTTCTACATGGAGAACGCCGCCATCATCCGCCGCGAACTGGCCGCCGCCGGCCTGCAGGTGTACGGCGGCGAGCAGGCCCCCTATGTGTGGCTCAAAACCCCCGCAGGCCTGGATTCCTGGGGCTTCTTCGACAAGCTGCTCAGCCAGGCCCACGTGGTGGGCACCCCCGGCAGCGGCTTCGGTGCCGCCGGCGAGGGTTACTTCCGGCTCTCGGCCTTCAACAGCCGGGAGAACGTGCTGGAGGCAATGGCGCGGGTGCAGGCTCTCTAGAGTTGGCCACCGTCATGTCGCGGGAACGGCCATGATCCCTCTGCCGCTCACCACCAGCACCACGATCACCACCCAACTCCAGCCGCCCAGCGCTGACAGCTCGGCCTGGCGGGCCTCAGCAACACCGGACCGTCCCGGCGGCACGACGGTGCTCGACAAGGAAGAGCAGCGGGTGCGCAAGCCCTCACCCCGCTACAAGGTGCTGCTGCACAACGACCCGGTCAACTCCATGGAGTTCGTCGTCTCCACCCTCCGCCAGGTGGTGCCCTCCCTGAGTGAGCAGGACGCGATCGCCGTGATGCTGGAGGCCCACAACACCGGGGTGGGCCTGGTGATCGTCTGCGACATCGAGCCGGCGGAGTTCTACAGCGAAACCCTGAAGGCCAAGGGCCTCACCAGCACGATCGAGCCGGAGAGCTGATGGCCGCTGCAGCCGGCAGCTCAGGCCAGCCGCGCATCCACTGGTGGGGCACCCTGCTCTACGTGCCGCTGCTCTACGGGCTGGGCTGGCTGGCTTCGCGGCCGCTGGGCCTCCTGGTCCCCAGCTGGCGCCCCGACCAGCTGGATCTGGCCGGCGCAGCCATCGCCCTGGTGCTGTTGCTGGCCAGCCTGCCCTGGCGCCTGCGGCAGGCCTGGGGCTGCAAGACCCCGTGGCAGACCCTCGGCGTGGCCCTGCCTGCCGCCGCTGGCTTCAAGGCCTTCGGGCGCGGCCTGCTCAAGGCCCTGGCCCTGCTGACGCTGGTGGTGGTGGCGCTGTTGCTGTTCGGCCAGGCTCGCTGGCTGGGACGCCTGGACCTTGGCGGACTGGCCAATGCCCTGGCGCTGCTGCTGGGGGTGGGGTTTGCCGAGGAGTTGCTGTTCCGCGGCTGGCTGTGGGGGGAACTGGAGCGTCTTGGTGGCAGCGGGCGGGCCATCGGCCTCCAGGCGGCTTTCTTTGCGTTGGTGCACCCCTGGTATCGACTGCCGGGGGCGGCAGCGATCGCGCTGCTGATCGGCCTGGTGCTGCTGGGGCTGGCCCTGGCGCTGCAGCGCCGCGCCGATGGCGGAGCGCTGTGGGGCGCCGTGGGCCTGCACGGCGGCCTCGTGGGCGGCTGGTTCGCCCTGCAGGCCGGCCTGCTGCAGATTTCGCCGGCGACGCCGGCCTGGCTGATCGGAGCCGGGAGCCCCACGCCCAACCCGATCGGCGGCCTGCTGGGCTGGCTTGGGCTGGGGGCCCTGCTGTGGGTGCGGCGGCGCTGGTGGGCGGAGACAGAAGCCTGATCCGGTGGCACTGGTGGACTGGACCCTGCCCAGTTCTCCATGCTCCGCGATGCCCTGCTCACCCTGCTCTGGATCAGCACAGGCAGGCAACAACACTGGCTGATCCCCCAACGGGGCGATCTGACCAGCCTGCTGGAGCTGCTCGCCCAGGTCGTGGAGGCCGAAGAGCTCGTCAGCATCGCCATCAGCACTGGCCAACCCCTGGCCTCCTTGAACGCTCCCACGGCAGGCCTGCGGGTGCTGATCACCCTGGGCCCGTCCGCCGGGCGGATCCTGAGTTCAGGCTGGTGGCGCCCGGAAGCCCCGGGACCATGGCAACGCCTCTGGTTCCCCCAGCCGCTCAGGACACTTCAGCGCACCGCCTGGGCCAGGGCCCGCCGACCCTGCACCGGCGCATGCAGGGCCTCCTCCAGCGGCGCGCAGCCGTAGTCGCGCTCCAGCAGAGCCATCACGGTGCGTCCAAAGTCGGAGGGGTTGAGCCGGAAGGCCTCCAGGCAGACGCGGCCGAAGGTGCTGCCCATCGGCTCCGGATTCCAGAGCAACTGCCGGGCTGTCCAGGGCATCATGCTCATCGGGTTGTAGCCGGGCTGCAATGAACCCTGCTCGAAGGCATATTGCTCGAGGTGGGTGTGGGGCTGCAGGCCGATGAAGAAGATCGCCGGTTCCACCTTGTCGGCGCCGAAGATGCGCTCCAGCTCGCGGTGATAGGCGACGGTCTGGCGGATCGTCTCGGGCCGCTCGTCGATGACGTTGAAGGAGTAGTTCACCGACACGTGCTCGCGGAAGCCGGCCCGCGCCAGCAGCCGGCAGCTCTCGAGCACGGTGCGCAGGTTGTAGCCCATGCGCATCTTGCGCACGAGCTCCTGGGAGCCGGAGGTGATGCCGATCTCGAAGTAGCTCATGCCGGTGGCCACCATCAGCTCGGCCAGCTCGGCGTCGAGGTTGTCGGCCCGGATGTAGGCCGCCCAGCGGATGTCGGTCATGCCGTCCGCCGCGATCGCCCGCAACAGCTCCTTGGCGTCCTCGATCTGGCGGCGGGCGGGGATGAACTGGGCGTCGGTGAACCAGAAGCCCCGCACGCCGCGGTCGTAGAGCTGGCGCATCTCCTTCACCACCTCCTCCACCGGGTTGAGGCGCACCGCCTTGCCCTCGATCACGGTGTAGACGCAGTAGCAACAGTTGTGGGGGCAGCCGCGCTTGGTCTGCACCCCCACATAGAAGTCACCGCCATCGAGATACCAGTCGAGCTGGGGCCAGATCGAGGCGATGTAGTCGTAGTTGCAGGCGGTCTTCTCAATCGGGGCAGGCTGTTCGTGGATCAAGCCGGGCCGCGGTGCCTCGCCGGCCACATAACAGCGCTCGGCCGCGATCGAGTCACCGCGGATCAGCTTTTCCAGCAACACCTCGCCCTCCCCCACCGACACCACCGTGCCGGCCGGCAGGCGGGCACCGAGTTGCTCGTAAAAGACGCTGACGGCACCACCGCCGATCAGGGCCCGCGCCTCGGGGCAGAAGCGGCGTGCCCGCCTGAGTCCGCGGCGCACCAGGGCCAGATTGCGCCAGAGCTCGCCGTAGTAGGCGGCCATCAGCTTGAGGCCGCCGAAGGCACCCCGGAGCCGCAGCAGCGGATTACGGGCGTAGAACACCTCAAAGGAGTTCTGCAGGGGATTGCCGCCGCGACCATCCACGGGCGCATAGATCTGGATGTCCCGCCAGGAGAACACCAGCAGGGTGGGCTGGAAGGCCGCCACCGTGTCCAGCAGCACCGACTCCACGTCGAGCAGGGGCAGGGCCGCGAGATCGAGGATCCGCTGGGCCATGGCCGGAAACTGCTTGTGCAGGTGATCGGCCAGATAGATCGGCCCGATCGGGAAGATGGGGTTGCAGGGAAGCCGTACCAACAGCACCCGGTGGTCGCTCACGGTGGGCCGGCTCGGGACTGGCGGACGCTAACAACGCCAGTGCAGTCACCGGCCGCCATCCGAGGGCAAGGGAGCAGGAGCAGGCCCCGCGGCAGCTCCTGCTGAGGCCGCCACAGACGCCCTGCCCTGGCGGCGGAACAGCGAAACCACCGGCAGCCTTGGCGGACGCCCCCCGGCCCGTTCCCCTCCCCGACAATTCGTGTTCGCCAACGGCATCGGGGCGCCGGGCACCTGTCAGCCAGCAGCGCTGAGATTGGCGTGGCGCCACGATCGCCAGCCTCCCAGGAAGCGCTGCGCCGTCCCGCGTGGCGGAGCCGCTCAACTCCCACCTGAGCCTTGGTGCTGGCCCAGTAGCCCCTCCAGACCGCGTCCACCGCGCTCCTCAGCTTTTCTTCATGAAGGCCGCTTCACAAACGGCGCAATCTTCCGTTACATTCGCTTTGGCGGGATTCCGCCCTTCCATCCCGTCCCTGATCCAGGCCACTCGACCTGGCATCGCGGACATCACCTCTCGACCTCATGACCGCCACAATCCAACAGCGCTCCGGCG
>CAIJRN010000012.1 GCA_903823115.1 uncultured cyanobacterium
ATGATCCCAAACCAGCGCGCCACCTGGTTAAGCCAAATAGCGTAGGGCGGCGTATGGGAGACGTGGAACCGTGGCCGCTGCGCCAGCCAGGAACGGCCTTTCGCGTGCTTGTGAGTGCAGTAGTTGTCGACGATCAGGTGCACGTCAAGTTTGTGTGGGTCTTCCTTGTCGATTCGCCTCAGTAAACTCAGAATCCCCAGGTGGCGGTACCTGTGCCAGCATTCGGCGATCATCGCACCAGTGGCCACGTCAAAAGCGGAAATCAGTGTGGTGCTGCCGTGACGGATGTAGTAGTGGGTGTCACCCTCGACGTAGCTCAGACCCATCGGCAGCAGAGGCTGGGGTGCGATCGAGGGCCTGGATCTGCGTTTTCTCGTCACCGCAAAGCTCAACTGCCTTATCGTGCGGGTTGAGGTAGAGCCCGACGATGTCTCTTACCTTACCGACAAAAAATGGATCGTTGGATAGCTTGTAGCCGTCAGGCTTCCGCGCAGCGGTGGGATTTCTGGCGGTGGGGCTGCAGGGAGAAGGACTGTAGCCAGCAGTGCGCCTTTCTTTTGGAGATGGCTGTAGCAGCCGTCAAGTTGCGTTTTGTCCACTGTGTGCTGCCATCTGCGGGCTTGCTTTGCAGGGCCCTGTTAATCATCTCGGCCACCTTGTCATCCCCATGGAGTAGTGGCCGCCCTGGCCTGATCTCGTCGTGTGAACCATCCAGGCCGAGGTGCCGGTAACGCTTGCGCCACTTGCTCACGGTCATGCCCGCCAAGCTTATTCGCTTAGATATGGCTGTGTTGGTTTCAACGGCACCGCAAGCCAGCACGATCTAAGCCCACTGCACAATCTAATGGGGCAACGACCTTGCATTGGCGTTGCTCTGGAGTTGTTTAACCTCGTCGTCACTAAGAACTAGCGGCAGCATCGGGCGATCAACTGTAATGGAATATCCCTCAGGAGTCTTACCTTTTAACTGTTATTTCCGGGACTGTGCACTAGGTATTACTCCTTCACGGCAGCTTGAGGGGAGCGAATCGGTAATGACGCCTTGTTTGACCGTGGCATCACCCACCAGCTTGCCAGCTCCCCTGAAATCAGTTGGTGGCTTGGAATGCACATCTTCGATGTGGGTTTAGCGCACGTAGATCCTCTCGCTTGCCAGGCTCAAAACACATCCTCGGCGTCTTCGTCTTCGTTGCCGCGCAGGAAGGATGGCATCTGTAATCCACCTCATCACGGCGCTCGCGATCTAAGTTCTTCAGATCTGATACGGTGAACAGCATGATCTCCTGTCCCTCAGGCAGGGAGCTCTCCCCCTGCAGCACCTTCACGGCTTCGTCCACGTGTTTCAGAGTGACACCCATGGGGTCGGATCTTCACGATATTGGTCCAGGACAGAATTGCACAATTCCAGGGCACCCGACGCTTCTTGAACATAGTGCCGCTCAGGTTCTCATGGCAACACACTGGCATCCAGCTTCAACAAACGCTCATCCGCGCGGAGCAGCACCGCCACCTCTAATGCCAAGCAAGCAATGGTACTTGCATCTAGATATGACGAGACTGCTATCAGCAGAGGCCACGGGAAGAGCCAATGGACCGAGGCTATTAATTGAGCACAGCTGAGTGGTGCTCGCCCTGACACAACGAGCCAGTGTTATATTTGAACAATGGAACAGCCTGAGCCAAGTGCCAATCTTTTAATGGTAACCGTGGAGAGCCTACGGTCTCCCAAACAAGCTTCCTGGCGCCCATCACCCCATAGAGGACTGTATTGAAGGCACTTGTGATCGGATGCACTGGCCAGGACGGAGCGCTTCTAACCCGCTCGTTGCTTGCCCAGGGATTCGAGGTTGTGGGGATTTCACGCTCCACGAATCCAAACATCACCACCCTGGCTGCCTTGGGGATTGCCGCTGATCTGGAGCTGGTTCCAGCCGATCTCTGCGACTTTCGCCAGCTGCTTGGCTTGATCCAGGCTCATGAGCCCGATGAAATTTACAATCTGGCGGCACAATCATCGGTTGGTCTTTCCTTTCGCCAGCCTGTTGACACCTTCAACAGCATCATCAATGGCACCATCAATCTCCTGGAAGTCTGCCGATATGTCGCTTATCAGGGCCGCCTTTATTTTGCCAGCAGCAGTGAAGTTTTTGGCTCTACCCCCGCCCCTGCGACGGTTCTCACGCCGAGGTACCCCCGCAGCCCCTACGCGATCGCTAAGGATGCAAGTTTGAACACCGTGAGACTCTATCGAGAGGCCTATGGGCTCAACTGCGTGAGCGGCATACTCTTTAATCACGAATCTCCCTGGCGGCCGGCAAACTTCGTCACCAGAAAGATTGTGACGGGAGCCCTGCGCTGCAGCCGCGATCCTGGCTTTCGCCTTCAGCTCGGCAATCTGCAGGTGGCCCGTGATTGGGGCTGGGCCGAAGAATACGTGGAAGCAATGCAGCTTATCGTGCGTGCAGATTGCCTGAGCGATCAGCTTGTATGCACAGGTAGAACAGAAACCTTGACATACTTCGTAGCCAAAGTTTTCAGCTTGCTGGAACTCGATTGGGTTGATTATGTTGATCAGGATGATTCCTTGCTGCGTCCTTCTGATATTCTCACCAGTTCAGGTGACCCTGAGCCCTTAGCCCAGGCCCATGGCTGGCGAGCAACAATTTCAATCGATGGCGTGATTGAGCGGCTACTGGAAGCCGCCATTCAAAGGGCAGCATAGATTGCCTTATGGGCATCGACTACCCTGGGATAGGAGAAATACTCCACCTTAGGTTGATAATTGGCTCCCAGAATTTTCGAGGGTGGCTGGAAGCTATGAACAGCCGCCATAGCATCGGCCCAATCCTGCGTAATAGTTGGCGACAAAAAGGTACAATAATCCTGGCCGACTTCACGATGAACAGTGATGTCGGAGCAGAAAACAGGCACATCCATGGCCAATGCTTCCACCAGCGGCAGACTAAAACCTTCAGCCAAGGAGGGCACAAGCACAGCTGAGGCTCCTGCATAAAGCTGCGCCAACTGCTGATCATCTGGACTGACAAAGACAACCCGTTCAGAAAGACCAAGCTGGTGAATCGTGCTCAGCTCAGCTTCGTCGGCTGCACCACCACCAGCAAAGACAAGGATGTGCTCTTTTAAAGCACTAAGACTTCTGCTCAGGCCTTTGAGTGCCTGTATCCAGTTCTTGTAGCGATTTCTCGTGCCAACAAACAAGAAATAAGGCGTGGAATCATGAGCCGCTGCCGAAGGCCCTTGATCCACAAGCGTCAAAGCATTGGCCAGATGGATGGTCTGCAGACGATCGGCAAGTTGTGGCCTGATGTCCAGGAGGTCTGCGGAGGCCGAATCACTGATGCTGATGATCAGATCGCTTGCATCAAGCCATTCCAGTTTTTGAAGATGCGGACTACCACCGGGGAAGAAGCCAGGAAAACACTCTGGAATCATATCAAAAAGGCTGGTTACCAGCTTGGCCTTTACGTTTTTATTGGTATTCCAAGGCAAGCCAGCATAGTAAGTGCTATGGATAATATTCGGTATTGGATACATTGCTTCGCTGCCGTCGGCTAGTAAATGCAAATCCCTGACCAGAATCTCTTCCAGAGTGTTGCCAGGGCAGCATAGGCCGATGCCGGCAGCCTGAAGGTAGGCGTTTCGATGCCTGGTGAAGTAGGGGTAAATTGCCACCTCGTCTCCACCAGTACTGCCGGCCATTGTGAGCAAGTTACTGAAGTAGCGACTAACGCCGCCAACAGACTGCCAGGCGAAGATTTGCCCATCGATGCCAACAGTCGTCTTCATTGGGGCAATTGGAACGAGATGATCACTACAAAAAACAGAACCGGAAAGCTTAACAAACAAGAGCCATGGCCTAGAGTTGGTAAATCTCTGGGTCGAGCTACTTGCTGAAACCAAAAGACACTTTAGGCGTTATCATGTTTGCAGCTCCATGGGATCATACCACGGCCTCTCATGTCATCGGCAGGCAGAGCAACCAATGTTGGCCAGCCACCCGAATCATCGGCACGAAACAGACCAGCACATCGGCGTATAGCCACACCACTAATGCTTGCCTGGATGAAGCTCACGCCAACGTTTGATCTTGAATATTGATTCCCGTCAGGCCCATGAACTGAGTTGGTTCAACACCTCCACCATCCCCCCAAACGCCGACCCAGATCCCGCGCCAACCCCCGTTGATCGCAGAGCTCACTGGCCAGCAACTCCGCTCGCAACGATGGCTTGATCGCCTGGCCCTGGCGGCAGCGGCGAGCTTTGACATGGTGACCAGTTGACCCCTTCGCGCCTGGGCTTTCGCGTCTGCGATCGCCGCTATCCGTTCCTCTGGCCCAGGCCCGGCCAGCCCGCTGGCCATGGATCAGCTCCTCGACACCACAGCCGCTGGCCAATCCGCCAGGCTCGCCCTGGTCAAGCAGCTCAAGCAGCAAGGCGCCCAGGGGCTGTTGGCGCCAACGGCCGCGCTCCATCGCAGCCATGAGGCCTCCCCTTGTGTGCGCGTGATCAAAGGCAGCGAGCAACCCGAGCTGTTGCCGCTGCCGGCCCACGTGATCCTGCTCTGGTGTAACGCCGAACACCTGCCGGGCTGGTGCTGCGTGCCGGAGGGAAGACCCGACGCTGCGCTGCTGCCGCTGGTGCGGCGAGAAGGGCTGTTGGCGCCATGACTGTTCGACGCCATTTCGATCATTGACTCCTGCCAGGGCAGGGCTGATTCAAAGTGTCAAATTGGTTCAGGGCTGGGCTGCCGCATCGCCATCGCCAGCAGTGCCGTGATGTCGTGCATCACCGACTGCATGCCGGCCCGGATTGACTGAAATCCCGACAATCGCAGCAGGTTGAGGGCTGCCGTCCGCAGCGTGGCCATGGCTCCAGCGCCGTTGCCTCGATAGCGGTGGTCGTCTTCATGGAGCTGGGTGTCACGGATCCAGTGCCAGCTCTCAAGGCTCCAGCGCTCCCGCACCAGTTGCAGCAGTGCTTCTGGGGTAGTACGCAGTCTGGTTTCGCACCGAGAGGTGCGCTGCTTGAAACAGGAATGATGGGTGGCCTGAAATGGCTTGCCGTCACGGCTACCGGTGGTGCTCACTTCCACGACCCAGCTGGTGCCGCTCCATGTCTCGCGGATGTGCTCTGGAGCCTCTTTTGCTCGCAGAGCCCAGGTGATGTCTCGGCCGTGGCTGATCTCGTGTTCCGTTGCCACAAAAGGGATCTGGCGCTTTCCCTGGAACTGGCTGCGGATCTGACGCTGCAGAGTCTTCTGGTTCGCTCACCGCTTCGCGGAAGGCTGCGCCTACACCGTCAGGAGGAAGTCGGCCCCCTGCTCCTGGAGCTGTCGAAAAACAGTTGCTGGGTGTGCAACGCCTCTGCCTGGATCAACATCCCCTCCAGATCGAGCTGGCCCATCAGCTGCTTGAGGACCGCCCGCTCGTGGTTCTCGCCGGTGGCGTAGCAGGCCTGACTGATCGCTACGCCCGGAGCAGCTGAGTAGAGGGTCACCTGGGCAATGAATGCTGATCCGCCACCAACCGTGGGTTCAATCGAGCCCCGCAGCGTCTTGCCATCATACACCAGCTGCTCGAGATCGCTTGCACCATCAGGAATCTGGGCAACTGTCCAATCTCGGATGGCGGTGCATAGGGCCACCACGTCCACCTGCAGGAAGAAGTATCGGAAAGCCGAATTCGATGACAGAGAAGGAGCAAGCCCGCTCAGTGAACCGAATGCTGAGAGCTCAGGCCACGACGCTTGTGACACACTTTGAATCAGCCCTGGGAGGCAGCCTGCCCAGATGCCGATTAGCCTCAGGCCATGACAAGCATCCAAGCCATTGAAGCTGCGGTGACGCAGCTGCCACCGGCTGAACGGGCCCAGTTCCGGGCCTGGTTCGAGAGCTTTGACGCTGCCGACTGGGACCAGCAGTTTGAGCAGGACGTTCAGGCGGGCGCCCTGGACTGGCTGGCCGAGGAGGCCCTGGTGGATCTTGCTGCAGGCCGCTGCAGCGAGCTTTGAAGCATCGGGCCAGCCCCCGTTTCTGGCGAACCTATGAAGCGCTGCCTGCGGCAGTTCAGCAACAGTCGGTGAGCGCCGTTTCCCGCATGGGCGCGACGACTTTGAGGATGGTCAGAACGTCCTTGGAACCGAAACCTGGTGATTCATGGCGCTCTCCGCTGATCTGATCATCACGACTGCGCCGCGCTATCAGCAGTGCCTATGACGCCCTGTTTCATGGCTTGGCTGAAGTCACCGCAGATCGAATTGGCTTATCGACAGATCACTTGAACAGCTTTCGTCCACTCCCAAACCCCTGAAATCTGGCTAAGCTGGTCAGGATTCGTGTTGGTGTCGTAGCCATGCAAGTCAACATGCTGGCTGCCAAGAGCCAGCTCTCCAGGTTGGTGAAGGCCGCACAGGCCGGCGAAGAGGTGATCATTGCCTGTCACGGCAAAGCCCAGGTGAAGCTTGTTCCCTGCACCAGGTCGGCTGGCCTGAAGCAACCTGGCGCCCTTGTGGGTCGCGCTGGCCCCCTCTCCTCATCTGAACAGCCATCGTGTCCGCTGACCTCCGCACAAGTGGATGTCGCCTTCAGCGCCGAGGTCGATTCTGAGGTGGCCTTGTTGCTGGGTGCGTGATGCGGCTGCTGCTGGACACCCAGATCATGCTGTGGTGGTTACTGGATGATCCACGGCTGCGTTCAGACACCAAGAAGCTGATGGCGAGCAAGCCGTGCCTGGTTTCTGTTGGCAGCATCTGGGAGGTGGCCATCAAGCACCAACTCGGCAAATTGCCGATTTCAGCCGCTGACTTTCGTGATCAAAGTCTGTTAGCTGGTGCCACCATCCTGCCCATACAAGAGGACCATGTGATCGAAACCGGCCAACTGCCGTCGGTCCATAACGATCCCTTTGATCGGCTGTTGATTGCCCAGGCGCGCGTCGAGGGTCTCATGGCAGTCTCGGCCGACGCACGCTGGCCGGGCTACGACGTCTCACTCCATCGTGTCTGAGCACTTGGCCCGCTGGCGGGGTGCCCAGCTGGGCGTGGAGACAGCAGCAGCGTTCTGCCTCCTGCGTCAGCTCATCCCTGGGCAGGCCGGTATCCCCTAACATGTGCAGCACATGACCATTCCCTGGCGCTGATGCTGAGAGCTGCGAAGGCCGGTAGCGAGCGTGCAACGGAGCGCGTTGCGGTGTTGATGACGCCTGCTGAGAAGGCCGCCTACGCCGATCACGCCAGCAGGATGGGTCTTTCACTCGGCCAGTTCTTCCGTGAAGCTGGAGCCTCTTATGCCAGTGCTGGCGCCGAGGAGCGGGCTGATGCCGATGCCCTGGAATCGGCCTTGAAACAACTCGAACTCAGCACCGCCCGCACGGAAGCGGCGCTGGACAGCGCCCTGGCCGAGGTTCGCGCGCCTGTCACCACCGTGATCCGCATGAACGACAAGGTGGAAGCCATGGCCGGGCTGATGAAGGAACAACAACGACGGATCGATGAGTTCAATGGCCGGATCATCCGACTGGAAACCGTGCTGGAGATCGCATTGCATCGTGCTCCACTGCAGAGTCATCGGCTGGCTGAATCCGCTTCCGATTCGGGCACCCTGGGGTGACCCTGATCCTCTGCCGTTGCGACGCCTCCCTCTCGATCGGCAGCGGCCATGCGATGCGCTGCCACACCCAGGCCCGGATCGCCGAGCCGTTCCCAATCGCCTCAGACCCCTCCAGTGCCGCTAAGCTGAAATTCCGCATTTCAGAGTGATGCAAGGCTCGCAGCGTGCCTCCCTGCGCGAGGTGCTCACGGTCTCGAGCCGTGGCCAGATCACCTTGCCCGCCGAAATGCGCAGACATCTGGGCATCGAACCGGGTGGCGCCGTGATCGTGGAGGACTGCGGCGGTGAGCTGCGTCTCAAACCAGCAGCCGTGCTGGAAATGGAGTTGTACAGCGATGAGGACATCGCCGCATGGGATCAGGCTGATGCCCTCTCAGACCAGGAACGCCAGCAGATCCTCGTCCGCCTGCAATCGTGCTGATGCGCTACCAGCGCCTATGCCAGGGAGGAAGCACGGCGCAACCTCGAACGCAAAGCTCCCGATCGCTTGCCTGAGTTCAGTCATCAGCTGAGCAAGATTCGGCTGGTGGCCGACAACCCCTCCATCCCCTGTCCGACTGATCTTGCCGAGAAAGACTGGCTGATTTACAGAGCTGCCCACGCCTGCAATGCCAATGTGTTGCTCACTGGCGATCACCGCGACTTCGGGTTTCTGATGAATGCCCCTGAGCTGGCCAATGGGCTGTTGATCCAACCTGTTGCCGATTTTCTAGTTGCGCTGGGGGCTCCGGCAGAGTCTGCTGACAAGTCGCCATCATCACCCTCGCCCTTGGCATGATGCGCAGGTCTGGAAGAGCGCCCTGGCCGTTCGCCTCAGTAGACGTTATGTGCCGCATCTGCAGCCGGAGCCCCTACGATCGCCTTAGCCCCTGGTAGCGCATCCGCCATGACGGCCTTCACCTACGAGCGCGATCTCGACCATCCAGTGTCTGCGGAGGTTGAGCAGACCATCCGCGATGTGCTGGAGGAGCTCCTGAGCAGCCAGGGATTGGAAGGTGCGCTGGTGTACCCAGGCCTCGACCATGACGGAGACCCGGTGCTGTTCGTGCAGCTCAAATTCAGACTTGTGGAGCCCGGCATCGATCCAGAGCTTCTCAGCCAGAGCACCCTGTCCGTGCGCCGTGCGCTCTGGGCAATCGGGGAACGCCGCTTTCCGCACCTTCGCTACGACTTTCACGATGACCAACGGATCCTGGGATCGGAGAACTGGTGAGTGGCTCTCTCCAGTGATCTGATCACAACGGCTCGCCAGCTGGCCCACGTCCATCAGCGCCGTCCCAGGCAGGCTGATCTGCGCCGATCGATCAGCACCTCTTACTACGCCCTCTTCCATGGTCTGGCCGAATTGGCAGCGGCCCGGCTTGTGGGCGCAAATAATTCTGCCCAGAAATCGACCGCTCGGGCCCGAGTGTATCGCTACCTCAATCACTTGAGTGCCAAGAAGGCGTGCAGCCGTGCGGAGCTACAGGATTGTTCCCAAGGCTTGGCGCGATTTCTGGTTGCATTTCCTCGCTTACAGGAACTCAGGCACCAGGCTGATTACGACCCATTGGCTCGTTTTAAGCACGGAGATGCCTCAAGTGCTGCGGATGATGCCGAACGCGCCTTAGCAGGCCTTCAGGCAGCCCCACGTGATGAACAGCTCGATTTCATCACCCTCGCCCTCGGCATGACCCGCGGCTGATACGCCAGACCTCTGCTCTGCAACGATGCTGGAGATACCAATTGTATGCGGCACCTGGAACAGAATCCTGAGATGACAACGCACCATCAAAATGACGTCATGATGAATTGTTGTGTTGATAGTTACAGGCGTTCTTGCTTCATGCTCTCCACCATCCCCCCAAACGCCGCCCCCAGATCCCGCGCCAAGCCCCGCTGATCGCAGAGCTCACTGGCCAGCACCTCAGAGCGCAACGATTGCTTGATCGCCGCCAGGGCCAAGCGATCGGCGGCAAGCGTTTGCAGAATCTGCACGTACTCGCCACGGTTTTCGGCGATCCACTCGGGGCGGCCGAGCGCCTTGAGCATCGACGACGTGAGCCGCGCCCCCATCCAGTTGCCGCGCATCGCCACCAGCGGCACGCCCATCACCAGGGCATCGAAGCCGGTGGTGCCACTGTTGAGCGGAATCGTATCGAGGGCAATATCCACACGGTTATAGAGAGCCATATGGGCGTGCCAGTCGGCGACGCGATCCACCAGTTCAATCCGCTGCGCAGCGATGCCCCGCAGGCGCAGATGGCGCAGCACCCGTTCGCGGTTGGCCAGATCGGCGCAGCGCACGTCCTTGATCAGCAGCCTGGAATCGGGGATCGCCTGCAACACCTCCGCCCAGAGATCGAGGGTTTCAGCGCGCACCTTGGTGAGGTTGTTGAAGCAGCCAAAGGTGAGGGGTTGCTGGGAATCGCCACTGCTGGGCGTCGGTAGATTCTCCGGCATCTGATAGCCCACGAAGCAGCGGGGCAGACGCCACACCTTTTCAATCACATGGTCATCAAACTCCTCAGGCGTGTATTCCGGATCGCCAATATAATAATCAACCGCTCTCACCCCCGTACTGCCGTGAAAACCGATGTAATGGCACTGAATCGGGGCGCAGCGCTGGGCCATGAGCGCCAGCCGCGAGGAACGCATGCAGGAGGTGGTGTCGACCAGAATATCAATCTGATCGCTGAGGATGGTCTGGCGCGCTTCGGCATTGTTGAGCGCATAAACCGGCCTCACCCCATCCACCAGGCTGTGCAGTTGGGTGCGGTGCTCGCAGGTTCGCTCGTGGGTTTCATAGAGAAACACCATCAGCGTGTCGCGATCGTAGTAGCGCAGGAAACTCTCAAGAAAGAACGACACCGCGTGGCTGCCGATCTCAGCCGAAAGGAAACCAATCCTTAGTTTTCCTCCCCCAAGCGGTAACGATCGGCCCTCGAACGGGGTTCGATCTTCCGGCGGATAATGCTGATCACACCAGTCGCGGTTCAAGGCCGCGATCGCGGGCATGGGCTGCAGCGCCGCAAAATTGAGCGTATAGATCAGCCCGTGCAAGGCCAGCTCATAGTCGGCCTTGAGCCGAACCGCATCGGCATAGGCGCCAGCAGCGGCCTCCAGATCCCCCTGGTGCTTGAGCACCACACCCAGGTTGTAGGCAACCTCAGCCTCTTGGGGTTCCAGCGCCTCATGGCGGCGATAGGCCTCAATCGACTGGGTGGTGTCGTGCAGTTCGAAACAGCACTGGCCCAACCCCGACCAGGCCTGCGCCAGGCTGCCATCAAGGGCCACGGCCTGCCGATAGTGGACAATCGCCTCCTGCAGGCGGTTCTGCAAGCGCAGCAGGTTGCCCAGGGCCAGATGGAAGCTGCAGGGGGTTGCCGTCTGCGTGAGGGCCTGGTGCAGCACGCTTTCGGCGGCGGCCACCTCACCCCGGTCATAGAGGATGCCGGCCAGCAGCGAGGTGGCCTGCACCAGCTGGGGATTGAGGCTGAGGGCCTGGCGGGCCATCGCCTCCGCCGCCTCCAGCCGTTTGGCCTGGCGAAGGGCCGAGGCCACATTGCAGGCCGCCTCAGCGGAATCAGCCTGCAGCGCCAGGGCGCGCTCACCACAGGCCAGGGCCTTGGCCCCATCCCCCTGATTGAGGGCGACCGACGACAGATTGATCAACACCCCCACGTGATCGGGGTTCAGAGCCAGGGCTCGCTCGTAGCAGGCGCTGGCCTGCTCCTGCTGCTGTTGCCGCAGCATGGCGTTGCCCAGGTCAAACCAGGTATCCGGCAAGTCCTGGCGCACCTCCAGGGCCTGGCGCCAGAGGGCGATGGCCTCCTGTTCCCGTCCCTGATCCAGCCGAATCGCCGCCAGGTTGGTGTAAGCCACGCTGTTGGGATAGCCCGCATCGACAAAGCGTTGATAGATCGGTGCCGCTTCGGCTGCACCGCCGGCCAGGTGCAGATCAATCGCAGCCTGGAGGATGGTGTTGTCCAGGGTTTCCTGCGGCTTTTCAACGGGCCGCTCGGCGATGGCGATGCCACTGCCAAGGCCACTGCCACTGGCGCTGGTGCTGCCAAAGCCCCCGCCGGACTGGGAGGGAGCCACCGCCACCAGCTCCGCCATGACCTGCGACCGATGACGACGACGATGCTTCGACATGAGAACGGGGAAGGGATCCGTGGGAAAGACTTAGGGCCAGGATTGGACACTGAAGCAATTCAGCCCGATTGGCAGAAAGGGCGGCCCTGCCCCTGCCTGAATGAAACGCCTGTGCCAGCTTTTTTCGATGCCGCCTGAAGGCATCAGCACGAAGCATTTAACCAAATTACAGTGATATTACCATGTGTCTTAAACTTGACGCGTCTCAGCTCGTGAGCGGAAAGTCGCCGATGCGCTTCGGCCCTCAACCCACGCGCCTGCATGGCCGCCAGCCCACTGCGCTCAGGACCTGGCGGCGCCGGCCACCGAACTGGCGTTGGACTCTGTGCTCGAAAATGCCGACGCCACCAGATTGCCGCTGCTGATCATGTTGACCTCATAGCCGAGGAGCCCGATCGCCTCGCCTCCGGTGTCGCTGCTGGATTGACCGGCCACGGACTTGGATGAGGCTTTATTGGTCAGCTGGGCGATGGCGTTGAGATTGCCACTGAGGCTGATGTTGCCCTTGGAGCTTTCATCAAAAATGCCATAAACATCGCTGTTGCTGGTGGCCTTGCTGTCGCCCGCCACAGAAACGGCGTTGACGCTGAAGTCACCGAAGGCCGTGCCCTTGACCAGGTTGGTGCCCGTCAGGCCGGCGACGATGTCGACATTCTGCAGGCCGAACAGTTGCGACAGGGTGTTGGTGGCCGTGGCCGTGTCAGCGCTGGTCCTGCCGATGTTGCTGGCCGTCACCTGGCCGCCGGCCATCGCCTGGCCGCTGACATCGCCGCGCTCCGGACCGGCAATCAGCAGGGTGGGATTGAGGTACAGGGGGGGGAGATCCTCAAGGCCGGCGATGCCTTCGGCGTCGAAGTCGCCATTGGCGTCGGCCGAACCGGCCGTGCTGGTGGCGGTCACGGTCACCGGCGAGCCGAGGCTGCCGGCGCCATTGAGCATGCCGATCACGGCCAGGCCGGCAATGTTGCCGGTGCCATCGATCGTGATGTCGGAGTTGCCGCCGGAGCGCAGGTCGATGCCCTGCACCTGGATCAGGCCGCTGGCTACGGCTTTGCCGTCGCTGGTCAGGGCCTTGCTGGAGCCACTGGCGAAGCCGCTGCCGCTGACATTGCCGGTGTCGCCGATCACGATCGTGGCGCCGGCGACATCGCTCTGATCAATGCCGCTGCTCAGCAGCCTCAGGTCGGCGCTGG
The DNA here is from genome assembly GCA_903823115.1 of uncultured cyanobacterium. GTDB lineage: Bacteria > Cyanobacteriota > Cyanobacteriia > PCC-6307 > Cyanobiaceae > Cyanobium. The sequence continues at coordinate 12,958 of CAIJRN010000012.1, forward strand.
CGTCATCGGGGCTGGCCTGGCTGCCCACCGTGTTCGCGGCAGCATTGCCCACCAGGCTCGCCTGGCCGATCACGTTGCCGGCATTGCCGATGGCGATGGCGCTGTTGCGCAGGCCGTCGGCGTTCTGCGCAGCAGCGGCGCTGGCAGGACCGGAGATTGAGCTGGCATTGGCGCTGAGGCTGGAAGCGGCCACGGCCGAGGTGTTGGCATTGTTGCCCACGCTCAGATCAGAGCTGTTGATCGCGATCACCCGGCTGGCGGCATCCCCGGCCGTGGCCTCGGCCGCGCCGGCCACACCGCTGGCACTGGCACTGAGCGTGCTGATCGCGTCAGCGCGCAGACCATTGACGGCGGTGACATTGCGGCCCAGGCTGAGATCGCTGTCGTCGATGCCGATCACCGCCGAACCGAGGCCGCTGCTGGCCCTGGCGCTGGGGTCTGTGGCGGTGCCGCTGGAGTTGATGTTGCTGGCCGTGGCGATGGCGCTCAGCTGGGCGCCGCCGCTGAACTTGCTCAGGTCCGTGCCGACGCTGACGGCGGTGGAATCGAGGCCGGTGATCGCATTGTGGTCCGCCACCGTGGCTCGCACCGTGGTGTCATCCAGGGGGCTGGGATCGCCGATATTGCTGGCCGTGGCCGTCTGGCTGCTGAGGGCGGTCGCCGTGATCGCAGCGCTGGCGCCGATCTCGAGGATGCCGAGATCGATACCCGACACCAGGCCATTGCTGACAATCGCCTCCACGTCCGAGTCCGGATAGGAGCTGTCACCGTCGGCATCGATGGCGGCGGCGATGGCGCTGCCGATCGCACTCGCCGTGCCGTTGACCGTGCCGTTGCCGCCGATCGTGACGACGCCATCGCCACTGCCCAGACCCGCCGTCAGATCGACGCGATTGCTGGCCAGCGCGTCGCCGTTGGTTGTGCGCGCCGCAGCGCTGGTGCTGCCGCTGGCGCTGCCGCTCACCGTGCCATCGGCGCCGATGGCCAGGGTGCGGGCGTTGCTGCCGTCGTCGAGAACGATGCCGACATTCCGGTCGACCCTGGTTTCGCCGCTCACGTCGGCCTGGACACCGCTGGCGGCGGCGTTGGTCGTCAGGTTGGCCGCAGCGTTCAGCGAGCCAGCGGCGCCGATGCTGGTGTTGGCCAGATCGGCCAGGAAGCCGATGTTGTCGTTGCCGCTGGCGCTGGCATCGCTGTGGTCGAAGTCGCTGTCGTCGCCGACGCTGTCGGCGAAGGCCTGCAGCAGCGAGGTGGCGGTGGCGTTGATGCTGCCGGCGGCGCCGACGTTCACCGCGCCCTGGGCCTCAAAACCGATGGTGGTGACCGCATTGGTGATCGCATCACTGGAGCCGGCCACGCTGCTGGCATCGGCCCTGGCTGTGGTGTTGGCGGCGGCCGTGATGTTGCCCCCGGCGCCGATGCTGACGTCGTTGCTGTAGAGACCCTCGCTGTAGTTGGGTACCGCCCAGGCCCTGGCGTCACCGGCCACGGTGCTGGCGCTGGCGCCGATGCTGTTGGTGACCGTGGCGTTGAGGGAACCGGCACCGCCGATCGTCAGATCGGAACCAGGGCTGTTGATGCCATAGGCATCACCGCCACCAGCAACGGCCCTGGCGGCAGCGTCAACCGAAGTCGCCTTGGCATCCGCAGCCACAACAGCCGCCGCCGTGATGCTGCCGCCATCGCCGATCGTCAGGGAGGTGGCCGGTCCCACCAGGCCCAGGCCCTGCACCAAGGCGGTGGTGGCGTCGGCCAGGGAGTCGGCCAGGCCGCCGGCCGTGCCGACATTGGTGGCCGTGGCATCGAGGTTGACATTGCCGCTGGCCAGGATCGTGCCGCCGGATCCGATCGCGCTGGCGCCCGCCTCGTTGAGCACCACCCCACTCACCTCGAGGCTGGAGAGGCTGCGGGCCTCGGCGGCGCCAGCGATGGCACTGGCGCTGGCGGCTGAAGTCAGATCGGCCGTACCGGCCAGGCTGAGGTTGCTGCCGGCGCTCAGGCCCCCATCCGCCGTACTGCTGCTCTCATCGCCCAGTTGCACGCCGATCAGGCGGCCACTGCTGCCGGTGGACTGAGCCACGTCAGTGGCGTCCTGGCCGACACTGGTGGCCGCCGTCGTCAGATTGGCGCTGGCGGCACCGATCACGCCATAGCTGCCGGCGCTGATCGCGGCAGCGCCGATCGTCAGGTTGTCGAGCTGGATTGCCCGGCTATCGCCCAGGGTGTTGGTGGCCGTGGCGGTCCGGTCGATCGTGGCGGCCGATGCGGCGCTGAGCGTGTTGGCATAGGCCTTGAGGCTGGCGTCTTCGCCGACACTCACCGTGTCGGCCTGGAGGCCATCGACGGCCGCCAGATCGGTGCTGGCGCTGGCATCGCCGGCCACGCTCACCGCCTTGGCACTGCCGTCCACATAGGCCCGGGCCGTGATCGTGGCGTCGGCACCGACGCTGAGCACGTTGCTGACGACACCATCGCTACCGGCAGCGGCCGTGATGCCCGAGATCGCCGTGCTGGCCACCGTGGCGGTGGCATCGCCGTCGCCCGTGCCGCCCACCGTGGTGGCGCTGGCGCTGAGGGTCACCCGGTCGGCGCTGGTGCCGGCATTGGCGGTGATCGTGGCGTTGTCGCCGAAAGCAAAATCCGAGGTGGCCGCCGTGGTGCCATCGCCGAGGCCACTGATCGCCGCGATCCTGGTGGCCTGGCTGTCCGCCACGGCAGCGGCCGGGACGCCGGGCAGACCGATGCTGTTGGCCGTGCTGGCCACATCGGCATCGACAGTGGCGTTGAGCGTGCCGTTGCTGCCCACCCGCACACCGATGTCCTGCAGGCCATAGGTTTCGGCAATCAGGCCGGTGGCGCTGGCATCGGCCTGGGTGCTGGTCGCCGCAGCCGTGGCGATGTTGGCCACCTGCACATCCAGCAGGGCGATGCCGCCGGCCGTGAAGTCCACATTCGTGGCATCCTTGCTGTCAATGAAGCCGCCGGTCTCGCCGCTGAACACAGCCCGGGCATCGGCGATGGCGGCCACCGAGGTGGCGGTGGCGGCAGCCACACCCGTTTCGCTGATCAGAGAGGTGGCATCACCCCCCACCGTGATCGTGGAATCGAGCACGCCGACGGCCTCCTGCACATCGGCAGCGGCGACGGCGACGCCGGCCACGGTGCTGGCTTTGGAGTCGGCCGTGGCATCGGCCACCGCCCTGGCGCTGAGATCATCGCCCGCCACAACCGGGGCTGAATCGACAGCAACAGCCTTTGCGGTATTGGCCATGGACGGGAGTTACGGGTTGGAAGCGGTAGGGGGCGGATTGGTGACGGCACGGCCCGCCCGCCAAAACCCCAGAAGGTTGAATCAGCATGGACCCTGTAGCAGGAGAACAGGCCGCTCGACGCACCAATCCCCCGAAAAGACTCTGCGCATCAGCGTTGATGAGCATTGACGTGTTGGCGTCTTGTCGCCGGCACGTTGGTACGGATCGGTGTGGGAGCTGGAAGAAACCCTGGCGGCCCAGCCGTGATCGATCAGGCTGGAGGCCTCCAGCCTTCGCCGCATGTCCTGGGATCACGGCTACTTCAGCGCCTCCTCCTACACCTCGGGGGTCTACCGCGAGCTGGCGCCGGTCTGGCTGGATTTCGCCGGCCTGCTCAAGGGCCATCAGCCACCGCGCGCCCATGAAGGCGAGGCCTTTGCTTACCTGGAGCTGGGCAGTGGCATGGGCCTGGGTCTCTGCCTGCTCGCCACCGCCTATCCCGAAGGCCGCTTCACCGGCATCGACTTCCAGCCCGATCACATCGTCCACAGCCGCCGGCTGGCCCAGCAGCTCGGCCTCAGCAACATCAGCTTCCAGGAGGCCGACTTCCTCAGCCTCGCCGCCGATCCTGGGCCACTAGCGGCGGCCCATCAGTACGTCGTCGCCCATGGCATCGCCACCTGGATCACGGCACCGATCCAGCAGGCGATGCTGCAGCTGGCCTCAGCGGCGCTGCAACCGGGCGGAATCTTTTACTGCTCTTACAACACCTTTCCCGGCTGGCTCGGCGCCAGCGCCTTCCAGCACCTGGGTGAACTGACCCGCCATCACCAGGCTGATGCCAGCGCCGCCAAGGCTTTCCAGCAAGCCGCCGCCAGCCTCAGCGGCCTGCTCGGCAGTGAAGAGAGCCCCTCGGCCCTGGCCCTGGCCCAGCCGGCCCTGCGCCGCAGACTGGCCCAGGTTCCCAATCAGAACGCGGCCTATCTCCTGCAGGAATATGCCAATGAGGGCTGGCAACCCCTCTATGTGGCCGAACTGCATCAACGTTGCGCCGCCCACAAGCTGCGCTTCCACGCCAGCGCCACCCTGCCGGAAAACTTCCTCGATCTGCTGCCCGCCAACGTGCGCCCGGCGGTGCTGGCCGAAACCGATCCGGCCCTGCGCCAGAGCCTGCAGGATCTGGCGATCAACCAATCCTTCCGCCGCGATCTGTTCCTGCGCGGCGTCGCCGCCAGCACCGACAGCGAACTGCGCCAGCGGCTCGCCAGCGTGAATCTGCGGCTGCAGGAAGCTCCCAGCACCGACAGCATCAGCTTCGAGACCAGCTTCGGCCAGGTGACGGGCGTGCCGGAGCGCTACCAACAGGTGGAAGCGTGCCTGGCCAACGGCCCGCGCAGCTTCGGACAGGTGCTGGAGGACACCGGCCTGCAGCTGGCGGAACTGGCCAAGATCCTGTCCTTGCTGATCCATGCCGGCCGCATCGGCCTCGATCGCTGTGCCTACGCCGATTACGAGCGGGCCCGCCACGTCAATGAACAGCTGCTGACGATGATCCGCTCCGGCCGCGCCTATACCCATCTGGTCACCCCGGCCAGTGGCGGCAACGTCGGTTTTTCGCTGGTCGAGGTGCTGCTGCTCGAGGGTCAGCGCCGCCAGCTCGGCGGCAGCGAGCTGGAGCAGCATCTACTCGACGGCCTCAAGAGCCTGGGCCGCAGCATCAAGGGCGAGCCCGCGCCGCTGCTGAACGCCTTCGCCGAGCGCCAGCCGCGGCTGCAGGCCCTGGGGGTGCTGCCCTGAATGTTCCAGCCCTTCCCTGACTCCTGATCCATGGCCGCCGCCACAGTCCTCCTGCTCACCGTGGTCGGCCTGGCCCTGCTGTGGTTGATCGTCAACGGGGCGATGGGACTGTTCATGGTGTTGATGGACCGGGCCACCCAGACCTGCCGTGACACGATCACGATGGAGCGCCTGCACGACCATGCACGAGCCCGCCAAAGCAGTCTCAATGCCGCTCGTCAGAAACGCCAGGGCTGGTCGCTGACCGATCTCGATGGCCAGCGGCGCTGGCTGGAACGCTCGCAGCTTGAGGGTTTTGTCCGCAGCTGCCGGCTGGAACTGGAGCTCAGCGCCCCCTGCAGCTGGAACGAGCTGCGCCGGCACTGGCGCCGCAGCAGCCTGCGCTGGCATCCCGATCACGGCGGCGACCCCGCCAATTGGCTGCGCAAACAGCGGGCCTATGACGCCCTGCGCCAGTTGAGCCGTGACCCCTCGGCGAGTCCGCTGGCACGCACCGTGCAGCCAGCCCTGCTGCGTTCGCGGCTGCGTTCGCGCTTGCGTTCGCGATTGGGTTTCGGTTTGCGTCCAGGGCGCTGGCGGCGACGTTGATCCCAGTGGTGATCGGCCTTAGGTTCAGGAGCCGATGAGCACCAGGGTCGTGGCTCCGTATCAACGGCTTCAGGGCAAGTCGGAGCAATACAAGCACTTTCTGAAGGGCATCAATCAGGCCAGCTTAATTAATATCTCCGACGACTTCAGCTTTCAGATCCGCACCCTCCAGACGCCCTCCCTGATCCTGCGTGATGTGATCACCCACGGCCAGGTGTCCAACCGGGCCGAGTGCGGCGATGCCTTCTTCGGCCTGATGCTCAGCCATGGTCCCGGCGCCTTCAGCACCAGCGCGCCGCTGCCCCCCCCAGGCCCGGAGCCCTGCCCCCCCAGCCTGCACTGGCATTGGCCCAACGACCTGGCCGTCAGTCACCACCGGGATTCCCATGTCAGCTATCTGCGCCTGGAGAGCGCCGGCCTGCTGCGCCAGCTGGCGCTCCAGCACCTCAAGGTGGATCAGTTGCGCCGTCTCCAGGCCGTGGCCGCACCCCCGGCCCTGATCGGGCTGATCAGCTCGCTTCACCAGCGCCTGCTCAGCAGCGCTGAGGCCGACAGCCGGCAGCAGATCAGCGACGATTTCCTCGTCGCTCTGGGGGGGCAACTGCAGGCGCTGTTGCTCGAGAGCGGCGAGTTCAAGACTGCCAGCGCCCGCCATCTCGCCGCCGCGATCCGCTGGCTCGACAACCATCTCAGCGAAGACATCAGCCTGCCCCAGCTGGCCGCCGAACTCGGGCTGACGCCGCGGGCGGTGCAGGCCTGCTTTCGCAGCCGCCTGGCCATCTCGCCGATGCGCTGGCTCAAGTTGGCCCGCTTCAGCCAACTGCGCCGGCATCTGCACCATCCAGCCCAGCGCCATCGCTCAAGCCAGCAGTTGACAACCCTGGTTGGCCTCAGCAGCTCCAGCCTCAACCGCCAGGCCTACCGCGAGATCTACGGGCTCAGCCCGGCCGAAGATCAGCACCAGATGGAACGCCATCAGCACGACACCATCGAGCGGGCGAGCAGCTACCAGTCCTTCCATTTCAGCTCGATCCAAGCAGCGATCGTTGCCCTGCAGGCGATCCAACAGCAGCAGCAACAGAACGCCGAGCCCGTCGTCTCGATCACCCTCGCCCTGAGCACCTCGCTCTGAGCTCCTCTATGGGCGACGATCCAGCCTGCCGGGAGACCTGAGCGCTTGCTCAGCTGCAGCCCAGCTCATCGCGGATCAGGCGAGCCAGCAGGGCTGAGAGGGTGGTGTCCTGCTCCAGGGCATGCAGCCGGATCTGGCGATAGAGGCTGCGCGGCAGGCTGATTGTCAGTCGGGCCACCGGATCGAGTTCGTGGCTCTGCTCCCTGACGGCAGGATGGGCCTTCTGATCGGCGGTGGCATCCAAGCAGCGAATAAGCGAGTTCGTCATTGGCACATTGCTGCGCATCTGAGCCGATTCTGCGTGAGGCGGCAGGTGTCCATGCGGCAGAAGTGCCGAACCACCCCCAAATGGGGGGGGGTGAGCTGCCCCAGAGCCGGCCGGCGCAGCACCAGGCTCTGCCCAGGGTCGAATGATCAAAAACGCACTCCTTTCAAAGACCGACTCCCCACCTGCCGAGTCCTGGCAAGCCACAGGGGCGATACGGGCGATTGAGCCCTGCCTCTGTGTCGGCGTGGAGTGGTGGCAGCCTCAAACCAGTTCCTTGCGAATCAGGCCAGTCAGCAGCGCCGAGAGCGTGGTGTCCTGATCGAGAGCGTGCAGCTTCACCTGCCGGTAGAGGCTGCGGGGCAGGCTGACACTGAGTCGAGCCACCGTCTCTGCACCTGAGCTGGTGTGATCGCTCCCGCAGGACAAGCGAGAGTCCACAGACCCACTCTGCGATGCTGTGGAGATCAACCGCATGGCGAAAAACGCAACGGACTTAAAAAATGTCATAAGATTGATGGAGGCGTGGCAGCACCCGACCATCGCTTCGCATTCCAGGCAGCCTCGTTCGCATTTTGGCCAGCCAAGCCCTGATACAGACCAGGAATGAACGGGACCAAGCCGGCCTTTGGTATCCAGCACTACTGTCCAGTGCCTCAGCGGAACCGAGGATCTCGCCGAATAAATACAGCTGATTTACATCAGCTGATGCGATGTTGCCGCCAAGGTCACTCAACCAAGATGAATAACAAGGAAGAACCTTAAG
>CAIJRN010000013.1 GCA_903823115.1 uncultured cyanobacterium
AAACCCAGCGACTCGACGGCCGCCCCTTTGACCTCAACGGCATCAGCTACTGGGATGCGGACTGGGCCAGTGCCGATGAACCCCGCGGGACGGAGAGCCCCAGCCGCTCCGCCGCCCAGCCAGCCCATCGCGGCACGGCCAATCCTTAGCGACAGGCACCCGTGGCGCGGCCAGCCAGGGGGATCCAGGCAAGACGTGTCTGAAACGCCACCACGCTGGGCGGTGCAAAGGCGTCCGTCCTTGGGTAACAGAACAGGCCTGGCCAGAACAACCGGGTTCGGAGTGAGCGGCCTGCGAGCGAATCCTCTCAAGCAGACTGATAAGCCGGAGCAGACTGACAAACCAGAGCAGGCTGACAAGCCGGCAGCGGCTACAGCTTTCGCTTCGGACGGGGGAGGGATCCTGCTTCAGGCTCCTCGTCCGACACCTGATCCTCGGGGGGAATGGCGCTGGAGCCCGCCCCCGGGGTTCGCCGCAGCCGCGGGCTCCGGGGCAGGCTGAGATAAGCGCCACGACGCTGGGGCTTGCCAGTGGCTTCCCCAGCCCCAGCGTTCTGAGCCGACCCCTGGGCGGCATCACCACCACCATCACGCCGATCCGAGAGGGTCACCAGGGCCAGCACCAGGGCCACCATGGCGAACAGCGGACTGGCGGCCGCCACCGTGACCCCCAGGGAGGCGGTGAACCAGATCGAGGCAGCGCTGCTCAGGCCCATCACCTCCGGCGGGACATGCTTGCGCGGCCTGGAGGGAACCAGAATCTCGCCGGCGCCGAGGAAGCCAACCCCAGTGGCCACCCCCTGAATCACCCGGCTGCGGGCCTCTTGATCCGGTCCGGCCGCCAGCACCATCAGACAGGCACTGAGACCCACCAGCACATGCACCCTCAAGCGATTGGGATGGGGCGTGCTGCCGTGATGGGCGCGGTTGACGCCGACCGCAAGACCGCACAACACCGCCAGGCCCATGCGCAGCAGCGCTTCGAGATCCGGGGTGAGCTGCACGGGTGCGGAACAGAGGCAATCAGCCTGCCATCATCGGTCCGCCGGCCAGGCGGCGCCAGCCGTCAACCAGTTGAAGAGCTGGGTTGAAGCACGGACGGCTGCCGGCGCCGAGCACCGATGCTGAGCCATCTGAACCGATGGCGCCAAACGGGGTGAGCCAGCAGAGCAACCGTGGTGGCAGGGCGCAAGGGCGGTTCCTGGGGACTGGCAGGGTGATCGGGCCGCAGGCAGGGTTGCTGGTTCGCACCGCCATCCCCTGGATCCTGGTGGGTTCCAGCCTGCTGGGGCCGCTGGCTCCAGCAGGCCGCAGCCAGACGCGGCCGGCGGCAGCCCTGGCCGAGCCCACCGCTGGGGCCGGTATCGGCCAGCTGGAGCGCTCCTGGACTCGCCTGGATCGGGAGTTGCAGTTGCTCGATCAGATTCTGCCCACTTCCGCCAACCCACCACTGCGGGATCACCCCGAGGTGGCTCCCCTTGCTCCCAACCTGCTGCGGGCCAACCGTCCCGCCGCTGGCGAGGCCCAACGTTCAACCAGGGCCGCCGCGGCCCTGGCCCTGCCGAGCGCCAGCGAACTGAAGAGCGGCAGTGTTCAGGGCCTGAGCCTGCCCCAGTCCCTGGCCCTGGCCTATGGCCAGAGTCCGCAGTTGCAGACCCAGCGGCTGGAGGTGGCCCGCACGCTGGCGGAGCTGCAGGCCGCCCTGGGCAGCTACTGGCCCAGGTTGCAGGCGGTGGCGGGCCTGGGCTACGACCAGGCGGGCACCAGTTTCTCGGCGGCCGTGGGCAATCCGGTCCTGGGCTTTGGCGGTGCCTTCGCCCCGGGGGGCGCCTTCTACGTACCCACGGGCGCCCAGGCCTATCTCAACCAGGGGGTTCGCAGCGCCGCCGCCGGCCTGGAACTGCGCTACGCCCTGGTGGATTTCGCCCGCACACCGGCGGTGCGGGCGGCCCGGGCCAGGCTGCAACAGGCGCGCAGCACCTATGCCAACGAGCTGCGGCTGCTGCAGCTCAGCGTCAGCGAGGCCTACTACAACCTGCAGCGCAACGACCAGCTGGTGCGCATCCGCGATGCTGACGTGCGCAATGATCTGGTGATCCTTTCGGATGTCCTGGCCCTCAAGCGGGCCGGTCTGGTGCCCCGCCTGGATCTGCTGCGCCGCGAAGCGATCGAGGCGGAGGCCCAGGAGCTGCTCACCCAGGCCCTGGCCGATCGGGCCGTGGCCCGGCGGCGCCTGGCGACCCTGCTCAACCTGCCGCCCGGCCTCACCCCCAGCGCCAGCGATCCGATCAGCCTGCAACCGGCCTGGCCCCTGGATCTGGAAGCGAGCCTGCTGGCTGCTTACCAGGGCAATCCCGAACTGGCGGCGGTGCTGGCCACCCGGGAGGCCCTGGCCCGGGAAAAAGACCGGCTGGCGGCCCAGTTGCTGCCCCAGCTGAGCTTCCTGGCCCGCGGCAGCGGCCTGGCCAACCAGACCAACCAGTGGTCGATCACGGGGGACTGCTGCGGCACCACCGTGATTCCCAGCCTCTACACCAGCGGCTACGACTGGTCGGTGGCGCTCACCTTCCGCTGGCTGCTGTTCGACGCCGGCAGCACCGCCGCCGAGGTGCGGGCCCTGGCCAGCCAGGAAGCGGCCCAGGCCCAGCGCTTCGCCGCCCAGCGCAACGACATCCGCCTGCGGCTTGAGCAGGCCTTCTTCAACCACGAAGCCAGCCTGGCCAAGCTGGCTTCGGCCCGCCGCGGCGTGGCGGCCAGCCTGGAGGGCTTCCGCGACGCCAAACTCCGCTATCAGACGGGTCTCTCCGATGAGATCACCCTCTCGCTCACCCAGGACCGGCTGGTGCAGAGCCTGGTGCGGCGGCTGAACGCCACGGTGGACGTCAACATCACCTACGCCCAGCTGCTGCGGGAGCTGTTGCCGGTGCCCCGGGATCCCGGCGTTGTGGTGCCCGTGACCCTGGAGCTGCCGAAGGCCCTGGGCCCGGCCAGCCCCCTGGTTCCAGCAGCAGCACCGTTGTCTCCGATCACTCCTGCGGCCAAAGGGGGCCCAGCAGCACCCTGATTGTCTCCTCGTCCCCTCGCCCCATGCCCCCCCCTTCTGTTCTGCGAACCACGCTGAAGTACGGGGTGGCGGCGGCCCTGGCCGGGGCCCTGACGATGAACAGACAGGACGTGCAGTTCGCCTGGTACCCCCTGGTGGCGGTGGTGATGTGCATGGACGAGACCGATACCCGCGTGCTGGCCGCCTCCCGCACCCGGGTGCTCGGCACGGTCACCGGCGGGGTGGTCGCCGGTCTGGTTCACATGGTCCTGAGCGGCTGGATCGGCCTGACGGTGAGCCTGCTGCTGGTGGTGCCCCTGTTGCGGTTGCTGGGCTGGCAATCCAGCCGGGCGCTGGGAATGCTGGTGTGTTCGATGTTGTTCCTGATCGAGCACTACTCCCAGCTCGACTGGGTCTATGTGGGCAACCGCATCCTTGACACCCTGCTGGGCATCGCGGCGGTGCTGGTGGTGAGTTACCTGTTCTGGCCCGTCAACCGGCTGGCGGAGATCCGCAGCCTCGACGCCCAGCTGCGGAGCACCACCCGGGAGCGACTGGTGGCGATTCGCCAGTGGCTGAAGACGAGCCACGCCGAGCCCGTCGCCGCACCGGTCGCCATCACCGGCAGCCGAATAGCCCAGCAGCTCAGCCGGCTCGTCAATGACGAACTGCGCAGCAGTCCCCTCGGCCCGGGCCGTCGGCAGCGCTGGCGGCAACGGGGGGTGCTCTGGGAACGGATCAACCACCACAGCCTCCAACTGCAGCGGCTCGGCAGGATGCTGCCGCAAGGGGCATTGTCCGAGGCCGACACCCCCTGGCTAGACGGGTTGCTGGAGCTGCTCACCCCCGGACCGGAGCCGCTGGTGCCACCCCTCGTTCAGCGCCAGAGCCTGGTGCGGCTGGCCAGCGACCATGGCCTGGCGCCCCTGCTGCTGCTGGCCGTCGACGACGAACTGCAGCGGCTGGTGAGAAGTCTGCACAGTCTCGCCTTGGCAAGCCGCCACGACGACCAGCCATGGCCTGGAGCCGATGGATCGGGTGGCCCGTCATGAGCGCGACCGCCCCGCCGCTGCTGACCCGCTCCGACCTGCGCCTGGCGCTGACCGCCGGCCTCTCGGCCGGACTGGTCATGACGCTGGGCTTACCCGACCCCGTCTATGCGCCCCTGGCGGTGGCGGCCGTGCTGGGAGGCACGGTGGGGGCCAGCCGCACCATGGGCATCCAGCGTATGCAGGGCACCCTGCTGGGGGGCGTGATCCTGGTGATCCTCCATCCCACCCTGAGTCCCATCCTGCCGATGCCGATCGGGGTGGCCCTGGCCCTGGCCTGCACCCGCCTGTTCGGCGGCTCCCTGGGACTCCATTCCGGCTACAAGGTGGCTGGGCTGGTGGTGGGCATCGGCTGGACCGCCCACGCCAGCCAGCTCAGCACCTGGATTCCCCTGCGCCTGCTGGTGACCCTGATCGGTGTGCTGCTGTCCTGGTTGGCGGTGGCGCGCTTCTGGCCCAGTCGCGCCCTCGAACAGCGCCAGCAGCTCTGCCGCCGCCTGTACACCAGCTTCGCCGCAGCCCTGCGGGAGCGGGCGCTGCAACTGGAGAGCGGAGTTGAGGCGGAGGCCAGCGTGCGCGTGGCCCGCCGCAATGGACTGCTGGCCCTCTTGCTGCAGCTGCAGAGCCAGCGGCCCGAGGCCGAAGTGGAGCTCAGCAGCGACCAGCTCGGCGAGCGGCTGGGGCGCCTCTGGGATCTGCAGGAGCAGCTGTTCAGCGAACTGATCGCCAGTTACCGCACGCTGTTGCGGTTGCCGATGGTGCCGATGGGCGGCCCCAGCCTGACGCGCCTGCTGGCGGCCGAGGTGGCCGGCCTGCGAGCCCTGGCCGAGCGGCTGGAACTCTGGAACCTGCAAGGCCAGGAGAGCCACTCGCCCAGGCAGCACCGAGACCAGCAGGACAACCTGGCTGAGGCGCTGGCGGAACTGGAGGCCGCCGAGGCGACCGTGTTCGCCGACGCCGAGGCCAATGCGGTGCTGATGGGTCGATCCGGCGGCCGGCGGGCCGTGGCCTGCCAGCAGCTCTTGAACACCGCCCTCAGTTTTGAGGCGGCCTGGGAGGTCCTGCCCTAAGGCCCGGGGTGATCGCCGTTGGCCAGGAAGCGCTCGATCCGGTAGGCCAGGATCACCAGCAGCACCACGAACCAGAACCACAGTTCCGGCGCATTGGCGTTGGCGATCACCACCAACAGCACCACCTCGGCCACCAGCCAGGGCAACTCCTGACGGAACAGTTGTCTGGACGTGGGCGGTTTCACCATCCGGCCGCCCCCGGCTGCTCCAGCCCCCGCTTCCACTGGCGGTCGATCGCGGGGCTGCGGTAGCCGCCGGTGATCGAGCGCAGGCTCGGCAACAGATAGGAGAGGGGCGTGCGCCATTCGACGTAGGCGTGGCTCTCCACCGTCAGACCTTCGCGCACCGGAAACACATCACTGCCGCCGGAGAGGGTCCAGCGGAAACCGTCGCGGCTGCGGGGATCCCGCTCCAGGGCGATCTGAACCCGCATCACCGGACCACTCTGGCTCAGGGCCTTGGCCAGCTGGGGGTTGCCGATCGTGGTGGAGATGTCCTCCTCGGTGGCCGGCAGCACGTTGACCTGGCGCACCTTGCCGACGATGCCGCCGAAACGGCCCCGCTGATCCCACTGGGGCACCACCTCCACCGGCATGCCCGGCCTCAGGCGCCGGGCATCGCCCGGCGTGAAATAGGACACCGCCCGCAGCGGCAGTCCCGACGGCAGGCGCCCGATCGTGCCGAGCCGCTGGCCCACCGCCACCGTCTGTCCCGGGATCACCTGCAGATCGAGCAGCTGGCCGTCCCGGTCGGCGTGCAGCTTGCCGTCGTAAGCGAGCCTGGCTTCGGTGACCCGGATCTGACGGCGCAGATCATCGATCTGATAGCGGCGCTGCAGGGCCTCGGTTTCGATCGAGAGCTTCACCTGCTGATAGGCGGTGAGCACCTTTTTCTCTTCGATGCGCACCTGATCGAGATTCACGCCGGTGGTGGTCAACCCCTGCTCCACACTCACCACCTCGGTGGAGAGAGGAGCCACCACCTCGCGCCGACTCAGCCACTGCAGGTTCCTGAGCTTCTCGGCATAGGTGCTGCGCAGGGCGCCGTAGCGCTCCGCATCGCCACGCAGCTTGGCCAGGGCGGTGTCCACCGCCAGCTGCTCACTCTGCAGTCGCAGACGATCGCGCCGATCGAGAGCGGCGTTCTGGCGCTCGAGTTCGTGCAGGTTGGCGCGCTGTTGCTCCAGCTCCTTCTCCAGCACCGGCAGGTAGAGCTCGAGCAGCACCTGGCCCCGCCGCACCCGATCCCCCACGGCCACAGCGATGCGGCGCACCTGCCCCGCAGCCCGGGCATCGAGCAGGCCGGCGTTGTCAGGCAGCAGCAACACCCCCCGTCCCACCACTTCGGTGGGCACCAGCCAGAACAGGCCCCAGGCGCCCACCGACGCGGTCATCACCGCCAGCACCAGGCCCAGCTGGCGCCGCGGCCCCAGGCCCCGCCACTGGCCGCCGGCCTGGTTCAGCCCGCGCTGCTGGGCTGGCGGTGAGGGACTTGCAGACTCCATGGCCGCCAGCATCGGACGTTTCGGGGCCTCTGTCAGCTCAGCGCGTCCCAGCCAGGGCGCTGGCCAGATCGGGCACCAGAACCGGCAGCAGCGCAAAGGCAGCCTGGAAGCCCGCCAGGGCCCACAGCCCCGGGGCAGCGGCGAGGGCGCCGCAGAGGGGGCCAGCGGCCGTGGGAAAGGCCACCGGCACCTGCACCAACCGTCCCGGCAGCGAGGCCAGCTCGGGCCAGACAGCCCCCAACCCCTGGCGCAGCTCGGCTTCCATCCAGGCCGGATCCGGCACGTTCTGCCAGGCGCCGCCGGGTGCCACCACACTGATCTGGCCCAGCCACCAACCCTGACCACGGGGGGCCAGACCCGCATCGACAATCCACGCCGGCTGTTGCAGGCTCTGGCAGCGGGCCTCGAGGGCCTGACGCCGCCCCAGCAGCGGAATCACGATCCCCTCGGCGGCACCGGCGGGCAGGGATTCGGGCCCGATGGCCCCGGCCGCCAGCGCCAGAGCCCCCGACCAGCTCATCGCCAGGGCCGGGGGCTGTCGCTCGGCCAGAGGCGGCCAGAGCCCGAGACAGCCGGGCCCGGCCGCCAGCAGCACCTTGGGGGCCTCGAGGTGATCGCCCCCCGCCAGCTGCAGCCGCCAGCCCTGGGGCGCCAGGGGCGCCAGGCTGAGCACCTCGGCATCCAGGCGGCGCACTCCGCTGTGCGCCAGCGCCTGGGGCAGGGCCCGGGCCAGCTGCTCACCATCCACCCGGCCAAAGGGCAGGATCAGCCTTCGCGGCTCCGGGCGAGCTTCGCTCACCCGGGACATCAGGTGTTCCACCAGCGGCAGGGCGGCTTCAGCCTCCGCCTCCTGCCAGTGGAGGCTCAGTTCGCAGCTCTGCCAGCCCAGGGGGCCATGGGCCTGCTCAAGGGCACGCCAGCACTCCGGGGCCCGCAACATCGCCTCCCCCAGGGGACCGGGCAGAGCCGGCCAGCCGACCACACCGCCATAGCTTGCGTACGAGGCGATGGCCTGTTGCTGTGGCGCCACCACCGTGACCGCCAACCCCTCCTGTCGCAAAGCCAGGGCCGCCAGGGAGCCAGCCAGGCCAGCGCCAATGACGAGGATGTCGCCATCGACGGCCGCCATCAGATCTGCAGGGTGAAGGAGCCGATCACCCGCTCGAACAGCTCCTTGACACGGGGCCAGCGCAGTTCGTTGGTGCTGGCGGCAAAGGTGTAGAGCCGGCCACGATCGGCGACGACGGTGGCCAGCTCATGGCGATCGCGATCGGCCAGATGCACGGCGTATTCGAGGTCATAGAAGGTGTGGCCGCCCATCTCGCGCTGACGCGCCTCGACCAGATCGGCCTCCCGGCCGCTGCCCGCCGGAGCGATCACGGTGCGGCGCAGCTTCTCGCCCACCGCGACGGCACTGCCGAGCTGCTCGAGATCGCGATCGGGGGTGACATCGGAGATCACCAGGCTGAGGGTTTCATCGCTGTTGATCAGGTCGTGGAACACCACCTGGGGCCCGCCACTCACCTGCACCCGCGTCCAGCCGGTGGGGTAGAGGAAGGCGTAGCGGCCATCGGGACTGGCGAAGGAGTTGAGGCCAGCGGCGGCGGCACTGCAACCCACCAGCATCGCCGCCAGCACCAAGGCGACCAGGCGTGGCAGAAGGTTGCGGAAAACAGCCATGGCTTGAGGCGCGTTGCGTGGCGCCATTCTGCTGGGCCATCCAGTCGCTGGGCCGCCCGATCGCCCAGTCGCCAGCATGGGGCCCGATTCCCTGCCGCAGCCATGCCCCGTCAATCAAGCTGGGTGGAGCGGCACCAGCGGCGCCACGACTCCCGTTTCTTTCGCCTGCTGGACCACTCCTTTCTGTTCCGTGTGGCGGCGGCGGCCAGCGGAGCCCTGGCCCTGCTGCTGGTGGTCAACAGCTACGCCAGCTGCCGTAACAACCACTGGGCCAAGGGTTGTCTGTGGCGGGATGTCGAAGCACTGATCAGCGTCGGCAATGTCGAGGCCCTCAGCATCGTGACGGCCGCCTTCCTGTATGTGCTCGAAGGTGACAAGCGACGACAGCGCGAAAATGTGGAGGCTTACGAATTCCTGATGCGCTGCAATGCCTCGGGGGTGAAATGGCTGATCGGACGCGTCAATGCCCTCGAAAGCCTCAACAGGGCCGGCCTGCCCATCGACGGCCAGCAGCTCGCCGGCTGCGACCTGCACAATCTGCAGGCCCCCAACGGCCACTGGCATGGGGTCAACCTGGAAAACAGTGTGCTGCGCAACGCCAACCTGGCCGGCACCGATCTGCGGGGCTCCAACCTGCGGGGTGCTGATCTGAGCAACGCTGATCTGCGCAAGGCCGATCTGCGCGGAGCCATGCTCGAAGGGACCCAGCTCCAAGGTGCACGCCTTGAGGGTGCCCTTCTGGACAGTGCCCTTCTGGAGGGTGCCGACCTCAGCAGTGCTCACCTGCCTACATTCACTGAACCTGCGGTGGATCACTGAGCGGTTTCACCCGACCCCTGGCCCGGCTGATCGACCAGTTCGAGCGACTGCCGGGCATCGGCCCACGCACCGCCCAGCGCCTGGCGCTGCATGTGTTGCGCCAGCCCGAAGAGCAGATCCGTGACTTCGCCGATGCCCTGCTGGCGGCCCGCAGCCAGGTGGGCCAGTGCCAGCGCTGTTTCCATCTCTCGGCCGAGCCCCTCTGTGAAATCTGCCGCAATGACGAGCGCCGCAACGGCCAGCTGTGCGTGGTGGCCGATTCCCGCGATCTGCTGGCGATGGAGCGCTCCCGCGAATTCCGGGGCACCTATCACGTGTTGGGCGGCCTGATCTCGCCGATGGATGGCGTCGGACCGGAGCTGCTGCAGATCCAGCCCCTGGTGGCCCGGGTGGATCGCGAAGCCATCAGTGAAGTGATCCTGGCCCTGACCCCGAGCGTGGAAGGAGACACCACCAGCCTCTATCTGGCGCGGCTGCTCCGGCCCTTCACCGTCGTCAGCCGCATCGCCTACGGCCTGCCGGTGGGCGCTGAACTGGAGTACGCCGATGAGGTGACCCTGGCGCGGGCCTTCGAAGGACGCCGTCCGGTGGAATGAGCCAGACCCAGAGCCGCTACAGCAATATCCGGCCCAGCGAGCGGCTGCCGCAGTGGCTGCGGCGCCCCATCGGCGATGCCTCCCAGCTGGAAACGGTCCAGGAGATCGTTCGCCAGCAGCGGCTGCACACGATCTGCGAGGAGGGACGCTGTCCCAACCGGGCCGAGTGCTACGCCGCCGGCACCGCCACCTTCCTGCTGGGGGGACCGATCTGCACCCGCAGCTGCGCCTTCTGCCAGGTGGAGAAGGGCCAGGCTCCCACCCCGGTTGACCCCGGTGAAGCGGAGCGGGTGGCAACCGCCGTCGCCGATCTGGGACTGAGCTACGTGGTGCTCACCGCCGTCGCCCGCGACGACCTGGCCGACCATGGCGCCAGCCTGTTCAGCGCCGCCATGGCCGCGATCCGCCGGCGCCGGCCCCAGGTGGCGATTGAGGTGCTCACCCCCGACTTCTGGGGCGGACAGCGCGAGGCCGGCGAAGGCCGCCAGGCCCAGCGTCAGCGGCTGGCCGCGGTGCTGGCCGCGGAGCCGGTCTGCTTCAACCACAACCTGGAAACCGTGGAGCGCCTGCAGGCAGAGGTGCGGCGCGGCGCCACCTACCGGCGCTCCCTCGACCTGCTGGCGGCGGCCCGGGAGCTGGCGCCGGCCATTCCGACCAAATCCGGCCTGATGCTGGGGTTGGGCGAAACCTTGGAGGAGGTGGTCACCACCCTGGAAGCCCTGCGCGGCGTCGATTGCCAGCGCCTCACCCTGGGCCAGTACCTGCGGCCCTCCCTGGCCCACCTGCCGGTGCAGCGCTACTGGCAGCCCGAGGAGTTCGAGCAGCTGGGTCGCATCGCCAGCCAGCTGGGCTTCGCCGACGTGCGCAGCGGCCCCCTGGTGCGCAGCAGCTATCACGCCGCCCTGCCCTGATCGGCCCGCGCCAGCCGCCGCTGGCAGCGCCGCAGTCCCTCGGCGCAGTCCCCGCGCATCAGCAGCCCCGCTCCACCCCAGATCAGCCGCAGGGGCAGATCAGCGGGGCCGGCCCCGAGCTCGCGCACCGGCTCGAAGCCGAGACGGCTGAAATAGCGCACCAGTCGCCGGTGCTGGCGATCGTCGTCGTGGATCGCCAGCAGTCGGGCGCTGCGGCAGGGGGTCGCCTCCAGGGCCCAGGCGAAGGTGGCGGCCCAGATCAAGGGGCCCACCAGGGCCGTGCCCTGCCCCTGGACCCGCATCGTGTCGAGCTGCAGGCCGGCGGCGCTGGGCAGGGCCCAGCCCTTGAGCTCACCCAGCAACTGGGCCTGGCCTGGCCCCAGCGGACGGGCCACCCCCACCTGCAGTGCCCGGATCCCCAGCCGGCGACCCAACCGCAGGCGCAGCAACAGCCCCTGCGCCGTCGCCCACCGCTCCAGCGCCGCCAGATCCGGCATCACCTCGTCGCCTGCGACCTGATTCAGGCCCGCCTGAGTCAGGCCAGCCTGAGTCAAGCCAGCCTGATCCAGAGGAATCCCAGCCGCCGCAGGGGGCCACTCACTCATGCCCCAACCCCCTCGGCTGGCGCCGCCGGCCGCCAGCGCTCCACCGCCAGCACCGCCGCCAGCGGCAGGGGCCCATACAGGTGCGGGAAGTGCTCCTGACTCTCGGGCGCCACCTCGCTGCGCACCACCACCCCGGCGGCCGCCAGCCGCTGGGGGTCAATCGTCAGCAGCAACACTCCAGGGACATCGGCGTAGAAGCGCCGGTGGGTAGCGGCCAGCTGGTGGGCGTAGCTGGCGTGGATGAAGCCCACCTGCTCCAGGCTGAGGCCGCGGCTGGAACGCCGGTACTCGCACTCGGCCCGGGCCGCGGCCCACTCCTCAGGCAGGGCAAGGTGATACAGCCAGCGGGGCGATCGCCAGGGACAGCGCGGGCCCCAGGGATCGGCCAGCACCGCCGCCAGCTCCGGCCCCTGCAGAAAGCGCCGCAGCCAGGCCTGCAGGTCCGCCAGATCAGCGGCGGCATCGAATGCGGCGGGATCGGCGAGCCGGAACTGGCGCACGAAAGGCAGCAAGGCCCAGTCGGCCAGCGAGGGTGCTGAACCCAGCAACCAGCCGGGCTCAGCGCCGCAGCGCGTCGCGGCCAGTCGCCCATTCCACTGGCGCAGCAACCCCAGCGCAGCCTGCCGATGGGCCTCGGCCCCGCTGGCGCGATCAGCCTCGCGATCGGCCTCGCCATAGCGGCTCGCATATTTGAAGCGATCGAGATGGTGCTTGAAGGGACCATCGCAGGCCACCAGCAGCTGCTGGATCGCGGCCTGGGCGCCTGGATCGCCGCAGCGCAACCAGTCCTGGGGATCATGGCGGCCCAGGGCCCAGCGCATGATCGCCAGGCTCTCGTCGATCGGCCGGGCAGGCGAATCCAGCACCGACTGCGGGGGAGCGGCCGGCAACACCAGCACGGGCACGGTGCCCTTGGCGGAGGCCTGCAGCAACTCCGGCGGCTTGCACGCCAGCGCCACCTCCCGGATCTCCGGTGTGATGCCGGCGGACGCCAGCGCCAGGCGGGCCCGGATCGCAAAGGGACAGCGGCGGAAGCTGTAGAGAATCGGCCGCGGCGCAGCGTCGCTCACGCGGGAGACCAGACCCGGCAGGCCGCCAGCCCAGGACCCAGCAGGCCAAGGCCCAGCAGGCCAGGGCCCAGCAAGGCCCTCATGGGAGATCGGGAGTCGAGCCGCCGATCGCAGCGGCAGCCGGGGCCATCGGGCCGACTTCGCTGGCAAACACCTGGCCGATGTGGCGGTCGCCACGAACACTCGCCAGGCTCACCTGGTGCTGGCGCTCGGCGAAACGGGCGCGATCGGCCTGGCCCCGCTCGCTGTGGCAATGGGGACAGGACACTCCGCTCACGTAGCTGGCGTGGCTGCGATCCGCCGCGGAGAGGGGCATGCGGCAGCCGTGGCAGAGGCTGTGCTCGCCGGGTTCGAGCCGATGGTTCAGGGCCACCCGCTGATCGAAGACAAAACATTCCCCCCGCCAGCTGCTGTCCGGCTCCGGCACCTCCTCCAGATAGCGCAGGATGCCGCCGCGGAGATGATGAACCCCTTCAAAACCCTGCCGCAGCAACCAGGCTGTCGCCTTCTCGCAGCGGATGCCGCCGGTGCAGAACAGGGCCAGGGCCCTGGGTCGCTCCCGCTCCACCAAGGGCCGCAGCTCGTCCTCCACCCAGTCGGGGAAATCGTGGAAGTTGGCGGTACCGGGATCGATCGCCCGCTCGAAGCTGCCCACCGCCACCTCATAGGCATTGCGGGTGTCAATCACCAGGGTGCCGGGATCGCGGATCAGGGCGTTCCAGTCGCCCGGTTCGACATAGGTGCCCACGGGTGCCTGCTGCTCCAGCCGCAGCTCCGGGCGAGCGAAGGTGACGATCTCGCGCTTGATGCGCACCTTGAAGCGATGGAAGACAGGCTCGGGGGCCTGGCTGTGCTTCAGCTCCAGCTCCGCCAGCCGCGGATCGCCGCGCAGCAGTGCAACCAGGGCCGCCACGGCGGCCTCATCACCGCTGACGGTGCCGTTGATGCCCTCCTCCGCCATCAGCACCGTGCCGCGCAGATCAACGGACTGACCCAGGGCGAGCAGCCGCCGCCGCCACAGGGGCAGTTCAGCCAGCGCGAACGGCACGAAGCGATAGAAACTGACGACCCGCATCCCCGCTCAGCCCCGGGCGGCCGTGACCGGCTGGCAGGCGGGTTCAGCAGCCACCGCTGAAACTTCCGCCACCCGCACCCCAGCCGCAGCCAGCAGGGCCCGATCCGTGAGCACGTCCGGGTTTCCGGTGGTGAGCAGGGTGTCGCCGTAGAAGATCGAATCGGCCCCGGCCAGCAGGCAGAGGATCTGGGCCTCCCGGTTCAGCTGCTGGCGGCCGGCACTGAGCCGCACCCGGCTGTGGGGCATGAGGATGCGGGCGGTGGCCACCATGCGCACCAGCTCGAGGGGATCGACCGCCGGCAGATCCTCCAGGGGAGTGCCTTCCACCGCCACCAGGGCGTTGATCGGCACGCTTTCCGGATGGGGATCGAGGTTGGCCAGCACCTCCAGCAGACCGGCGCGATCGGCCGGGCCTTCACCCATGCCGATGATGCCGCCGCAGCAGAGGGTGATGCCCGCCGAGCGCACCCGGCTCAG
This sequence comes from uncultured cyanobacterium, assembly GCA_903823115.1. GTDB lineage: Bacteria > Cyanobacteriota > Cyanobacteriia > PCC-6307 > Cyanobiaceae > Cyanobium. Next base: position 13,899 of record CAIJRN010000013.1, read on the forward strand.
GGTTTCGAGCCGCTCCTGATAGGTGCGGGTGCTGATGATCTGGTCGTAGTGCTCCGGGCTGGTGTCGAGGTTGTGGTTGTAGGCGGTGAGGCCGGCTTCAGCCAGGCGCTGGGCCTGGTGATCACTGAGCATGCCGGCGGTGACGCAGGCCTCCAGCCCCAGCTCCCTCACGCCCTTCACCATGGCGAGCATCGCCTCAAACGGGGCGCCATCGCGGATCTCCCGCCAGGCCCAGCCCATGCAGAAGCGATGGGCCCCGGCCTCGCGGGCGGCCCGGGCACGGGCCAGCACAGGCTCCACCTCCAGATTCGGCTGGCCGCCGACATCGGCGCTGTGGTGCATCGACTGGGGGCAGTAGGCGCAGTCCTCCTCACAGCCCCCCGTTTTGACGCTGAGCAGGGAGGCCAGCTGCACGTGATAGCCGGGGTTCGCCGCCCGATGCACCTGCTGGGCCTGCCAGAGCAGATCGACCAGGGGCAGCTCGAGCAGGGCCTGAATCTCGGATCGAGACCAGTCGTGACGGGTGATCATGAGGCTGTGGGGATGCCGCCGAAACGGCGGGTGCGGCCCTGATAGTCCAGCAGGGCCGCCAGCAGGGCCGCCTGATCGAAGTCGGGCCAGAGCACTTCGGTGATGTGCAGCTCGGCGTAGGCCAGCTGCCAGAGCAAAAAATTACTGATGCGCTGCTCGCCGCTGGTGCGAATCAACAAATCGGGATCCACCTCCCCGGCCGTGAACAGTTCCGAGGCGAACAGCGCCTCGTCGATCGTGGTTGGATCCAGCTCCCCGGTGGCGGCCCGCTGGGCCAGGAGTCGGGCGGCGCGCACCAGCTCGCGGCGGCCGCCGTAGTTGGTGCAGACATTGAAGTGAATGCCGGCGTTGAAGGCGGTGCGGGCCGTGGCGTCAGCGATCAGATCCTGGAGGCGGCGGGGCAGCGCCTCGAGATCCCCGAGGAAACGGATCCGCACCTGCTCCCGCTCCAGCGCCTCCAGCTCCCGGGCCAGCACATTTTCAAACAGGGTCATCAGAAAGGTGACCTCCTCGCCCGGGCGGGTCCAGTTCTCGGTGGAGAAGGCGTAGGCCGTGAGGGCACGGATGCCCCAGTCGCTGCAGAGCCGCAGGGTGCGCTTCAGAGCTTCGACCCCGGCGCGATGGCCCATCACCCTGGGCAGGCCCCGCCGGCGCGCCCAGCGACCGTTGCCATCCATGATCAGCGCCACATGGGCGGGCAGCCGTGCCCCATCAAGCTGGGAGGGCAGCGGCTGATGGGGGGTGCTGGGGGTGGTCGCCAGGGCGCGACTCATCCGCGGGCTTCCGGCAGGTCCGGAGCCAGGCTACGCCCAGACGGCACCGACGCCAGACTGTCGGTGAGCAGGTCGTGGAGCCGGCTGCTGGTGATCGGCCGCTCCAGCCGACCCTGGCGGGCGAGCGCCAGGGTGCCCGTTTCCTCGGAGACGACGATGCAGAGGCAGCGGGCATGGCGTTCGGTGAGCCCCAGGGCCGCCAGATGGCGGGTGCCATAGCGGTTGAGCCCCTGGCGCGACAGGGGCAGGATCACGCCCGCGGCGGCGATGCGGTTGTGCTGCACCAGCACGGCACCGTCGTGGAGGGGAGTGTCAACGGCAAAAAGATTGAGCACAAGGTCCACCGACAACTGGGCATCGACAGGGATACCCGGGTTGAGAAAATCCTCGGGACGCAGATCACTGCCCAGATCCAGGACGATCAGGCCACCGCGGCGCGCCTGGGACAGCCGACCGGCGGCCTCGGTGAGGATGCTCACCGACCCGGAGGCCATCTGGTCGCCGCTGCGATCGGCGAACAACACCGCAAAGCGCCCCGTGCCCAGCAACTCCATCAGCCGCCGCAGCTCCCCCTGCCAGAGAATGGCCAGGGCCATGCTGCAGGCCAGCACCAGGGCATCCACCAACTTGCTGGTCAGGGGCAGGTTGGCGTAGCGCTGCACCACCCAGGCCAGGGCCACCAGGAAGAGATAGCCCCGCAGCAGCCAGAGCGTGCGCGACTCCGTGACCCGTCCCAGCAGCAGCACACCCAGGGCCGTGGCGAACAGCAGATCGAGCAGCAGGCGCAGGTCGAGGTTCTGCAGCCAGGTCACGGGGAAGAGCTTGAAAATCCAACGACGTAAGCGCTCTCAGCCGGACCTTTCAGGCCCCACTGGTTCGACGTTGACTGACCCGGAAGCCGGGTCATCAAAGCCACGCCGCGCGTGTGGGCTCAACCTACAGAGGAAAGCCGGGACGGCAGGAGGTCGTAGCGCAGTAGATCTTCCGGCTGTTCACGGCGCTGCACCAGATCGGCCACCCCATCGCCGACCAACACCGCCGCCGGTCTGGGGATGCGGTTGTAGTTGGAGCTCATCGAGGCGTTGTAGGCCCCGGTGGCGAACACCGCCAGCACGTCGCCGCCGGCTGCCGGCGGCAGAGCCAGATCCTTGAGCAACACGTCGCCGGATTCACAGTGCTTGCCAGCCAAGGTGACGGTTTCGGTGGCCAGGGCCTCGGGTCGATCGGCCAGCACGGCCGTGTACTGCGACTGATAGGTGATCGGCCGCGGATTGTCGCTCATGCCACCATCGACCGAGACATAGGTGCGCATTCCGGGGATCACTTTGCGGCTGCCCACGCTGTACAGGGTGACGCCGGCTGTGGCCACCAGCGAACGGCCCGGCTCACAGAGCAGGCGGGGCAGGACCAGGCCCCGCGCGCTGCAGGCGGCCACCACCGCCTCGGCCACGGTGCGCACCCAGTCCTGAATCGAAGGGGGATCATCGCCGGCCACATAGCGGATGCCGAGACCGCCGCCGACATTGAGATCGGAGCAGGCATGGCCCAACGAGCGGGCCAGCTGCAGGGCGTCAGCCATCACGCCGGCCAGATCGCGATGGGGCTCCAGCTCGAAGATCTGGGAGCCGATGTGGGCGTGCAGCCCATCGAGTTCGGCCCAGGGGCAGTCGGCGAGATGGCGCAACACCGACTCGAGCTGGTCGGGGTCGAAGCCGAACTTGCTGTCGAGATGGCCGGTGCGGATGTACTCGTGGGTGTGGCATTCGATGCCAGGCGTGAAACGCACCAGCAAGCGCACCCGCTCCTGCCGGGCTGGGGCGATGGCCGCCAGCAGCTCGACGTCATTCCAGTTGTCGATCACCACAGTCACGCCGCGGCTGACGGCCAGCTCCAGCTCCTCGGCCGACTTGTTGTTGCCATGCAGCACGATTCGCTCCGGCGGCATACCGCCAGCGAGGGCCGTCAACAACTCACCGGCGGACACCGCATCCAGGCCGAGCCCCTCGGAGGCGACCAGGGCCGAGATCGCCAGCGAACTGTTGGCCTTGGAAGCGTAGAGAGCCAGGGCAGGACCCGGGTAGAACTGCGCGAGCGCCTCGCGGTAAGCCCGGCAGGTGGCCCGCAGGGTGGCTTCATCGAGCACATAGAGCGGTGTGCCGTAGCGCTGGGCCAGGAGGCTGAGCCGGCAGCCGCCCACCTCCAGGGCCCCCTGGGCATCGAGCCGGGTGCTGATCGGCGTCAGATTGCGATTGGGGCTGAGCGCATCACCGGGCAACTCGAAGCGAGGCTCCAGACGGGGATCGGCTTCGGCACCGGCGCCGGCTGCCGAAGTGCCGGGTGACGGAGTGCCGGTTGCCGTGGAGGCGGCGGACGACAGGACCATGGGCAGGAGCTCCGCAGCAATTCGGCGATATCTGATCGTAGGGAGCCAGACCGCCCAGGACCGTGACCGCCGCACCGATCTCACCCCTGCTGCCCCTGAAGCCCGTGGATCTCGAGGCCTGCCTGGCCCTCGACAACCTGGCCCTCGGCGGGCTCTGGACCCCGGCCCAATGGCAGCGGGAACTGGAGGACGATCGGCGGCCCGGGCTGGGGCTCTGGCGCCGGGGGGAGCTGCAGGCCATGGCCAGTGGCTGGCTGGTGGTCGATGAGCTGCACATCACCCTGGTGGCGGTGGCGCCGGATCAGCGCCGCCAGGGCCTGGGGCGACTGGTGCTGGCGGGACTGCTGGCCGCCGGTCGCCAGGGCGGGGCGGAGCGGGCCACCCTGGAGGTGGCCAGCAGAAACGGCGCCGCCCGGGCCCTGTATGGCGATTGCGGATTCCGGGACGCGGGCATCCGTCGCGGTTACTACCGCAACGGTGACGATGCCCTGATCCAATGGCTGAAGCTGGAAGCAACTGAAGCAGGATGCTCAGGGTGCGGTTAACCGAAGATTCCTGAGCCGCAAACAGTGAGATTCAAGCCATACAGCTATACTTAAGTCGCAGCAGAACACTGATGGAGACTGGCTTAACCGCCTGTCCACCTTGACGCATCTCCCCGAACACACGCCATCGCTTCAACCCTGATAGCTTGGATGCACTTGCACCAGGCCCTGGCCATGTTCGAGCGGTTTACCGAGAAGGCCATCAAGGTGATCATGCTGGCCCAGGAAGAGGCCCGTCGCCTTGGCCACAACTTCGTCGGCACCGAGCAGATTCTGCTGGGCTTGATCGGCGAAGGCACCGGCGTGGCGGCGAAGGTACTCAAATCCATGGGGGTCAATCTCAAGGATGCCCGCGTCGAGGTCGAGAAAATCATCGGCCGCGGCTCCGGCTTTGTGGCTGTGGAGATCCCCTTCACCCCCCGGGCCAAGCGAGTGCTCGAGCTCTCCCTTGAGGAGGCCCGCCAACTGGGTCACAACTACATCGGTACCGAGCATCTCCTCCTCGGTCTGATCCGGGAAGGTGAAGGCGTCGCCGCCCGGGTGCTGGAAAACCTCGGCGTCGACCTGGCCAAGGTGCGCACCCAGGTGATCCGCATGCTCGGCGAGACGGCTGAAGTGGCCGCCGGCAGCAGCGGCAAGGGGTCCACCAAAACGCCGACCCTGGATGAATTCGGCAGCAACCTCACCCAGCTGGCGGCTGATTCCAAGCTCGATCCGGTGGTCGGTCGCCACAACGAGATCGATCGGGTGATTCAGATCCTGGGCCGGCGCACCAAGAACAATCCAGTGCTGATCGGCGAGCCCGGCGTCGGCAAGACCGCCATCGCTGAAGGCCTGGCCCAGCGCATCACCACCGGCGATGTGCCGGACATCCTTGAAGACAAGCGCGTTCTCACCCTGGACATCGGCCTGCTGGTGGCCGGTACCAAGTACCGCGGCGAGTTTGAGGAGCGCCTCAAGAAGATCATGGAAGAGATCCGCTCCGCCGGAAACGTGATCCTGGTGATCGATGAGGTTCACACCCTGATCGGCGCCGGAGCCGCCGAGGGCGCCATCGACGCCGCCAACATTCTCAAGCCGGCCCTGGCCCGCGGCGAGCTGCAGTGCATCGGCGCCACCACCCTCGATGAATACCGCAAGCACATCGAGCGCGATGCCGCCCTCGAGCGCCGCTTCCAGCCGGTGATGGTCGGCGAGCCCTCCGTCATCGACACCATCGAGATCCTGCGGGGTCTGCGGGAGCGCTACGAACAGCACCACCGCCTCAAGATCTCCGATGAGGCCCTGGTGGCCGCCGCCACCCTCGGCGATCGCTACATCTCCGATCGCTTCCTGCCCGACAAGGCCATCGACCTGATCGATGAGGCCGGCAGCCGGGTGCGGTTGATGAACTCCAAGCTCCCCCCCGCCGCCAAGGAGGTGGACAAGCAATTGCGGGCCGTTCAGAAAGAAAAGGAGGACGCCGTCCGCGACCAGGATTTCACCAAAGCCGGTGAACTGCGCGACAAGGAAGTGGAGCTGCGTGAGCAGATTCGCTCGATTCTGCAGACGCGCAAGGATGAAGAACCCGAAGCGGCCGTTGTGCCGGAGCCGGAATCCGGATCGGTGGCGCTGGTCGAAACCGCAACCAGAACCGGCAGCGCCTTCGCCGATGGCGGCAACGAGGCCGGCAGTCGCCCACCGGTGGTCACCGAGGAGGACATCGCCCACATCGTGGCCTCCTGGACCGGGGTGCCGGTGCAGAAACTCACCGAGAGCGAATCGGTCAAACTGTTGAATATGGAGGAAACCCTCCACCAGCGCCTGATCGGCCAGGACGAAGCCGTCAAGGCGGTTTCCCGCGCCATCCGCCGTGCCCGCGTCGGCCTGAAGAACCCCAACCGGCCGATCGCCAGCTTCATCTTCTCCGGCCCCACCGGCGTCGGCAAAACCGAGCTCACCAAAGCCCTCGCCACCTACTTCTTCGGCAGCGAAGAGGCGATGATCCGACTTGACATGTCGGAGTTCATGGAGCGCCACACTGTCAGCAAACTGATCGGTTCGCCTCCGGGCTATGTGGGCTTCAACGAAGGTGGCCAGCTCACCGAAGCTGTGCGGCGCCGGCCCTACACCGTCGTGCTGTTCGATGAAATCGAGAAGGCCCACCCGGATGTCTTCAACCTGTTGCTGCAGTTGCTCGAAGACGGCCGTCTCACCGATTCCAAGGGTCGGACGGTTGACTTCAAGAACACCCTGATCATCATGACCTCGAACATCGGTTCGAAGGTGATTGAAAAAGGTGGTGGCGGCCTCGGTTTTGAGTTCGGCGGCGGCGACGTCGAGGAAACCCAGTACAACCGCATCCGCTCTCTGGTCAATGAAGAACTCAAGCAGTACTTCCGCCCCGAGTTCCTCAACCGCCTCGACGAAATCATCGTCTTCCGTCAACTCACCCGCGACGAGGTCAAGCTGATCGCCGAGATCATGCTGCGGGAAATCTTCGGCCGCATGCAGGAGAAGGGCATCCGCCTCTCGGTCACCGAGGCCTTCAAGGAGCGTCTCGTCGAAGAGGGCTACAACCCCAGTTATGGGGCCCGCCCGCTGCGCCGCGCCGTCATGCGCCTGCTGGAAGACTCCCTGGCAGAGGAATTCCTCTCGGGACGGATCAGCGATGGCGATGCCGCCCTCGTCGATGTCAACGACGACAAGCAGGTGGTGATCCTCAAACAGTCAGCTCTGCCCTCGATGCCGGAGCTGGCTGGCGCCAGCGCCTGATCTCCAGAGTCAGGTCGCAGCCCCAAGGTGCTTCTGGCCCCCTATGCCTCAGGTGTAGGGGGCTTTGCATCGAAGCAACACTCCCGTTGTCCACAACCAGGCGGCACGACTCGTCCGTTCACTCCATGGGATCCAGCAGCTTTCCATCCCCGTACCAGGCCGACAGCGGCGGGTACATGTTCGTTGGCAGCTGCCACGCCGTTGCACCGACCACGGTGCTGCGCGGCCCCGGTGTCTGGATGGCCGCGCTGCCACGAGTCGCCGCCCTCAGCCGCCGCCCCATGCTGCTGGGGCGCAGCGCCTGCACCCTCGACCTGCGCCTTCGCCTGCAGGCCACCCTGGAGACAGCAGGCCTTGAACCCCAGGCTGCGGAGCTGCTCCACGACTGCTGCGAGCAGGATCTGATCCGTCTCGCCGCCCTGAGCCGCTCCGCCGCCTGTGACGCGGTGCTTGCCGCCGGCGGCGGCAAGGTGCTCGACGCCGGCAAGCTGCTGGCCGATCGCCTCGGCCTGCCCTGCATCACCGTGCCCACCAGCGCCGCCACCTGCGCCGGCTGGACGGCCCTGGCCAACATCTATACCCCGGCAGGGGCCTTTGAGCGGGATGTGGCCCTGGCCCGCTGCCCCGACCTGCTGGTGTTCGACCACGAGCTGGTGCGCCAGGCTCCGGCCCGCACCCTCGCCAGCGGCATTGCCGATGCCATGGCCAAGTGGTACGAGGCCTCGGTCAGCAGTGGCAACAGCAGCGACGGCCTGGTGCAGCAGGCCGTGCAGATGGCGCGCCTGCTACGGGATCAGCTGCTGCTGGAAGGGGAGGCGGCCCTGGCCCAACCCGGTGGTGAGGCCTGGGGTCGGGTCGCGGAAGCCTGCGGCCTCACGGCTGGCCTGATCGGCGGCCTGGGCGGGGCGCGCTGCCGCACGGTCGCCGCCCACGCCGTCCACAACGGCCTCACCCAGCTGGCGGCCAGCCACGGCCAGCTCCATGGCGAGAAGGTGGGCTTCGGCATTCTGGTGCAGCTGCGCCTGGAGGAGCAGGTGGGTGGCAACCGCCTGGCCTCCCAGGCCCGCCGCCAGCTGATCAGCCTCTTCCGCCGCCTGTCCCTGCCGATCAGCCTGGCTGACCTCGGCCTCGGCGGCGCCAGCCTCGACGAACTGGAGCAGGTCTGCAGCTTCGCCTGCCGCGACGACTCGGATCTGCATCAGCTGCCCTTCAAGGTCGATGCCACGGACCTGCTCACGGCCCTGGTGAGCACCACGGCTGAGCTGAGGGTGTCGTGAGCCTGCTCACTGCTCAGGAGCTGCTGCAGGGCGCTGCCGCCAACCTGCTGGATCCCCAGGGGCGCCGGCTGGCCGCCGCCGTGCAGTGGTGGCCCTTGCACGGACTGCCTGGTCACTGGCCCGTGGCCGTCGTGGGCTCCGGTCCGCCCGTGCTGCTGCTGCATGGCTTCGACAGCTCCCTGCTGGAGTTCCGGCGCCTGGTGCCGCTGTTAGCAAGCCAGCATCGCCTGATCATCCCCGATCTCTATGGCTTCGGCTTCACCCCGAGGCCCGACGACGGCGATTACAGCCCCCGCGGCGTCCTGGCCCATCTGGAGGCCCTGCTGGCCGCCCTCGCCGAACGCCATGACGGCGCCCCGCTGGGGCTGATCGGTGCCTCGATGGGGGGTTCGGTGGCGGTGGAACTGGCGCGGCGCCAGCCGCAGCGCATCAACCGGCTGCTGTTGCTGGCTCCAGCAGGGCTCACCGGCCGGCCGATGCCCCTGCCGCCGTTGCTCGATGGCCTGGGGGTGCGCTTCCTGTCCCTGCCTGGGGTGCGCCGCGGCCTCTGCCGCAGTGCCTTCGCCGACCCGGACAGCAGCGTCGGTCCGCCGGAGCTGGAAATCGCCTCCCTGCATCTGCAGACCCCGGGCTGGGGCGAAGCCCTGCGCCGCTTTGCCCGCTCCGGTGGTTTCGCCGGTTGCGGTGAGCCGTTGCCGCCGCAACCGCTGTCAGTGCTCTGGGGCGCCGACGACCGCATCCTGCGTCCGGCCCAGAAACGCGCCGCTCTGGCCCTGCTGGGCGAGCGCCTGCGGGAGCTGCCGGCCTGCGGCCATCTGCCCCATATCGATCAACCGCAACGGGTGGCCGACACCTGGCTCGCCGGGGCCGCGGCCCCAGAAGCCGTCGCCAGCACCTGATCCGAGCGACGTTGACGGACTCCTGTCCAACCGCCATCCCCCATGCCACCCGCCCCCATGCCTCGCCTGCCGATCCAGCCATACCTGGCCCGAAGCTGCGCCGCGCTGTTGCTGATGCTGGTGTTGCTGTTCGGGGGCCAGCCAGCCGCCGCCTCCCTGCTCCATCTCGCCGGGCCCTTGCCGGCGGATCTGGGGGTCCACAACGGCGGCCTGGCCCCCTGCCCCGCTCCGGCCCACTGCAGCCGTCGGGACTGGAGCACGGCGGATCCGGCGGCGGTCCTGGAGGCCCTGTTGCCAACGGTGCTCAACCTGGAAGGGGTTGAGCTGGTCGACAGCGGCGGCGGCTATCTGCATGCCACCGCCACGAGCCGGCTGTTCGGCTTCGTCGACGATCTTGAGCTGTTCGCCGACAGCGAGCATCAGACCCTGCAGGCCCGCTCCGCCTCCCGCCTCGGCGACTCCGATCTGGGCGTGAACGCCGGGCGGCTGGACCGGCTGCAGCAGGCCCTCAAGGCGACTTGAACCTGGTGGGGCGGCTTCAGGGCTGAGGCGCCCGAGCGAGCACGCCGCGGTCAATCCCACTCCTGCACCAGACGCTGCGCCAGCCATTCGCCACTGCGCAGCGCCCCCTCGATGCGGGCGAAGCCAGGGCCGGCGATGGCATCGCCGCAGAGCGCCACCCGGCTGGCCGGGCAGACCATGCTCTCGGCATCAAGGCCGGTGCCGCAGGGGAAGGCCGCCCCCCAGCGCATCAGCTGGCGTTGCTCCAGCCCAGCCAGGGGAGCGTGCTGGGGCAACAGCCCGGCCAAGGCATCGATCAGCGCTTCGCTCAGGGCCTGGATCAGCCGGGTCTCGGCCGCCGGATCCGCCGGGGCTGCCAGCAGGCGGCCCGCCGAGGAGTGGCGGCCATGCACCCCCAGGTAGCGGGCCGCCACGGCGGCACTGGAGTGGGCGACCACGACGACGCGGCCATCCGCCAACGGCTGGATCGAGAGGCGCTCCAGCCCCCAGCGCCGCTGGGCTTCCGGCGAGAAACCCAGATGCCGAAAGGGCAGGGACAGCCAGGGCTGAGCCGCGGCGGCGGCGATCACGAGCAGCAGGTTGCTGCGGGCTTCACTCTCGAGCGCGGCGATGGCGGCGAGCGCCCGATCCAGCTCGGGATCGCTGAGCCGGCGGGCCGCGGCGGCCAGGGGCACCTCCGACCAGCCGAACACCCGCATGGCGCGAGGATGGGCCAGCAGGGTGCCGGCCAGCACCAGCCAGTCAGCCTCGGCCAGCAGCTGCCCCTGGTCATCGAGCAGGCGCCAGGGGCCGCCGGGGCTGGCCAGCAGCTGCCGCACCATCACGCCAGAGCGCAGCTGGGGCGCAGACATGCCGGTGGGCGTCGCCGCCGCCGCCAGGGCCAGCAACCCCTCAGAGAGGGCCTCCATGCCTCGGCTGCCGCGATAGAGCTCACCCTCCAGCCGGGGATCTCCCTGGCCGGCGTGGATCTGAGCGTTGGCCCGGACCTGACCGTTGGCCTGCAGTTCGGCCAGACCAGCCGGCCCGGAGGGCCAGGGCTCGATCCAGCCGCCCTGCAGCAGGGGCGCCAGCAAGGCCGGCGGCGGCGCGGCGCTGATGTTGAACAGGGGAGCGCCATGGTCGACCACCAGATCGGCATCGCTGCGGGAGCGCCGGGTCGAGGCCCGGCCACCACTGCCGCGGCCGGTTTCCAGCAGGGTGATCGGCGCCCGACAGCCCAGCCGACGCAACTGGGCCACCAGGGCACAGCCGGCGACGCCAGCCCCGACCACGGCGATCGATCGCGGCTCAGCCCTCGCCACCCTCTCCGCCTTCACCGCCTTCGCCACCCTTTTCATCCTTTTCTGCCTTGGGTTTGGCCGGCGCCGGTGCCGGTGCGGAGCTGCTCGGAGCCACACGCTCGCCGCCCTTGGGCGCTGGCGAATGGGAGGTCTGTCCACAGCCACTGACGCCGGCGATCAGGCCGGCGGTGGCCAGGAACAGGGCGATGGACGGTCGAGCCATGGTGGCGGGGAAGCGCGATCGCCCCATTGTTGGCGACCGCGCCGCTCGCTGCTGCCCGCAGGCGACAGAACCCTGTGCGAAATGGCACGGTTTGCGCCGCCGTGGGCTCCGGCCGGCTGGAGCCCTGGCGCCCGGGATCGACCATGGACAGCGGAGCCTTTCCCCAGCACCTCGATCCCCCCCCTGCCATGCGCTTTCAACTGGAGCAGCTGCTGAGCCCGGAGCAGGTGCTGGCGCTGCAATCCCAGCTCCTCAGCCCGGACAGCCCCTGGGAAGCCGGCGTCGAGACGGCGGGCTGGCATGCCCGCGGCGTCAAACACAATCGCCAGCTCCAGCGCGCCAGCGACCGACATCGCCAACTGGCTGCCGGGTTACTCCAGGCTCTGGAGGCCCATCCCCTGCTGCAGGCCGCAGCCCTGCCCCTGCGGATTCACAGCCTGCGCTTCAGCCGCAGCGGCCCGGGCGAGGGCTATGGCCGCCATCTCGATGACGCCTACATGGCCGAGGGACGCTCCGACCTCTCCTTCACCCTGTTTCTGAGTGAGCCGGCGCATTACAGCGGCGGCGAGCTGGTGCTCGAATTCCCTGGCGGGGACGAGCCTCACAAGCTGGCGGCCGGCGATGTACTGGTGTATCCCAGCACCCTGCTGCACCGGGTGGAACCCGTGGAACAGGGGGAACGACTGGTGGCCGTGGGCTGGATCGAAAGCCGCATTCGCAGCGCCGAGCAACGGGAACTGCTGTTTGAACTCGACACCGCCCGGCGCTCGTTGTTCGCCAGGGAAGGCAAGAGCGAGGAGTTCGACCTGATCAGCCGCAGCTACAGCAATCTGCTGCGCCTCTGGGGCCCCTGACACCACGACCAGCCACGATCCCCGCCACACTCAGCAGCAGCGCTGCGCCGAGTCCCTTGTCTTCTGATCCAGTGTCTGCCGATCTCCCCTCCATCACCGCCGATCCGAGCCGCAAACAGGTGCTCGCGGCAGCATCCCCGGGCCTGGCGGCCCTGCTCAACCTCGTGCCGGGCCTGGGCAGCGGCTACCTCTATCAACGCCGCTGGCGGGCCTACTGGATCTGCTCGGCCCTGGCCACCAGCTGGTTCGTGGCAGGAGCCCTGCTG
>CAIJRN010000014.1 GCA_903823115.1 uncultured cyanobacterium
AAGCCCACCAGCCCCAGATAAACAGCCAGTTCTGGGTTGGCTGGCACTCCTAAACCTTTGGCGCAAGAGCCTGCTCAAAGGATGGACCTATAGCCTATAAAGCAATCGTAAGAGCAAGGAAGGCCGGAAGTCAATGCTGACCAAGCGAGGCCCGCCGAAGTGCAACACATGACGGGCACGCTTGCCCTGGCTGACCAAGCGAAAGAAAACCAGCATTCCCTCAGCAGGGATCAAGGCCACCGAACATCCAAGGGTGAAAATCCTGAAAAACTACAGGATGGACGCTAACGAGTCAGGCCATGGCAACGAGAATGAGGACCTTGACACTTGGCCCTCGAAGATACGAGCCTTCAAAATGCTTCCAATTGTGAACCTCAGTTGAGAACAGAACACGGGCGGGACACTGAGAGAAACACAAACATGCTCCGCCAAGACTGCAATCCCGATTAACAGAAAACCCGTTGGAGGATGGGCAAGCCAGCGACACATGTCGAGTGGCCAAAGAACACAACAAAGCGGATCTCAACATCCTGTCAACGGGCCAATTCAAGCCGAGGCCCGCAACACCAAAGGCGCATTGTGGCAGCGACGAGGAGCCTCAAAACATCACGACTTCTGCCGACAAAAAGCATTATGGATGCAGACCAAGTGCCCACCTTAAGCAGCAACAAAAAATCGATCTCGACAGGGTCATAGCGACAGGCATCACTCACCCAAAGCGACAACCACTGCATCGAAATAGACGTAGCACTCGAGGGGGAAATTGCGAGATCGAAGACAACCAGCAACAAATTTTGAATACCAAGATACGTCATGGCCTCCACTGACAGAGGAGGTAATCCATGACGTTTTGGCGAATCGCTGATCGAGACACAATCCGAGGTAAATCAGGGGAGGAACGCAATGATCACGGTACGTCCCGCCAACAGTGCTGGCTAGCGCCGCAGCGACAATTAACAGCAACGAACAGGCAGTCGTCTCCCCAAGAGAAAGACTGCTCAAGGCTGTATTGGAGCACTGAACGGAAGTCCCCAGGCAGAAAACCGCTTTCGCTGCAGTCCCGAGGCAGGTCAACAGAACTGGGGCCGAATGGTCACTGATCCGCCGATCAACAGCAGCGCGCTCCGCTCAGCGCACCAGCCGCCGAAAGGTCTTCTTGCCCAGTTGAAGCACCTTGCCCACCAGATCGTCGGGGGAACTGAATGGTTGATTGGAATCGGCCAGTTTCTCGCCATCAAGCTTGACACCACCGCCCTGGATCGCCCGCCTGGCCTCACTGCTGCTGGCACAGAGTCCCAGGGCCGCCAGCAGATAGAAGGCCTTGGCCGGAAAGTTCACCACAGCCAGAGAGGCCTCCTGGACCTCGGCATCAGCTGCTCCTGCTCCGGCGGCTCCCGCCACCAGGGTGGCCGCATCGGCCTGGGCCGCCTGGGCCGCCGCCAGGCCATGGCGGGCGCGGGTCACCTCCAGAGCCATCAACTTCTGGCGCTGCCGAGGGTTTTCAGGCAGCGCCGCCAGGTCCAGGTCGGTGAGCAGGGTGAGATAGTCATTCACCACCGCATCGGGCAGCTTCTCGAGTTTTGAATACATCGAGAGCGGATCATCGGAAAGCCCAACCGTATTCCCCAGGCTCTTGCTCATCTTCTGCACGCCATCCAGCCCGGGCAGGATCGGCAGCAGCAGACCGAACTGGGGCTTCTGGCCGTGGTGACGCTGCAGATCGCGGCCCATGGCCACATTGAACTTCTGATCGGTACCGCCCAGTTCCAGATCCGCCTCGATCGCCACGGAATCGAAACCCTGCAAAAGCGGATAAAGAAACTCATGCAGCGAGATCGGCGTCCCGGTGCCGTAGCGATTGGCGAAATCCTCCTTGGCGAGCATCTGGCCGACAGTGCTGATACCGAGCAGATCGATCACAGCCGGCAGATCCATACCCGCCAGCCATTCACTGTTGCGCCGCACCTCCAGCCGCCCAGGGGTCGTGAAATCCAGCAACGCCCGTGACGGATCCTGACCCAGGCCCAATTGCACCAGATAGGTTTCGGCATTGGCCTCCACCTGCGCCGCACTGAGCTGCACCCGGGTGGCACTCTTGCCCGTCGGATCGCCGATGCGGGCGGTGAAGTCGCCGATGATCAGCACGGCGGTGTGGCCCGCATCCTGGAAAGCCCGCAGCTTGCGGAACAGGATCGAGTGACCCAGGTGGATATCCGAGCCGGTGGGATCGATGCCCAGTTTCACCCGCAGAGGTCTGCCGCAGCCCTCTACCTGGCTCAGGCGGGCCGCCAGAGACTGGTTGGGATCGCTGAGCGCCGCGGGCGCGGTGGCGGCAGGAAAAAGGTCGACCAGACCGCGGCTCAGCCAGCCCGGCAGACCGGGGCGACTCGACAGGGAGCCAGGCTGCTCGTCCAGCTGCTCAACCATGGGATCGCGGGAATTGATGCACCGTGCCGCCGGATCGTACTGAACAGAGCAGGCGATCCAACGGCAGCGGTTCGCTCATCACGTCGCCGCTCCGGTGGGCCCGATGATCAGCGGCAAGCGGTGGCACAGCCGTCTCCGCCGGAGCGTCATGGCAACGGGGAAACGGCAAATCCAGCAGCAAGGCCCGAGCAGGCTCCCCGTCCAGAGTCGTCGACCAGGGTTCTCGAGCAGAGTTCTCAAGCAGGATCATCGCCGGATCGCGAGGACAGAGAGCCGCATCTCGGCAAAGGCATCTCAGGTGAACCAACAGATCGTCACCGAGATCATGCCAGCTAAAATCACAGCAGCCGGCCAATAATCATCGGCCTTGTCCAAACGATACAACGCCCTCTCCTGAGCAATGGGATCCTCAATCTTCAAAGCACTGTAATAGCGACGACAACCCCACAGCATCAACAGGAAAGAACCAAGCGTCAGCGAATAAGACACAACATAGACTTCGTCCAGGAAGGTGAGATAGGGAAGTCTTGGCATACCCGAATCCTGTGACTGCTGCAGGAAGACAAGCGTCAGCAACACCGTGACTGGCATCGTCAGCCGTACCTCCCATTGCTCCGGGTCCATTTTTGTGGCCCCCACCACCATCGCCATCACGATGGCCAACGGCACCAGAATCTTCCAGAAAGCCGACCAGGGACCAGAAGCATATTTCACATCAAAAACAAGCTGACTGTAATCGGAGGCGCCCTCACCAAAACCAAAGTCAGTATCGTAATGATGCTTATATTCCGCCATCGACCAGCCCAAATTAACCCAACCCGTATTAGAATCAATATATTGACCAATTCCGCTTCCCTGAAGATCCGGGACAATGCGCAAGTTGGCATAGCTCAGCAGTATGTCGTCCGCCTCCATCATGATCGGCAGGCTGAGCCTTGTGAAGGGATGAAGGCGAAAATCCTTGCGATCAATATAGAACTTACCTTTGTAAGCCACCGTCTGATACCACTTGCCATCTTTCATTTTGATCGGCTTATCAGTACCGGTGGGGACCAACACCGTATCGGCGGATTGAGGGATATCAAGCAAGTTGACCGGAGTCATGACCTTCCAGATCTCCAGGCCAGTTTTTTGCAGGTATTGCTGCAATTCATCCCCCCACTTGAACCACATGTAGCCTGTGCTTTCAAAGGAGGGGACTTCGGGGTCAATACCATAATTGTTCATGGCATAGATACCTACCGATATCTTCATTGGCGCGTCGTTAAACTGCTTGCGATCAAGCTGCAACTCGCGATGACTCGGCAGCCTGCCCCGATTCAGCAAATCCCCCATGCCACGATTGAGATGTCGACTTGATGGAGGCACGGAAGTCAATTCAAGATAATCTCCCGTCGTACTTGGACGATTATCAACGGAGAAAACGGCCAGTACCAACAGCAGGATCGAAGCCAGAGCCAAGAGCAAAGCCGCACTGTTCCAGGGCTTCTGATGGGAGCGGCGAGGACGTGTTCGATCAACGGGCGTGGTCATGGCTGGATGGCACTGGAGGGAAAGAGAAGACTTTGAGGGCCCGCCTATTCAGGCTGAAGCTGGGATAAACAGTAAATAAAATAGGCAAGTGCCGTCAAAACAGTGACATAAACAATGCCATCAGCGATTCCGGCACCCATCAAAAAGCCAATCAAGATCACGGCGATGACTCCACCAAGATTATCCATGATGGAGTAGGCAACATTGGCAGAAACCTGGTCTTCCTGGCGAAAAAGATGACCAACCGTGGCCAGGCCAGTGGCGTAGATACCGCCAGCCGCACCGCCCCAGACATAAAGAAGCCCAAGAGCAATTGGATAGTTGTAAATGCCAAGAGGAAGGTAGACAGCGCAGACAACTCCCACCAGCACGCAAGACACAGTCAACAGGGTCCTGTTAACATGATCAGAGAGAGTAGAAATCACCAGGCCGAGGGTTACAGAACCCACCATAAAAGCCGTGAGCAACAAGGCTGCACGCTCGACGGAAAGGCCATTCATCATCCCGTACAAGGTGAGAAAGGCTGGTAGGCCGAAAAAGGTGACGCCTCCCACCAGGGCAGACATCATCGGCACCGTGGCCATGCGGATCACATAGCGAAGCCTGAGGCGCGGTTGCGTGCTGATCACAGGGGCAAACCGGAGCAGCGGCAGCACAACCAGAAAGCTGATGGCAACGATACCCATGCTGGCCTGAAAGGGTCTGGCACCACCGCCAACTCCAACCATGTTCAGAACAATGGGACCACTGGCTGTCCCCAAAGAGAGGGCCGAGCTGAAGCAACCAATCACCAAACCTCGGTATCGCTGCAGCGGCACTCCATTGATCCAGGTCTGCAAGGCGATGAGAATAAGGTAGGTTGACAATCCGAAGACAAATATACTTATGCACCACAGCGGAAAACTATGAGTTTGCGATAAAATCAACAACATCAGCAGCCGCCCACCAGTGGCCAGCATTACGGTGCCGACCAAGCCAAGTCGGAAGATAATGCCATTAATAGAACCAACAATCACCAGGACAGAAGCCACCTCAAACGAGAGACATATACCGATCAGACTCTTGCTGAATCCATAATCCTCTAGTCGAACAGGGAACAGCACGGTATTGAAACCGACGGCTGCCTGGACGATCGCAGTGGCCACAATCAGACCCACCACCACAAAAGGAACCCAGCGTTCAGATTGCGCTTTAGCGAGATTCATCAATCAGCTCTCGATGTACTTTTTGAATGGAATCATAACAATCAGTTGATGTCTTGAATCTTCCGGATGCTCAAAACGAATCGAGCCGGAAACAGCACGAATCTGTTCGCAGCTTGCGGCATAGGTGAGTCGCTGTTCATCGCTGACATGACTGACCAGATCAGGCTCCTCAACGATCTCTGCCAGCTCTGATCGGTTGGCATCAGGGCCCCGATCGTCTTTCCTCAAGGCCCTGTTGTTCACCGTGCCGTCTGCGTTGTAAATAGTGCCAGTACCGTCATCCTTGATGGTGGCGATGCCAGACGCAGCTTCGCCAGCATCGGCTATCGCCTTGAGTGTGAACGTTTCAGCTTCTTCAAAAAGATCGTCCTGCTCGCTGGAGATGTCGACACGAACAAGAAGAACTCCCTCAGCCGGAATCATGGGGCGATTGCCTGCAGTACCATCCCAGGAATATGTGATCCAATACTTCCCGCCATCGCTGGAGTACTCAAGACTGAAATTGGTAATAGTGGCGTCGTTGTCTGTGGTATCTGCGGTATTGCCTAGGACCAGGCTCAGCACCTGACTCTCAATGCCTGTGATCGAGAAGACGGCATAGGTCGAGGCCTCATTGACGGTGGGGCTGGAGATCCTCAGGGCATGCGTCTCCTCTTCAGCCTGATAACCGAGCCTGATCACAAGATCCAGAGCGTTCAGAGATTCGTGTTCAATATCAACGTCGACATCCGCCAGAATGCCCAGGTTTGCCCTGGCGAAGGGATGGGTCGCCAAGATCGTCAGGTTGTCGCGGAGATGATCGGCTGAGCCGCAAAGGAGCTTGGGCACGTTGCGGTTGATCTGCAACGGGATCGGATGCTGGGAGTCATGCTGGAAGGCGGCCTCAAGCACCGATGCGAGTTCAAAATTGACCATCTCGACAGGAGCTTGCCTGAGCCTGGCCTGGGCGTATTGCTGCAGAGCCTGTCCATAACCTGGCGCAACTGCTGTTGAACGGCTGTCCTCGATGGCACCGGGACCTTGCTCTGCGAGCCTTTCGGCAACAGCCGCCAATTGCATGGCGGCGGCTCTGCGATCCTGGCTGCGACCGGAGGCGATGGCATCGAGTTCGGATTCAGCCTGGAGCCGACCTTGCAGCAGGCTTTTGTTGGTGCGACGGAAATACCAGACCGTCGTGCCAAACAGCACTGCCAGAATTCCAGAGGTGAACGCAGCCCGTTGGGCAGCCACCCCAATCGGGACCAGACGGGCCTGGAGCGTCACCAGCTCCAGATCCATACCCAGGGTTCCGACAAAACTTCCCTTTGAGTCATAAAAAGGAGCATAAGCACTATAGAAAGTTCCCCATACATCGGTATAAGGCTCTTCATCCACCGTCGCTTTGTGCTTCGTCAAGGCCTGCAGCAGGGCCTTGCCAGCATCCGGGTATGGATCCATCAACTGGGGGGCCTCGTCAGGGCGCCCATCCTTATTGTTATCGTTCTGGGGACTGCCATTGACAACAAAATAAACTTTTCCCGAGTCAATTACGTTAGTATAAAGATAGCGAACATCCTTGGACGCCTTGCGCAGGGCTTCCAGTCTTTGGGTTAGATAGCTATATGCAGGGTCGGTTTTTGACGCCTTTGACTTGAACTTCCTGTGCTGGTCGCCATCGATGATCGTGGCCGCAGCACTGACATTTCGCAGCAAACCATCGCGGATTTCTTCCTTAACCGCCTCCACGGCGCGCAAATAAATAAAATGGATTGTTATATTGGTAACCGCAAGCCAAAGAACAGCAAACAAAACTCCCTGGGCTGCTGGACTCTTGAATCGCTGAAGCCAGGTACGCGATAATGACATTAAGGTTAATCCTGATTTAGTAGAATTAGGCTGGATGGACTTGGCGCAATGGCAATCAATGCCGTAGCACCAGCCTGGGCAAGGCGTGGTTCGACAACCCTGGTCTTCCCGAAAATCCTGAGGACAAGCTTACTCATTTTTTAGGTCAACTATCAATTCAGTGATGAAAGTTTTCAGCATCGCTTCTGTAACACCTGGCAAAGTCACGATATGGGCCAAATCGCCGCGGGTTGCCAGTTGCCATTTTCTGGCCAAATCGACGCTGGGCCTCGGGAAAACAACAATATTGCCAAAGGGATGGTGAATGCACTCAATCCCGGCATCCCGAAGCCAGAGCACGGCATCCTCAGCCAGCTGCAGCGATTGCTGGGCCAGCTCTGCCATGCCATTGCCTTTAAGCCGGGTGATCAAGGTCCATAAGATCAAGGCGGAAACGCCATCTCTGGAGCCTGAAAGAGTTGTGTCCACAGACCCCACATACTCGGCGCTGCTGCCAAACCTGGGATCTTGCTTACGATCACAGAGCACCAGGCCGCAGGGGATCGGCGTCCCCAGGAACTTATGGCCGGAGAACGAGAGGCTATGAATCGGCAGTTGGAAATCAAAGCTGGGAGCCCCTTCGATGAAAGGCAGCATCGGACCGTAGAGCGCCGCATCGACGTGAAGGTAGTACTCCTTGCAGCCCTGGCGATCCAGGATGTTGAGCACCTCTGCTGGCGATTCAATCGCGCCGTGGAAGGTGGTTCCGACGCTGAGGTTGATGACACAGGGCTTGCCGTTGAGATCCTTGATCTGAGAAGCGAAGGCCTCCAGATTCAGCTTGCCATCAGCATGGCAAGGGACAACGGAATGGGGCATGCGCAACAGATGGGCAATCTTCGTGAGGGAGTAATGGGATTCCTCCGAAAAGATCAGCTGGGCATCGGGGTAAGCATCCCGTCCCCGGACGATGGCATACATATTGCTCTCCGTACCACCATTGGTGATATAACCCCAGCCCTGATTCAAGTCCAGGTGGAAAATTCCAGCAAAGAACTCCAGAACTTCCCGCTCAAAATCGCAGGTGTTGATGCCGGAATTGGGATGCCAGGGATCGCCAATATTGTTTATATTGAACTTCAGGAAATCAGCAAGAATTTTGAAATCAAAAATTCTGCTATTAGGAAAGCCAATATAATGGGCAGACCGTTCAATCAGCTGCTCGTGTAAATCATGCAGCCGGTTTTCCTGGTCAGCAGCTGGATATCGCTGATCGTTGGTCGCCCAGGGATTGTAAGTGACTCTCGATGCGATTGTGAACGGCCTCGGCTGGATCGATAAGGGACTGGATTCACAACCCATCTGTGACTGCCAGCCCCAATACCAAGTGAATCCAATCTGAGGAATCCTAGGCTAAGCCCGTCGCGGCTCGATAGAACGGCTTTGGAGTCCAGTCCAGGCCCCAGCAGCCTGCCATCGCCAACGGCGTTGAGGCGGGCGTCAGCCCCAACGCCGTTCATACCGGATCCGCGACATGGCCCCAGCAGCTGATCACCCCAAAGCAGGGGAACAGGCGGGCCAGCCGACCGAGAGGCAAAGCACCGAGATGCAGGGCACCGAGGTGCTGGCGGGCTCCATCGAACGCGTCACCTACCACAACCCCAGCAACGGCTTCTGCGTGCTGCGCATCAAGGCCCGCGGCCATCGCGATCTGGTCACGGTGGTGGGCCACGCCGCCGAGATCAGCGCCGGCGAATGGGTGACGCTGAGCGGCACCTGGGTGAACAGCCGCGAGCATGGCCAGCAGTTCAAGGCCTCGTTCCTGCGCGCCTCAGCACCCACCAGCGCCGAAGGAATTGAAAAGTACCTGGGCTCGGGGATGATCCGCGGCATCGGCCCGATCTATGCCAGCAAGCTGGTGATTGCGTTCGGGGCCCAGGTGTTCGAGGTGATCGAACAGTCACCCGAGCGGCTGCGGGAGGTGCCGGGCATCGGCCGGGTGCGCGCCGGCCGGATCGCCACCGCCTGGGCCGATCAGAAGGTGGTGCGCGAAATCATGGTGTTCCTGCACAGCCATGGCGTCGGCACGGCGCGGGCGGTGCGGATCTTCAAGACCTACGGCAATGACGCCGTGCAGGTGATGGTCGAGAACCCCTATCGCCTGGCCCGCGACATCCGCGGCATCGGCTTCCGCACCGCCGATGCCATCGCCGCAAGGCTCGGCATCGCCCCCGACGCCATGATCCGCCTGCGGGCCGGAATCAGTTACGCCCTGCTCGAGGCCAGCGGCAATGGCCACTGCGGCTTGCCCAGCGCCGAGCTGCTCAGGCAGGCCGGCGAGCTGCTGGCCGTGGAGCGGCCGGCACCAGCAGCCACCGATCCGGATGGCTCAACGCCTCTGGACCGTCCAGGCTCTGCGGCAGCGGGCGCCACCAGCCGGGTTGCGCTCGAGCCGGAACGGATCCAGGGCGCCCTCGATCTGGAGCTCAGCGAAGGCTCCGTCGTCGCTGACACCCTGCTGGCTGAAGCGGCCATCTTCCTGGCCCACCTGCACCGCGATGAACGCCGCATCGCCGAGGCCTTGCTGGAGCTGAGCCGTGGCTCTCCGCCCTGGGGCTCGATCGACACGGCCAAGGCCATCCCCTGGGTGGAGCAGAGGCTGGCCCTGGAACTGGCTGCCAGCCAGAAGGCGGCCGTGGCCCAGGCCCTGGCCAGCAAGCTGCTGGTGATCACCGGTGGTCCTGGGGTGGGCAAGACCACCCTGATCAACGCCATCCTGCGCATCCTGGCCGCCAGGAAGCTGCGCATCCAGCTCTGCGCCCCCACCGGCCGGGCCGCCAAACGCATGGCCGAGGCCACGGGCCTGGAGGCCCGCACGATCCACCGCCTGCTGGAGTTCGATCCAGCGGCCCATGGCTTCCGCCGTGGCGCTGAACTGCCGTTGGAGTGCGATCTGCTGGTGGTCGATGAAACCTCGATGGTGGATGTGCCGCTGATGGCCTCGCTGCTGGCCGCCATCCCAGCCGAGGCGGCCCTGTTGCTGGTGGGCGACGTGGACCAGCTGCCCTCCGTTGGACCGGGCCAGGTGCTGGCTGATGCGATCAGCAGTGGCGCCCTGGCCGTGGCAAGGCTCAGCGAGGTGTTCCGCCAGGCGGCCAGCAGCCGCATCATCACCACCGCCCATGCCATCAACGCCGGCACCATCCCCGATCTGCGCTCACCCAGCGATGGCTCGGCGACGGATTTCTATTTCCTGCCCGCCGAGACGCCCGAGCAGGCGGTGGCCCTGATTCTCAAGGTGGTGGGCGAGCGCATCCCGGCGCGCTTCGGCTTCGATCCGATCGGCGAGGTGCAGGTGCTCTGCCCGATGGCCCGCGGCGGCTGCGGCTCCCGTTCGCTCAACATCGAACTGCAGAAACTGCTCAACCCCGATCCGGCTGAGCAGGTGGAGCGCTTCGGTTGGCGCTTCGCGCCGGGCGACAAGGTGATGCAGATCGCCAACGACTACGAGAAGGATGTGTTCAACGGTGATGTCGGCAGCATCGATGCGATTGACGCCGACAACAGCGAACTGAGTGTGCTGTTCCCCTGCAGTGAAGCCGGGGTGCAGGGTAGCCGGGTCGTGGTCTACGGCTGGGGTGAACTGGATCACCTGGTGCCGGCCTACGCCTGCACGATCCATAAAAGTCAGGGCAGCGAATACCCGGCCGTGGTGATCCCCCTGCTGACACAGCACTACGCGATGCTGCAGCGCAATCTGGTGTACACGGGCCTCACCCGCGGCAAGCAGCTGGTGGTGTTGGTGGGCCAGAAAAAGGCCCTGGCGATGGCCATCAAGAATCATCTGAGCCGCCGCCGTTACACCAAACTGGCCGAATGGCTGGCTGCGCAACAGGACGTTGCCGGGTGAGGCCAACGCGCTCGGAACAACAAGCAAAAACCAGCGCAGGCTTCCCCTCTGGACTGGATCAGGCCGGAGCGACTGGCAAGCTCAACGGCCTTCAGAAGCCAGGCGGTGCGGCCGACTGCGGATTGACGGCAACGCAGCCAGCGACGTTCGCGCCGAGGCCCCATGGGACAGGAGACTGCTGGTTGCCAGGCCAAGAAATGGAAGGCGCAATCAACCGATCGATCCTGCTGATCTTGGGCTTCTGAATCAGGCAACAAAAGCCGGAAATGCCGTCATCAGAAACAATCCCTGAGTGTCTCTCTTCAGCCCCGCTGTTCCCTGAAGTCCCACCTGCTGATGCGGCCGGGACCACCCCGCTGGAGCCCCAGCCGACGGCCTCAGACCATGCAGATCTGGCATCGATCGAGCCCAGGACGGCGACAAGCTGCCAAGCTGGTTCAAGGGCCTGGCCAGTGTCGGCAGAGCGATGACCAGCACAACCACCATGATCTTCAGGCCAACCGGGCGGCAGGTGGCATCGACAGCGCCCTACCCGCCGGCGAAGATCGTTGCATCAAGGACGTGGCTGACGTGATCAGCGATCGCTTGCGCGCCTGGGACGGGCGAGTGGAGCGTCATCCCTGATGGATCAGCAGAATGTCGGTTGTGGCATGGTGCTGGTCCTGATCGGACTGGGCCTGATTGTGGCCTTCTGGCAGTACGTGCTGGCGATGCTGCTGCTGGTGGGGTTGGTCTTGCTTCTCGCCAACGTCGTGGCGGCACTGTCCCTGGCCAAACTCAACAGCATCGTTGAGGCGGCAGACAAAAGATTCAGCGGTGATGTCTGTCACCTGGGAGATGGTTACGCCATCATCGAACAGATTCAGAGTCAGGAAAAAGCAGGTCAGGCCAGAATCCACGTGCTCACCGCCCGGATCAGCAACGCCGACGATGGCTTCAGTCTGCAACGCGATCAACAGGTGCTGACGCCACCGTCCGACCTCAACACCATCGCCAGCAATCTGGCCTTCTCACGTTATCTTGAAGATCAGGGAATTGAGATGGTGAATGACCTCTCGGTGGAAGCCAAGGCCACCAAGGCTGCCATGACCTGCCTGCAGGAAGCCGAATGGGCGCAGAAATCCTCAGGCAAAATCCAGGGCCTGATCCGATCGGCCAAGGACACCTTGGCCAAAGCCCAAGGCAATGAGTTGCTGGAGCCTTCGATCCCGCAGTTACAGGAAGCTCTGAGCGCCTTCCGCTCAGAAGAGCAGAAGCTGAATAACTATCTGGACGAGTCTGCCTCGATGCTACGAAAACTGTCCGATTTCCTGAGTGTGCCCGAAGCCATCCGACCGATCCTCAGCTTTGATCTCGATGACTTGTTCGACCCCTCACGCTTCAAGGAGCTGGAAGCTTCCTTCGAAGAAGTGGTCACACTCAATGAAGTGTTCCGCGAACTATCACGGGATAAGTTGAGCTGAAGCAGGGCTGATCCCACAGCTTCAGGTGAAGCTGGAACGGCGGCGTTTCCCAGAGTCTCGATATTGAGATCCCGCTCTGCAGCATTGATCAAGACGCTGAGCGAAAAGATTCCATCGGCAAGCAAAAATTGTGGCGATCTCTCGACATGATGCATCCAGGCCTGAGTGGCCACCTCCAAAGCCCAGCGAAGACAGCACCTCGGATCACGACCTCGCCCATCCAGACAACATCCAGCTTCAGACCTGCTGGTCCAGCTGGCTTTTCATGCGCTCAAGCGTCTGGTTCATCTGGACGAACATCGTCTCAGGCGTGAGGCCGAACTGTCCCAGCTGGGTGCGCAGCTGCTCCACGGTGAGTTTGGCCTGGAAGTCTTCGGAAAGCTCGAAGCGTTTCATGAACACGCGATAGCGATCCATCATTTCCTCCATGCGCTCGATGTAGAGCTTCTTGCCCTCCCGATCGAACTTGCCGTATTCACCCCCAAGCTGCATCAGGCTCTGATAATCGCCGAACAGGCGTTTGGCTTCGTCCTGAACGATCTCGGATTCGAAGAAAGCCATGGCACCGGCGCCGCTCGGGTAGTGGGTGGACGTGTTGGCGATTCTGCTCAAGGCAGCCACTCCTGGGGAGTTCGGATCCACGTATGCCGCCGCTGGAAGCTGCAGCATGGGGCCAGGCCATTCGCACCCCGCTGGATCGCTGACCGTGGATTTCACACCCCTGCTGGCCCAGGTCCGCGCCTACAACCTGCGCACCCACGACCTGCTGCGGGGCGCCCGCGTGGTGCTCTGCCTCGGCAGCCGGGCCCAGATCAGCTTTCTGATGGGCTCAGTCGATGCTCCCGAACTGATTCTCGGCGCCGCCACCACCGAAGCGGAGGGACTGGAGTTGGTGCGGACGCTGCAACCGGATTTCCTGTTCACCAGTGACCAGCTCGAAGCCGGCTGCGGCATCGAGCTGGTCATGGCGGTCAAGCGGCGCCACAGCGCCACCCGCACCCTGCTGATGATCTGCCAGCAGCCCCAGCGCAGTCGCCTGCAGCGGGCGATCGAGGCCGGCTGTGATGGAGTGCTGCTTGAATCCCAGATGGGTCTGGGAACGGGACTAGCGGCCATCCGCACGGTCTGCGGAGGCGGCATCTACATCGAGCGGGAGCTGGTTGAACTGTTCCGCGTCGCTGGCTGCACCGAGACGGGCTCTGGCGTGCAGCGGCTCACGGTCCGGGAAACCGAGGTGCTGGCCCGACTGGTCACCGGCGAGAGCAACAGTGACATTGCCCGTCAGCTGGTGGTGTCTCACGACACCGTCAAGACCCACATCAGCAACCTGCTGAGCAAGCTGCAGGCCCGCGATCGCACCCACGCCGCCGTGATCGGCCTCAGGCTCGGCCTGATCGACTGGCCCGATGCCTGAGAACACCGCTACGTTCGGTGCCGTCCTCTGCGCGGTTCAAGCCAGCATGGCCCAGCGGCACTGGCTGGATCCCCTCGCCCGTCAGCTGCTGATCGCCAGTGGTCAGCTGCCGAGGCCGGATCGGTCGCCCGCCAATCCCCCCGAGGTGGCTGGGGCGCTCGGGGCAAGGCCGGGCTCCAGCCGTCAGGACCCGGCCCCTGGCCACGAGAGCGCCACTGGCCAGGACGATGGGATCGAACGGGATCTGCTGGCCCTGAAACTGGCCCACGAACCGGGCCGTCGCCTCAGCAGCGCCGAAGAGGTGCGCCATGCGGCCGCCCTGGGTTGGCGCCTCGATGTCAACCGCGCCACCGCCGCCGACTGGCTGCGCCTGCCGGGCTGCCGCGCTGAGCAGGTGGATCTGCTGCTGCGGCTGCAGGCCGGCGGCGTGCAACTGAGCGGCCCGGATGATCTGCAGCGCCTGCTGGCCCTGAGCGAGGCCGAACTGCATGGCTGGCAGCCCCTGCTGGAGTTCCGCTGGTACGGAACCGCCCCCCCGGCCGCCAGTGGCTGCGAGGCGATCGCCGTCAATCAGGCCGGCGCCAGGGAGCTGGAACGACTGCCCGACATCGGCGCGGAGTTGGTGGGCCGGCTGCTGCGGGAGCGGGCTCGCCGCCCCTTCAGCGATCTGGCCGATCTGCAGCAGCGCCTGCAGCTGAGCGCCGCGATCGTGGAAGCCTGGATCGGCCGGGTGGGATTCCAGAACGCCCCGGCCGGTCCCGTGCTGCCCCCGGCCAACCGGCCGGCCCCATGACAACCCCCCGGGGGCGCCAGGGCGATCTGTTCGCGGCGGCTGGCGCGGCGGCCGGCCCAGCGCCACCGCCAATGCCGCCACCGCTGCTGCGCCGGCAGCTGCTCAGCTGGCAGGAGCGCCTGCTGGCGCACCAGGCCCCCCTCTTCGCCAGGGCGGCCTCAGGCTCCGCAGCCGCCCTGGCCACCGGAGCGCGTCAGGGCGTGCTGTTCGCTGCGGCGGACACGGCCGTTGCAGCGGGCGGCGAAGCCGCTGCGATCGAGCTGGCCAGCCGACTCAATCCCCTAGAGCTGCGGGCCCAGAGCCTGGCCTTCTGGCGTTGGCCCAGTGCGCCCCAACAGGGTGCCGCCATCTATCTGGTGCTGGATCGCCCCGCCGATTCCGCCTCTCCCCTGCTGCTGTACGTGGGTGAGACCGGCTGTGCTGACCGCCGCTGGAAAGGGGATCACGACTGCAAGCACTACCTGGCGGCCTACAGCGAGGCCCTGGGCCTCGCTGAGCTGTCCACCAGCCTGAGCATCCGGTTCTGGTGCGATGTGCCCAGCGACAGCCGGGGCCGCCGCCGGCTGGAGCAGATCCTGATCCGCCACTGGCTGCCGCCGTTCAACAAGGAAACCCGGGAGCGCTGGGCCACCCCCTTCACCGCGGATCCCGGCTGAGCGGCCCGGGCCGGGGCCACCGGCCAGCCATCGCTACGATCCCAGCTCAGCCCCGTGCAGGATTCATGGATTTCCGCTGTGTGGCCCCCGGCGGCCATCCCCTCGAGAACTGGAGCGGGGACACTCTGGCGGTGGGCCTGTTCAGCGGCTCCGACCATCCCGGCCGCCGCCAGCTCTCGGAGCTGTTCGGCGAGGCCCTGACCGACCTGCTGGAGCTCCGGCGCTTCAAGGCCAAGCCGGGCGAACTGCTCTGCATCGAACGGCTGGGCCAGACACCGGCCAACCTGATCGTGGTGGGGCTCGGTGAGGCGGCGGAGTTTCACCTCAGCGGCCTGCGTCAGGCCTGCGCCAATGTCGCCCGCAACAGCGCCAAGCTGGGCACCCGCCAACTCGGGCTGTTGATGCCGGTGGAGGCCCTGGGAACCGCCGCCGCAGCCGCCGCCATGGCCGAGGCCACCCGGCTGGGTCTCTATGTGGACCGGCGCTTCAAGAGCGAAGCCGAGCCCCAGAACCTGCCCGAGGAGGTGAGTCTGCTGGGCCTCGGAGACGAGGGCTGGGAGGGACTGGCCCACCTGGATGCCATCTGCGGCGGCGTCGAGCTGGCCCGCCAGCTGGTGGCCGCGCCGCCGAATGTGGCCACGCCGGCCGCCCTGGCCGACATCGCCGCGGCGATTGCCCAGGGCTTTGGCCTGGAGCTCAAGGTGCTGGAGCGCGCCGACTGTGAGGCGCTCGGCATGGGGGCCTATCTGGCGGTGGCCCAGGGCTCCGATCTGGAGCCGAAGTTCATCCATCTCACCTACCGCCCCTCTGGTGAGGTGAAGCGGCGCGTGGTGTTGGTCGGCAAGGGGCTCACCTTCGACTCCGGCGGCTACAACCTCAAGACGGCCGGCGGCCAGATCGAGATGATGAAGTACGACATGGGGGGCAGCGCCGCGGTCCTGGGGGCGGCACGGGCCATCGGTCAACGCCGCCCTGAAGGGGTCGAAGTGCACGTGATCGTGGCCAGCTGCGAAAACATGATCAGCGGCGGCGCCGTGCACCCGGGCGACATCCTGACGGCCTCGAACGGCACCACGATCGAAATCAACAACACCGATGCCGAAGGCCGCCTCACCCTGGCCGATGCCCTGGTGTATGCCTGTCAGCTGGAGCCGGACGCGATCGTCGACCTGGCCACCCTCACCGGTGCCTGTGTGATCGCCCTGGGCGACGAGATCGCCGGCCTCTGGAGCACCAGCGACGTGCTCGCCGATGGCCTGCTGTCCGGGGCGCGCATGGGCGGTGAAGCCCTGTGGCGCATGCCGCTGCAGGCCAGCTACCGCTCAGGCCTCAAAAGCACCCTGGCGGACATGAAGAACACCGGCCCCCGTCCGGGCGGATCGATCACCGCGGCACTGTTCCTTCAGGATTTCGTGACCAAGGGGATCCCCTGGGCTCACCTCGACATCGCCGGCACGGTCTGGAGTGAGAAAGGACGGGGTCAGGATCCGGCCGGTGCCACCGGCTTCGGCGTCCAGACGCTGGTGAACTGGATCGCGGGAGGGGCCCCGGCCTAGGTTGACGGCCAGCGACCAACGGAGCCATGGCCGTTCAGAAGATCCGCTGGTATGTCAAAGCCCAGCTGGGGGTTCTGCTCCTGCCAGCGGGGCTTTGCGTCTTCGGCGAAGCGGTGATCCGCAAAGGCATCCAGACCTGGTCACAGCTGGCGATCAACAGTGGCTCCGGTCAGCCGCTGCCCCAGGCCGGCCCCTGGTTCTGGTACGGCACCCTGGGCCTGGTCCTGATCACTGCCGGGGTGGGACTGATGATCGAAAGTGGGCTGTTGCGCGGTTACCCGAGGAAAGGGCAGAACTGAACGCCGCAACTCAGGCCGCCGCAGCCAGCGGCTGAACGTCGCTGGTCCGGCGACCAGGGGCTTCAAGCTCGTGAATCTGCCAGTGGGCCCGTTCGCCGCACTGGGCCAGCAGCCCATCAAGGTCATCGGCCGCCTGGGCGGGACTGGCATAGGGACCGATGTGGCGGGTCTGCAGACCGTCACGGATGGTCAGCAGATACATACACAGTCTTGCGATCAGAACCCGGAATGTAGGGGGCTCAGCCAGGGGGCACCAGGATGCAAATCCGCTTCTGGCAAGGATTCCCAGACATTTCAGCGCCAGACCCCTTCAGAATTTCCACAGATTTGCCCGAAGCGCTCAGCTGCTTTTCCAGCGATCCGAGCTGCGGGCCTTCGCCCCCCAGACCTTGTCCAGGCGGCGATCGCGACCACAGGCGAAGCGGTAGTAGCGATAGCGGAGATTGTTGAGCCTGGCGAAGTTCTGGTGATACAACTCCGCGGGCCAGAAGCGGGTGAGCGGCTTGATCGACACCTTGATCGCGGAGGCCGGCCTGCCCAGTTCCCGAGCGGCGGCCAGCAGGCTGTTGCGGGCCTCCACAGCCTGGTTGGCACTGGTGGTGAAGATCACCGGACGATAGGAATCGCCCCGGTCGCAGAATTGGCCCTTGCCATCGAAGGGATCGATGTTGCGCCAGTAAGCGCGCAGCAGAACCTCGTAGCGGATTCTGGTGTTGTCGAAGCGCACCCGCACCGACTCCTGATGGCCGGTGGTTTCCGAAGAGACCTGCCGGTAGCTGGGGTTGGCGAGCTTGCCGCCGCTGTAGCCGCTCTCGACATCCAGCACCCCGGCCAGATCTTCGAGGTCGTGCTCCAGGCACCAGAAGCAGCCCCCCGCCAGCACCGCCTCCTCGGTGGCGGCCTGGGCGGGCGCCAGGGGACCTGCCAGCAGCAGGAGCAGGCTCAGCAGCAGGGCGAACAGACGCATCAGACGCAGGAAGCGGCAGGGAGAGCCACAGCGGCCGCCTGCACCTGATCCAGAATCGCGGCCGCCGCACGTCGGGTGACGCCGGGTTCCCCGAGCCTGAGGCGCAGACGCCGATAGCCCTCCCGCATGGTACGAACCGCCGCCCCGTCGACCGCGAGCAGGGGCTCCACCGCCGCGACGATCGCCGCCGGCGTCAGCCCGTCCTGGAGCAGTTCCGGCACCAGACGCTCCTCCAGGATCAGATTGACCGGAGAGATATGGGCCACGTTGAAGCGCAGCAGACGGCGGGCCACAAAGGCCGTGGGCCGGCTGACGCGGTAGCCGGTGACCTGGGGCACCCCCCGCAGGGCCAGCTGCAGATTGGCCGTGCCGGACTTGGTCAGGGCCACATCGGCCGCCGCGCACAGCTGGGGCCACTGGCCATCGGCGGCGGCGTCGGCGATCACCCGGGCCCGCACCCCGGCCCGCTGCAGGGCGGCCTCCAGCAGCGGCTCGAAACCGGCCTGCCCCGCCGGCACCAGCACCTGCAACCCCGGATGGCGCCGCTGCAACTGGGCGGCGGCCGCCGCCATCGGTGGCAGCAGATAGCGCAATTCCTGACGCCGGGAGGCCGGCAGCAGCAGCAGCACGGGCTGATCCGGATCCAGATTCAGCTGGGCGCGGGCCTCCTGGCGGGAGGGCATCTCCCCCAGGGTGTCGATCAGGGGATGGCCGACCCAGGTGACGGCCGCACCATGGGATCCGTAGAAGCGCGCCTCCTCCGGAAAGATCGCCAGGATGCGATCGGTGAAGCCGATCAGCCGGGTGGTGCCGCCATCACCCAGGCGCCAGGCCCACTCCTGGGGGGCGATGTAGTACACGATCGGCAGCTGCGGATAGCGGCGGCGCAGACGCAGGCCCAGATTGACATTGGCCCCCATGTAATCGATCAGCACCACGCCATCGGGGGGATGGATCTCCAGCCAGCGCCGCAGGCGGGCCTGCAGCTTCAGGGTGGGAAGCACCAGGGGCAGGGCCTCCAGCAGACCGATGGCTCCCATGCTCACGGTGTCAGCCAGCAGCTCGGCACCGGCCTGGCGCATGCGTTCGCCGCCCAGGGCCACCACCTCCAGGGCCAGCTGCCGCGCGGCCGCCTCCTCATGCAGGGCCCGAATCAGCAGGCCCCCCTGCAGATCCCCGGACACTTCACCAGTGCTCACCAGCAGGCGCACCATCAGCGCTGGGCCGGCAGCGGTCCCCGTCGTCCCGGTCCGACGGACGCCTCAAGGAAACGGCAGAGTTCATCGGCGGCCGGCAACAGGGGCAACTGGCGCGCTGAGCGCAGCGCATCGGCCAACACCAGATCACTGCGGTAGAGGAGCGCCCACACCTCCTGAAGCTGGCGCAACTGGGCGCCATCGTCCTGGTCGGCCATGCCGCTGCGGCGCAGCCCGATGCGATTGAGACCGCGGATCCGACCTGGATGACCCTCAATCATCGTGAAGGGGGGTACATCGCGATCGATGCGACTCATGCCACCCACCATGGCCAGGGTGCCGATATGGACGAACTGGTGGATGCCGAGCACGCCGCCGATCACGGCCCGATCGCCGATCACCACATGGCCGGCCACCGCCACGCCATTGGCGATGACGATGCGATCACCCAGGTGGCAATTGTGGCCGATATGGCAGTAGGCCATCAGCAGATTGCCGCTGCCCAGCCGCGTCTGTTCGCCCTCATGGGTGGCCCGATTGATGGTGACGCACTCGCGGATCGTGTTGTCGTCGCCGATCACCACCTCGGTGGGGGCGCCGCCGTACTTGAGATCCTGGGGCTCTAGGCCGATGCAGGCACCGGGGAAGATGCGGTTGCCACTGCCCATCCGCACCCGTCCGTCGATCACCACATGGGGCCCGATGCGGCTGCCAGCACCGATCTCAACTTCGGGACCGATGACGGCATAGGGGCCGATCTCGACGCCGCTGCCGATCCGTGAGCGGGGATCGACCACCGCCGTGGGATGCACCGAGGGGGCCATGGCTGCACTGGTCATCGGTTCAGTCCACCAATGAGAACATCAGCTCGCCCGAACAGACGAGCTCCCCGGCCACGGTGGCCTGGGCGCGAACCTTGCCGAAGCGTTTGCGCTTGAGGCTGAGCAGCTCACAGGTGATGCGCAGCTGGTCGCCGGGCACCACCGGACGTCGGAAGCGCACACCATCAATACCGGCAAAGACAAACAGGCCCTTGGGCAGATCCGGCATCTGGGTGACGATCAGGCCACCCACCTGGGCCATGGCTTCGACAATCAGCACCCCGGGCATCAGCGGCCGTCCGGGGAAGTGACCCTGGAACTGGGGCTCATTGAAGCTGACATTCTTGATCGCCACCGCCAGACGGCCGGGCTCATAGGCCACCACCCGATCCACCAGGGCGAAGGGATAGCGATGGGGCAGCAGATTGAGGATCTGCTCGCAGGCCAGCACCACCGGCTCAGCGGCGGGACCTGCCGCGGCCAGGGAGAAGGGATCCACAGCCACACCAGGCGCTGCGGGGTCTGTTCGTGTCGCAGCAGAGCCGGTTGCAGCGGCCGCCGCCTCGGTTGAGGCTGCGGCCGTCACGTCCTGGGCTTCGGAGCCGGCGGGGGCGGTGGTGGCTGGTGTCGTGACGGTCAAGAGGGTTTTCAGACAGGCGCGGGGAGAACTCGATCGCTGGCGGAGCTGAGGGCCGCAGCCAGGGCGGTGTGCAGGCCGTGGGAGCCGCGATAAGCGAAGACCTGGGCCTGCGGCAAACCCGCCAGGGCCAGATCTCCCAACAAGTCCAAGAGCTTATGGCGGACCGGTTCATCGGCGAAGCGCAGGGGCGGGTTGAGCCAGCCCTCGCCATCACAGACCAGGGCATTGTCGAGAGCGCCGCCCCGGATCAGACCAGCGCTGCGCAGGGCCTCCACCTGGTCGCGGAAGCCGAAGGTGCGGGCAGGGGCGATCTCGCGCACAAAGCTCTCGGGGGTCAGGGTCAGGGAGTACAGCTGGCGGCCGATGGCCGCCTGGGGGAACTCGATGGCGGCGCCGATCTGCAGGGCTTCGGCGGACAGAGCCGTGATGAAACTCAACCCCTGGCGCAGCACGATCGGTTCGCTCAACGGCGGCGGCGGCTGGCGGGGGCCGAGGCAACGCAGACCGGCCTCAGCGATCGCCTCCACCCAGGGCAGGGCGGAGCCATCGAGCAGGGGAATCTCATCCCCCTCCACCAGGATCCGGGCCTGGCTGACGCCACAGCCGGCCAGGGCGGCCAAGAGATGTTCGACCGTGGCCAGCCGCCGCTGCCCCAGGCGCAGGGCCGTGCACAGCTGGGTGTCGCTGACCTGGCCCGGCTCCAGCCGCTGGGGAGGCAGCTCGGGGGCATCGAGCCAGCCAACCCAGTAACCGGGGGCCTCACTGCCCAGGAGCCTCACCCGGGTGCGCTCACCGCCATGCAGAGCGACGCCCTCGCGCTCAACGGCCCTGGCCAGGGTCCAGGCCTGGCCGTAATCGCTTGGCCAGGGGGCCATCAGAACTTCCAGCCGACGCCGAGGTTGAAGCGCCAGTTGCCGGTGAAATCCTGGCTGGCCACCTCAAGGCGCAGCGGCCCCACCGGGGTGGTGACGATCAGACCCGTGCCCACCGAGAAGCCTTCGCCGGGCTTGCCCAGCAGACCACCGGGATTGCCGGGCACGTTGGCCTGACTGCCGAAGGTGGTGCCGCCATCGACGAACAACTCACCGCTGATCATGCTGAAGATCGGGAAGCGATATTCAATCGTGGCCTCGCCGAAGTTGCGACCCACCCCCAGATCGCAGTCGTAATAACCACGAACCGAGTTGCCACCGCCCAGACAGAAGGCTTCATAGGGGGGGAGATCGCCGATGACACTGCCGGCCGACACCTGGAAGGCCAGGGCCTGCTTGCAATCGGCAGCTTCACCGGCCTTGGGCTTGCAACCCTTGTAGAGCTTCAGCCAGTTGACGGGGATGTAATGGGTGTAGCTGCCGCGCAGGCGGTTGAAGGTGGGCGAATCCGGGCCCACTGAGATGAACTGCTCGGTGCCGAGGCTGAGGAAGTTGCCCTTGGTGGGATTGCGAGGATCATTGAGATTGTTCATCGTCGCCGCAATGCGGACGCCGAACAACTGGTTGTGGGTGGCACAGTTGTAGGCCAGGCAGATCACGGACCCGGTCGGGACCTGGCTGCCGTTGTTGTTGAAATCGTTACTGGAGACGCCATAGCGACTGGAGGTGCCGGCGAAGTCCATCGGCGTGGCCTCCTGGCCACTGAGGCCGAGGATGATGCTCCAGGGGGCCCGCTTGAAGGGGTTACCACCGTTGAGCGGTCGCACAAACTGAAGGTTGCCACCCGCCCGTTGAATGACGACGGAATTGCCGACGTAATCCAACCAGCTCAGACCGCCGGATGCATTGATGGCATCCTGAATCGAGCCAAAGGTTTTACCTAAGGGGTTGTTATTATTGTTAATATTATAGGCCAGCGTGGTTCCCGACGGCTGGTAAAAATCGCCGGCCGTCAGGATGTTGCCGTTGTTCTGGCTCTGGAAGATCTGGGGAACATCGCGGCTGAGGAAGGCCTTGGCCCGGAAAGCGGTGCGATAGCGATCGCCCTTGATCCAGGGATCGGTGAAGGTGAGATCCACCAGGCCACCGAACTGGCCATAGGTGAAGCTGGTGGACAGATCCCAGGCGCGGCCCAGCATGTTGCTGTCCTGCAGCTGGATCTGGCCGAACACCCCTTGGCTCTGGCTGTAGCCAAGGCCACCGGAGAGGGAACCGGTCGATTGCTCAACGATGCCGAGCACGATCGTGATCCGCCCCGGATTGTCCGGCACGGGCCGCAGGGTGACCTTGACGTCACTGAACAGACCGGTGCCGTAGAGGCGCTTGAGATCTTCCTCGAGGTTGCGGCGGTTGAACACCTGGCCGGGCTTGAGCGAGATCTCCCGGGTGATCACCCAGGGCTTGGTCTTGCCGCGGATCGGCTGGCCCTTGTCGTTGGTGGTCGAGGCCTCCTTGTTGATGAATTGCACCTCCACCCCCTCGACGATCCCCTGGCGGATCACCAGTTGCACATCGCCATCGGGGCTGATGCGACTGGGCCCGGTCACCCGAGCCAGGGAATAGCCCTGATCCCCATACCACTTCTGCAACTCCTGCATGCGGGTCTGCAGGGTGTTGAGATTGAGGGTCCGGCCCAGATCGGCGGCGAAGGTGTCCTGCACCACCTGCTTGGGCACCTCGGCATCGGCGGGATCGAGGCTGATTTTGGTGAGCACGGGGTTGGGAACCACCTGCACCTTGAGCCGCACCCCCAGGGGGCCATCCACGGGCTCGATGCGCACATCGGCAAACCAACCGGTGGCATAGATGGCGGCGAGATCGGTGCGCAGCTCGCTGCGGGTGATCTCGGTGCCGGGGGTGACGTTCATCGCCCCGTAGGCCGCCAGCTCGAGCCGCTCCCGTTCGGGATGGCCATCGAGACCCTCAATCACCACCTCACTGACCAGGACCCGTGGCTCCTGGCTGGCCTGGGCGGCAGGCGCACTAGGCGCGGGCTCGGCATTGAGCGGGCTGGCCGGAGCCGGGCTCGGGGGTGCCGCCCCCATGCCGGGAGGGACCATTGGATCGGCCGCTGGCGCCGCTGGTGTGGCTGCAGGCGCCGCTGGCGTGGCTGCAGGCGCCGGAGACGGAGCTGCTGCGGGGGCCTGGGCCAGCAGGGTCGTGGTGGCGGCTCCAGAGCCGCTGGGGCGGGCGCTGGCGAGAGCTGGGGCGGCAAGCGCCGTGCCGCTGGCTTGTGCTGGCCTGGAAGCAGCCTGGCTGGCAGCGACAGGAGTGGGTGACGCCGCCGCCGGAACGGGCAGAAGCGACGGAGCCGAAACCCCGCTCTGGGGGGGTGCTTCGGCGACTGACGGGAGGCCGATCGGAACGGCCGCCCCTGCCTGGGCGGCCCTTTCAGTCTGCTGAGCCGCCTTCTCTCCAGCCTCCTGGGCGGCGATCGCCCGATCTGGAGCCAGCAGCACCAAGACCGCCAGGGGCATCGCTCCGGCGAGCAGCGGCAGGGCGACGCCGGGGGAGAGAAGCGACCTGCGGAGGCGGAGGCCTGGCATGGGTATCGGGGGCTGAGCGGCCAGGCCGCAAATTTTGCCGACCTTACCCGTAGACCCGGGGTTCCGGACATACCCCTTGGACCCGTTTGAGGACCTCCCCGTAGGCCTCGACCACGCCGCCGAGATCCTGGCGGAAGCGATCCTTGTCCAGAATCCGATCTTCGCTGTCGCTGATCGCCCGGTCCCAGAGCCGGCAGGTGTCGGGACTGATCTCATCGGCCACCACCAGCTCACCGGTGCCGGTGAAGCCCAGTTCGATCTTGAAATCGACCAGCTCCAGCCCCACCTGGGAGAACAGCTCGCCCAGGGCGATGTTGACCCGCAGCGCCATTGCTCGGATGCTGTTGAGCTCCTCGGGGCTGACCAGAGCAAGTCGCTCCAGGCGGGCCTCGGACAGCAGGGGATCGCCGAAGGCGTCGTCCTTGTAGTACAGATCGATCAGGGGGGGCTCGAGGCGGCTGCCGGCGGCGATCGGCATCTGGCGGCAGAGGGAGCCGGCGGCGATGTTGCGCACCACCACCTCCACCGGAATCACCCGCACCGGCCGCACCATCATCCAGAGGGAATCGCGCACCCCCAGGTAGTGGGTGGGTATCCCGCCGCGCTGCAGATGCTCGAACACCAGGGCCGAGATGCGGCAGTTGAGTGCTCCCTTACCCGTCAGCTGGGCCTTCTTGAGGGCGTTGAAGGCGGTGGCGTCATCCTTGTATTCGACCGCCACCAGATCGGGCTGATCGGTGGCGAAAACCCGTTTGGCCTTGCCTTCGTAGAGGAGAGCTCCGATCGCGACGGCAGTCATGGTGACGACTTGGAGGGGGCTGAGGTGGGAACTGGCGCCGGATTGGCAGGGGCGTCAGGGCCCGGTCCCGGCTTGGGCAGATCGGCGGCGTGTCCCCCGGGAGCCCGGGGCGAGCGCAGTTTCTGCTCCAGCTCGAGGCTACGGGCTGCGGCGCCCGGATCCTGCCGCCGCAGCCGCCATTCGCCGTAGGCATCGTCCAGCCGGCGCGTCAGCCGCAGCTGCCGTTCGACTGCCCGCTGCGAACCGCTGACGGAGGCGGGCAGGGCCGCCTGGGTGGTCAGCAACTCCGAAACCAGACCCCAGGCACCAGCTGCCGCGGCCTGCTCCAGGGCCCGCTCCAGCAGGGCATCCAGCTCCTGGGGAGGCAGGTCGGCCAGCAGCCGGATCGCCTGCTGCAGCCGGGTGGCGGCAGTGGCATCGTTCTGGCGGCTGAGTAACAGCAACTGACCGGCGGTGCGGCGCTGTCCGAGGGACTCCAGATGGTCCGCCATCACCTCAAGGGCGGAACGGGTGATGACGCTGCCGTCCGATCGGCGCTGGATCGGCAGAGCCAGGGACTCCAGCTGGCCGTAGCGCTCGGCCGCGAGACGCTCAAGGGCCAGGGCGGCGCGTGAATGGTCGAGGGCGGCATTGGCGGCACGCCATTGCAGGGTGAGCCACTGCACCTGCTCAGCTCCTGGGGCGGGACCGTAGCGGTCGAGAACCTGCAGAGCCCCATCGGGAGCCTGGCAGCTGAGCAACACATCGGCGTTGGCCAGCACCACCGCCAGCGGCTGGGGGGCCGGCAGCATGGTCAGCAAGCGCTGACGCACCAGGCGCAGCCTGGCGGTGGCCTTGTCCTCAGCCAACT
The DNA here is from genome assembly GCA_903823115.1 of uncultured cyanobacterium. GTDB lineage: Bacteria > Cyanobacteriota > Cyanobacteriia > PCC-6307 > Cyanobiaceae > Cyanobium. The sequence continues at coordinate 25,832 of CAIJRN010000014.1, forward strand.
GGCGGCAGAGCGGATCGAGGGTCTCGAGACTGGCCGCCGCGATCAACTTGTTGAAAGCCACATCGGAGAGCACCGGCGCCGGTGCCGGCAGCCCGGGCGCCGTACCGGCAGGGCTGACGATCGCGGCCGGTGGCGGCAGCGACGTCGGACCTGCTGGAGTCCCGGACTGGGCCGGGAGAGGGGACAGGGGGGAGGGTCCGGACTGGGAAGAGGAACCGGTCTGGGCGATCGCACTGGCCCCAGCGGGCGCCGCTGGCCGGGCGCCGCCAGCGGCCCTGGCTGCCAGCGGCGCCTGGGACAGAGCCGGCAACCAGAGGACGATGAGCAGGGCGCTCAACCCCGGGGCAGGCCGGCGGCGGCGCCGTGCCACAGCTGCGGTGCCGGTCACGGACAATGGCGGGATCGATGGCACGCCGCTCAACTTACCGGCGTCGCCACCGGCCGGCCCGTTCCCCGTGGTGAGTCCCCCTCCATGAGTCCGTTCAGCGCCCCCACCACCGCGACTGCTCCCAGTGCCACCCCCGCCAGCGCCGAAGCCAACGGCGGGGTGCCGACGCCGCAGCGCGTCCTGGTGGTGGGCGGCGGCGGCCGCGAGAACGCCCTGGCCTGGGCCCTGGGCCGCTGCCCAGGGGTGGAAGGGGTCTGGCTGGCACCGGGGAACGGCGGCTCCGCCGCCATCGCCGGCTGCCATCCCCTGCCCCTGGCCGAAAACGACACGCCGGGGTTGCTGGCCGCCTGCCGGGAGCTGGCCATCGATCTGGTCGTGATCGGGCCTGAGGCCCCGTTGGCGGCGGGGCTGGCCGATCGCCTGCGCGAGGCGGGACTGGCCGTCTTCGGGCCGGGGGCGGACGGGGCCCAGCTGGAAGCCAGCAAGCAGTGGGCCAAGGCCCTGATGGTGGAGGCCGGCGTCCCCACCGCCCGCCACTGGCCGGCCGACGACCTGAACACCGCCCTGGAGGCCCTCGAAGCCCACGGCCAGCCCCTGGTGGTCAAGGCTGACGGCCTGGCAGCCGGCAAGGGCGTCACCGTGGCCGCGACGCTGGCGGAGGCCCGAACGGCGATTCATGAGGTGTTCGCCGGTCGCTTCGGTGCGGCCGGCAGCTCCCTGGTGCTGGAGGAGACCCTGCAGGGCCCGGAGGTCTCGGTGTTCGCCCTCACCGACGGGGAGCGCATGGTGCTGCTGCCCCCCGCCCAGGATCACAAGCGCATCGGCGAAGGTGACACCGGTGCCAACACCGGCGGCATGGGGGCCTACGCCCCCGCCCCCCTGCTGGATGCGGCCGGCCTGGAGGAGACCCGTCGCCTGGTGCTGGAGCCCACCCTCAGGGCCCTGCGGGCCAGGGGCATCGACTATCGCGGCGTGATCTACGCCGGCCTGATGCTCACCGCCGACGGGCTGCGTGTGATCGAGTTCAACTGCCGCTTCGGCGATCCCGAATGTGAGACCCTGATGCCCTTGCTCGGCCCTGAGTTGGCCCAGGTGCTGCTGGCCTGCGCCACCGGACAGCTGCAGCAGGCCGCTCCCCTCTCGATCCTGCCCGGCTGCAGCGCCTGTGTGATCGCCGCCGCCGAGGGCTATCCCGGCAGCGTGCGCAGCGGCGATGTGATCAGCAGCGAGATGGAGGCCAGCGAGGATCGACAGCTGTTCCATGCCGGCAGCCGCCTCGATCAGCAGGGCCGCTGCCTGACCGCCGGCGGCAGGGTGCTGGCGCTGGTGGCCCAGGCCGACGACTTCGACACGGCCTTTGAGCGGGCCTACGACGGGCTGGCCCAGGTGCATTTCGAAGGCATCACCTATCGGCGCGACATCGGCCACCAGGTGCGGCGCAAGCTCAGCGCGGCTGCGCTCCCCAGCCCCGGCCGGCCATGAGCCCGAGCAAGGCTCTCCCAGCCAAACCAACCCGGGCCAGCACCCAGGAGCAGGGCAGCGACTGGCTGCTGAGACTGGGTCGCTGGTGGGCCGAGTTCAGCCTGCAGACCAAGTTGCTGGCGGTGGCCACCCTGGTGGTCAGCCTGCTGATGACCGGCATCACCTTCTTCGCGCTCAACGGCATCCAGCGCGATGCCCAGATGAGCGACACCCGCTATGCCCGCGATCTCGGCCTGCTGCTGTCGGCCAATGTGACGCCCCTGGTGGCGGAGGGCAACGACCGGGAGCTGGCCTCGGTGGCGGAGCGCTTCTGGCGATCGAGCCGCAGCCTGCGCTACATCGTCTTCGCCGATGCCGAAGGGGTCATCTACCTCGGTATTCCGATGGGCAACGGCAACAGCACCAACTCCGCCAGCGGCGAGGAGTTGCTCAGCCGCAGGCTCGAGCTGCCAGCCGATCTGCAGCGCCGCCCCGACAACCCCCTGATCCGCCAGCACCTCACCCCGGATGGCCTGGTCACCGATGTGTTCGTGCCGATCGTGTTCGCCGATCGCTATCTGGGAGTGGTGGCCCTGGGCATCAATCCGAACGAGACGATGATCGCCAGTGCCGCCCTGACCCGGGAGGTGACGACGGCGGTGTTCATCTCGATCTGGGTGCTGGTGATCCTGGGCTCGGTGTTCAATGCCCTGACAATCATCCGGCCGGTGAAGGAGCTGCTGCGGGGAGTGCGCCAGGTGGCTGGCGGCAACTTCGAAACCCGCATTGCCCTGCCGGTGGGTGGCGAGTTGGGGGAGCTGCTGGAGGGCTTCAACACCATGGCCTCCCAATTGGAGGTCTACAAGGCCGCCAACATCGAAGAACTCACCGCCGCCCAGGTGAAGCAGCAATCGCTGATCGCCACCATGGCCGATGGGGCCATACTGCTCGACGCCGATGGCCGCATCGTCCTCGTGAATCCCACCGCCCGGCGCCTGTTCCGCTGGGAAGGCCGCAACCTCGAAGGCAATGAACTGGTGGGGGAATTGCCCGATCGCCTGGCGATGGAGCTCCATAGCCCCCTGCTGGCCCTGATCGCCAATGAACGGGACACCACCGATGTGCGCTGCAGCTTCGGTGAACCGGCCCGCACCCTGCGGATCGTGCTGCAATCGGTGCGGGATGCCAGCGGCGAAAGCCTCAAGGGCATCGCCGTGACCATCCAGGATCTGACACGAGAGGTGGAACTGAACGCGGCCCAGAGCCGTTTCATCAGCAACGTCTCCCATGAGTTGCGCACGCCGCTGTTCAACATCAAGAGCTATGTCGAAACGCTCTACGATCTCGGCGACCAGTTGAGTCCGGAGGAGACCAAGGAGTTCCTCGGCATCGCCAACGCCGAAACCGATCGCCTCACCCGCCTGGTCAACGATGTCCTTGATCTCTCGCGCCTGGAGGCCGATCGGGTGTGGGAGCTGGAGGCGATCGCGATCACCCCCGCCATTGAGCAGACCCTGCGCACCTACCGGCTCAATGCCGAGGACAAGGGCGTGCGGCTGCACTTCGAAGCCCAGGATCAACTGCCCAGGGTTCTGGGCAACTGGGATCTGCTGCTGCAGGTGTTCGACAACCTGGTGGGCAATGCCCTCAAGTTCACCCCCCGCGGTGGCCACCTGACCCTGCGCGCCTACCCCTGGCCCGATCAGTGTCCCTTCGACCCCAGCACCGGCCCTGGCGACAATCCCAATTGCCCCCTCACCTCACCGCTGCCGAGGCTGCGCATCGAGATCGCCGATACGGGCTATGGCATCTCGCCGGCGGACCAGGAGCGCATCTTTGATCGCTTCTTCCGGGTGGAGAACGCCGTGCACACCGAGGCAGGCACCGGCCTGGGCCTCTCGATCGTGCGCGGCATCCTCGACAAACACGGCACCCGCGTGCGCATGGCCAGTGAGCCGGGCGTGGGCACCACCTTCTGGTTTGACCTGCCCCTGGAGCACTCCGACACCGATGAGCTGGCGGTGCAGGCCGAACGGCGCGAATACAACAGCCTGGAGCTGATCAACGCATAGGGAACGCGGAGAGAACCTCAGCTCTCACTTTCGACACTGCGCACAATCCGGGCCAGATCGGCACGTTCATCGGTGGTGATGCGATGGGGCACTCCGCTGATGATGCGCTCGAAGTTGGAGAAAGAATCCTTGATTTCCGGGCCGTTGCCGGTGATCACGAACTCACGGATGCCCTTGTCGTGCCAGGAGCCGCGCATCTTGAACACATTCAGGGCCCGGGCCATCTCGCCGCGAATCTCCACATACTGGAGCAGCAGGATGGTGTCAGTGATCGTGGAGATGTGGGAATCAGTGATCGAATGACTACCCATGAACTCCTCAGAGGTGTTCGTGAAGAAGCCGGCAATCTCCTCCTGCTTGGCATAGCCGGTCACGCCGATCACGAATTGGCGAAAGGCATTGTGGCTCACCCCACGGGCCAAGGCGCTGAGGGAATCGATCGCCATGCGGGTGGGCTTGAACTGACTGATCTCGGTCTTGATGATCTGCAGATGATCCTCAAGGCCCGTGGATTCGGGGTAGGCACAGATGATCTTCAGCAGTCCGTCCTGCTCCATCTGCTCAAAGTCGATGCCCCAGCTGGTGGCGTTGCGTAGCAGCTGGGACCTGGATTCCTCATAGGCAAACAGAATCGCCCGCTCCCGATTGCGGCAGGCATCCTCGACGAACTTGGACACCAGCAGGGTCTTGCCGGTGCCGGTGGCCCCCGTCGCCAGGATGATCGAATCCTTGAAGAAACCGCCACCGCACATTTCATCGAGGCGCGGCACACCGGAGCTGAGCCGCACATTCGAGGAGCGCTGGGTGAGGCGCATGGCACCGAGCGGAAAGATGCTGACACCGTGGGCACCCATGGTGAAGGGGAACTCACCCTTCATGTGAGTGGTACCCCGCAACTTGAGAATTTCCACCGTGCGCCGGCGCCGCTCGCCTTCGAGCACATTGCGCAGGATGACGACGTTGTCGGAGACAAACTCCTCAACGCCATAGCGAGCGATCGGGCCATATTCATCGATGCGCTCGGTGGTCATCACCGTGGTGACACCGATCTCCTTGAGCCGGGCAATCAGGCGGAAAATCTCCCGCCGCACCACAGAAACCGCATCATATTGCTGGAATACCGCCGTGATCGAATCGATCGCCACACGCCGGGCTTTGTATTTACGGATGGCGTAATTGATGCGCTCGATCAATCCGGAAAGATCAAAGCTACCCGCCACATCCTGGCCGTCAGGATCCGGCGAAGCATCGAGGATGAAGAGTTTATCCTGCTCCACCATCTCCTGCAAATTCCAGCCAAAGCTGGCGGCATTACGCAGGATATCGAGCGGCGATTCCTCAAAGGTGACGAAGATACCGGGCTCGTTGAAATCGCGAATTCCGTTATAGAGAAAATTCAGCGAGAAAACAGTCTTGCCGGTGCCAGAAGTGCCGCTGATCAGGGTGGATCGAGCGATGGGCAGACCCCCATGGAGGATGTCGTCAAAGCCCTCCATCCCCGTGGGCAGCTTCTGCACCTGCATCGGCGGTGTGCTGGTGAGAATTTGATCCGGCATCGAAGGAGTGGCTTAAAAGCGAAAGAAAGGAATCGGCGGGGAAGGCTGCGACTGCGGCCGAAGCTCAGGGCGAGCCCGGCTCCGGCTGCGAAAATAATGCGCCCTTCGGCTGATCGGGAGCATCGGGGAGGGGGGAGAGCTCCTCCTCGCGGCCATAGTCATCCTCAAACAGCTCCTCATAGAGCAGATCAAGTCCGATCAGCACCCGCTCCCGATCGGAGAGATCGCCGATGATGCGTCGCACTGGGGGCGGCAGGATCTTGGCCAGGGTTGGAGTCGCGAGAATCTTGTCCTCCTCGGCCAGCTGAGGATTCTTGAGCACGTCGATCACCTTGAGCGCATAGACGCCACGGAACTCGGTCTCAAGGATATTGCGCAGCGTTTTAAGGGCCCGCATTGAGTTGGGCGTGTTTCCTGCCACGTAAAGCTTCAGGATGTAGGTCTTACGAGTCGTCATGGTCAATTCAGTTCGGTTGAGCGCAGGGGCGTCACCGATCGTGACGAGGTGGCCAGGCGGTAGGGATCGGAGCTGGCAGGAGTCAAGGCCAAGGGGGCATCGGGGGGGATGGAATGTCGATACATTTCACAGAGATGGGCCATCACATCCAGCAGGGCAAGTCGATAATCCTGGAGGAAATCTTGTTGATGTCCCTCCAGCCGGAGCTGCTTCCAGAAACCTTCGATCAGGTTCATATGAATCTCAACCGTTTGCGTGATCGGCAGATCGATGAAGAAGGCCGTATTCACGTAACTCTCAAGCGCCTGGTTGGCGGCGGCCGGATCGCGGAAGTAGCTGAGCAGAAGGTCGCGATAGGTACGCATCAATGATCGCAGCAACTCCTCCCGTTCAGCGGCGGGCAGATTGCGCAGGAAGCGATCGGGATCGCGCTTGTAATAAACGCCCAGATAGCTCAGCCGCCCCTTGAGCCGATTGGCCAGCTTCCAGCGATCTGAGTTGCCCTCACCACGGCCGGGGGGAACGCTGGCGGCGCTGAGCAGGCCCCGGCGCACAAAACGCGAAAGCGCCGCATCAAGGCTGTAACCCAGCTGCTCGAGCTGGTCCGGTGGCAGATGCACCTCGGCATCGTGGTATTCCACCTGGCCGCTCACTTCGCCGATCACCACTGCCGGCAGCAGCAGCCCCATCTGATTGAGCTGATGGTAGGTCTCGCCCTTGAACGAGCCCTTCTCCAGCAGCACCGCATCGAAATCCTCCCGGCGGCGATCCAGGATTGCAGCCGGATCGGTGGCGGGATCGAAGCGCTCCACCTGGTAACGGCTGGCGCTGAGCCAATGGCCGCAGACCTCGGCCAGCGCCGGGTCACGGATCAGGCAGGCGATGGTGAGAGCCGGTTCGGGCATCGATTCGGATCGGGGGCCGCGCTGGGGAACAGCCTGAATGTTGACGGAGGCCGGGCCGGGAAGGCAAACTCTTTGTTTGTCTTCCAATTGCTGTGAGCCCAGGCTCAATGGCTCCAGGCGAGAGATCTCCAGATCATCCTCTGCCGAACGCCAGCCTGGCCACGCCCCCACGCCCATGAGCGAGTCCACCTCCACCAGCCCCGCCGGCGCCACTGCCAGCGGCAACGAAGCCAGCAGCAGCGAGACCTCCACCACCGGCGCTTACGCCATCGTCGAGGCCTCCGGCCAGCAGTTCTGGCTCCAGAGCGAGCGCTACCTCGACCTCGACCGCATCGCCGCCGAGGAGGGCGAGACGGTCATCCTCGAAAACGTGCTGCTCGTCAAGAACGCCCAGGGCACCACGGTCGGCCAGCCCTACATCAGCGGCGCCAAGGTGGAGCTGACGGTCATGGCCCATCGCCGCGGGCCCAAGATCATCATCTACAAAATGCAGCCCAAGAAGAAAACGCGCCGCAAGAACGGCCATCGCCAGGAGCTGACCCGCGTGATGGTTCAGTCGATCACCGTCGACGGCAAGCCGATCGGCTGAGCGCCTCCGGCCCCAATCAGGGCCGAGCCGCCCCTGCCGGTTCCCGTCCACCACACCCCTTCGCTTCCCCACCCCATGGCCCACAAGAAAGGCACAGGCTCCACGCGCAACGGCCGCGACTCCAACTCCAAGCGCCTTGGCGTCAAAACCTTCGGCGGTGAAACCGTTACGGCTGGCGCCATCCTGATCCGCCAGCGCGGCACTTCCGTGCTGCCCGGCAACAACGTGGGCCGGGGCTCCGACGACACCCTCTTCGCCCTCACCGCTGGAGTGGTGAACTTCGAGAGCATCAAGCGCGGTCTGCGCAACCGCAAACGCATCCACGTCGCCGTCGCCTGAGCTGCGGCCCGGCAGCGATGCTTCCCCCTGCGCTCCCGGCCATCCCGGTTACCACGCCTGCCAACGGCACGCCTGAGCTGGCAGCCACCGGCGATGGCGGGGGCCAGCCAACGCCGACGGCGTCAGCCGTGACAGCCACCGCAGCCCCCTCAGGGTCCTGCGGTTTTTTGTTGCTGGATAAACCGGCCGGGCTCACCTCCCATGCCTGCGTCGCCAAGGTGAGACGCTGCTACGGGTTGCGTCGCGTCGGCCATGGCGGCACCCTCGATCCCGCCGTCACCGGGCTGCTGCCGATTGCCATCGGTCCGGCCACCCGCCTGCTGCCCTACCTGAACAGTGGCAAAAGCTACCGAGGTGTGGTGCGTTTGGGGGTGACCACCAGCACCGACGATCTTGAGGGGGAGCTCCTGGCCCATTCCCCCGTGCCGACCCTGGATCACCAGGCCCTGGAACAGGCGCTAGCCCACTTCCGGGGGGACATTCTGCAGCGACCGCCGCAGGTGTCGGCCGTGCATGTGGACGGTGAGCGGGCCTACGTGCGCGCCCGCCGCGGCGAAGCGATGGAGCTGGCCCTGCGGCCCGTCACCGTTCACAGGCTGGAGCTGCTGGCCTGGGATGGCGAGCGCTCGGAACTGGAACTGGCCGTCGACTGCTCCGCAGGCACCTACATCCGCTCCCTGGCCCGGGACCTGGGGGAACGGCTCGGCTGCGGTGGCGCCCTGGCACGGCTGCGGCGCACCGCCGCCCTGGGCTTTGACCTCAGCGACGCCATCCGCCTGGAGCGCCTGGAGCTGGCCCCGCCGCCGCCGCTGCTCGATCCGCTCGCGGCCCTGAACCACCTGGGCCGCCGCGCCCTGAGTGACGCCGAACTGGTCTCCTGGCGCTGCGGCCGGGCCCTGGACGACAGCGACCTGCGGCCCGCCCATACAGCCATCGCCGTGGTCGGCCCGGATGGCCAGCTGGCCGGCATTGCCCGGGCCGATGGCAACGGGCTGTTGCAGCCGAGGCTTGTCCTGGCGGCAGCCGGCTGAGTCCGGCTCCCTTCCACAATGGCTGCATCGCCCCAGGTATCGGCTGGGTCCAGCACCGGATCCAGAGCCCGCTCGCTCGGCCCGGAGTCCAGGGCCGCCAAGCCTCTCCCTTCTCCCCGTTTCTCCGCCTCTCCCTGACCGCGATGGCCGGCCACAGCAAATGGGCCCAGATCAAACGCACCAAAGCGGTGGTGGATGCCCGCCGCGGTGCCGTGTTCACCCGATTGGGCCGCGAGATCATGGTGGCCGCCAGGGCCGGAGCCGATCCGGCCGGCAACTTCCAGCTGCGCACGGCCATCGAGAAGGCCAAGGCGGCCGGGGTGCCCAACGCCAACATTGAACGGGCGATCAGCAAGGGTTCGGGCCAGGCCGGCGGCGAAGCGGAGCGCTTCGAGGCGGTGCGCTACGAGGGCTATGGAGCCGGCGGCGTGGCGGTGCTGGTGGAAGCCTTCACCGACAACCGCAACCGCACCGCCGCCGAGCTGCGGCTGGCCTTTGGCAAGAACGGCGGCAATCTCGGTGAAATCGGCTGTGTCAGCTACCTGTTCGAGCAACGCTCCGTGGTGCGGCTGCGGCCCGAGGAGCTGGACGAGGAGCAGCTGCTCGAACGGCTGCTCGCCCTGGAGGAGGCGGGGGGGCCTTCCGTGTTGAACTACTGCCTCGAAGCCGACAGCATCGAGGTGCAGGGCGCCTTCGCCGATCTGGAGGCCCTGCAGGATGGCCTGCGTCACCAGGGCCTGAGCGTCGAGAGCTGGGAGCATCGCTGGCTGGCCGGCACCAGCTGCCGCATCGACGATCCCGAGACCCTGCAGGCCTGCCTGCGCCTGCTGGATGTGTTGGAGGAACTGGAGGACGTCCGCAGCGTCACCGCGAATCTGGAGGCCGAAGAGTCGCTGCTGGAGGCGGTCCTGGGCCATCCCCAGGGCTGAATCCGGCTCTGATCCTGCAATCAGCCGTTCTCGCCGCAGCCCAGGGCAGCCCGATCAGCGACCACCATCACCCGCCGATGGCGATGCAGCCAGCTGGCCGGCAGCTCCGGCGTGGCAGGCCCCTGCAGAATCCAGCGCAACACCCCGGCCTTCGCCGCTCCGGTCACCACCAACAGGATGCTGCGGGCCGCCAGGATCTCCCGCAACCCGAGGGTGATGGCCCGCGCCGGCACCGCTTCCGGATTGCCGCCAAAGGCCGGTGCATTGGCCGCCCGCGTTGAGGCGGAGAGGTTGACACAGCGGCAACGCACGCCGACATCACAGGGCGGTTCGTTGAAGCCCACATGGCCATTGAGCCCCAGGCCCAGCACCTGCAGGCCGACGCCTCCGGCAGCCTCCAGCTCGCATCGATAGCGGTTCGCTTCGGCGTCGGGGTCGGCGGCGCTGCCATCGGGCAGGCGCACCCGCTCGGGATCGAGCCCCAGGGGCAGCACCAAGCGGGCCATCATCGCCGCCCGGAAGGAGCGGGGGTCGTCGGCGGCGAGGCCCACGTATTCGTCGAGGTTGAAACTGAGCCAGCGCTCCCGCAGGCGCTCGCCTTCGGCAAAGGGCAACAGACTGAGCTGGCGGGCAAGGGCCAGGTAGATCGGATCCATGGTGCGCCCGGTGGCCAGACCCAGGGGCAGCTCCGGCCGCCGCCGGCGCTCATTGAGCAGCAGTGCCGCCACGTGGTCGGCCACGGCACTCGGATCGCTCAGCTCGATCAGCTCGAGACTGGAGGACGCGGAGCTGCAACGGGGTTCCTGGTTCAAGGGCTGACGTAGGGCTTGATGTCCACACCGCGGTAGTAATGCCGCAGGATCTGGTCATAGGAGCGGCCCTGCAGGGCCATGGCGTAGGCCCCCCACTGGCTCATGCCCACACCATGGCCGAAGCCGCGGCCTTCGACCACCAGCTCCAGGGCCGGCGGCGAGGGCTCGGCAGTGATGGTGGCACCCTCGACAGCGCGGGCTCCCCTGGGAACGGAAAGCGGTGGTGGGGGTGTCAGCAAGCTGGCAATGGCTCCCGTTGCCGAATCCTGCAGGGCCTCGGCCTGAGGCGGCTCCGCCGGCCCGGAGGATCGCCCTGCTGAGCGCGAGCCCGAACGGGTGGCCAGGCTCAGCCCCCCCGGTTCTGCCCTGACTGTCGTCGGTACGGCTGGAACCCCGGCGGCGCCCCAGGAAACCGCAGCGAGCTGAGTCCCCGACAGCACCTGGCCGACGGCACCGACCACCAGACCAGGGCGATCCGTAGCCACCGGCTCCAGCCGGAACCCCTTCACCAGGGTGCTGCGCAGGCCCAGCCGCTGCCGCAACTCGGCACCACTGAGTTCCAGGCTGCCGGCGGGCCCGCTCACCCGGGCCCGCCGGATGCGCCCCGTACGGCTGACGGCGAGCACATCAATGCGGCTGACCCCGTCGGTCTCGCGGAAGACACGGCGCAGCTGGTCCGGTTCGATGCGCTGTTGCCACTGATGCATCGGCGAGTGCTCGTCGAAATCGGGCACGCTCACCAGATAGGGGAACTGCCGGCTCCAGACCTCGCCACTGTTCTCGGTGCTGCCGCCGCTGCTGCTGTGGAACACGGCATTGATCAGCGAATTCCCCTGCATCAGAACCTGGGAACGGGTGCTGGCCACCGCCTCGCGCGTCGAATCCGTTTCCGAGGCCACTCCCCGATACACCTGGCTGTCCACGGTGGCCTTGAGATCGAACAGGGCCGTCGATCTGAGCTGACTGAGGGCATAGGTGCGGGCGGCGACCGCCTGGGCCCGCAGGGCCGCCGGCGGCCAGGCCGCCGGCATTTCACTGCCCACCACACTGGGCAGATAGCGCTCCAAGGGCAGCTGGTTGATCACCAGCAGCCGGCCATCACCGCCAGCCCTGACCAGCAGCCGGCCGCGATAGAGCTGCCCCTCGACCGTCACCAGGGGCGAGCGCCCCGGAGCCGGCAGGGGCACGATCCAGAGATCGCCCGCCACGGGTAGCAGGGTCTCACCAGAGCCAGCGGCGCCGGGTATCACGACCACCAGAGCAGCCTGCTCCTGCCGCAGCCGGAAGGGCTGCTCGGCGGCGATCTGGCCCAGGGGCTGCCCCTGGGCATCGGTCAACCGCAGCGGGGAGGCTGCCGCCGCCAGGGCCAGAGCGCTCTGCTGGCGAATCAGCACCCGCACCAGGGGCCGTGCCTCAGCTGCGGCCCCTGGCGAGGCCACAGCCATCGCTGCGGACCTGGGCGCTGCGGACCTGGGCGTGGAATCGGCAGCCGCCAACACCAGGGGCACGGCCCCGACCAGTCCCACACCGGCCGCCAGGAGAGAGAGAAACGCCAGGGAGACACCCAGGCGCCGGGGGCCGAAGGAAGGCATTCAGAACCGGCTGCGGCGGCACGAGCAGCTCATTGTGACCGCGCCCGGGCCGACAGGCCACCCTCGAACACCAGCTGGACCCGCGCCGCCCGGACGACGTGGCAGCATGCGGCCCAACAAGCAACGGGCCGTGCAGGTCACCTTTCTGGGCACGAGCTCGGGCGTACCCACCCGCGCGCGCAACGTATCAGCCGTGGCCCTGCGGCTGCCACAACGGGCTGAACTGTGGCTGTTCGACTGCGGCGAAGGCACCCAGCACCAGTTTCTGCGCAGTGATCTGCGGGTCTCGCAGCTGCGGCGGATCTTCGTCACCCACATGCATGGTGACCATGTCTTCGGCCTGCCCGGGCTGCTGGCCAGCCTCGGACTGGCGGGGGTGAGCAAGGGGGTGGATCTCTACGGGCCCGACCCGCTGCGCGAGTTCCTCGATGGGGCGCTGCGCACCTCCTCCACCCGCATCGGCTACCCGCTACGCACTCATCGGGTGCGGGAAGCGGCCCACAGCGGCGCCCTGGTACTCGACGACGACGACCTGACGGTGCGCTGCACGCCCCTGAACCACCGCGTGCCTGCCTACGCCTACCGGGTGGATCAGAAGCCCCGTCCAGGGCGCTTTGACGTGGCCATGGCCAGGCAGCTGGAGATCCCCCCCGGGCCGATCTACGCCGAGCTCAAGGCCGGCCGCACCGTCTGTCTCGACGATGGGCGCGTGATCCGCGGCGAGGCCCTCTGCGGTCCTCCCAGGCCAGGCTGCAGCGTCGTCTACTGCACCGACACCGTCTTCAGCGAGGCGGCCGTGGAACTGGCCCGCGGCGCCGATCTGCTGATCCACGAATCCACCTTCTGCCATGCCGAAGCGGAGCTGGCGATCGCGCGGCAGCACTCCACCAGCACGATGGCCGCCCAGACGGCCCTGGAGGCCGGGGTCAAGCGCCTGGTGCTCACCCATCTCAGTCCGCGCTACATCAGCGGCAATGCCATGACCCCCGACGACCTGGTGGCCGAAGCGCGGGCGATCTTCCCTGAGACCCAGGTGGCCAAGGATTTCCTCAGCATCGATGTGGTCGCGGCGGAACCGCCGCAGCAGGTCTGAGCCTGCAACAGTTCCTGTGATTCCCCAGCGGGGGACCCATCGGCCGTGATACAAGGTCTCAGTCGCGGTCTCACCGCCATTTCACCGGCTTCTTCCATGGCCCCCTTCCTTCGCTCCGCCCTTCGAGCCGCAGCCCGGATCCTGCTGATTCTGCCCCTGGCGTTGCTGCTCTGTTTCGCTGGCCCTGCCAACGCCGCCCAGTGGAGCAGCGAGCAGCTCACCGTGCCCTCCACCGTCGATGGCACTCTCGTCACCTTCAGCGAAAAGGACGTCAAAGCCGGTCGCAAACTGTTCAACACCAGCTGCGGCACCTGTCACGCCGGCGGCATCACCAAGACCAACCAGAACGTGGGCCTTGACCCCGAAACCCTGGCCCTGGCCACCCCTCCGAGGGATTCGGTCGACTCGCTGGTCGACTACCTCAAGGATCCCACCTCCTATGACGGCGAGTACAGCATCTCCGATGTGCACCCCAGCCTGCGCAGCAGCGATGTGTTCGTGCAGATGCGCAACCTCGACGACGACGACCTGCGCCTGATCGCCGGCTACATCCTGGTGGCGCCCAAGGTGCAGGGCCTGCAGTGGGGCGGCGGCAAGATCTACTTCTGAACCTCTGATCGTTTGAACCTCTGATCGTTGCGATCCGGTTGCCGCCTCAGCCCGGGGCTGCCGCCATCAGGGCCGATCCCCGCCCGCTGATCCAATCCGACACCGGCCCTCCCAGGGGGCCTTTTTTTTGCCTTGAATCCCGGGGGCCTCGCGGCCGATCCGACAGGCGCCACGGCAGGGGCCAGGGCAAGGCCCGGAGCTCGGCGCAAGCGAAGCGATCCGACGAGCTGCCGAGCCCACCACGAGACTGAGCTCCCAGCCTTGGCGGCCTGCCGCCCCCAGGGGCACCTGCACGTCCAACGGAAAGTCCATCCAGGCCGTGAGGGACAACGCTGCAGCTTGTCGCGCCCGCAGGACGCCAGCTTCGGTTTGACGAATCCACGTCACTCCCTGGACTTTGCAAGGCAACCTTCCAGCTCAGGTCGCCTGTTCGGGCGTTGCCGGGGTGGGTGGCGTGAGATTGCGGGGCTCCATCGAGGCCGGCTGCTTGCTGTACCACCACTCCTGCAGGGCCGGCGCCAAGCGCTGCGGAAACAGGGTGATCACCGTGCGGGTCGGCCTGGCACCGGGCTGGAGCAGCTCGACGGCATAGGAGGGGCAGCGGCGTGCGGCCAGATCGGCCACGAAGCGGCGACCCACCCGCCGCCAACTGGGTTCCTTGCTGCGCCAGGCCAGCCGGCAACAGGGCCAGGGCAGCTCCTCGCGATCAAACAGGCGGCAGCAAGGTCCAAGCACGCGATAGCTGTACTGACCGCCGGGACTGACGTGCTCGCTGCCGGACACCAGCACGGAATGCACCTGGACGGACATGAAAAAAGCCACCCCGCAGGGTGGCAGAAACAGACGATGGACGCAAGGCGTAAGCAGGGAGTCCGAAGCCAGCAATCACGAGAACCCAGGCTTGGAAGGGGGCTGGCAGGAGCCAACCCGCACCTGAAATCCGGACTGCAGCTGGAGCGAACTCAATAGAGCTCTTCTTCAGAGTGGGTCTTGATGGTCACGTCGGAGGTGGGGTAAGCCACGCAGGTGAGCACGAAACCGGCTTCGATCTGGTCGTCATCCAGGAAGCTCTGATCGGACTGATCGACGGTGCCGGAGGTCAGCTTGCCGGCGCAGGTGGAGCAGGCACCGGCGCGGCAGGAGTAGGGCAGATCAATGCCCTGCTCCTCAGCGGCGTCGAGGATGTACTGGTCATCAGGAACCTCGATCGTCTTGTTGAGGCCTTCGCTCTCATTGACGAGGGTGACCTTGTAGGAAGCCATGGAAGAGTTAGGGGCTCACAGGGATCCGGTGGCCAGGACCCTGTAGGACCCGCCCTTCCTACATCCGACAGGGGACATTCCCGTCGATCTGGGGCCCGCAGGCCGGGAAGGCCAATCAAAGCCAGGGCACTGATCAGTGTGCCTTATGCAACAGTCTGATGACGCCGGATCGTCATCAGACCCCAGGGCTGTTGCGACGCCGTCAGCTCACCGTGCCAGCCGGCCGCCGCCAGCGTCCGGATCAGCGACGGCGCCTGATCCACCAGCAAGCCGCTCAGCAGCCCCAGGCCATCGGCCGCCAGCACCTGGCTGAAAGCCGGTGCCAGGGCCTCGATCACCGGCGCCAGGATGTTGCAGAGCAGCAGATCGGCAGGTCGCCCGGCCAGCAGCTCCGCCAGCGCCTCCACCGAGCCCTGGGCCACCGTCAGGGTCAGCCCGTTGAGGCGGGCGTTGTCGCCGCTGGCCCGCACCGCCAGGGGATCGGTGTCGCTGGCCACCACCGAGGCCGCCCCCAGCCGCAGGGCGGCCAGAGCCAGGACACCGCTGCCGCTGCCGAGATCGGCCACCCGCAACCCCGCCAGGCCCGATCCGGCGGCCGCCAGGCCCTCCAGTGCCTCCAGACAGAGGCGGGTGGTGGGATGGCTGCCGGTACCGAAGGCGCTGCCCGGATCCATGCGGATCACCAGCCGCTCGGCGTGCTCCTCGGGCAGCTCCAGCCAGGCGGGCAGGATCAGCAAACGCTCACCGACCGGATCGGCCTGCCAGTGCCGTTTCCAGCTCAGGCTCCAGTCTTGCTCGCCCTGCTGCTGCCAGAGCAGCGGCGGCAGGGCCAGATCAAACGGTTCGCCAAGGGGGGCCAGAGCCCTCTCCAGGGCCTGGCGCTGGGGCTCGGGCCAGTCGATCTCGGGCAACCAGGCGAGCAGCTCCTTGCGCTGGGGGGTCTCCGGCCGATGGCGCACGGCCACCCGGGGAATGCCGAGGATCTGCAACTTCCAGAGCAGCGACTCCTCCAGCTCCGGCGGGCAGGCCATCTCCAGTCGCCACCAGCCCGGAGCACCAGGCGAGCTCTCGGGCACTGGAACGGGCCCAGGGCCGGGGGAGGCCGCCATCAGAGGGTGACCGGATGGGCTTCCTGGATGCCGTTGATCTGGTGGATCGTGGCCAGGAGGCTGGCGGGAATCGGATCGTCGAGGCTCAGCACCATCACGGCATCGCCGCGGACGATGCGGCGCCCCACCTGCATCGAGGCGATGTTGACGTTGTGCTCGCCGAGCACCGAGCCCAGCTGGCCGATGATGCCGGGCATGTCCCGGTGACGGGTGAACAGCATGTGGCGGCTGGGGGCCACATTCACCGGGAACTCGTCAATGGTGGTGATCCGCAGTTCGCCGTCGGCGAACACTGCTCCGGTGACGCTGTGGTTGCCCTTGCTGCCGCGGCAGCTGAGCTGCAGGGAGCCGCCGGCGAAATCGCGGCTGGCCTCGTCCTTGACCTCGAGCACGTGGATGCCCCGTTCCTTGGCCTCCAGACCGGCATTGACGTAGTTGATGCTGTCGCCGAGGGCCGTGGAGAGGATCCCCTTGAGCGAAGCCACCACCAGGGGCTGGGCCGGCAGGGAGGCGAACTCACCCTGGAGGCGCACCTCAAGTTCACTGATCTGCCCGCCGGCCAGCTGGCTGAGCAGCTGACCCAGGGTCTCGGCCAGCTGCAGATGGGGCTTGAGCTGCTCCATCAGCTCGGCGTTGAGGCCGGGGATGTTGACGGCGCTGCGGGCAGGCAGACCCAACAGCACGTCACGGATCTGCTCGGCCACATCGATCGCCACATTTTCCTGGGCCTCTTCGGTGGAGGCGCCGAGATGGGGGGTGAGGATCAGGCGCTCCTTGACGGCCCGCAACGGCGAATCGGCCGCCAGGGGCTCCTTGGCGAACACATCCAGGGCGGCGCCGGCGATCACACCGTTCTCGACCGCCTCCGCCAGGGCTGCCTCGTCGACGATGCCGCCGCGGGCGCAGTTCACCAGGCGTGCCGTGGGCTTCATCGTGCGCAACAGCTCGGCATTCACCAGGTTTTCGGTATCCGGCGTGCGGGGCAGGTGCAGGGTGATGTAGTCAGCTTCGGCGAACAGCTCGGGCAGGCTCAGAAGCCGCACCTGCATCTGCTGGGCCCGCTCCGGTGACACGAACGGGTCGTAGGCGGCCACATCCATGCCCATCGCCCTGGCGACGCGGGCCACATGGGAGCCGATCTTGCCGAGACCGACCACGCCGAGAATTTTCTTGTAGAGCTCATTGCCCACGTAGGTCTTGCGGTCCCAGCCGCCGGCCATGGTGCTGGCGTGGGCGTGGGGCACGTGGCGCGACAGCGCCAGCATCAGCGCCAGGGCCTGCTCCGCCGCCGCAATCGTGTTGCCCTCGGGCGAATTCACCACGATCACGCCGCGGCGGGTGGCGGCGGGCACATCGACGTTGTCGACGCCGACGCCGGCGCGGCCGATGATGCGCAGCTTGGTGGCGGCCTCGATCACATCGGCCGTCACCTGGGTGCCGGAGCGGATCATCAGGCCGTCGTAGTCGCCGATGATCGCCTTGAGCTCCTCAGGTGGCAGCCCGGTGCGCACATCCACCTGGGCCACCTGAGAGAGGATGTCGATCCCCGTTTGATCAATGGGATCGGAAACCAGAACCTTCGTCATGACCCGGCGTGTGAAGTAGCGCCGCAACGGCGCAGTGAGCAGCACCGCCCCGAAGGGCTGGCCGGAGGTGCAGTGTAGAGAGCGACGTCGTGGCCAAAGCGGAGGCAGAAGGTGACGCTGTGTGTGGTGGTGGTGCTGGATGACCACAAACGTCTGGAACAGCTGCGCCAGCAGCTCGCGGCCCAGCAACCGGCGCCGACCCAGCTGGTGGCGATCGGCAGCGGTGAAACGCCCATGCTTTCTGTGGACCGGCTCAATCCGGCCACGGCACGGCGCCAGCGGCAGCGGAGCATGGCCCGCTGGCTGATGCCCTTCGGCTTCCTGGCCGGGCTGACCTTCACCCAGATCACCGATCTGCACACCTTCGATCTGTTCGGTCCCTGGGGCGAACCGGTGATCGGCGGGCTGCTGGGGATGGGGTCAGGACTGATGGGAAGTTTCGCCGCGGCGGCGAGCGTGGTCTCTGAGGAGGAGGACCGGCTGCGGATCCTGCGCAATCGGCTGGAGGAGGGCAACTGGCTGCTGCTGCTGGAGCAGGCCAGCGGCCAGGAGGTGCCCTGGACCCTGGTGCAGCAGGCCCGCCCCAAGGCGGTGATCCGCCTGGGAGAGGACTGAACCGTGCTGCCCCTGGAATCACTGCTGCAGGGCTCCAGCCAGCGCCAGGAGCTGCTGCCGATCGTGGCGGCTGCCGAAACGGCCTTGCGCACCTGGGAACCCACCTGGACCCCCCTGCTGGCGGCGGCGCTGCGGGAGGAGGCCGAGCAACGGTTCGCCGCCCTCAGCGATCTCAGCCTGGCCAGCGCCGGCGGCTACGCGGGAGCGGAGCGCCGGCGGCTGCTGCTGCAGCGCTCCGAACTCGCCCAGCCCGTCGAAGAGCTCGATGCCGGCCTGGGGGGCCTGGAGATCAGCGGCAACTTTTTGTTTGATCCCGCTGAGCCCAGCGATCTGCGCGAGGGATTGCGAGCCGCGGGCGCCGCGGCCGGCGAGCTGGGCGACCTCTGGATCCGCGGCGATCGGGGCGGCCAGGCGATCGTCTCAGCCGAGCTGGCCCAGCGCCTCAATGGCCAGCTCGGCCGTGTGCGCAGCGTCGAGGTGCGCTTTGAAGTGCGGCCGATCGCCGAACTGCAGCTACCGCCGGAGCGGATCGAGCGCTCGTTGACGACGGTGGAGGCCTCCCTGCGCCTCGACGCGGTCGGCTCGGCCGGCTTCGGCCTCTCCCGCAGTCGCCTGGTGGAGCGGATCCGCCGCGGTGAGGTGCGCGTCGACTGGCAGCCGGTGACCAGCCCCAGCCGGGAACTGGCGCCGGGCCAGCGGGTGCAGCTCGAAGGCCGGGGCGAACTGCTGATCGAAACGGCCGAACCCACCCTGCGGGGCCGCTGGCGGGTGGTGATCAAACGCCGCTGAGAAGCACGGAGGGCAAGGCCTCGGCAGCGTCCCTCCTGAACCCTCGGCAGCGGGTTGTCGCATCATGGGGAGCGGACCGTCTGCCGGGGCTTGCGAGGGTTCGCGATCCGGCCTTGAAGCGGTTGAGCCTGGCTGCTGAGCAGCCGCCCCGGGGGCCCGTGAGCCGACTGCTAGGTTGTGACCTCGAAGGGGGCGATCTCGATCATTCGATCCGGATCCAACCTGTCCCGTTGGACTTTGTTCCTACGGGCGATTAGCTCAGAGGTAGAGCACTACCTTGACACGGTAGGAGTCACTGGTTCGATTCCAGTATCGCCCACTTTCGTCCAGTCCCATGCGCGATCCGACGCCCCCAGCTGGCCGTTTCGCCGCACCTGGCGCCATCCTCTTCCAGTGCCGCCGCTGCCCCCTTGCCCCATCCGGGCGGCAGCCAAACGCCGGCAACTGTGGCTGCGCCGCTGCAGAACATCGGCCAACCCAGCTGGACCAGGCCAGCCGTTGACAGGCCAGCCGTTGAACCGTGGCCGATCCAGTCGGCCAGCTTGCCCCGGAGCCCATCCGTCCACCGAAAGCGACCCTCAACCGCATCGCCACGGTTCACCGTCTCAACGCCCCTCAGCACTTCCAGCCAGCCGACCGTGTCAACGCCGTCACCCGTCTTCAACCAACCGAACACAACGCCGCCAGGTGAGTCCAGCCAGCCGACGGTGATCCTCGGCCTGGGCCGCTCCGGCATCGGTGCCGCTCGGCTGCTCCACCACCAGAAGCAGCCGGTGCTGCTGCTGGAAAGCCGCGACAACGCCGAGCTCCAGGCCCGGGCCGCCGAGCTTCGCGGCGAGGGCATCGCCGTCCAACTGGGCACGCCCCTGGCCCTCACCAGCTTTGAGAACCTGCCGCAGCCCCCCGCCGCCGTGGTGGTCAGTCCCGGCATTCGCTGGGATCACCCGGTGCTGGAACAGCTCCGCGCCCAGGGCATCCCCGTGCAGGGGGAAATGCTGATTGCCTGGCAGGCCAGCCGCGATGTGCCCTGGATCGGCATCACCGGCACCAACGGCAAGACCACCGTCACCTATCTGGTGCAGCATCTGCTCAGCCAGGGCGGACTGGATGCGCCCCTGTGCGGCAATGTCGGCTTCTCGGCGGCGGAACTGGCCCTGGAACGCCTGCAGAGCGGCCAGCGGCGGCCCGACTGGCTGGTGGTGGAACTGAGCAGCTATCAGATCGAGGCCACCCCGGAGCTGGCTCCCGCCATCGGCCTCTGGACCACCCTCACCCCGGACCATCTCGAGCGCCACGGCAGTCTCGACAACTACCGGGCGATCAAGCGCCGGCTGCTGGAGAGCTCCGCCCTGCGCCTGCTCAACGCCGACGACCCCGACCTGCGGAGCCACGCCGCCAGCTGGGATACGGCCGAGTGGATCACCGCCGGGCGCCGTGAGGGCCTGCCGCCCTCGATCGATCCGCTGCTGTGGATCGAGAACGGCCTGGTGTGCGGGCGTCAGGGGGGCCTGTTCGCGGCGGACTGCCTGGCGATGCCGGGTGAACACAATCGCCAGAACCTGCTGCTGGCCACCGCCGTCGCTCTGGAGGCGGGCATCGAACCGGCCATGATCGAAGCCGCCTGCCGCCGCTTCCCCGGGGTGCCGCACCGGCTTGAGCGGCTGCCTGAACGGGCCGGAA
Organism: uncultured cyanobacterium; assembly: GCA_903823115.1. Lineage (GTDB taxonomy): Bacteria > Cyanobacteriota > Cyanobacteriia > PCC-6307 > Cyanobiaceae > Cyanobium. The sequence goes on from CAIJRN010000014.1 coordinate 46,706, forward strand.
TCAGCTGGTTCAACGACAGCAAGGCCACCAACTACGACGCTGCCGAGGTGGCCCTCAAGGCGCTGGCCGGCCCCTTGGTGGTGCTGGCTGGCGGTGAATCCAAACAAGGTGACGCCAGCGGCTGGCTGGCCCAGTTGCGGCGCCAGGCGGCGGCGGTGGTGCTCTACGGCGCCGCCCGTCAGGAATTGGCCGCCCTGCTCGCGGCCAGCGGTTATGGCGGCAGCGTCGTCGAGGTCAAAGGGCTGGAGCAGGCGGTGCCGATCGCCGCCGAGCTGGCCCCGGCCCACGGCTGCTGCAGTGTGCTGCTCTCACCGGCCTGCGCCAGCTTCGATCAATACAGCGATTTCGAGGCCCGCGGCGATCATTTCCGCCAAATGGTGGCAGCGCTGGAGGCAGCGCCGGCCTGAAGGCCATCCCTACACTCCCCCCAGACTGATCAGGGGAGCGCAGGCCATGGCCTGGTGGTTGATGAAGAGCGAGCCGGAGGTCTACGGCATTCAGCACCTAGAGGCTGAAGGCACCACGCTGTGGGATGGCATCCGCAACTACCAGGCGCGCAACTTCATGCGCACCATGGCCGCCGGTGATCAGGTGTTCTTCTACCACTCCAATGCCAAGCCCCCGGGAATCGTCGGGCTGATGGAGGTGATCGAAACCGGCATCATCGACCCCAGCCAGTTCGATCCAATCAGCAAGTATTACGACCCGGCCTCCAAGGCCGAGGCGCCGCGCTGGGATTGCGCCAGGCTTCGCTACGGCCGCAGCTTCGCCACCATGCTCAGCCTCGACAGCCTGCGCGAGCAGTTCAGCGTCGAGGAACTCTCGGTGGTGCGCCGCGGCAATCGTCTGTCGATCTTGCCGGTGAGCGAGGCGAGTGCCGGACGCATCCTGGAGCTGCTGGGGGAACCAGCCTGAAGATCCACGCCATGGACGCCGATGGGGCCGGCCCGGAGATCTGGCCCGCAGCGGGCAGCCTGCTTGGAGGCGGAGAGCATCCCAGCTACCGGGTGGGCCGGCTGATCCACCAGGCGGAATCGGCCCTGATCTATGCGGCCAGCAACGAATTCGGCCGTCCCCTGGTGCTCAAGGTCTACCGACCGCAACCGATGCAGGGGGAGAAGCCGGCGGTGCAATGGCAACGGGAACGGCAGATGCTGAGCCTGGTGAACCATCCCCAGGTGCTGCGCCTGCACGATGCCTTCAGCTGCGGCGATCTGCTCTATCTCGCCCTTGAGCCTGCTGACGCCAATCTGGAGGAATGGATCAGCCGCCATGGCCCCCTCGCCGATCCGGCCGTGCGGGAGTTGGCCAGGCAATTACTTGAAGGACTGCACGCGATTCACAGCCGCGGCATCGTGCATCTCGATGTCTCACCGCTGAATGTGCTGGTGCAATCCCCTGGGGCCGGGGCCCAGCCGCCGCGTTTCAAGATCACCGACTTCGGCATCAGCGTGTTGCTGAGCGAAGGGGTGCTGCTCAGCCGGCCGCCGGACCACTGGGCCCATCTGCCGCCGGAGCTGCTGCTGCCGGGATCCCGCCGTCCCACGCCCCGCTGCGATCTCTATGGCCTTGGCCTCACCCTGCTGCTGGCCCTGAGCGGCTCGGTGCCCCTGACGAACGCCCTGCCCCTGACCCTGGTCGAACACCAGGTGCTGCAGGGACTGCCCAGCCGACAGGCGGCCGCGTTGACACCCCCGCTGGGCCCCTTCATCGCCAGGCTGCTGCAGGTCAGACCCGAGGATCGCTACGGCTCAGCCCTGGAGGCCTGGCGGGCCCTGAAGGATCTGGGCTGAAACCCGGCCCCCTGGCAGCCAGCGGGAGGGGGGTGCGATTCAGGTCAGGCCAGCCGCCGCTGACACCACGTTCTCCACAGCTACGCCGCCATCCCTTGCTGGGACAGCAACACAGCTGGGGAGAACCGGGGAAAACGATTCTCAGGGCTGGGGAAAAGCAACGATCAGCCCTCTGGATCAGGGGCGATGTTGGATTCTGAGATTCACTCCAGCGGCCCCAGGCGCCCCTCCAACCCCTCCAGGGCTGCCGCAAAGGGCCCACTGGCAGCCAGGCTCCAGGCTCCCTCGAAGGCCCGCAGATCACCGCCGGGACACAGGACGAAGCGCAGGGACCAGTCCCGGCGATCCCCCTCAAGCGCCACCCAGAGACTGCCCGACGGCCCTGAGGCCGACAGGGGGAGTTCCAGCTCCAAGGCAATGCTCTCTTCGGCCATCAACTGATCCACCAGTTCCGCGTGCTGGCGGCGCAGGCGGCTGATCGCACGCCAGAGGGCGATCAGCTCATCGCTGGTCAGCTCCGCAGCCCAGCCATGACCTCCGATCAGCGCAAAAAAGGGGTGGCGGGTCGGGTCGATGCCCAGCCGCCACCCCTCCCCTTCACGGACCTCCACGACCCTGAACCGATCAGCCGGGCAGCAGATCAGGCTGATCCTGCTCGTCGCTGAGCTCGATGATGGCTCGTTGCACCGGCTTGATCATCGAATCTTCCAGCAGACCGTCGAAATCATCAAACCGGCGCTGCTTGGCCCGATAGGCAATCCGCACGGTGGTGAGATAGCGATTGCTGGAATGGCGGATCAGGCTCTCGGCGCGCTGGGCGAGTTCCTTGGGATTGAGATCGGCGCTGCTCTGCATGCTGCTCTGAAACTCCTATTGGATCCTCGATCCGCCACCTTAGGCCAGCAGCCTCCCTAGAAAGGGCCAGACCGCCAGAGCTCCATGCCCGGCACCCTCGCCATCGACCTGGGCAGCAGCACCACCGTGGTCGCCTGGCAAGAGCACGGCGAACCGGCCCGATTGCTGGATCTGCCCCCCTACAGCGTCGCCGGGGCCTGCGTGGTGCCCAGCCTGCTGTGGCTCAGCGCACCAGAGGATCAACGGCCTCTGATCGGCCGCCAGGTGCTGGAGGCCGGCCTGGCCGAAGCGCAGGGGCCGGCCCTCTGCCGCGACTTCAAGCGCCTGATCGGAGCCGAGTCGACCGGAGAATCGGCCGGGGAGAGGGCCGCTGCAGCGCCGGGCCAGGCCCCTGGCTGGCTGGCACCGGAGGCGGCTGGAGCCCTGCTGCTGCAGCGCCTCTGGCAAGCCCTGCCCGCAGACGTGCAGCCCCAACGCCTGGTGCTCACCGCTCCGATCGAGACCTACCGCGGCTATCGGGCCTGGCTGCAGCACCTGAGCCGGGACCTGCCGGTGGCCGAGGTGGCTCTGGTTGATGAACCGACGGCTGCCGCCATCGGTGCCGGACTGCCAGCGGGCAGCCGGGTGCTGGTGGTGGACCTGGGCGGCGGCACCATCGATCTGGCTCTGGTGGCCCTGGAAGGAGGCGAAGGCCGCGCCGCCCCGATCGCCCAGCTGCTGCGCTTCGCCGGCCGGGAGCTGGAACGCAGCGGCCAGGCCCTGCGGACCGCCCGGGTGATCGCCAAGGCCGGCCTGCCCCTCGGCGGCCGCGACATCGACCGCTGGATCGCCGCTCACCTGGTGCCGGACCACCCCCCCTCGGGCTCGCTGCTGCAGGCGGCGGAACGGCTGAAATGGGACTTGAGCGCCACCGACGACGATCGCGAGGAAGCCCTCCAGCTCTGGTCGCCCCCTGATCAGAGCAGCCGGGAACTGCGGCTGAACCGGCGCCAGCTGGAGGGCCTGCTGCGCAGCCATGGCCTGGTGGAGCAACTGGATGCCCTGCTGGAGAGCGTCCTGGCCGGTGCCCGCCGCGAGGGACTGGGCCTGGCGGCCATTGACGCCGTGCTGCCGGTGGGGGGGAGCAGCCGCATGCCCCTGATCCGCCACTGGCTGCAGGAGCGCTGCGCCGGGGTGCCCCTGCGGGGTGAGCGCCCCGTGGAGGCCGTCGCCCTGGGCGCCCTGGCCCTCACTCCCGGCGTCCGCCTGAGGGACGTGCTGGCCAGGGGGGTCTCGCTGCGCTGCTGGGATCGGCGCCTGGGCAATCATCACTGGCATCCCCTGTTCGTGGCGGGCCAGAGCTGGCCCACCGAGACCCCCCTGGAGCTGGTGCTGGCCTGCAGTAACGACGATCAACAGGAACTGGAACTGCTGCTGGGGGAACCCCTGCCGGAGGAGCGGGGCGAGGTGATCTTCGAGGCGGGCCTGCCGCTGCTCAGGCGCCGACCGGCCGGCGCCGCCCAGGTGGAGCCCTGGCCAGGCCCCCCCCCGGCACTGCCCCTGACCACACCCAGCCAGAGCGGGGTGGATCGAACGCGACTGCGCTTCTCGATCAATGACGAGGGAATCCTGATTCTGGAGGGCGAAGATCTGCTGAACGGCCAGCGCCATGGCCCCACACCCCTGGGACCGGTGCGCTGAGCGTCCGCCGGCAGGGGCGATGGGGGCTTTGGCTGCATACAACGGGGTGCAGCGCTTCCCGGCTCCCCACCTTGGCCCTCCGCCAGCACAGGCTCCCCCGTTTCTGGCTGGCCATCACCCTGGGTTCGGTCGCGATCAGCGTCGGTCTTGTCTACTGGTGGGAACGGCAGTTGCCGAGCCGGATCGAACGGGCAGCGGCGACGGGCCAACTGGATGACTGCCTGCGCTACGGCGAGCAGCTGGCGGCCCTCAGCTGGCTGCCTGGCGGATCTCCCCAGGAGCGGGGCCGCTGCCAGCGCCAGCGCGCCGAGCAGCTCTGGCAGTCTCAGCAATGGGGCCAGGCCCTGACCATGCAGCGCCAGCTGGTCCACTCCCCGGCCGCCAGCGCCGGCGACCGCCGCCGCCTGAACCTCTGGCAGCAGGTCCTGCACCAACGGGCGATAGCCCGCTTCGAGGCCGGGGATCTCAACGGGGCCCTGGTGGCCCTTCAACCCCTGGGCGAGGGGCCCCGGGGCGATGGCAACACCCTGGGCGATGAACTCACCGAGAACTGGAACCGCAACCGGCTCCAATTACAGCGAGCCGAGCAACTCACCGCCCAGGCCCGCTGGTGGGAGGCCCTCGATGCTCTCAACCGCATCGACCACCCCTGGTGGCAGCAGCGCAGCGCTGCTGTGCGACGGCGCCTGGAGCAGGGGATGAAGGCCCTCAAGGGAGCCGATCGCGAGCATGAAAGCCATGGCGACCTGCCCGGTGGCGTCGATCCCGGCAAGCTCGATCAGATCGTGCAGAAGCACATCGCCGCTGGCATGGACGAGTGGAAGGCTTTTGAGACTGGGTGCAAACAGCTGGGGGGTCGGGTGGTGGAGGCCGGACCGGAAACAACCTGCCAGCGATAGGGACCAGGCCTGCCGCGCCCATGACAGGATTGGGATCAAAGACAGACCCGGTGCCCATGCAGCCAGGCGATCAGGTGACAATCAGCCAGAGCGTGGTGGTCTACAACCACCCGGAGCATCGCGGTGAGGCCTTCGATCTCGAAGGTCAGCAAGGGGTTGTGCACCAGGTGCTCAACGACTGGAAAGGCCGGCCGATCAGTCCGAACCTGCCCGTCGTGGTGGCCTTTGGCCGCTACCGCGCCCACTTCCGCTCTGAGGAGCTGACGACAGCCTGAGCCGCTCTGGGGGCTCAGCTCCGCAACAGATACACCCCCTCTTCGCCATCGATGGCCTGGAGGCAGAGCTCGATCGTCTCCTGGCGTGCGGTGGGTACCACCCGGCCGCAGAAATCGGGCTGAATCGGCAGCTCGCGATGGCCCCGATCCACCATCGCCAACAGCAGAACCCGGCGCGGCCGGCCCCAGGCCTGCAAGGCCTCCAGGGCCGCCCGCACGGTGCGGCCGGTGAAGATCACGTCATCCACCAGCACCACCTGGCGCCCGTCAAGACTGCCTGGCAACTGGGTGGCCTCCACCAGGCGGGTTCCGACCCGCTCCAGATCGTCGCGATGAAAGGTGGGATCGAGGCTGCCGTGGGCGATCGGATGGCCACAGATCGCCTCCAGCCGGGATGACAGGACCCGGGCCAGGGCCACGCCACGGGTGGGAATACCGAGCAGCACCAGCTGCTGACTGTCCGCCACCTGCTCCAGCACCTGGGAGGCCAGACGATCAAGGGTTCGACCCAGTTCCTCGCCGCTGAGCAGCTCCAGCCGCACCGAAGCACCCCCAACCGCCGCCACCTCCGGCCGGGCCGAGCCATTCGCCTCAGGGCCAGAACCGCAGGGGATACCGGCGGACGGCAAAGCGTCACTGGAGCTGGACATGGTGCACCAAGAGGTGATGGGAGCCTGATGGCGCCGATGCTAGTAAGCCCCCAACGCCAGGGCAGAGCGGCCAGATCCTGATGCAGGCGGCTACCTGGGCAATTCTGGCTCGAACAGAGTCAGGGGCGGTTGCGGCGGCGACAGCTTCCCCCCTCCTCGCTCGCCGGCAGTCGAGAAGACACTGGAAGGTGCTGCAGATTGATTGCGGCAGCGACTGGAGACAGAGCCAACCTGGTTGGGCCGGCAACACCCCGATGGTCAGGCAAAGGAGCTGATCGGCAGGGAAACCGGCATCGCCTTGCAAGCGTCCAGTGCTGGTTGAGCAGCGTGGTCCATCGCGATCACAAGAGACATTGCCTCCAACCAGTTGACGTCCAATCTTGTTATCCAGATCTCTTGGTCCAAATCTCTTGATCCGAATCTCTTGAGCCGAACCGTTTTCAGCCAAGCCCTTTTCCCCTCAACCTTGGCCAACCGATACAAGCGACGACAGCATCGCCAGATCGCCATGCCCATGATCCAAACCTGACGCCCTGACCTGCCAGGGCTGAGCCAGCAGTCAGGGCGATTTCCATCTCCCTTGTCAGCTGTTCAGAGCTTCGAAGACAGGGATCACGAGGGGCGCAAACGGGCTCTGTGGCTCGGATCAGCAGCCAATCGGTGCGCCTGAGCCGTGTCACCAAAGCCTGACGCCAACCCGCTCCCCTGGGTTGCTGACAGAAGGCGCTGTAAGATGGAGTTCGAAAGACGTCGTATTTACGACATCCGGATTAATCGGGTGACTGCCATTTCCTCCTCCCAGTACGCCTCCAAGGGCCCCGGCGGCGCCAGGGCCCAAGGGAATCCCGGCAGCGGAGTCCCACCCACCCTGGGAGGATCAGATCCCGTAGCACCTGTGGTTCTGGCCATTCTCGATGGCTGGGGTTACCGCCACGACAGTGATCACAACGCCATTCGTTCGGCCCACACCCCGGTGATGGACGCCCTCTGGCATGCCTATCCGCACACCCTGATCGAGGCGAGCGGAGCGGCGGTTGGTCTGCCGGACAACCAGATGGGCAATTCCGAGGTGGGGCACCTCACCATTGGTTCAGGTCGCATCATCCGCCAGGAACTTGTTCGCATCGGCCAGGCCGTACGCGATGGCAGCCTCGCCAGAAATGGCGCCCTCAATGACCTGGCCGACACGCTTCTGGCCGATGGTGGCACCCTGCATCTGATCGGCCTCTGCTCCGACGGCGGCGTCCACAGCCACGTGGATCACCTCGCCGGCCTGCTGCGCTGGGCCGCCGGCCGGGGGCTGCACGATGTGGCGATCCATGTGATCACCGACGGCCGCGACACCGCGCCCAACAGTGCCCAGCTGTTCCTGGAGCGCATTGAGCAGGCGATGACCGAGGCCGGAGTCGGACGGATCGCCACCCTCTGCGGCCGCTACTGGTCCATGGATCGCGACAACCGCTGGGATCGCACCGAAAAGGCCTACCGCCTGCTCACCGAGGCAGCGCCGATCACCAGCATCGCCAGCTGGGACGACATCCTGGTGAACTCCTATGCCGAGGGGATCACCGACGAGTTTCTCGAGCCGGTGCGACTGGCACCGGGTCAGCTACAACCTGGCGATGGCCTGGTCTGCTTCAACTTCCGCCCTGATCGGGTGCGACAACTGATCCGCGCCCTGGTGCTACCGGAGTTCAACGACTTCGAGCGCACCCTGATCACGCCCCTGCATGTGGTCACCTTCACCCAGTACGAGCAGGGACTGCCCGTGCGCGTGGCCTTCCCACCTGAATCCCTTGATGGGCTGCTGGGTCAGGTTGTCTCCCAGCACGGGCTTCGCCAGTTCCGTACGGCCGAAACAGAGAAATATCCCCATGTCACCTATTTCATGAATGGCGGCATCGAGCAGGCCTTCCCCGGTGAAGACCGCCATCTGGTTCCATCTCCGCGGGTTGCCACCTATGATCTGGCCCCGGAGATGTCCGCAGCCCAGCTCAGCGATAGCTGCATTGCCGCCATCAACAAGGGCATCTATTCGTTGGTGGTGATCAACTACGCCAACCCCGACATGGTCGGCCACACCGGCCAGATGGCTCCCACCACCGAAGCCATTGCCATGGTGGACCGCTGCGTCGGCCGGCTGATGGAGGCCACCAATCGCATGGGTGGCACCCTGCTGATCACCGCCGACCACGGCAACGCCGAACTGATGCAGGGCCCGGACGGACGCCCCTGGACAGCCCACACCACCAACCCGGTGCCCGTGATCCTGGTGGAGGGAGAGAAGCGCAAGCTGCCGGGCCACGGCACCGATGTCACCTTGCGTGAAGGCTGTGGTCTGGCCGACATCGCCCCCACCCTGCTCGAGTTGCTCGATCTGCCCAAACCCGAACGCATGACGGGCAGCTCCCTGGTGGCAGCGGTAGCCAGCGACATCAGCAGTGGCCGCATGGCCCAGGTGGCAGGGGCCTGAACGACAAAATCAAGGCTGTCAAAAACCTCCAAGAGAGAGGAAGGCCTTGAGACGTGACTTCAAGTCCCGAAGCCGAGCCCTCAATCGAGGGCTCCACAAGCACGGCGGCAAGGCATTTAACGATTTCGCAGAGCTGCCTGAGGCCGGGAAGTCCAGGCTGGAACCCCGCCTCCAAGCTCTGCTACACTGGCTTCAAAGGAGTTTTCAAGCTCCAGCTAAGCCCTTAAGACACTGCTACCATGGCCACCCTCACCCTTTCCAGCACCCTGACCACGGGTCAGTACGTGAGGACGCTGCCGGTTTACACAACAGCGCCATCGCCAAACTACGAAAACAAGAATCAGAATAATGTCTACAATCAATATATCGCTCCAAATCTGACTGGGGCCAAGAATCAGACCGTCAACGCGATGGTGCTCGGCGCAGGAGATGGGTTTACAGATTCAGTGGCTCCCAACACTTATATTTCCAACAACAAAACCTCGGGAATTACGTTTCTTGTATTTAATAGGGTCACCAACATCAAGGGCGTCAATCTCAACGTTGGCCCCAGCAATGGCTCCGGCAGCACTCAAGACTTCGGCGACAGTGTCTACATCGAAACGGGTGACCACTCCACGGGTAACAATGCTAGCACCATAGTCGGCGGCGTAAGTACCTTAACAAAACCTGTCAATTTTATTGGCTCCACGATCATCACTGGCGACGAAACTTCGCCTACAAATGACAATGACCTAGTTGTCTTTGGTTCAGATCAATCGCAGGATGGTCAAACTTACTCGATCAGTCAAGGATCATTCAAGGCAACAATCAATGGGTTGCAGGCATCATCATCAACCCCCGCCACCCAGTCGCCGCTTACATTGCAATCCAGCACTGTCCAAACGGGCAACGGCAACGACTCTCTGATCTTTGCCAATACTAATCCTTTCACAAAAATTGGTGGCTCTGCAGGCGAAGGAAATCTCTTTGACCTTGGCGAGGGCTCAGATGTTGTCTATTTTGCAGCACCCAATACAATCTACGGCAACAACGTCATCAATATCGGTAAAAAAGATGGAAGCGTTGATGGTCAAGCTGATAGCTTAGTCTTCAACGGCACTAACTTCACCAATCTCAACGGAACCACAGCTTACCTCCAAATCAAAGGATTTCAAAATACCAAAGACAGCCTCTTTTATAACGGTGTTCAGTATCAAGACAAAACAACGATCAGTACAGCAACCGGCAACAAAATTCAATTCGCCTAGTCTCGGAGCCTCTTTCAGTTTTCTGTTAAATCTTCACGATCTTAATCAAGCCGAAATTGCAGATATATCACGCTCAAGTCTTTCCAAATAATCCAGGAAATATGTGATTTGAAAACCTGTTCAAACCGAAAGTGACACAATTCTTCAACGATTGTCGTCGACCTCGAAAATATTTTTCACTCCAATACTGGTTTCAAATGCCTGACCGGCAGTTCCTTGGTGGCCGTGGTGTCCAGGGCCTTCAGTAGTGGCCGCATGTCCAAGCTGCAGGGGCCTCAAAGACGAACGGATGGCTGTCCATAGCCTCGAGATCCTGCTGGCGCAGATCCGCCCCTGCGCTCTCCCCAGACGCCCGCCAATCTGCCCAGACCTCAGTGATGGCAATCGATCTGGGTGAGAAGGTGGACCATGGCCAAACCCAAGGACCTCCGCCCCTGGGTGCCTGAGCAGACGCTGCTCTTGCCGCCCTCGCTGATCGATTGGCTGCCGGAGGGCCATTTGGTCTGCTTCTTGCTGCAGCTGCCGGCTGCGCTTGACGTGGCTCCGCCACGCTGGCCTGGGGCTAGGTAGCCACGTGCTCACCGGCAACCAGCAGCTGGACCACAGCCGCATCAATGAGTTCCACCGCCGCAATCTGAGTGCGTTGGCGTAGCTCGTCGTTCAGATGTTGGGCCTATGCCAGAAGGCGGGGCTCAGGAGCGATTGCTCTGGCCCGAAGGGCTTCTGCGAAGCAGTAGGCAGAGGCACAGCTGCAGGCCGAGCTGGCCGCGCTGCTGTGCAAGGCCAGAGCGAGGGCAGCAGGCCCCGGCACTGGAAGCCAGCGCTGGAAGCCAGCGCTGATCCCCCGGTGATGCTCAGCCGCACCCTGCCCACCGACCCTGCGTGCCAGCCCAGGGGCAACGGCCCGGACAGCCCCATCCTCAGAGGTGGGGACGGCTCGATCCTGCAGGCCAGTGAGGCCCCCCATCTCCTGTCCATGGTGGAGCGGATCGTGGCCAACACCGGCCAGCTGCCGGCCATGCTGATCGCAGGTGCGGGACACCGGATGGACCGCAAGATCCGCGCCAAGGCCCGCCAGGCGATCTACGCCTTGCGCAAGACGATCGTCGAGCCGGTGTTGGGCCAGATCAAAGCAGCCAGAGGCCTGGATCGCTTCCGCTTGCGCGGCCTGGACAAGGTGAATGGGGAATGAGGAATGGGGAATGGGGAATGGCACTGGATCGCCATCACCCACAAGATCCGCAAGCACCACAGGTCAGCACTGGCGGGAGCCTGAAAGGCGGGGCGAAGGAAGGAGGTCCTCACTGAGCCAGAGCCACAGCGTCCAGTCTCCAGTGTCAAGTCTCCAGTTCGGAGCCGTGGGGAGCTGGCGTGGGGCCTGGGGGCATGGGAGACCAACGCCAAGAGAGAGGAGTTCCTTGAGAAATGACATCGATTCCGGACGACAAGCCACCCATCAAGTGCAGCACAAGCCCAACAAATATGCATCTAACTAGTCTGCAGATCTGCCTGAGTTCAGGGCCTCCAGAGTGGAACTCCAACTCAAAAATCTGCTACCGTTTCTCCATTGAGGGCCGCCTGGGCCCAGATCCAGATCCCTTAGGGCACTTATCGCCATGGCCACCCTCACTCTTTCGAGCACCCTGACAACTGGCCAGTACAAAAGAACGCTACCCGTTTACACGGCTGCAACCACTGGTGTTGATAATCAATTTATCGCCCCAAATCTGACTGGGGCCAAGTTTCAATCTGTCAATGCGATGGTTCTCGGGGCAGGAACTGGGTTTACAGATTCAGTGGTTCCCGGCGATTACATTTCAAACAATAAAACCTCAGGGATTACTTTCCTTGTATTCAACAGGGTCACGAACATCAAGGGTGTCAACCTCAACGTCGGCCCCAGCAATGGCTCCGGCAGCACTCAAGACTATGGCGACAGCGTCTACGTGGAGACAGGCGATCACTCCACTGGCGACATTGCAAGCACTAAAGTCAATGGCGTAAGTACTTTAACAAAACCCGTCAATTTCATTAATTCTAAAATCATTACTGGCGACGAAACTTCGCCTACAAATGACAATGACCTGGTTGTCTTTGGTTCAGATCAATCGAAGGATGGTCAAACTTACTCGATCAGCCAAGGATCATTTAAAGCAACGATCAATGGACTATTGGCATCTTCGTCAGACGTCCCGAACCAGTCGCCTCTTACATTGCAATCCAGCACTGTTCAGACGGGCAACGGCTCCGACAGCCTGATCTTTGCCAATACCAATCCTTTCACAAAAATTGGTGGCTCTGTGGCCGAAGGCAATCTCTTTGACCTCGGCGAGGGTGCAGATGTTGTCTATTTTGCAGCACCCAACACAATTTATGGCAACAACGTCATCAATATCGGCAAGAAAGACGGAACAGCCGACTTAGAGGCTGACAGCCTAGTCTTCAACGGCACTAACTTCACCAATCTCAACGGAACTACAACTTACCTCCAAATCAAAGGATTCCAAGATACTAAAGACAGCCTTTTTTACAACAACATTCAGTACCAAACCAAGGCAGCCATTATCACCGCGACTGGCAGCAAGATTCAATTCGCTTAATCTCCCAGCCCCCTCCAATTCATCGAAATACCGCCAACAGCTCAATCCTGCATTGGAATAGTTTGCCTTCAGTCGCTGCACTCATATCAAATATATCGAAAATCTGCGGAACCTAAAACCGCAGAGCCATGGCCATGTTTTTCTCGCCATCTAATGCCAAAGGCGAATTTAGTCCCAAAATTTCATCGAGGATTTTAACAGCGTCAATTTCCCCAGCCATCTTGTCGGCGTGAGTTCTCAAGCAGTCGCTGAGATGGTTTGCTGATTTGACTGGTCAAGATAGCCCCAGGCCCAACGGGTCTCTGTCTCTAAGAAGGCTTTGCAACACCTGGGATCCCAGGGTCGGGGAAGTGAAATCCAACGTTGCGCTGCGCGAAGTGCACAGGTCCCTTGACGGGATGATCCGCAGATTGCCAGCTGAGCGATCCGGAACTGCCGATCGGAGCAGAATCTCCTGGCGCATGAGGCAAATCGGTAGCCTGCGTTGTTGAGCAGCTCACTGTCCTGGCTCTGCTGGGCCGTGTGCTGCCAGGCTGACCACTTCTGGCCGTCCATCGATTCCAGCAGCCTGAACCGTGAGCCAGCATCCCTTCAAGCCACCTGGCCTCGCTGACGAACTGAGGCCTTACAGCCCTGGTCAACAGGATGGAGCCCCATTGGCTCATGCGGCAGTGGTTGAGGACCTGCGTGCGGCTCTGCGGCTCAATCCCGGCAATCCCCGGTTGTGGGCCAAGTTGATGCACCACCTCTGGGTGCTGGATCGTCCCCATGAAGCCCTGGACATCTGGCGACAGACCGAAATCCACCTGCCTGAGCCGCAGCGGCCCTATCTCGTCCTCGGCAACGTGCAACGGGATCTCAATGCCTTCGAGGCCGCCGCCGAGGCCTACGCCCGGGAGACGGAGCTGGGCGATGGCGCCAGGCAATTGGCGGTGGCCTGGAACCACAGCCAGATCCTGATCGGCCTGGAGCGTTACAGCCAGGCCTTCGCTCTGGCCGAACGTCGCTTTCAGCTCAGCCATCACCAGGCCTGGCGCCCGCCCCCCTACTGGCAGGGTTGGCCCGGAGCCATGCAGACAGGCCAACCTTTATGCGATACGGCCCCATCGCTGACGCTCTGGAGTGAACAGGGCATCGGTGACACGCTCCAGTACCTGCGCTGGCTGCCGCCTCTGATTCAGCTGGGATGGAACGTGCGCCTGGAGGTGGAGCCACCGCTGCTGCTGCTGCTGAGGCAGGGCCTGGCCTGGCTGGGGCCCAAGCTCACCGTCGCACCGAAAGGAATCGGGCCGCTGCCCCTGGCCAACCCCTGCCAGGGATCCTTGCTCAGCCTGCCCTGGCTGCTGGGAGGAGCGCCCCTGACGGAAGTGTTTGACTGCCATCGCAGCGGCTCCGATCAGGCCACGGGCTACCTGCGCTCACCCCACTGGCCGCCGCCGGCGCCGACAAGGCAGCGGCAGCCCCGCATCGGCCTGGTCTGGGCCGCCGGCCGCAAAGACGATGACGCCTTCATCCACAGGGAATACGAGCGTCGCAGCCTGCCGGCTGCGGCCCTGATTGATCTGCTGAAGGGCCTGGAGAACTCCGGAGCGGAGTTGATCTGCCTCCAGTACGGCGATATCGATCGCCAGCGATCAGCAGGCTGGAGCGGCTGCTTCGCCGACACGTTGGCCGATGGCGTCAGCCTGGCCGATAACGCCCGCTGGATCTCGGCCCTGGATCTGGTGATCACGGTGGATACGGCCACCGCCCACCTGGTGGGGGCCATGGCCAGACCGGGCTGGGTGCTGCTGCCCTGGGGCTCCGATCCCCGATGGCTGCGCCAGCGCGATGACAGCCCCTGGTACCCGACCCTCACCCTGCTGCGACAACCTGGTCATCAGGACTGGCACGGACTCGTGCAACTGGTATTGGAGCGCTTCCAGCTCTGGCTGGCCGCTTGGTCTAGCCCCTGAGCACCGCTTCGTAGGCATCGGTGCAGGCCTCCAGCTCGTAGTGCTGCTCCACCGTGGCCCTGGCGGCGGCCGCCAACCGGCTGCGCAGATCGCCATCCTCGAGCAACTGCAACAGCGCCTGAGCGAGCTGCTCCGGGCTGTTGAAATCCACCAGCAGGCCATTCTCTCCATCGCGGATCACCTCCTCCACCGGCAGCCCGCGGGAGCCCACCACGGGGGCACCGCACGCCATCGCCTCCAACAGGCTCCAGGAAAGGGCATAGGGATAGGTGAGATACACATGGGCACTGCTCACCTGAAAGATGCCAAGCAGCCGCTGGTAGTCAGTACGCCCGACGAAATGAAGCCGCTCCTGATCGAGCCGCCCCGCCAGCTCCTCCAGGATGGCCCCCTGATGCCCGCCTGGATGCTCACTCGCAGGTCCATAGCCCTTGCCGTTCTCGCCGACGATGATGACCTGGACGCTCGAATGGAGCTGTTGCAGCAACGACACGGCGCGCATGAAGGTGGGGAAGCCGCGCAACGGTTCGAGATGGCGGCTGCAATAGGTCACCACCGGGTCCCCGGGCCTCAGCGCCAACTGACTGCCCATCAGCAACCAGCGATCCGGATAGGGAGCGATCGAGCCGACATCGACTCCCTCGTGAATCACATGAAAGCGCTGCCGAAGATGGGAGGGAAAGCTGTCCCGTTGATAGTGGGTTGGGCAGATCAGGGCATCGCTGCTGGCGATCGCCGCCTGGGACAGCAGATTCAGGTGATGCATGGAAATGCTCAGATCCGGGGGCACCGGCCCGAGACTCTGATCGAAGCCATAGCCCATCACCAGGGGACTGCCATAGAGCTCCGGATAGGCCACCAGTCGCTGCTCGGGCCAGACATCCCTTAGATAGAGGCCCTCCCCCCAGCTGCAGTGATACAACACGGCATCGGCGATCCAACCGCCCTCGCGCAGGAGCTGGCTCGCCCGGCGCACCTGATAGGCCCGGTGCAGGGCCTGCTCAAGGTGCCGATCACACCCGTCCCAGCTGGGCTCGAGCTCCTCGATGGAATAGAGCCCATAGGTGATGCCCTCCGGCATGGCACCCGTGCGCCGACCGAGGGCCACCACATCGTGACCACGGGCCATCAAGCCACCAGCCAGGTGCCGGAACTGACCAGGAAAATTCTGATGGATCAGCAGGATACGCATCGCTTCAGCGCGTAACCTTGAACTTGTTGAGTTCGCCTGATCGACGCGGCCGCACAATCACGATGTACGGAAGCGAAGGGCAGGGAGTTCATTCCAGCCAGATCCGCGTCCATCTCCGAATTCCGGGGATGCCATGGTGAGGTTCGGATGGTTCATTCCATCATGACCCGCTACGGTCCCATCCTCAGCCCCAGCCAGTCCCTGCCACAAATCAATGTTCCGTCGTCTGCTGAATCGCATCCGCCGCAGACCAGAACCGATGACCGCGGGGGTCAATCTGGTCCAGGAGGACGGCCCTCCCTTGCTGCCACCGCCGCAGAACATCGGCATCACCGAAACTCCCCAGGCAATGCCCTGGACCGTGTCCCGCATCGAACGCATCGTGCGCCGCGCCAACGCCCAACCCAGCGATGGCCTGTGCCTGCTGGAAGCGCGCCATGCCCGTCACTGCCTGTCGCGCTTCTGGCTGCATGCCCCGATCGACCAGCTCGAGGAGCTCTACGGCGGCCCGATTGGCGAAACCTATCGGCTGCTGCTGCGGGGGCCGTTGCCCGCCCAGACCCTCTCTGGCGATGAAAGTGAGTGGAAGCAACAGCTGGCGCGGCAACTGGAAACCAACTTCGATGCCCCCGAGCGGCTCAATCTGCTGCTGGCGGTGATGACCTACTGCGCCCCGGGCAAGATGCGGCTCAGTGAAGCGGCCGACAGCCTGCCTCGCTGGCTGCTGGACGACTATGTCGCCTGCTTCGACCCCGAGCTGGCTGCGGAGCTGGGCCTGCCGATCGGCCTGTTCGACCAGCCCAGCCCCACCACAAGCGCCCCCCTGACGACAGGCCGACCAGCGACTGTCCAAGTGGCGGCCGCGCCGAATCCCGATCCCGCCCCCTTGCCCCAACTGATCAGCACCGGCGGCAGCGAAGCCTTCGCCCAGTTCCAGGACGAGGAATTCGTCAACCGCATGGTGGGATTGATCAACCTCTACGTCATCGACCGCAGCGACGCCGAGGTGAAGATGGAACTGGCCCGCCTACGTTGTCTGATCGGCCAGATCTGGCTGGATGTCTCAGTCGCCAGCCTCGAAGCCCTCTATCGCACCAGCCTGGGAACGATCTATCGAGCGCTGCTGTCCAGCAACTTCGGCAACGAACCGCTCTCCCTGGAGGATGAACAACACTGCAGGAGCCTGACCGCCGCCGCCGTGGACATGCAGCATCCAGCCATGGCCCAGGCACTTCTGGCTGCCATGCCCTTTCTGCCCCAGGGCAAGATGCGCCTGGGGCAAGGGCAAAGCCGACTGCCCCTGTGGTTGCAGGAATCCTTCAACACCCTGGCCGGCCTGGCCAACTGAACGACGGCGAATCGACAACCGCAACCAGAGCCGCCAGCCTCAACGATGGAACTCATGCCAGGCCAGCACATAGGCCAGGTAAGCCACCGGTGGCACCAGCAACACCGGCAACAGGGCATAGGCCGAGAGATGGGGTTGGCCGATCAACAGGGGCAGCAGGCAAAGCAACAAGTAGAAGGCCAGAATCAACAGGATGCGATGCCTCCGTAGCCTCAACCAAGCCATCACACGCATGCGACGGATCTGCCAGAGCCGTTGAGCCCGCTCGGCGACAGGGACATGGCGCCACCAGGGATGCTGCCACGGTTGGCTTCTGAGCGGTTTCATCGTCAGCGCAGGCGCTCCAGGTTGAGACGTTGGTTCTCGAGGTAGCCCGTGATGATGTTGATATAGCGGCGTTGCCGAAGAGTGATATCAGCCGTCAGCGACATTCCCGCCTGAAGCGGAATCGACTTGTGTTCGAGCGCCAGACTCTGACGCTTGAGCTTCAGGACAGCCGGGAAATAAAGCCCCTGGGCATTGTTGCCCGGATCCCGCCCCAGTTCCGTGGAGGACAGGGCATCGGAGCCGATACTGGCCACAGTGGCGGGAATACGTCCATAATCGTTAGCGGGAAAGGTATCGAGGGAAATATCTGCCCGCTGACCAACACGGACAAAGCCAATAACCGTATTCGGCAGATAAACCTTGGCCTGAAGAGCATCATCAGGAACGATCTTCATGACAGGTTTTACAGAGTCCTGTTGCGCCACCTGCACCACGCTTCCCACTCCGACCGTGATATCAAACACCTGACCACGGGCGGGCGCAGTCAGCACCCCGTAGTGAATGCGCTGACGTGCCTGGCTGATGTCACGATCAAGCTCAGCGATGCGGCTGAGATTGTCCTCAATC
This sequence comes from uncultured cyanobacterium, assembly GCA_903823115.1. GTDB lineage: Bacteria > Cyanobacteriota > Cyanobacteriia > PCC-6307 > Cyanobiaceae > Cyanobium. Next base: position 64,570 of record CAIJRN010000014.1, read on the forward strand.
CGTTTGCGCAGATCCACACCCGGACTGGCCTGGGTGCCTGCCAACACAGCCCGTAACCTGGAGATTTCGCGTTCCTCGACACTGCGCTCAGCCTCAAGTTCCTGCACCTTGGTCGTGGCATCGAGCACCTGCACCTCACTGACGGCGCCGGTATCGCGCAGATCCCGATAGCGGTTGGCCACATTCTGCGCCGTGGCCAGGGTGGCCAACTGACCGCGCAGCCGTGCCTGGCTCTTGAGCAGATCCTGCTGAGCTGCCTGGCGGCGGCTGTCGATGTCGCTCTGCTGGCTGGCCAGCTGGCGCCGTTGGTTGGGGCTGAGACCGCGGCCATCAACTTCACCCAGACTGGCTCGGTCAATCTGAATCTCATTGAGCAGCTGAGCACGCACAGCCAGAGCCGCCTTGAGACTGCTGCGGGAGTCCTGCAGATCGAAGCGCAACAAGGGCTGGCCTTTCTTCACTCTCTGGCCTTCGCTGACCAACACGGCCTCCACCTGGCCAGGCACCGGCGCGTCGATGCGCTTGACGCTGGAAATCGGCTGCAGTTTGCCCTGCACCGCCACGGTTTCATTCAGGGGAGCCACAACGGCCCAGAGAACGACAGCAGCGGTGATGCCGACGGCACTCCAGACCATCGCCGAGGAGCTGAGGCCACTTTTGCGCAACAACACCGTCTGACTGAATTGCCATTCCTGCACGGCCGGATCGATGGCCTGATGCTGGCCCTGATGCAACAGCGAACCAGCGGTTGGCTTGCCATCGTGATCCTCGAGCAACTCCACCTTGACCGGCACCAGCAAAGGGCCAGGACGGGGACGGGGGCTGGTTCGACCTCGCAGGGGTGCGACCAGAAAATCGATGGCCAGATGAAGACGATGCTTGAGAGATTGACGCGGCATCAGCTCAATCCCTCCAGATTCTGACTGTTGTAAAGGGCGTAGTACCAGCCCTGAAGCGCCATCAACTGCTGGTGGCTGCCCGTTTCCATCACAGCGCCACGATCCATCAGCACAATCTGGTCAGCCGGCCTGACCGTGCTCAACCGATGGGTGATGAAAAACACGGTGCGACCCCGGAATGCCTCGAACAGATTGCGGCAGAGCTCCCGTTCCGTGCGGGCATCAAGGGCGCTGGTGGCTTCATCAAAAATCAACATGCGCGGATTCTGCAGAACGGCCCGGGCAATCGCCAGGCGTTGGCGCTGGCCACCGGAGAGTCCAGCACCACGTTCGCCAACACTGGAGTTATAGCCCTGGGGCATCTCCATGATGAAATCATGAGCGCAGGCAATGCGCGTAGCACGAATCATCTCTTCCACCGTGGCATCGGGTTTGACCAGCAGCAGATTCTCACGAATGGTGCCATCAAACAACAGGCTATCCTGGGGAACAACACCAACCTGGCGACGCAAGGAGTACAACTCCACCTTGGTGACATCAAAACCATCGATCATCACCTTTCCTTCCAGTGCTCGATAGAAGCGTGGCAAGAGCTTTAGAACCGTACTTTTGCCACTGCCGGAACCGCCAACCATGCCAACAAAACAACCTTCAGGAATTTCAAGGTTGATGCCCTGCAGCACCAAGGGACTATCATCACCGAAACGGAAACTGACATTCTCGAACTTCACATGACCGCATACTGGCGGCATTGGAATATTAGTCGCCTCCTGCTCAGACTGCTCTGTATTACGATCAACAATATCACCAACCATTTGCAGCTGACGAGTAGTGATACGGAACTGCTGCCAAGTCTGAACAAGCTGAATGAGAGGCCTGGTGATGTAGCCCGAAATAATTCGAAAAGCAATAAAACCTCCCAGGGTCAACTGATTCTGCATGACGAGCCAGATGCCAAAACCAATCACCAACAAGCCATTAAGATCATTAATAAAAGTTGCGATATTGCTGATCGATTCGGTAGTGAGTTTGAGCTTGAAATCCTCGCCGATAAAACGGGAATAGCGATTTAAAAATTCCCAACGCGTTTTCGTTTCAGCATTCTGGGACTTAATCGTCTGGATACCGGTAATGGCCTCATTGAGAAACGAATAAGTACGGACGGACTCGCCAATAGAACGCTTGACCAACCCTTCAAACATTGGATTGGTGACCAAAGCCAAAATCAGCATCAAGGGCAGCGTGCTGAGAGTGACAAGTGTCAGCAAAGGATTGATGGCTAGCAGAATAAAAACATAAAGAATGGCAAAGGCAAAATCGACAACAGTGGTGAGAGCCTGACCAAGCAAGAACTCACGCAGCCGATCCAGCATATTGAAGTAATAGATGATCTGTCCCACAGGTCGACTATCAAAGAAGCCCTGAGGCAAACGCACAAGGCGATCAAGAATCGTCGATTTACTGTCCTGATCAATACGGTTGGCAACCTGGGCGAAGATATAGGTACGCAAGGTCCGCACGACGGCAGTCGCAACACCCGCGATCAGCAGCAAGACCGAGATACTGATCAAGGCACTCATATTCTGGTAACGAGCCACCTGGTCAATCAACACCTGAAGACCCAGAGGTGTTGCCAATGCCAGGAGGTTCACCACACTGGAGGCCACAATCACCTCAACGATTTCACGGCGATGAGGGCGGATATAGGGCATGAACCAGCCCCAGCCAAAGCGCGCCTCCATGCTGTCGAGACGGCGATCAAGCAGCAGCAACTCCACCATCCCATTCTCATCGACCTGCATCTCGGCCAACGGCACATGCAGAGGGCCCAATTCCGGGTCGAGAATCCGCAGCAATCCATTCTCATCCACGCCATCCAACAACACGAGTTGCTCGTGCTGCTCCAAGACGGAAGGCGCCGGCACACGTTGAAGGCGGTCCAAGGGGACCTTGGTCATGATGACCCTCAGTCCTAGATAATCTAACAATTGGCCTGCATTAACCAGGTTCAATCGAGCCTGCTGCCGCAGGATTGCAGCAATAAAATCGCGGAGGCTATCGCGATTGAGTGGAAGGTTGAAATAATGGGCCAGTGCTGTCGCGATCGCCAGCGGTATCGACTCCGCACCACTGGCCCGTGGCAGAACAAGAGTGGCACCGGTAGGTGAGCTGGGTGAGAGCGGCCAAGGGGGCAGCGATGGATTGCTCTCAACCAAGCCAGCCTGAGTCCCGTTGGGAATCAGATCCTGCGAGGAAAGTTCCGACACGGCCAAAGGCTGGCTCGGGGTCGGGGGAGGCTCCGGCAAACCGATCAAACGTAGCCAGGGCAAGGACGGGCCAGCAGTTGTGGCCACCTGGACCTCCGCCGAGGTCCACACAGAAGCCAAGGGGCCGCCACTGCTGTACAGCCATAACAGATCCGATCGCGGCTCGACGGGAGGAGTCGTCAATGAAATCTGACTGATCAAACCTACGGCCAGTTCCCGATTCAACCAATCATCCAGAAAGGGTGCATAAGCAGGTTGATGCTGAACGTGCTCCCTGAGTACCTGATAGAGCTCAGCATGGGGCAGTTGACGATGAAACCAACCGGCAAAGGATGGATGCGCTTCCAACAGAGCAAGGAAGTGATCGGCAGGAATCTCCAGAGTCTTCACAGGTCCCATAGCACGCACATACTCGCAGGGGCGGCGACGTACCAGACCACACCAGCCCACCAGAGAGCCAGGCCCTCGGCGATCAATCGTGCAGGAGCTCGCAGCAGCGGTGTTGGGCGCCAACACCCGCAACTGGCCCTGCAATAGGCAGGAAACAGAAGTAGGCAAGATATGTGCTTCCAGCAGCGTCTGACCAAGTCGAAAATCTCGCTCGACCAGAAAAGGAGCAAGTTTGGCTAATACATCTGCGGGCAAGCTGCTGAAGGGCTCGAATCGGGTCAGAACTTGGTCAAGCGACTCCTCGGATGGCTGGGGATTGGGGGGAGAGGTCAACGACTCTGTGCTCATGTCAATTACACTGGTAAGGGAGATAGCAAATCTGATGCAAGCACTTCTCCGGCAAGCAAGGCACGAACCCGTTCCTGGAACCAGAACTCAAACAACTCCTGCTGCAGTTGTTCACGCATGGCTGGATCCAACTGGGCCGCAAAGCGCTGTTCCAAGCGGAGAACCAACCAGACATCAACAACAAAGAATGGCTCCCACAACTGGCCAGGCTCACCAATCCTTAACCGTGACATCAAATCGGGATGGGCAGCCCCCAGGGGCACAGGTCCGATCAGACCACGAGAATTGCGCTCAGGACCTTGCGAAAACATTGGAGCCAAATGATCAAAATCCGCTTCTCGCTCTCGGATCTGCTGATAAATCTCCGCAGCCAAATCGGCATCATGGACACGGATCAAGGAGTAGGTGACCTGGTCAAGGTGAAGTTTACGTTCCAGAAAATGGCTCTCAACATCAGCGCCATGTTGCTGCTGACTGAAGAGCTGAAGTCGCTTGGCAGCAGTAGCACGCTCAATCAAATCAACCTCACCGATATTTTCAGCCTGAAGGTAAGCAATACGCTCATCAAAACTTGAGACACCATGATCAAGCAAATAGGCTTCGACCAATACATCAACCTGCTGATCGTCCAGAGACATGGATCGCAAAATCGCATCCATCACAAAAACCTGTGCTATGGCTTGACCAAATCCCCGCTGGCGAATCATGCGATTGATGTCATCAGCGCTCAGCAGAGGCCTACCCGGGGAGAGCTGGATTGTGAGTTGAGAAGCTTCCATACTTCGATTCTAAATGAAGATGAGGCAAAAATGGGGAAAGCCAAGCGCGGGTTGAACGCGAGCACCAGTCCATCCAAACCTGATAAAGTCAGTCCCAAGACCAATCAGTTGATTGGAACAAACCAGGCAAGACGTGATGCGAGCAGAACTAAGCTGCTCAATGAACAGCACAACTTACAGCAAAGAAGCAACCAGCTTATTGGCAGCCAGAAGCCGTGACGGATCTCCATCAAAGTGCAATACCAACAAATTCACGCAGGTCGGTGCCGGCGTCGGCGTCGGCCCGAACGCACTTGACCGGCAGTCACCGATGCGAGTGGAAGCGCCCAATCAAGATTGCCAAGGGCTTGACTCGGTAAGATTAAGAACAGCAAACTACCGCTACAACAACATCACGGCCATTCACGACAGCCAGTTCCACGACACAAAACACGACGCTAAATTAGATATCAGACAGCAGAGCAAGCATCACATCAACCCTCTCCCCTTGCACCACATGAAACGAAAACCCGAAAAAATGAGACCAAGACCATCGAGCTCGCTTGCCGTCAGAACGCGCTAATTGTGCACGGAAAGCTCAGGACTACTACGATGAAGCCAGCACGCCAAGAAGCAAGTAGCAAGAAAATCAGTGAAATCGATTATTGCCGAAACTAGGCCAACAGGCTACCCTCAAATCGAACAAGAGATGGCCTGATTCTTCCCCATCACCAACAACCAACGAGATGGAAACCACCAACCCAGACCAAAAACAGGACAGGCACGACCTTTAAACCCAATAACCATGAGAACGATCCTCTGCACACAATACTACCGAGCGCAAGACAATAAGCGCCAAAAAGAGATTGACACTTGCTTAAGGATCAACACTAACAACCTGGAAATTGACAAAGTCATTATTTTTGCAGAAGCAGAATCACCCGAGATAGCGAGTGGCCAGGTAGCACATGAAATCATACCGATAAACCGGCGCCTGCAGTATTCCGACTGGATCAGGATGGCCAGAAAGGAAGAAGATGCCATCGTCATGGTTGCAAACTCAGACATCTACCCACTTTTTACACGGCAACAGCTGTTAGCGACCCTCTCAGAACCCACTGATGGCCTGGCGCTCACTAGGCGCAACTGGGATCAAGAACGAAATCAAAGTGTACTGAACCTGCAGCCACAATGGACCCAAGACCTTTGGGCCATTCGCAGCGATGCAGAGATTAGCCAAAGTCTGATGGATAGTACTGCATTTCCACTGGGAGTTCCGGGCTGTGATAACCGGATCAGCCATGTGCTCTGGACGCACGGATTCCGGTTAAAAAATCCCGCCTACCACCTAGCCACAATCCACCTTCAAGCCATCAGTAAGCGCGATTATGACATGGGGAAAGATCGACTCTATGGCGGCAGCACATATGTCTATCCAAGCCTATCTGCAGAGGCGCTCTCGAGCCTGGATCACATCGTCTGGTCCAAAGCCTTGGAGCAGCCAACGGGCATGAGTATTAATCTTCAAGATAGCGGTGGCAGTAGCGAAACCTTCGTACCAAACAACGAAGTCAAGCCAACAACCTACCTAGAGCATCCATTGGTCACCCAACTGCAATGGTCCTACCAAAGCCTGGGGACGGAAGATATCAGCCTCTGGAATCAGAATTGGGAGCCGATAGAAGCTGCAGTGCCCGCCGCAGACCTGATCCCGATTCGGCTCATCGACTTGCTGGATCAGGAACTAACAATCGACTTTAGAGGCAATCGTCATATTCAAGCTGCTTTTTTGAAATTACCACCAGGCAGCTGCCCACCTGACTTGGTTGTATTTCTGGAGTACCGTCGAGACGGACGATGGCTGCGCTGCAACGATGGCTTACGGATTCAAGAACATCAAACATCAAGACGTCACCATCTCTGCTTCGATGGAAGAGTCCCAGAACGATGTGATCGACTTCGGCTCAGGCTAAGACGCAACCCAAGCAATTACGGCACACAACCTGGGACAGAAATAGTAGAACTCATATTGTTAGGGGAAGCTCGCGACAGAACAGGAGAGTCAGCAGCCAACGAAAATCATCAAGCTGGACGCATTGAGCCCCTCCACCAAGATGAGGAATGGCGGCATGAAATCCGTTGCCAGAGGGTGGCGTCCCTTGGCCTGCGCCTGCCATCATCCATAAGCATACTGGAGACATACAATGAGCGTTTTGAAATTCTAGAGGTTGAAACGCATATTGTCTGCATTGATTTTTACTGGCCACAAGCCCACCTTGGCACAGAAAAACTGCGAAGAGGACTGACGGAGGGGGACGCAGAAGCAGTATTCAGCGAGGCATTCGTACGTCCAGTACTGGAATGGAAGCAGGGCTTCATTAAAACCTTCAAGACGCATGCTGATGCACTCCATTTCTGGCAGTATCCCTGCAAAACAGAACAGGACGCACTGGAAACACATCAAATATTGAGGCATACAGTACGAGACAAAGATACATATCATCTCTACATAGGGCTTCCCTGGGCGACCTATCTGGACAAAAATACCATCCCAAAAGACTTAATCGATGCCTATACAAGTAAGATTGCCGCAATCAGAGAAATACTGGCAAACTTCGATCGCAAACTTTGCGTACATACAGTCTGCCAACACGATCGCTGGAAAGATCTGCTACCACTATTGAGCAAGCTAGGGATAAGTGATCTATGGTTATCCCAATGCACTAAAGATCAAATCAACATTCATTTGCATACGACAAGCAGTGAAAGCGACTCAGCCGAAGAGCTTAGGCTTCACGCTTGGCCACTCTTCGCAGTCAACGCGATTGATCCTGTGCGAAGCCACGGGTTGCTTTTCAATCCGGTGAAAGCGAGACACATCAAGGCGTCGTTCATAGGTGCATATCAGAAGGGTTATCTAAGCCAAATTCGCAGACAACTCCTAGACCTATCTCACTTAGAAGGCTACGAGATCAGCCTGAATGATCGCTGGTATTTTGAGGATATTGTATACAAGCAGCAGACCACTACGCTAGAACCAGTGCGAAATGATGCCTTGGAAACAGAAGAGCTGGAACAAGTTCGTAGGTACAATGAATTATTATCTGCTAGCATTTTTTCACTTTGCCCATCAGGTTCAGGCCCAAATTCTATACGTTTTTGGGAAAGCTTGGCTGCTGGAGCAATCCCAGTTCTCTTGAGTGGCTCCTGCGCACTGCCTGATCTCGAACGTATGGCACCTGCACTTACAAGAGATTGGCAAGATGCAGTAATCATACATTCAGAAGCAGAATTACATTTACTTCCTGCTCGATTGGCTCAGATTGGCACGCGAGAACTTGAGCAGCGTCAGGCACTCTGCCGCAAGCTATTTGAAGCCAGCCGATCGCTGACCTGCTTTGGCTGGGCACGGCGAACAGCAGAACCAATTGCTCAGCCTATACTCTACTTTTATCCTCAACAGAGCCAGATTCCTGGGGAAAGTAGCAAGACATTCGACGGCATTGCCCATCAACAACTGATGATCACACCTGTTGCCATCGATACGACGGTGCGCGACATTCACCTAAGACAGACAGAAAAACTAATTGAAATCAAAATCGAACTCAAAAATTGCACATTCCGAGACATCGAGTTCAGCATAGAACGCTATCTTGAGCATGACAAGTTCATGCATCTCTGTGATCACAGAATCGCAACGAAGCCTGGCGATTCAAGTCTTGGGTTTCGCCCACACGCATCCCAGGTGCTATGGGCCAATGGTCTCTGTCTCAGTTGCCGTTGGCGCCATGGACATGTTCATGTGCCAACAGCACAGTTGAAATTAACACTGATAGTTGAGAGGAATGCTTTCGCCAATAAAGCAATTGATATCGAAAATAAGGGCATTCTCCAATCATTATCTAAAGACAATTCAAAGCGCCATGACAACTGCTTTGACAGTCAATCGATCGAAAGCGCAACTATTTTTCAAAGACTTACTTCGCTTGCCAGCACGCGCTGCTTGAGCAAAGGCGAAGAGCTCTTCCCTATTCAGCCACCCGCATCCCATAATCTGATCGGTGAATCACTGGGAGATGGCATAACAATGTATGTCCACTTAATGAACCGAAATCGCAATGTAATTCGCAACTTAAGCAACTGGCTCGCACAGGATTTCGACGAACTCATACTACTAGACTGGAGCTCCCAAGAACCAGTCGCCACGATTCCCGGAATCTTTGATGACAAACGTCTTCGCATCATCCGCGTTGAAAGACAAGAAACATTTATCAGGACTATCGCTCAAAATCTTGCATCAAGGATGGCGCGTAATCGAAAGATTATGAAATGTGACTCTGATGTAGAATTTAAAGGAGATTTCTTTACTGCTCATCCGCTCTTCCCTGGTGAGTTCTGGGTGGGAGACTGGCATCATGCACGCGACATGAATGAACGTCATTTGCACGGGAATACTTACTATCACATTGACGACTTTTTAAGAGTCAACGGATACGACGAAAGAATTTACAACTACGGCCAAGACGACACTAATTTAAAAGATCGCATGGTTCTTGCCTCCCTAAGCAAGCGCGTATTCAATCTTAACTTTATCAATCATCAACAACATGATCATAGCGAACGAGTTCAGAATCAAAGCCTCCCTCACCCCCTCGTCATGGGATTCGCCAACCGTTTAATGTGTAACAGTACTGAGCTATGGAACCCTGATATGCAGTTTACCAGTTGCGAACTACTCGATAAACGATCAGAATCCGAACTAGTTTTTGAAGCGACAATTGAAAACAACCTACATACAGACACAACAAGCTTCGAAGATGAGGCTATTGACATTGTTGCTGGCTGGCATATGTCAGAATCCATGCTACGGAGCCTAAGCAGAGAAGAGAAACTAGCCATCATCTGGGAGAAACACACCCAAGGCTAACATAGACTCAATATACACGAAGAATGGTTCTTAGCATCTCAAAGAAGCTCATTCAAGCTTTTTCTAAAAAGACAAAATTACTAATTCATACCAAAAACTCCCAGGCCGTGCATTGACAATACATATCGCCGATCAATCAAAGCCTCCACCTTTCGCCTAAGCCTGCCGGCCAAGATCCATCCCATTCAATTAATCTAACGCCTGAATCAATAATGAATCAGATCAATCTTTTTTCGGGCCTTATTCCAGTCCGAGATCTTGGTGGTTTACTGTTCCAAGAAGAGGAGCAGGAGGATCGACTCCAGCACTTTGTCGAAACAACATGGCAGCGGCGTCCTTTCGCTCAAAATCCAGGTGGCATGTCGCTTGAAGCATGCTTTTTTCTCCACGAAATACTGGCGTTGATTGCACCTCAAACCGTCATCGAAAGTGGAGTCTGGCATGGTATGACCACTTACATTATTGATAGCATTACCAAGGTGAAAAATATCCACTGCTTCGATCCAGTCGTAACAAATATGGATTTCATCTACTATCAATCACCGAAGGCTCGTTACTACAGCCTTGACTGGGCATCTTCCATATTTAGTCAAATCCCTGCGGACAACTGCCTGGCCATCTTTGATGATCATCAGGACCACATGGAGCGGCTATGCCTGTCCTTTTTGCGGGGAATTCGCTATGTAGTATTGGAAAACAACTATGCCTTTGGCGGTGGTGAACATAAATCACTTTTTGACCAACTTCGAGCAAACCCAGAACCGGACAGCTTTGCCAGCCAACTGATCGAAGCCATCTACGTCTCGCGTCCGTTCTATGCCGATGACAAGGGCCTTTCACCACTTTATGACAGTACGCCAGAGTTCCTAAAAAACGAATATAGCCATGCCAACTCTGGCGACTATAATTGGTTGACATTTGCAGTTCTCCGCGAGAACAATTGGCGCGGTTTCTCGCAAAATAGTTCCATGGAAGAACTCGCAACATTTCCAGCCTGCAGCGCACAGCAGAGAGAATCTCAAAAAAGCTCACCCGTTAATTCAATCACATTCAATTGTTAATATGCCTAACTTCCATACAGTACTATTGCAAGGCATGAATGGTCTAATCTCCAAGTTCAGCCTGGAACCAGGTGAGCCCATGCCTTGTAGGGGTCCACAAAATATTCTGGCAATTCAACTGAGCCATGGGCTACTTCATGATTGCCAAAGGTAGGAGTTACCACTGAACTTATTCACTATTTCTTGGCGGACTACAGGTAATACAGGGCCAACATTCTGATCCAATTTGCTGGCGCCAGCCAGAGATCAGCATGGCCATCCGACACCGTTGGCTTTTCAGTACTGCATCGATTAGGTTATCATTGAACGCTGGATCTAGAGCAGGGGTGACATCACGTCTTGTCTGCTCAAGTGTTGTACAAATTTGATCATACTTAACTGGAAAACTTTTCTTGATAGTTCACGAATGCATCCTCCATTCATCAGCTGGATGGAGCGGGCACCTCAGCCGTAAGGCCATCGATATTCCAAGCAACCACGAAGGCTGATACAATGAGCATTCCAGTTGTCCAAAATGATAAAATTATTTATATTAGTCTAACAAGCCTTAAAGTCCTTGGCCACAAGTAAGATGATGCCCCAAACGAAGTCAGACGCAAAATAGACACAAATTTGTGCAACCTCGTTAACCGAATTCGTTGATGACTCCATTCCCATCGAACTCAATCAGGATGAGCACCCAACCCGAGCCTTTCAAGCCATGCTACACATGGCCAAACGAGTATTTTTATTTTAATCACTACTTTGAGTCTGACACTTATCGTATTTTCATCATCGAAAATATAGCGCACAACTGGGAGTGGCTCCATACTTACCGTGATCGCATCCGCCCAACTGACTTCTTTTTTGTCAGGCTTGGATGGTTTTTTCATGATTGGCTCGTTGAAGAGTGCCGCCGCTGCGTGGACTCACTTGGCATTCCAATCAATCAATTCAGAATTATGTTTAATGACTATGCGTCTAAAAGCTTATTTGAAGATCATGGATTTAGTGGGAAAATTATCAATCATAATGCTTTTCTGGACTACAATCTTTTCGAACCACGTCCGCGCGAAAAGATCTACGATGCAATTTACACAGCACGTCATGTCCCATTTAAACGGCATCATCTCTGTCAGGAAATCCCAAACCTAGCGCTCGTCACGGGCCCTAGTTACGCTGCAGATAGCCAGGATGAACTTCCAGTACATGTCTATCGAAATAACCATGTACTTAACGAGGAAGAAGTCAGGGAGAAGATCTCGGAAAGTCATGTTGGACTAATTCTCTCTGAGATCGAAGGAGCTTGCTATGCAAGCAGTGAGTATTTACTGATGGGAATCCCCGTTGTCAGCACATTCTCCCATGGTGGCCGGGACATCTGGTACAACGACTATAACTCCAGGATTTGTGCGCCTGATTCTGGCAGCATCGCCCAAGCAGTAGCCAACCTTAAGAACGAGTCGCGGGATCCAAAGCGGATCAGACAAATGCATATATCACTCGCCGATCAGATGCGACTGGATTTTTGTGCTCTTCACGAGGAAGTAGCATCTGAATCTGGAATCACATCAATTGATGCTAAGCATTATTTCCAGCAAAGTTTCTTCCACAAAATGATGCGGACGCAAAAACCAGACTTTGATCAAATATTTTCCCGAAGCGCCAACTAAATCTGGAGGAACTAATTCAACCAATCCGAGCAAGTCCGGCAATTAGATCATAAAGCCAATCGATCTTCTTTCTGCCAGAAATATTATCCGCATTCAGGCCCAAAGAAATACCAGCTATCATGCCATACTTCGATCATCACCACTCTGATCAGTCATCATTCAACGTTATCATCAGTATCGGTCCCAGCAAGGCAGAAATGGGCAGGATCGCAGCAGGGGGTCCAAACGATCCTGAAAAGGAAATTCAGGTTGCGGATAGGATTCAATCGCATCAATCAAGTCCAGTTGCGACTCAATCAAATCTGAAAAGAGATATATGGGATCTGGGATGAGATTAAAAAAAGAGTAGTAGTCATCAAACTTAAGCAATTGAGTCTCACCGCTCAGCTTCCTCGTGTTGGCAGCTCTGACCTGATCTTCAAGATCACATTGAGCCGATCCTTTGCCTGAATCCTGCAAGAAGAATGGCAGGCTGGGTACATGATAGGCATGAGAGAATACAACTCCATGCAGAGACGTCGTGATTGTATACCTACATGCAAGAATTGAGGCGGAGAAAGACTCGACACCTTGGTGCACATTAATCTCGCTCCAGCTCAATCCTGCCGCCTCAATCCTTTGGATCAATGGCCTGATTCGCTCAATTGGTTGCGACCAGTGCATGATGATACCAATGTCAACCTGTACACCAACATCTGGCCTATAGAATCTCGGCATTAATAGAGCGGGATCTCCAAAGACTGGGGGGCAGGCAACCCCAAGAGAATCCAACACTTTTTTACTCTTGAAACCTCGTACGGCATACACTTGAGCCTGAAATGGCTGAATCTGCTTGGATAGAATTCCAGACCCCCAGATTACCGCATTCCCGCCTTGAATATTGAGATCAGAAATAATCGAGCCGCAGGTCAGAAATACCTGATCCGATGTACTGGAAGGATGCACATACTCCAATGCTCGTCCTGTGATTTTCTCAAATAGGTAGGCGCCTACAAGATCGCCTACATTCTGGCGGCCGTCATCGCAAATCCAATGCCACAGTTTCGACTGCTGCGACAGCTGCCAGACCCGATGCCTCACATGCTGATACGGACTTGACTTTGGCGAAGAGATCGCTTTCGCGCCTTCTGGCCGGAGGATCGTCAGGCTCTGCCGTAGGAAATCAGTGCCGAGCTCCGGGCAACCTCGCTGCAGCCATATCGCCACGGTTGTATCAATCCGACCCAGGCAGCGAAGCACTCTGCGGGCAAAGCTGCCATTGACCAGAACGCAGTCAACACCAGTCCCCTGCATGGCCAGCGTTTGCAGGATCGGGGCTGTCCCATCCTGCCGAGCTGGCAAGTTGGCGACCCAGGAGTGAATCTTCGGCAACATGAGGGTCAACACTGCAACATCAGCACGTCCTGGCAAAGCCAGCAGGTGGAGCGTTTGGTCATCCCCCTTGGCGACCTGCTCGAGAGCCAGCTGCAGCAGACACCATTCGGCTAAATCCTTACGACTGAGATAATTGCTCTCACATCGACAGTCAACGCCACCACAGTGCACACAGGGTGGATAATTACGCACTCGTCCGGAGTGAATCAGCCGTGTGACCACAGCCGCTTGCGGATCAAGGCTTGGCAACAGCCGAACGGAGGCAATACAGGCCGGCTTCGCCAAGGTCATGGGGGCTTCCTGGCTGCCATCGCCGCTGCAGGCACCCAGCACCATCAAGGCAATCTGCCGGTGCATCACCCGGTTCCGGTTCAGCGGCGCAGACGACAGCATCCCGTTGCCAACTCACCTCAGGAACCTAGGGTGTAGAAGTTGATCTTGCCGTGGGCAGACGCTCCTTGTCCCTCTCCGTTTCCGTGGTCATGCCCTCACTGGGGCAGGGAACCTGGATCGGAGAGGCGATTGCATCGGTGTTGCAGGAGCCCGATCTGCCGCTGGAGCTGATCGTGGCCGATGGCGGCTCCAGCGACGACACCTTGGCCATCCTTGCCGCCATCGCCCGGAACGAGCCGCGGCTGCGCTGGTTCTCCAGCCCCGACAACGGACCTGCTGAGGCTCTCAACCGCGCCCTGGCGCTGGCCCGCGGCACCTTGATCGGCTGGCTCAATGCCGACGATCGCCTGCTGCCCGGCGCCCTGAGCAGGGCTGTGGAAGCCATGCGGCTGCATCCTCAGTGGCTGATGGTCTACGGGGAGGGAGAGCATGTCGACGCCCAGGGACGCTTCCTGGAGACCTACCCCACCAGGCCCCCTGACTGTGGCCTGGAAGGATTCTGGGACCACTGCTTCATCTGCCAGCCAACGGTGCTCTGGCGGCGCAGCCTTTCGCTGCGACTGGGACCGTTCGACACCAGTCTGAGCACGGCCTTCGACTTCGACTACTGGCTGCGCGCCTTTGCCACCGTCCCTGACCGCATTGGCTACCTGCCGCACCGCCAGGCCCAGACGCGATTGCATGACGCCACCATCACCCGCAGCCGTCGTGCCCTGGTGCTTCAGGAAGCGCTGAAACTCAGCCATCGCACCTTCGGCTGCGCTCCTCCCCACCTGGTCGACAACTATGCCCTTGAGCTGCATCGCAGCAGGCGGGACCCGGCAGAGGAACGGGACGTCGCAGCAGCCCAGGAACGGGCCATCCGGGAGGCCGAGCCCTGGCTGGCAGCCGGGGCGGCGGCCGATCTGCGCAGCCGCTGGCAGCTCGATCCGCTGACGGCTCCGCTGCGCCAGGCGATCGAACGTTGCTGCGAAGAGCTCGTTCTGCCCCAGCGCCTGAGTGTGCGCCTGATCGCCGCTGTGCATCCGGAGCTGCTGGAGCTGGCCGATGCCCCCCCCGCTGCCGCCCATACCCGCCTCTTGCACTGGCTGCTCCTGCGCGCCTGGGGTGAATGCCAGCTCCTGCGGCAGGATCAGCACCTCTGGCAGGCGGTGGCAGCCCAGGGCCTGCCACTGGCCGTGGCGCTCCCCGCCCTGGTGCTCTGGCACCAGGATGCTGTTCTGCAACGACACCATCCCCTGCCGCAGGCCGCCGCCGGGTTGTCCCTCTGGTGGCAGCGGAGTGCCGAGCAGCTGCTCAAGCCCGTGCGGTTGGATGCCAGCGGCGACCTTCTGATCAGCCCGGCCACCGCCCCCGCGATCCCCTTCCAGCACCGTCCCTTCGGGGTCAACCTGATTGGCCATGCCGTGGAAACGCTCGGCGTGGCGGAGGATCTGCGGATGGCAGCCAGGGCCCTGGAGGCCGCCGGCATCCCCTGGGAGCTGGTTCCCATCGCCAATCCTGGTGCCGCCGAAGGTCATGACATCCCGCCGTCCCGCCAGGCGGCGCCGAACAGCTGGGGGCGCTACGCCTTCACCCTGGTGCTCCTGGCTCCGGCTGACCACGCTGCCCTCCTGGCCCGCGAGGGATTCGGGATCGTCGAGGGGCGCTACACGATTGCCGCCTGGCCCTGGGAGACAGATCTGTGGCCAACACCTTGGGCCGTGCTGCCGGAGGTGGTGGATGAGATGTGGGCCAATTCCAGCCTGATTGAAACGGCACTCAAGCCGGCAGCGAGCGCCAGCGGCAAACCCCTGCTGCACTTGCCCCCAGCCGTCGCCGTGGATCGGCCCATCCCCTGCCAGCAGGAACGCAAGGCTCTGCGGCGGCAGCACGGGCTGCCCGTGGACGGGGTGCTGTTCGGCTATGGATTTGACCCCCGCTCCTGGCTGGCCCGCAAGAATCCAAAGGGACTGATCGAGGCCTTCCAGCGGGCTTTCCCTGCGGAGGCGAGCGCCCGGGACAGGCCTGCCGTGAGCCTGCTGCTGAAAACCCTGCCCCTGGCTGCTCCCAGGCCTGAATGGCAGGTGCTGCGCGAACGGATCGCACAGGACCAACGCATTCATCTGATCGAAGCGGATCTCCCCAGGGCGGACCTGCTCGATCTGCTCGCCTGCTGCGACATCTATGTCTCACTGCATCGCTCGGAAGGCTTCGGCCGCACCCTGGCGGAAGCGCTCCAGCTGGGCCTGACGGTGATCGCCAGCGACCATGGCGGAAACAGGGATTTTTGCCACAGCCCGATGGCCTTGGCCGTGCCGTGTCAACGCCATCCGATCGGACCCGAGGACTACCCGCACCCCCAGGGACAGACCTGGGGAGAGCCCGACCTGGAGACCGCCGTGACCCTGATGCGGCAACAGGCGGAACGCTGCCGCAGCGGCGCCGAGCCCATGGCCCTGAGGCTGATCGAAGCCGAGCGGCAACGGTTTTCAGCTCTCAGCGTCGGTGAGCGTTACCGGGCCAGGCTTCAGGAGCTGTGGCAGGACCGTGAAGGCCTCTCTGAGCACCTGGCCGCACGCCAGGCCAGCCGAGGGCTGCCACGCTGAAACGGCAGATCAGGGGAGCTCCCCATCCAAAGGCGATGGGGCCGTGAGACTGCTGCGCATGGTGGACCGCAGGATGTTGTTGTCAAAACGCAGCCGATCCCGTTCCTGTTCGAGCTCCAGGCGCTGGCGATCAGCTTCAGCCAGCTGCCGCGTCATCTGATCGAGGCGCTCCTCCAGCCAGACCCGTTGCTCCTCCAACCAGGCCTGACGATCGATCTGCCAGACAGGATCGCTGCCGATCGGCGCCACCGCCTCAAAACCCGCCTCGAGCAGATGGGCATGGAGCGCCTGCCGCTGCGGGGCGCTCGTCCGTCCCAGAGGGGTCCAGCGAATCTGCAGGAAGCGCTGCAGCCAGTCCATACAGCCGCTCAGCAGCTCAAGCGGATCGGGGCCGAACAGGTGCAGCCGACCGGGAGCCGAACGCACGATCAGCTGCAGCTGGGGATCGGCCTCCACCCAGCGCCGCAGCACCCCATCGAGCCGTACCCGCATCCGCAGGCTGGAATCGAGCAGCTCCAGGTTGGGATGGTGGAGCAGCAACGCCTCCGGGGTCAGATTGCCGTTGTGGCGTGGATCGCTGTACACCCGCCAGCAACTCTGGCGATCCTCCGGCCCCAGCCAGGCGGCCTGCAGCGTGAGCCCCTGCCAGTCAGGCCCACGCAACTGATCAGCCAATCTCTCGGCCACCGCAGGATCCTGCGGCAGCAACAGCACCGGATCACGGCTGGGCAACCGTTCCAGAAACCACTCGCAGGCGGCGCTTCCTGCCAGCACCTGCCAACAGGATCCCTGCGACCGCGGAAGTGGACGGGTCACCGGCAGCTTGTGGCGTTGATCTGGGCAGGATCCTAGGCAGGCCGTCAGCAACGAAAGCCAGGGGTTCGGCAGGAACCCCTGGCACCATTCCTAAACTCAGACCGCTCCGGTGTTCGACCGGAATCCGTGCAGCCAACGCCACCGTCATGCCAACCGATTCAACGCTGTTGGTGCTGGTGTCCCGCCCGGAGATCCCCTGGCCGCTCGCCATCGCCGAGCGGGCCATGGCGATCTGGCAACCCGGCGAACTTGCCGCCGATGGCCAGGCGGCCCCCCGGCCCCACTGGCTCGGCTACGCCAGTGCGATCGACAGCGTCAACGCTGTTGGCGAGTGGAATGACGCCGCAACCCTGCGAAGCTTCCTCGATGACTGGCGGCGGGACTCCGAGCGGCTCCTGAGCCTGTGGCGAAACGATCCAACCCGCTTCCGGCTGCTGAACCTGGCCCGGCTGACCCCCGAAGCGGTGCAGCGACTCCTGGACGGCAACCGTGACGCGGCTGCAGAGGCTGGCGATTCACGCCAGAGCGAACCAGTCAGCACGTCTGCCGATGCCCCTGGGGGGGAGGCCCTGGAGGCACGGGTCCTCGATGCAGAGATCCCCGATGCAGGCATCGTCGCTGCAGCGCCGAACCAGCGGATCCCTCAGCTGGTGGCCCCCCAACAGGCCCTGGCCACGTCAGATCCACGGCTGGCCTGCTATCTGGAGCGTCGCGTGGATCTCGATGAGCTCTACGCCGAGCTGGAGAGCTGCGCCGATCTGCTCGGCCGCGAACCCGAGTATCAGGCTTGCGCCGACCGTGTGGACCCTGAAGCGGCCGCCGAACTGTTGCTGCAGGCCTGGGAGGGACGCCAGCTGGCCGCTCGCCAGGAGGTTGAACTTGCAGAACTGCGGCAGAGCCACCAGGCCCTGCAGGCCAGGCTGAGCAGCCGGGAGGCCGAGCTGGTCCGTCGGGCCCTGGCGATCGAAGAGGACCTCAGCAACACCGTCGAACTGCTGGAACTTCAGTTGCAACAGGTGCAACAGGAATTGGGCATCGTCGAGCGGCAGCGCCGCGAGAGCCAGGGGCGCGAACAGGAGCAACGGCAACAGCTGGAGCGAGTGCTGCCGATGGAGCAGGCCCTGCGGGAGAGCCAGGCACGCGAACAGGAAGGATCGCAACAACGGCAACGCCTGAGCCTGCTCGAGCAGGAAAATCAGCGCCTGTTCCTGGCCCTGGGAAGGGGAGAGACCTTGGAGCGGAGCCAGATTCCGCTCACGCTTGAACGGATGCGCCGCAGCCTTCAGTTGAACGACTCAGCGTCCAGCTGAGCCGCCACTGTCCAGTCCGTCAGCCAGAGCCGTCGCCAATGACCACCGGGATGGTCCTGCAAACGACGTCGACTGAAATACCAAAGCCGATTGAGCTGGAAACTGGCGCGATTCCATTGGCGCAGGCGATCATCAGCGGCCAGGGTGGCACTGCAGCTGGGATTGGCCAGCTGCATCGGCGCAAGCCAGGGCCCTTGGCTGATGCGCTCAATCTGGGGATCGGCCGCCAGGCGCTCGCGATAATCCAGATCCTCAAAATAAGCCGGATGAAAGGCCTGCTCAAACCAGCCGATACGGTTCCAGGCCAGAGAGGTGATCAGGAAGGCCGAGAAGGCGGCGGGCCCGTCCAGCAGACCCAACCATTGGGGACACTTGGGATCGATCCGCTGCAGAGCCAGCTCAAGGGCGCCCGAAGCCAGGACGACGTCGTGGTTGAGCATGAGGCAGAACGGGGCCTGGGGGAACGATCGCAGAATCAGATTCCAGCTGGCGGCCACGCCCAGATTGGCGAACGGCCGGGCGATGCACACCCTGTCGACCCAGGGGTGGCCGTGCCGTTCCAGCCGTGCCAGCAGATCAGCCACCGGGCCAGGCCCGCCGCTGTTATCGACGAGGGCCAGGGTGCCGATGCGGCAGCGCAGGCTGGCCAGCAGGCGCTCCAGGTGATCGGCCCCATTGAGGATCGGCACACCCAGCAGGGGCACGGCCACACCGGCGGGCGAAGGCGGCGGTGACAGGAGCTCCAGGCTGGCCCAGAAATGTTCCAGCAGATCCTGGGCGGACGTCCGCTCGACCACATCGGCCAGACGCTCCCACAGCAGCGGCCGCATCGCCCGCTGCCGCTGGGGCAGGGCCGTCAGTTCCAGGCGGTAGTGCTCCAACCACTGGTGCATGCAGGACACCGCTTCCGACAACAGGGCCAAATCGAGCAGAGAGCGAATTTCTTCGGCCCGTCGTTCGTCTCCCCGGGCCGGTCCGCCACGGTCGGCCTGCGCCAGCAGCTCGCGGCCAAGCCGTTCCGCCTCGCGCCGCCAGGCCGCGATCGGATCATCCATATCGCAAGCCATGCGAGGCTGCCGCAGGGGTCAAGTCTAGGCAGGCCAACCAGGCAGGGCAGATAGAGCAGGCAGGTTGGGCAGGCAGGTTGGGCAGGCAGGCCAGGTTCAGCAGGCAGGGCAGGTTCAGCAGGCAGGACAGTCAGTGGCATCAATACCCAAAGGCGGCAAGATCGTCCGCGAAGGTTTCGGCCACCAGGCGGCGCAGACGCCCGCTCCAGGTCTCGGGCCCTGGATCGCTGACCTGCTGGATATGACAGGAACCCAGCCTGAAGCCAAGACGTTGGGACAAGGACAGCATCGCCTCCTGGCGCCGTTCAAACTGGAACACCTCATCCACCAGCAACAGGCCGGCAGGATCCTGTAGAAAATCGAGACAGGACATGGCGCTGGGCGGATAGGCGAACAGCGGCGAAGGATCTCCCTGGCAACGATGACGATGCAAGGCCTCGAGATAGGCCTCAAAACTGAGATCAAGGCGACAGGAGGCGAAGCGGGAACAGCGCCAGGCGTAAAAAGAGCGTTGCCGGTCCCAGGGATTGCGCACGATCGAGAAGCGATAGAGAGCGGCCCAGGTGGGGCTCCCCAGTCGCTGCTGCCATTGCGCCGCCGTGAGGTGATCCTCATAGCCCTGAGCATCGCCACTGGAATCTTGCGTCACATTGGCCTTACCGAAAGGGAAGCCAAAGTGCGCCGCCAGCTCGGTGCGAATCGAACTGGAGCTGGTGCGGGGAATATCCACAAACAACACCCCTGCCCGTTGCAGGGCTGTGGCCAGGGGTTCCTCGGCAGTGGTGGAGGGTTCTGACATCGACGAGACAGACCGAGATGGCGAAGGCGGGCAAACCAAAGAAGCGCTGCGACTGATCCTGGCAGCGTCAGGCTCCGAACGGCACTTCTACGATGGCTTCAGCAGTCTGGGGGCGATGACAGGTCTGAGCGAAGCGGCAGCCGAATCGCGCCTGCTGCGCCTCGCCTTCAGCGACTTCCCCGGCCGCTTCAATCCCGATCGGCTGCTGGCCCTGTTGCAGAGCCGCTTCAACATCGAGGAAGTGGATCAGGATCCCGACTATGTGATCCATTCGGTGTTTGGCTACGAATTTCTGCGCCACGAGCGAGCGATCCGCATTGCCTTCATCGGCGAAAATGTACGACCGGATTTCAATCTCAGCGACTATGCCTTTGGCTATGACTGGTTGCAGTTCGGTGATCGCTATCAGCGGGCACCGAACTTTTTGCTCTACCCCTCCTGGCAACTGCTATGGCAAGATTCAGAAAGCAAAGCGGCCCATGCAGCCAAAATCCGGCCGCCAGGATTCTGCGCCTTTCTCTATAGCAACACCCAGGCCCAGCCGATGCGCGATCAGCTGCTGGATCGGCTGGCGGAGATCGCCCCGGTGGATTCGGCCGGTGGCCATCGCCGCAACATGGCAGCCCTGGCGGTGAAGGCCTATGCCTGCGGTTGGGAAGGGGCCGCCCTGGAGTGGTTTCGCCAGTACCGGTTTGTGATCAGCGTCGAAAACAGCTCAACGCCTGGCTACACCACGGAAAAAATTGTGCAGGCTATGGCGGCGGGCTCCATTCCGATTTATCACGGCGATCCCTACATCGAGCGCGTCTTCAATCCGGAGCGCATCATCAATGTGCATCGGCTCGGACTGGACGGGGCCATCGCCAAGGTCCGAGAACTGGAGGCTGAGCCGGAGGCCTACGCAGCCATGGTGGCCCAGAATCCCTTCACAGGCGGCGCTGCACCGCACGATCACTCGCTGGAGCATCTGCTCGCTGGTTTCAGCCATATCTTCCGCCAATCACCGGAGCAGGCCTGGCGGCGAACCCGACATTTCTGGGGCCCGAAGTACGAACAACGGCATCGCGCCGCCTTTTGTAGCGAATAAAAAAGCCACCCCTGTACTGGGGTGGCCAGGATCAAGATCTCTCGATACAACAAAGGGGCTCGGGCTCAGAGCTTGGCAGACCGAGCAATGCGCTGGCGAAGACGGCGAGACCAACCGAAAGCGGCGCCGACACCGAGCAGAGGCAGCGGACCAGGAACGGGAACAAATGGGTCGGCAGCAGGGCCAGCAAGATCTCTGAGAATACTGCCATTCACCGTATTCTGAGGAGAAATAGTGTTGGCAATGAATGATCCATCTAACAGATTGACCAATCCCAGCTGGCCATTAGGCCCTTGCGTGCCGATCAATGTCAAGGGATCTATCCCAGATCCACCGTAGCCGAAAGATAACTGATAGCCGAACAAGCCCGAAACAGCCAGATTGTCGGCCGGGTCACAAGACCCGACACCAGCGACTACGTTCCCACAACTACCCAAATTAACAGTATAAAAATCAGACGTAGTAGCGGGATCTGAAACATTAGCGGTTGCCGCATACAACTTGCCAGCAGCATTGATAGCTATGTCACCAAAAACCTGTGTAGTTTTACAGGGGCCTGTGCCGACAGTGAGACCCGAAGTGCAAGCACCGATGGGGTCGGCCAGCGAGAGATTAAAATAAATCGGGGTTGAGGCCGTAGGCACCCCATTGGCATCATAGGTCAAAGCAACTTTATACAGCTTGACCGTTGAGCTACCAGGTATCTCACCATTCTGAAAGAACCAGATAGCATCATTATAGTAAGCCGCCGAAGTGGGAATACCCTTGAGATCACCGAAAGTTGAAATATCCACAATAGATTGAGACTGCTTGCTCCACCAGTAGAGGTCAGTCTGGCTAACAGTAGGACCTCCATACGCAAAGAATAAATCATCGCGAACGATATCATAGGACAGACCATTAAAACTTTCGGCTGGGCCAGTCAACTTGGTATCGAGAACAGTTTTCTGATACAGAATTTCAGGCCCGCCAGTGGCCTTATTCTGCAATTTGAGCTCCCGGATCAAGCCCGAACCATCAATGCCATAGACGTAATAGGGATTCGAAGCGGCCTGCGCCACCCCTTGCAGGCCAAACACCAGGCCGGCAGCCAACGTGACACGCTTGATCGCTCTGGCAAGTGAAGCTGGGGGGCGAAGCAAAGACATAACAAAAAATCAGCTTTTGCAAAGGTAGCAGGAATACAGAAGCCGCCCTATTTAAAACTGCTCAAATACCCATGCACATGTGTCGCGGTTATGCCGCAGCCTGGTCGTCGATCATGATGTAAACGAGCCTGTGAGCCACCAGCTTCGGTTCCTTGCACGAATTCGCCAGAAACCGCTCCACGCAGCAGGGAGCCAGGCAGGGCGAATCCACCAACCCGGCACAGCAGCCTGCCTGGAGGAGTGGGGCCGGGGACTGGACACGAAGCTCGCCTCTCAGCCAACTATCGTCTCAGTGACAGCGGTTGCGCGATCAGCATGCTGCGCACCGCAGGCACCTCAACCTGAGATGCTCAGCTGCATCCTGATGATCATCAGCGTGCTGCTCCACAGCCTCAAAGGAGATGGCATGGGCGATCTGGCTGCCCCAGCCGCGGCTGCGCCGTTTGGCTCTGATCCCCTGAACCAGGCCGTCGTCACCAAGCTGGATTTCAAACTGATCGTGCCGCGCAGCGACTACCACTGCCGGCGCTGCGGAGGCACAAGGGGCATGTGTTCAACGACGGCCCCAGGCCCACCGGCAAGCACTACTGCAACAACGGCGTCGCCCTCGCCTTTGTTCCCCTTTGAACGGTCGGGGTCGGGCGACACCCCAACGGAGCATTCACGGGAACAACCTGCTCCTGGGCTGAGGTGAGATCTTCCGGTAATCCCACAAGCATGCCTGTCGCCGGATCCTACATTTCTGAGGACCGATCAAGGAACAAACGCCAGCAAGCCTTGGTTTGTACACAAGAAAAAGCCACCCCTAAAGGGGGTGGCAAAGCTACTTGGGACTGCGTCAAGTCAAAGTCAAGAAACTCAAACGCGGGAGGATTTTCCGATCCTCTGGCGAAGGCGGCGCGACCAGCCGAAGGCGGCTCCAGCTCCGAGCAGAGGGAGAGGACCTGGGACACCATAGGGATTGGCAGCTGGTCCAGCGAGATCCCTGAGCAGGGAATTGGAGTCACTGGTTGGGTTTGTCAGCTGAGCAGTGCCGTTGTAGGCCATGAATGCACCCGTTGAAAGATCAACCAATCCGAGTTCTCCGTTGGCGGCCTTGGTACCCACCAAGGTCGAGCCATCAATACCCGAACCTGCATAGCCGAAAGACAGCTGATATCCGAACAAGCCAGAAACAGCTAAGTTATCGGCGGCTGAGCAGGTACTGCCCGAACACGTACCAAGGTCAACGGTGTAAAAGACAGACTCAGTAGAAGTGGCAGACTGATTTGCAGTAGCGGCGTAGAGCTTACCGCTCGAATCAATAGCGATATCGCCAAATACCTGTCGTGTTTTACAAGACCCAGTACCAACGGTAAGCCCCGATTCACATGCTCCAACATTCAGATTCGGATCAGCAATTGAAACGTCAAAAAACACTGGGGCAGATGCCGTTGGGACACCGCCCACATAATTAAGTGCAATCTTGCCTAGCTTGACCGTCGAACTGCCATTGACTTCACCATTCTGGAAAAACCAGACAGCGTCATTATAGTAAGCCGCAGAAGTAGGGATACCATCTGAATCACTAAAGGAGCCTACATTCAGAACAGACTGAGACTGCTTGTCCCACCAATAAAGATCCGTTTGATTCGACGTTACTTGATCGGCATACGTAAAAAACAAATCGTCGCGGCCAATATCATAAGAAAGCCCATTGAAACTCGCGGCTGAACCAGTCAACTTAGTATCAAGAACAACTTTCTGATACTGAATTGCAGGGCCGCCGGTGGCTTGATTCTGCAACTTGAGTTCCTGGATCTTGCCCGTGCCGTCGATGCCGTAAACGTAATAGGGCGTCGCTGGCGGAGGGCCCGCGAAAGCTGCGCCCTGCATCCCCAGGGCCAGGCCTGCGGCCAGGGCGAAACGCTTGGAAGACCCCTTGAGCCAAGAAGCGGAGCTGAGGAAGGACATGAAGCTTCAGCATAAGTTCAGCGTGTTGGCAGCGTAGCAGAATCAGGGGCAACCTTCAAGTCAGCGTCAAATCAGCTGAGCGCGTCAAACCAACCAGCCGCGCCGCCGCGCCGCCTATGGTTTGACCAGAGCGTTTTCGTCGTCAGCATGCTTCGCACCGCCGTCACCTGGATCTGGATGCTCAGCGGCGTCCTGATGATCATCAGCGTGCTGCTCCACAGCCCCAAAGGAGATGGCATGGGCGGTCTGGCCTCCAGCGGCGGCTCCATGTTCACCAGCGCCCGCAGCGCCGAGAACAGCCTCAATCGCATCAGCTGGAGCCTCCTGGCTGTCTTTCTGGTGCTGGCCGTCATGCTCAGCGCCGGCTGGGTGAGCTGAAAGACGATGGCGCTCCATTCCCGACGAGCCCTGATCGGCCAGCTGCTGCAACGCTGGCGCGGACCCGTTGTGGCTCTGATCCCCTTCCTCGCGGCCGAGCGGGCAGGCGCCGCCTCCAAAGCTCTTGACCCCGCCTGGGATCTCAGTGAAGCCGAATGGAAGAAGCGCCTCAGCCCAGCAGCCTTCGCCGTGTTGCGCCGTGAAGGTACGGAGCGCTCCTTCTCCAGCCCCCTCAACCAGGAGCATCGCAGCGGCATCTTCGTCTGCGCCGGCTGCCGGCTGCCCCTGTTCAGCTCCAAGGCCAAATTCGACAGCGGCACCGGCTGGCCCAGCTTCTGGCAGCCACTGAACCAGGCCGTCGTCACCAAACTGGATTTCAAATTGATCGTGCCGCGCAGCGAATACCACTGCCGGCGCTGCGGAGGGCATCAGGGCCATGTGTTCAACGACGGCCCCAGGCCCACCGGCAAGCGCTACTGCAACAACGGCGTCGCCCTCGCCTTTGTTCCCAACTGAACAGTCCGGGCCGGGCGACGCCCCTGGAGTTGCTGCTGGCCCTATCCATTGCTGCAGGGGCGATTCGATATGCGCTTGAGCACTAGAACAACGAAACGCCGGCAAAGATCCGGCGGGGTGCACAACAAAACCAGCCATGAGACATGCCGCTGTACTGAACAACAAAAGCGAGCGGTCTCATGGACCAGCAACAGATCCAGAGGGCAATGCTGAACACAGCCCGCAACTTAGAATTGGTCAGTGCCGCGGGAACGAAGTGGAGGAGCTCTTGGGCTCAGGCAGGCGGGAGGACCCATTGAAGCTGGTCAAGGCGAGCCTGGCCTGAGATTGTGGGGCCTCCATCTCCATGGTTTCCTGGTGATCGGCAGCGAGAATCATGAGGCTGCTCCACCGCTTGTTTTACTTCTTTTTGTTTGGTTTGAAAGCCTGCTCAGACTATCGGCTTTAGTAGTGATGGCCTGGTATTTTGCCGAAAAGATCGAATGATTGTCCAGCTGCTGTAGCGACGTAGTCGAGAGCTTAACAAGACCAGCAGGGATGTCCGTTGCTCCAGAGTTTGATGAGGATCGATTGATTCTCAGAAGTCCTCCAAGATTTCTGTTGACAATAGAAAAGCTGAATGCCAAACTCAGAGCAGCGTCAACCGCCAGGATACAGCCTTACATCTACAAGCATGGGAGGCTGTTTGACATACTGGGAACTCGGCGATGAGCACACGGGCGGCTGACAAGGCGAGGATGCACAAAATCCCCTGATACAAACTCAATCAGTTCCGAATCCGAATCTGGAATTCATGCACTATCATCTATCGGATCAGCAAACAGACTCGCCAGGCAAGCCAAAGTTACTTCAACGAGGCCGGCCCAAGGCGAGAACATGACCTTAAACGACTCCTCGCTATCAAATCAAACTTGCAAACATGACTAAAAATACCACGATTATTCCCGGCTCGCAGTCGCTGACCTCAAGACTTCTCTCAAACTATCGCAGAAGCTCGAAGACTATTTACGTGATTATATCAGCCTCGCCTCACTGGAACCATCAAGCCCAAAGATGGCTAGCCATGTATGTTTGTCGAAAAATAAGAGACACAGTATCAGCAACAAACATCTATGCAGTCGGCGGCGAAGGGAACTGGGAACACATCGACATAACTCATATTGACATGAAAACATTTCACACAAAACTGCAAGTTGACGATCTGGTCATTCTCAGCTGCTCCCACGATTGCCCGGTATCCCATAAGTTAGCCGAAAGCCTGCCCAATTCGTATCTTGACTTTACGGCCTACGCCATTGACCCGGAGAAAGTTGAGTACATCTATTCAGATTCAGATATTGAACAAATTAACGAATTCGCCAGCTTGCTCAGCGACACCAGCTCTCGACAAGAGCTTATGAAAAATTTATACGCACGGATTTCTGGTGATTTGTCCATATTATCTTCTGCTCCATTTCGCATTTACTCTCACCCAAAATGCTGGCATCAAATGAAAGCTGGCCTGTTTATTGATGCAGGAGCATTCGATGGATCTGAGGCCAAATGGCTCTCAGAAAAAGCTCCTCAAGGCTCAAAAATCCTAAGCTTTGAATACGACAAAGCCAATTTTGAAAAATTCCTGGGCAATCAAAATGATAATGGTGATGAAAATGTTGAATTCATACATGCGGGTCTCTGGTCGCAATCAGGCTTCGGCGAGGTCGCAGGTTCAGGGATTGGCGCCATGGTGAAGCTCAATCAAGCCGACAAAGACAAGTCAGATACCGGCAACCCCTTGATTGAGGTGGGTGCCTTTTATTGGACAGCCTGGGCCCCTGACATCGTTAACCCCGGACGGGTAGGACAGGGTTCGGTCTCATTATAGACCTCATGGGGAGTTCTGCCTCCCAGTGCACTGTGGGGCCTTACATGGCAGTAC
>CAIJRN010000015.1 GCA_903823115.1 uncultured cyanobacterium
CGCTGAAACCGGTGCTGAGCCCCACATTGAGCGCCATGCCAGTTTCGAGGCCTTTCTCGACAACGAAGATGCGCTGGAAACCATTGCCGTGTCGGCCAGGATGATTGAGGCGGCCGTGGCGCAGGCTCCGCCAGCGGCGTCCAGCTGAACGCAGGCAGCCGCCAGCCAATGCGCCAAGCCAGCAACGAACCTTCCACCAATCCACCATCAAAAAGCCCCCTCGTTGAGGGGGCTTGGCTGCAGGCGTTGGCCTAGAAACTCAGGCTGTGGCCTTGGTGGCACCGATGCGGCGACGCAGCTTGCGGCTCCAGCCGAAGGCGGCACCGGCGCCGAACAGGGGCAGGGGGCCGGGGACACCATAGGTGACGCCGTTGCCGTAAATGACATCGGGCGCACCCGCTGCAGACCCGGGGGCTCCTCTGTAGATGGCAAGACCGGCGGCAAGTGCTCCGGCTCCCGTGTAACCAGTGATCTTACCGGTGATCTTCAGGCCGGTCAGGGTCTGCACGCCGGCAGTGGCAAGGTTGATCGGGGCAGTGTTGATCACACCAGCGTTACCAAAGGTTCCGAACGTGCTGGACGGCGTAAGGCTGATCGCAAGTTTGTTAAATGCGCCAGTTGGTCCAAATTGAGTGCCGCTTGCGCTGTAATTGGTTGCTCCTTGTGACGTTTGAGGACCGAGAAAAGCTGCTCCGGTCGGCTGTCCTCCAACGGCAGTATCCCAGAGTGCAATGGGAGTGAAAGTGGTGAACGGACCCCCACCTGTAAATGTTCCAGTAACTTGGAGTTGCAGATCACTGAGATCCACGGTGGGCAGGCCACTTCCTGTATTTAGATTTGCAAACTGTAGGCTAAATAGGTTGTTGAGGTTGAAGTCTCCCGCGATTGTCGGACTGGCTAGCACATTTGAGAGATTGATCTCAAAGGTTTCGCCAGCATTGACATTGCCCAGAAAAGGACCTGTCGGAGGGGTGCCTCCCAGGATGCTGGAGGCATCGATCGCCTGACCGCTCACATTGGCCGCCTGCGCCGGCTGGGCCACGCCCATCGCCACGCTGGCCATGGCTGCCAGGCTGGTGACCCCCATCAGGGCCACGGGCTTGTGGAGGCGCTTCAAGGGGTTCAGCACGATCATCTGAAGACAGTCTTTACGCCGCGAGTTTAGGTGTCGTGCTGCAGATCCGCAACTTCTTTACGTTGTCAACGCTACTTTTTGCTGTGGACGATGGCCAAAGTGTCCTTGATCGTCGTCCGGCTCCTGATGCGTTAGGTCTGTCGTTGTTCCCCTGCGGGCCTGTGAGACACTCTTGCCGGCTGGCTGGCTGTCAGCATTTGAAGGGCTGTAGTCGCCTCGACGTTTGATGCCATCGGCCCATGAGCCCATCTTTTTCTGAGCGCGAACACAGCCTTGAGCTGTCCCTGGTGTTCCAGCAGATCGGCTTCGGCCTGATCGGTCTGTTTGTCGCCTTCCTGCTCAAGTTGCTGCTGCCGGTGGCGTTGTTGCAGCCCGCCTGGCAATTGCAATTGGCCAATGCCCTGCGCACCACGGCGATTTTTCCCTTGTTGGGGGCGGTGCTGTTGCTGCTGGCCCAGTTGCTGCGCTCCCAGTCCCGCAGCCTGGCCGGCCAGGTGCTGTGGGTGCGGCGCCTGGCGTTTTTTGCCGCCCTTGGCTTTCTGCTGCTGATTCCCCTGCAGACCTCCGCGGGCATCAAGCTGCTGGGCGCTGGCAACAGCGGCGAACTGCGCGCCCTGCGTCAGGTCAAGGCCGTGGCCGAAGAGATCCGCCTCGCCAACAGCGAAGCGTCGCTGAAGCTGGCGATCAGCCATCTGCCCGGTGCCCCCGCTGAAATCCAGGGCACGTTCACCAAGCCCCTCGATCAGGTGCGCTCGGTGGTGCTCGATCAACTTCAGCCCCAGATCGAGCGCGTCGACAATCGCCTGGCGGAGCTGCGCAAGCTGCGGCTGCAGGGCGGCCTGCTGGGCTGGATCACCGATGGCCTGACAGCCCTGGCCCTGGCTGCCTGCTTCGCCGCCATCGGCCAGATCAACAGCGATGGCTCCAGCCTGCTGCTGGACGTGCTCAATCTGCCGGGTCTGATCCGTTTCCGTCTCGGCGAACTTGGCAAGGGCCGGCGCACCCGCGAGCCTGTGGATGCGGCCTGGTTCGATTCGCTGCAAGCCGGCGATGATGCCCATGACCCCAAGCCCGCCAATCTCAGCGACGCCGAGTGGGCGATCATCGTTTCCCACCGCAGCAGTAAGACGTCAGCCACCGCAGCCAAGGCCGGCTCCGGCGACGACCAAGGTGGTGCTGGCCCCAGGACCTGATCTAGGCCCGCACCACCGGCACATCGCTGAGCCGGGTGGTGGCCGCCCGCGACAGCCGCGAGCGGCGCATCGCCCAGACGGGTTGCAGGCCGCAGGCGGCCCATTGCACGGTGCCGCTGCCGTAGCGGCGGTTCAGGGCATCGACGGCCTGCAGCAGGGCCTCGCGTCGTTGTTGTTGCTGGGGTTCAAGCGGCACCAGCAGGTGATGTTGCAGCAGCTCCTCGGGCTGCAGCTGTTGCAGCAGCACCCCCGCCTTCTGCAGCGGTTTGTGGCGGCGAAACAGGCTGTCCGCCAGGGGCAGGGCGGCGGCCAGCAGCACGCCGGTGTCATGGCTGGGCAGTAGCAACACCACGGTGGCGGCATTGCTGTAGAAGCTGCTGCCATCAAAGGGGCTGCTGCGCACGAACACGGTGATCGCCCCGGCCCGCTGCCGTTGGCGCCGCAGTTTTTCGGCAGCCCGGCTCAGGTAGGTGGCGATCGCCTGGCGCAGCTCCTCGCGGCTGGTCACCGGTTGGCTGAAGCTGCGGCTGACGCAGGTTTCCTGCTTCGCCGGCGGCAGGCTCTGCAAGGGCAGGCAGGCGTGGCCCCTGAGCTCCTGCTGCAGCCGCAGCCCCACCACGCCGCAGCGGCGGCGCAGTTCTTCCGGTGGCATGTCGCGCAGGGCGCGGGCATTGGCGATGCCGCGCAGCCGGCACCAGCGCGAGAGCTTGCGGCCGATGCCCCAGACATCCTCCACGGCGATCGCTTCAAGCCAGGGGCTCGGGTCGTCGATCGCGCCGAGGTCGAAGACACCGCCCTGGAGCGGATCGCGCTTGGCGATGCGATTGGCCAGCTTGGCCAGCACCTTGGTGGGGGCGATGCCCACGGCCACCGGCAGGCCCAGATCCCGGCGCACCCGCTCCCGCAGCTGCTGCCCCCAGGTGCGCAGATCGCCCGGCTGGCCATCGCGGCCGGCCGGCCGGTGCAGCAGGCCGAAGGCCTCATCGATCGAATAGATCTCCAGCTCCTCCACCCAGGCCTCCAGGGTGGCCATCAGCCGCTGGCTCATGTCGGCGTAGAGGCCGTAGTTGGAGCTGCGCACGATCACGCCGTGGCGTTGCAGCTGCTGGCGCAGCTTGAAGTAGGGGCTGCCCATGGGGATGCCCAGGGCCCGCGCCTCAGCGCTGCGCGAGACGATGCAGCCATCGTTGTTGGAGAGCACCACCAGCGGCCGGCCGATCACGGCTGGATCGAGCACTGCTTCGCAGGCGGCGTAGAAGTTGTTGCCGTCGATCAGCACGGTGGCGCGGGGCATGGGCTCGGGCGATTCAGAGCGGATGGATCACATGCACGGCCACGCCCCAGAGCTGCACGTCGTCGCCGTGTTCAGCGTCACCGTGGTCAGCGCCGGGCTCGCCAGCGGCTTCGCCGCTGGCTGGCGGTGGTTCCAGGGGGATCGGCGGATAGTCGGGATGGGCGGCCTCCAGCCAGCGGCGACCCTGGCCCACGCAGAGGCGCTTGAGCGTGAACTGGCCGCCGAAACGGGCCACCACGATCGATCCGGCCCTGGCCTGGCGGGCGCGCTCCACCACCAGCAGATCGCCGTGCTGGATGCCGGCGCCCTGCATCGAATCACCGGCCACCCGCAGCAACACGGTCCGGGCCGGATCGCGGATCAGCAACCGCGCCAGGTCGAGTCCCTGTGGCTCCGGAGCATCTGCCGGGGGGAGCGGAGCATCCGCCGGGGGGAGAGACAACCACGCCAAGGCACGGTGGCAAGGCAATTCACGCTAGTTCATCTGTACTGCCCGGTCGCCGAGTTTCTGGGGGTGGGGCGCCGGCTTGCCGGGGCGGCGCCGTGAGGCGGCAAGCTGAGGTTGTTCAGCGTGCAGCCGTGGCCCAATCCTCTCTGGCGGCCTTTGGCTCCAGCTTCACCGCCATCACCCTGGCGGAACTGGGCGACAAGACCTTTTTCATGGCGTTGATCCTGGCGGCCCGCCACCGGGCGCGCTGGGTGTTCATCGGCGCCTTCGCCGCCCTGGCGGCCGTCACCCTGATCTCCCTGGCCCTGGGCTATGGCCTGCGGGAGCTCTTGCCCGTTGCCCTGGTGCCCTGGCTGGCGGCGGTGTTGTTCCTGGTCTTCGGCCTCAAGTTGTTGATCGATGCCCAGGCCATGGGCAGCGGCGCCGCCGACGATGAGGCCCAGGACGCTGAGGCGGCGGTGAATGAGGCGGAGAAGCGCCAGGCGATCACCACCCCCTGGGCTGTGATCTGGGAGGCCTTCGCTCTGGTGTTCATCGCCGAGCTGGGCGATCGCACCCAATTCACCACCATCTTTCTGGCCACGGCGCCGGGCTTCGGCTTCGGGGCCCTGCTCGCCGGCACCCTCAGCGGTCACGCCCTGGTCACCTGGCTGGCGGTCGGGGCCGGTCGCTGGATCGGCGGTCGCATCAGCGAGCGTCTGCTCTATCGCCTCAGTGGCGGCCTGTTCCTGCTCTTCGGCCTCGTCGCTCTGCGCCAGGCCCTCACCTGATCTCTTCCCATGGGTAACCGACACGAGCACGCCCATCCGGCGGTGCAGATCCAGCGCCAGCCCCATCCGCGCCAGCATCAGCATCGGCCCGGTTCGGCGGCGGCCTTCCGCTGGAGCATCATCCTCAACAGTGCCCTTTCGGGGCTGCAGCTGGCGATCGGTCTGGCCTTCGGCTCGCTGGCCCTGATCGGTGATGCGGTGCACAATCTCGGCGATGTCGCCGGGCTGCTGTTCGGCTGGGGGGCTGAACGGCTCAGTGCCCGCCCGCCGACGACGCGCTTCACCTACGGCTACGGGCGCAGCACCCAGCTGGCGTCGCTGATCAATGCGGTGCTGATCCTGATGGCTTCGGCCGTGGTGATCGTCGAGGGTCTGCAACGGCTGCGGGAACCCGTGGCCGTGGTCGGCATTCCGGTGGCGGTGGCGGCGGCGGTGGGCATCGCTGTCAATCTCGGCTCGGCCCGCCTGTTCGGCAGCGACCACAGCCACGATCTCAATCGCCGCGCCGCCGTGGTGCATCTGCTCACGGATGCGGCCGTGTCCGCCGCCGTCCTGGTCAGCGCCCTGCTGGTGCACCTCACCGGCTGGAATTGGCTCGATGCCGCCACCGCGATCGGCGTGGGCCTGGCGGTGGCCTGGAGTGGCTGGCAATTGCTGCGCGAAGCCCTGGTGATTGCCCTTGATGCCGTGCCCGCCGGCATCGATCTGGCGGAGGTGGATCGGATGCTGCACCAGCTGCCGGGGGTGCTGGATGTGCACCATCTGCATGTGTGGGGCATGAGCACATCCCAGAACGCCATGACAGCCCATCTCAAGCGCCGGCCCGGCAGCATCGACGACATGGACTTGCTGCACGAGGCCAAACAGAGACTGGCCGAACTCGGCATCGCCCACAGCACAATTCAGCTGGAACCACCCGAGGGGGTTTGAGCCTGCAGGCCTGGGCGCTGAAAGCCGAGAGGCGAATGAACGCTGGCCGTGGTGCCACCAGGGGTTGATCCGAGCGCTCCAGCAGAGGCGGTGTCGTTCCGCTGATCCCAGCAATCCCGTGCCGACAATCCGCGAGAGCCGATGGTGACCGCCTGAGAGGCTGCCTCACCAGGTCTTCCTGGCCAGATGTTGCGTCGTTGAATCGGGCTATGCCCGCTGGTTCCGATCAGATCTCTTCGTCGTCCTCCAGCAACAGCTGCTGAAAGGCGGTGTAGAGCGCGTCTTCCTCGGCGTTGCGGGGCCGGTTGGGGCCGGGGCGAATGCTGCCCGGTGAGCTGCTGCGGGGGCTGCTGCCGGCCTTGGGGCGATTGGCGCCGCCGCTGCTCCGCGGCGAGGCTGCTCCGCTGGCGGCGCCGGGGCTGGTGCCGGGGCCGGCGCCGCCGGCCTGAACACGGTCCCGGATCTGGCGACGGCGGGCCTCCTCCAGCTCCCGCAGCCGGTCCATCAGGTGGGGCGGCACGCTGCCATCGGCACTGGCGGCCATCAGCTCGCGGAACAGCTGCTCGGGATCCTGCTCGATTTCCACCGCATGGCGGGGAGCATCGGGCCGCGACTGGGGCCTGGCCGATTCAGGCAGGGGCAGGGGCCTGGGCAACTGGCGTCCCAGGGCCTCCAGGCGTTCGCGGCTGCGGGCATCGAAGCTCATGGAGCCAGCTCCTCTGGGGGTTCAAGCGCAGCCCAGTGTGTCGCGGGTGGCGCGGCCACTGCTGGGGTTCGTGCCACTGGCGATCGCGCACAGGGCCTTGAGGGCATCGCCCCGCAGCGGCACATTGGTGAAATCGGCCCCCTCGATCAGCACGTTGCTGAACTTGGTGTTGAAGGCGAAGGCGTCGTCGAGGCGGGCATTGCGCAGATCGGTGCCATCGAACACGGCCGAATCGAGGGTGGCGTCGCGCAGATCGGTCTCGGCCAGGTCGGCGTCCTGGAGCTTGGCGCCGAACAGACTGGCGTTGCGCAGATCGGCGCCGTGGAAATCGGCATCGCGCAGGTTGGTGAGGTTGAAGGTCACCCCGCGCAGGTCGGCGCCACGGAAGTCGGCGCCGATCAGCACCTGTTTGGCGTAGTCCATCGCCGCCGCCACCGGTTCGAGGCCGCCCAGCAGCAGCACGGCCGCCAGCAGCAGGCCCAGCAGCCCCTGTTGCAGAAGGCGCCACAGCCGCGAGCCAGGGCCGACCTGGTCGGGGATCGCCCCAGGTCCCGCTCCGCCATGGGGTGTCAGGTGCAGGCGGGAGCTCGCTTTGGCAGGCGCCATGGCATCGGGGAGCAGCTCCTTGAACCCTAGGCAGGCCCGGGCCTGTCCTCTGTCCCTTGCCAGGCGGCGTGATCGAGCACCCATGCCATCCAGCACCAACCTTGACGGCGGAATTCGCCGGCATCCGCTCATGGCAGCAGCTCATGGCAGCAGTGCCGGGTCGCAGGCCGGGAATCCTCAAATCGTGAACCGATGCGCCAGTGCAAGGAGCCAAGCCCATGTCCCGGAAATCCAGTGCGCCACATTGAGGAACCGTCGCCGGGCCTGGTGTCGTCACCGACTGCAGATCGGGCGTCGTTGCCAGTGAAGAAGCGCACCAGCGCGCAGCGCCAGGGGGCCTGGGCCGAGCAGCGGGTGCTGCGGCTGCTGCGGCAGCGCGGCTGGCAGCTGCTGGATCGCAACTGGCGCTGCCGCTGGGGCGAAATCGACCTGGTGCTGGCCAAGTCCGATCGGCTGCTGCTGGTCGAAGTCAAGGCTCGCCGGCGCCAGGGCGCCGATGGCGGCGGCCGCGGCGCCCTGGGAGCCCAGAAGCGCCTGCGGCTGGAGCGGGCCTGGCTCTGTTGGCTGGCCGCCCATCCCCAGTGGGGTGATGCGCCGGTGGAGCAGGTGGCCGCCCTGGTGCCCCTGCCGCCGGCCAGGGAGCCGGTGCTCTGGATCCGCATGGGGAGCTGAACGCCCTGGCCGCAGCGCTTCGGGCCCCAGCAGCACGCCGTTCAGCTGGCGGGCGTGGCGGCGTTGGGAGCGGCTTGGGGGGCAGTCTGGGGGGAGCTCGGCGCCGGGGTGGGGCCCGGGGATGGCTGGCTGGCCGGCCCGGGTGTGGGAGCGGCGTGCGTCAGCGGCGGCTCGCTGTACCAGACGGTGCAGCGGTAACGGATGTTGTTCATGCCCACCTCCAGGTCCATGCACTGGGTCTTGGTGACGATGGCGCTCCTGGGCACCTGGGACATCGCCGCCTGGCGAGCCCCTGATCTGTCCATCACCGAATCAGCCGTGACGCTGCCGGCCAGCGCGGGCGCTGCCGTCAAGGTGAGCCCCAGCAGGATCAGGCTGGCGCGGCGGAAGGCGCTGAGGGGATACGACATCGGCGGTGAGCTGAGATCCCGGTCTAGCCAGATCGATCCGGGCTGGGAGCAATCTGGGGGGAACTGAAGCCTGCCGATGTCCTTTGGCGCCCATCGTGCCCGCAAGCGCTTCGGCCAGCACTGGCTGACGGATGCCTCGGTGCTCGATCGCATCGTCGCCGCCGCCGAAATCGCCCCCGGCGAGCGGGTGCTGGAGGTGGGGCCCGGCCGCGGCGCCCTGACCGAACGGCTGCTGGCCACGCCGCTGGCCACGCTGCTGGCGGTGGAGCTGGATCGGGATCTGGTGGCGGGCCTGCGCCAGCGCTTCGGCCACGAGCCCCGTTTGCTGCTGCTGGAGGGCGATGCCCTGACCCTGCCCCTGGCGCCGCCCGAGGGGCCGGCGCCGCAGAAGGTGGTGGCCAACATCCCCTACAACATCACCGGTCCGTTGCTGGAGCGGCTCGTCGGTCGCCTCGATCGCCCGGTGCTGCCCCCCTATCAACGCCTGGTGCTCTTGGTGCAGCAGGAGGTGGGGGAGCGCATCAGGGCCGCCCCCGGCAGCAGCGCCTACTCGGCCCTGAGTGTGCGACTGCAGTTGCTGGCTCGCTGCAGTGCCATCTGCGCCGTGCCGCCCCGCTGCTTTTCGCCACCCCCCAGGGTGATGTCGGAGGTGATCCTGCTGGAGCCGCTGCCGCCGGAGCAGTTGTTGCCGCCACAGCGGGCCCGCCAGGTGGAGGCGTTGTTGCGCCGTTGCTTTGCGGCGCGTCGCAAGATGCTGCGCAACAGCCTGGCCGGTCTGCTGCCGGACGATCAGCTCGCCGAGCTGGCCGCCGCCGCCGGTGTGGAGCTCAGCCAGCGTCCCCAGGAGCTGGCGCCGCAGCGCTGGCTGGCCCTGGCGGCGGCTCTCGAGCAGCGTGCCCAGGTTCCGGTGGTTCCTTGAAGGCTGGCTGCGCTCGAATCGGGCGGCAGCCGGACGCTTGTCTCTCCGCTCACCGCCGCTGACCGGCCTGCACCAGAAACCACGGTCACTACTGACAAGTCACTAGTGACAAGCCACCAGTGGCAGGCCACGAATGGCGGGCCATCCAGTGGCGGGTCACCAGTGGCGGGCCAGAGGGGCATGACCCCACGGAGTGGCCAACGGATCGCTGCGCAGTCGGCTGCGCTGTCCGCTGCGGCCAGGTCTGGCCTGCTCTGCTGTCACCAGCACTGCCACACTCCCAGGGTTTCGGCCCTGCGCCTCCCTTGGACCGATGCGCTCAGGGATCCCTGAGCCGATCGATCCAGACCAGGCCGGCAGGTCCAGGAGTTGGACCGCCACGGTTTGCAGATGAACGATTTGCAGATGAACCGTTTGCAGATCCATGGTTTGCAGACCAATAGTTTGCAGATCCACGCTTTGCAGACTCACGGTTTGGAGCCCGAAGCAATTCGGCCTGCATCCCCGCTGTCTGAACCCCCGGTTTTCCTGAGGGTTGTTCCTGCACTGTTTTGATCATCCATGCCCCTCCCCCGCCCATGACCCTCACCGCCCTGGCTCCGGCCAAGATCAATCTGCATCTCGAGGTGCTGGGTCTGCGCAGCGATGGCTATCACGAGCTGGCGATGGTGATGCAGAGCCTCGATCTGGTCGACACGCTGCGGTTCACGCCCACCGCCGATGGCCAGATCAGCCTGAGCTGTGACCGGCCCGAGCTGCCCAGCGGAGCCGACAACCTGATCGTCAAGGCGGCTCAGCTGCTGCGCTCCCGCTCCGGCCTGCCGGAGCTGGGAGCGGCGATCGAGCTCGAGAAGCGCATCCCCATCGGTGCCGGCCTGGCGGGGGGCTCCAGCGATGGTGCAGCGGCGCTGCTGGGTCTGAACCAGCTCTGGGGTCTGGGTTTCAGCCAGGAGGCCCTGCTGGGCTTTGCCGCCGAACTGGGCTCCGACATGCCCTATTGCCTGGAAGGCGGTACCCGGCTCTGCTTCGGTCGGGGCGAACGGCTGGAGCCGCTCGCCCCCGGCCAGGTGCCGCCGTCCTGGGGGGTGCTGTTGATCAAGCATCCGGCCGTGAGCGTCTCCACACCCTGGGCCTATGGCCGCTGCCGCGAAATGCGTGCCGACTTCTACCTCAGCCGTGAGGAGGACTTTGAGCAGCGGCGCCAGAGCCTGCGGCTCGGCCCTCTGAGCCAGGCCCTGCGCGGCGAAGGCTCCCTGCCATTGCTGCGCAATGACCTGCAGGCGGTGGTGGCCCCCGAGGTGGAGAGCGTGACCCTGGGCCTGCAGTTGTTGCGTGGCGCCGGCCATCCCCTGGCCGTGGCGATGAGTGGTTCGGGTCCGAGCCTGTTTGCCCTCCATCGCGATCTGGAGGCAGCTGGCGCGGCCCGAGCGGAACTCGCCTCCGCTCTGCAGGCGGCCGGCTTCGAGAGCTGGTGCTGCGGCCTGCTCCCGGCCGGTGTCACCCTGGAAGGGGCTGCCCCCTCCGCCTGAGTCTCCATGCCTTCCGATCCCCCCATGGCCGCGGCCGGTGCTCCGGTCCCGGCAGTGCCGGACCCGGCAGCTCCGGAGCCGGCAGCGCCGGAGACGGCTCCGCCGCGCAAGGGGCCGCTGAGTTTCCTGACCGGTGCCCTCACCAGTGGCCTACTGGCCTGGTTCTGCCTCGGGCTCAGTGGTCGCGTGGTGGGCTACTACGCCGAACACCCTCCTCACTACGACGCCCAGATCGCCCAGAGCATCGCCACCGCTCTCAAGACGCTGTTGGTTGGCATGTGTTTTCTCGCCACCTTCAGCTTCGCCTTCATCGGCATCGGTCTGCTGCTGACCTTCCTGCGCAGCCTGCGGCCTGCCGTCACCGAAAAGCCTTCCTAAGCTGTCCCCTGCAACGGCCGCTCTTCAGCCAGTCCCCATGACTCCCCACGATCTCGGCCTGTTGGTGACCCTGCTCCTGCCGGGCATGTTGCTGTCGGTGCTGCTGCTGAGCACCTTCGCCGCCGGTGGTTGAGCTCTGCCAGCAGCCGGCCGCAGCAGGCTCTCAGCTCCCTGTTCCTGGCTCCACCAGGGAGGTGCGGTGTCGGATCGGCCTGATCGGCCCAGCCAGAAACCGCTCTGGGCTGGCAGCCCAGTGGGCATTCTGAAACCAGTCAGCTGTCTGAGATAAGTTGAGCGCGCTCCGCCCCCAACGGTGCGCCAGCCCCCGAGCCTTTTTGTCGTGGCCGAAACCCTCCTGTTCAACGCCCTGCGCGAGGCCATCGACGAAGAGATGGCCAGGGATCCCTATGTGTGTGTGATGGGAGAGGACGTCGGCCAGTACGGCGGCTCCTACAAGGTCACGAAGGATCTCTACGAGAAATACGGTCACCTGCGGGTGCTCGATACACCGATCGCCGAAAACAGTTTCACCGGCATGGCTGTCGGTGCGGCCATGACCGGGCTGCGGCCGATTGTCGAGGGCATGAACATGGGCTTCCTGCTGCTCGCCTTCAACCAGATTTCCAACAATATGGGCATGCTCCGCTACACCAGCGGCGGCAACTACACGATTCCCGCCGTGGTCCGGGGGCCCGGTGGTGTCGGCCGCCAGCTCGGTGCTGAGCACAGCCAGAGGCTGGAGGCCTATTTCCACGCTGTTCCCGGCATCAAGATCGTGGCGGTCAGCACCCCCACCAATGCCAAGGGCCTGATGAAAGCGGCGATCCGCGACAACAACCCGGTGCTGTTCTTCGAGCACGTGTTGCTTTACAACCTCTCCGAAGATATCCCTGAAGGGGATTACATCTGCGCCCTCGATCAGGCCGAGGTGGTGCGAGCGGGC
This sequence comes from uncultured cyanobacterium, assembly GCA_903823115.1. Lineage (GTDB taxonomy): Bacteria > Cyanobacteriota > Cyanobacteriia > PCC-6307 > Cyanobiaceae > Cyanobium. Next base: position 11,934 of record CAIJRN010000015.1, read on the forward strand.
AAGGACGTCACGATCCTCACCTACTCGCGCATGCGGCATCACTGTCTCAAGGCGGTGCAACAGCTGGAAGCCGAAGGGGTCGATGTGGAACTGATCGATCTGGTCAGCCTCAAGCCCTTCGACATGGACACCATCGCCACCTCGATCCGCAAGACCCACAAGGTGCTGGTGGTGGAGGAATGCATGAAAACCGGCGGCATCGGTGCCGAGCTGCTCGCCCTGATCACCGAACACTGCTTCGATGATCTCGATGCCAGGCCGGTGCGCCTCTCCTCCCAGGACATCCCGACGCCCTACAACGGCAATCTGGAGAACCTGACGATCATCCAGCCGCACCAGATCGTTGAGGCCGCCCTCCAACTCAAGAGCGGGCGAATCTGAGATGGCACGCCAACAGGGCTGGATTGCCTTCATCCTGGCGCTGGCCATCGCCAGCGGTGCCCTGCTTGCCACCTATGGCCTGCAACTGGGCCTTGACCTGCGCGGCGGCAGTCAGCTGACGCTTCAGGTGATGCCGGCCGGCGCGATCACGAAGGTCGAAACGGAGCAACTGGAAGCCGTCAAGGATGTGCTGGAGCGACGCATCAACGGGCTGGGAGTGGCTGAATCCACCCTGCAGACCGTCGGCTCCGACCAACTGGTGCTGCAGCTGCCCGGCGAACAGAACCCCGGCCGCGCCGCCAAGGTGCTCGGCAGCACCGCCCTGTTGGAGTTCAAGGCCCAGAAGCCCGGAACCGAGAAGGAGATGCAGGGGCTGCTGCGACTCAAGCGCCAGGCTGAGGCGGTGTTGGCCGCGAAACGTCCCCAGCCCACCAGCACGGACAGTGGCCTGCCGGCGCCGCCGCCCAAGCCGAAACTGGCCCCGGAAGATCTGGCCAGGTCCCTGCGCTCCCTGGGTCTGACCGTGCCCGAGGGCAGCAGCGAATCCGACCAGATCGAGCTGCTGCTGGCGGAGGTCAATCACCGCATCGTCGGTCTCTATGGACCCACCTTGCTCACCGGCAAGGACCTCACCAATGCCGGCCGGCAACAGAAAGCCACGGGCAACTTCTGGGACGTGACCCTGGGCTTCAACCGCGAGGGCGGCGAGAAGTTCGCCACGCTCACCCAGTCGATCGCGGGCAGCGGACGCCTGCTGGGGATCGTGCTGGACGGGCGTTCGATCAGTGAGGCCAGTGTCGGCGAGGAATTCAAGGCTGCCGGCATCGCCGGTGGAGCCGCCAGCATCACCGGCAACTTCACCGCTGATGAGGCGAGGGATCTCGAAGTGCAGCTGCGCGGCGGCTCCTTGCCCCTGCCGGTCAAGATCGTCGAGGTCCGCACCATCGGTCCCTCGCTCGGGGCCGAGAACATCCGCACCAGCCTGCTGGCGGCCCTCTCCGGCCTGGCCTTGGTGGCGGTGTTCATGGTGGTGGTCTATCGGCTGCCGGGCCTGGTGTCGGTGCTGGCTCTGAGTCTCTATGCCCTGTACAACCTGGCGGTCTACTCCCTGATCCCGGTCACTCTCACCCTGCCCGGAATCGCCGGCTTCATCCTCTCGGTGGGGATGGCGGTCGATGCCAATGTGCTGATCTTTGAGCGGGTCAAGGAGGAACTGCGCTCCGGTAACACCCTGATCCGTTCGATCGACACCGGTTTTGCCAGGGCCTTCTCCTCGATCTTCGATGGCCACATCACCGGCCTGATCAGCTGCTCCGCCCTGTTTTTCCTCGGCACCGGCCTGGTCAAGGGCTTCGCCGTCACCCTGGCGATCGGCCTGCTGCTGAGTCTGTTCACGGCTCTCACCTGCACCCGCAGCCTGCTGCGGCTGTTGATGAGCTATCCGGCTCTGCGCCGTCCCACCTATTTCGTGCCCGCCGCTCAGTTGCCCGCATCGGTGCTCTGAACCTGATCCTGCCTGCTCCTGATGCTTTCCTCCCCAGCCCCAATGCCCGATTCCAGCGCCGCGGCGATTCCCGTGCGCTACATGCGCATCAGCCGGCATCGCCGCCTGGCCTGGATCGCCTCCGCCATTGGCTGTGGGCTCAGCGTGCTGGGCCTGGTGCTCTGCTGGCTCAATCCAGCCATCGCCTCGCCGCTCAAGCCTGGCCTTGATTTCACCGGCGGCACCCAGATCCAGGTGGAGCGCCTCTGCCAGAGCGCCTGCGGCGAGCTCAGCGTCGCTGAGCTGCAGAAGCGTCTCAACAGCCTCTCCCTGCCCGCCATCCCTGGCGAGATCACCCCCAACCTCAGCAGCACTTCGGTGCAGGTGCTCGATGGCGGCCGTTCCCTGCTGTTGCGGCTACCGGCGCTGAGCGCTGATCAGAGCACCGAGCTGATCGAAGGCCTGACGTCCGTCACTGGGCCGCTCAAAAGCACGGGCACCTCGGTGAACACGATCGGACCGACCCTGGGCTCGAGGTTGTTGCGCGGCAGCATCATCTCCCTGCTGGTCAGTTTCGCTGCGATCGCTGTTTATATCAGTTTCATGTATAACGGCGTTTTCGCTTTCCTGGCCCTGCTTTGCCTCGCTCACGATGTGCTGATCACCTGTGGCGTCTTCGCCTGGCTGGGTCTGCTGCAGGGAATTGAAGTCGATTCTCTCTTTGCCGTTTCCTTGATCACCGTAGCTGGTTATTCTGTCACCGATACGGTGGTGATCTACGATCGCATCCGCGAACAGCGCAAACTCCTGGCAGATCTGCCTCTGATCGATCAGGTGGATGTGGCTGTTGACGCCACCCTCACGCGCTCTATTTATACCTCTCTCACCACGCTTCTGCCTCTGATGGGTCTGCTGTTTTTTGGCGGCAGCAGTCTGTTCTGGTTCGCAGTCGCCCTGATCGTCGGCATCGCCGTCGGCAGTTGGTCCAGCATCGGCCTGGCTCCCACCCTGTTGCCCGTGCTCTCGCGCCGATGAACCCTGAATCACCCAGACGTCAGCGCAGCTGGTCGCTGTTGCCGCCGCTGCTGTTGCTGCTGGCCCTGGGCGATCTGGGCATTGAACTGCAGCTGCTGTTCGATCACTTCACCGTCACCACCCTGGTCACCGCCATTCGCAGCCATCCCCTGGCGGTGGTGGTGCTGCTGGCCCAGCCTTCGCTATGGCGCCATTACGGCAGGGTGAAGTCCCCCCAGTAGGGCGCGATTTCAGCGCCCGTCCCAGCGATCCATGATGTCGCGCACCAGCACCTCCTCGCAGAGCACCTGTAGCACCACCACCAGAGGCAGCGCCAGCAGCAGACCCGGAAGGCCCAGCAGGGCCCCCAGGCATAACTGGGACATCAAGGCCACCGTGGGCAACAGGTTGACGGTGCGCTTCAACAGCACCGGCGTCAGCAGGAAGGCCTCCGCGTTCTGAAGCACCAGGCGCAGCACCAGCACCTGCAGCACCTTGACCGGCGACGCCAGCAGCAAGGCGACCGCAAGCGGCAGCAGGGTGGCGGCGCTCGGGCCAATCGTGGGCACAAAGGTGAGCAGCCCGCAGACCAGGCCACTGAGCAGGGCCAGGGGCAACCCCAGCAGCGCAAGGCCCGCCCAGGTGGTCAGGAAGACCACGACGCAGGACAGCGTCATGCCCGCCAGCCAGCCGCCCAGCGCCTCGCGACATTCACTCAGCAGGGTGGCCATGCGAGCGCGGTAGAAGGCCGGTGTCGCCGCCACCACCAGTCGCTGATGGCTGCGCGGATCAAGGGCCATCAGGATCGCCAGCAGGGCCATCAGCAGCACCTGGATGCTGGTGTTGGCCGCGCCCCCTGCCACTCCCAGCACCTGGGCACCGAGCGGCTGCAGGCGCTCCCAGTAGGTACCGGAGGTGAGTTGGCGCTCCAGTTCGTGCAGCCAGGGCACCTGGCTGACGAGGGACGCCAGGCGGTGGGTCAGCACCGGAAACAACTGGATCAGCTGTTGAATCTGCTGAATCACCTCGGGCAGCAACAGGTTGCTGATCTGCCAGCCCACCAGCACCAGCACCACCAGCACGACGGCCAGGGCCGCGGGTCGGTTCAGCGGCAAAAGGCGGCGCAACAGACTGATCGGCACATCCAGGGCTACCGCCAGCACCACGGCACCGAAGAGCACCAGCAGCACCCAGCGCAGCTCCCAGACCAGCAGGGAGAGCACCACCAGGGCCATGGCCCCCAGCAGGGTACGGGCTTTCATCGGCTCCACCGCTGCAGCTTCCAGGGATCGAGAATGTCGCGAATCAGCAGCTCCCGCACCAGCACCTGCAGGCAGACCGCCAGAGGCAGAGCCAGCAGCAGCCCCAGGGGGCCGAACACCACGGTGAACAGCAGCTGGGCCATGAGCGTGAAGCCCGGCAGCAGTTTGAGCTGGTGGTGCATCACTGAGGGGGTGATCACATAGCTCTCAAGGTTCTGAACCACCACGTAGAGCGCCAGGACGGCCAGCGCCTTCCAGGGCTCCTCCAACAGGGCCACCGACATCGGGAACAGGGTGCTGAGCGTGGGCCCCACATTCGGGATGATGTTGAGCAGGCCGGCCAGCACCGCATTGGCGGCCACCAGCTTCACTCCCAGCAGCGACAGGCCGATGGCGGCCAGGCTGCCGACGCACAAGGAGCTGATCAGCACGCCGACCATCCAGGCACTGAGGGCGTTGCCGCAGTGCAACAACGCCTGCCGCAGCCGGCGGCGGTAGAAGGAGGGAGCCAGCAGCAGCAGCACCTCCCGATAGGCCTCCGGCTGGGCCGCCACCATCAGGGCGACAGCGACCACAAACAGGGTCTGCAACAAACCGGTGCCGACATTGCCGGCAAAGCCCACCAGCTTCAACAGCCCGTCACCGAGGCTCGAGGCCAGGCCTCCGCTGGGCTCCGTCGAGGCGCCGAAGCTGTCACTCAGCCAGCCGAGGCTGCGATCTGAGCTGCCATAGATCATGGTCGAGGCCCGCTCCAGCCCTTGCTGCAGCATGGAGAGCAGCAGGCTGGCCGCCTGGGGCAGCTTCTCGATCAGCTGGCTGAACTGCTCGACGAACGGCGGCACGATCACGGCGCCGGCCACCACCAGCACCAGCACCAATCCCAACAGGCTCAGCAGCAGGGCCGTCAGCCGCGGCAGGCCCGAACGCCGGCGTACGGCCCCCACCAAAGTGCACAGGGCCATGGCCAACACCACCGCGGCGAAAATCAGCAGCACGGCGTGCCGCAGGCTCCACAGCAGCGCCAGCGCTGCCGTCAGACCGATCAGCCCCAGCCACTGCTCGAATTTCAAGCCTCCGCTTCTCCCTCTTCAGTCGGAGCTTCGTCGTCCTTGCCGGCGAAGCCGAGGTCATGGCCGTCGGCGTAGCGCTGGGCAAAGCGCATGAACCGCTCGAAATCGGCGGTGGTTTTCCAGGTGTAGGTGGCCTCCAGAGCAAAGGCCTTGCCATTGACGAAGCGGGCCTTGACCTCGCGGGTCACCAGTTCCCCCTCTTCGTCGACCAGGAACATGCCGGTGATGTCGCCCATGGTTTCCGGCGCCAGGGCCACCGGCTCCTCGAACACGAACAGGGCCTGGCCGGTGCGGCCATCGCGGGAGCGGGTGAGCCGGATGTCGGGCACGACCAATTCGTCCACGCCCCGAAAGAACTGAATGGCGGCGCCCATGACCTTTGGCGAAAACGGGATCCTAGGCAGGTCCACGGCGCCTGACCCGCGCACCTGGCTGCGGGCGGATTCTGTGCTCCCTGACATAGTGGAGCCAGCCGACGGCCCCCGGCCGCATGTCCCTTCGGCAGACCGTTCTCCATGCTCTCCGGTCCTCCGGTCACCAGTACCGCCCGCGCCGATCAGCTGCTCGAACGCTTTCTTTCCGGCTCGCCGCGCCAGCGTCGCAGCCTGTTGGTGCAGATCGAGCAACGGCGTGGGGAGTTGCTGCCCCTGATTCCTGATCAGCTCGATCGCCTCGATGCCACCGGCGACGACTGGGCGGCGGGTCTGCTGGTGCAGCTGCTGCTGGCGTCGGGCCAGGCGGACGACTTCCTGGCCCGCCATCCGGCTGGCTGGCTGGCGGTGGGCAGTGCCGCCGGCCTCGATTACACCCCCCTGCAGCAGCATCTGATGCAGCAGCAGTTCGAGGACGCCGATCGACTCACCAGCACGCTGTTGCGCCAATTGGCCGGCCCGGGAGCCGAACAGCGCGGCTATGTGTTCTACAGCGAAGTCGCGACGATCCCCACAGTCGATCTGGAGTCACTCGATCGGCTCTGGGTCTGTTATTCCCGCGGTCGTTTCGGCTTTTCGGTGCAGGGCCGGCTGCTGCAGGCCTGCAACGGCCAGTGGCAGCTGCTCTGGCCCCGTCTGGGCTGGAAACAGGATGGCCGCTGGACCCGCTATCCCGGTTCCTTCACCTGGTCATTGGAGGCTCCCGACGGTCACATGCCCCTGGTCAATCAGTTGCGGGGCGTGCGGCTGATGGATGCCCTGCTCCACCATCCGGCGATCCTGCAACGCAGCCTTGTGGCCTCAGTCCGTCCATCGGGCTAGGGTCAGAAAATGGTTCTGCAGATCTGTGCAGGCCAACTCCGCAGATGCCATTGCGCTGGGCCGATTTCATCACGCCGTCAACGCTGCAGTTGGCTCCTCTGGTTGAAATCCTGCTGGAACCTGTCGACTGTGCCGCCCGTCTGGCTGAAGTGCAGCTGGGGTTGCATGAGGCCCTGGTCAATGCTGTGCGCCATGGCAATGGCTGTGATCCGGGCAAGTGCCTGCGGGTGCGGCTGATCGTCACGCCCCGTTGGTTGGTGTGGCAGATCCAGGATGAGGGGCCTGGGTTGCCGAAGTGCTCGCGGCTGCACGCCTTGCCTGAAGCCGTGGATGCCCTGGCCGGACGCGGCCTGTTTCTGATTCACCACTGTTTCGACGACGTGCGCTGGAGCCCCCGCGGCAATCGTCTGCAGCTGGCCGTGCGCCGGCCGGAGCGATCGCCCCTGGCCCGGTTCAGTGCCCGTGGCTGGGGCAGCCCGGATCACTGATTTCGGCCTTCAACCAGCCGATCGCATGCTCCAGCAGTGCGACGGCGTCCGTGCGGGCGACGTTCATGGTGCGATCAGCCGGCTGGTCGGCACTCAGCAGCAGAACCAGTGCGGCGGCGATCTGTTCGCTGGCCCGCCGGCAGCGCTGGGATTTCAGAGCATGCCAATCGCGATCATGAATCACCAGCTGCCTCTGCAGCTCCTGGGCCAGCTCCAGAGCCCCCTCGGGCCACTGCTGCCGATCCGCCCCGCTGGTGGGTCTGGGCTGGGACAATGGACTCACCACTGGATACGGACGGCAGTTGAACACCATCCTGGCCCCCATGGGTGGCTTGCTTCGGGTCCCCTGCTGAGAGCGTCGCCATGATCCGCCCTGCCCAGAGATCCGCCAGCCGCCGCTGGCGCTCCGGCTTGACGCCGCCCGGGGTGTTGCATCACCTTGCTGCCGTGCTCAGCCTCAGCCTGCGCCAGCCGCCGCCGGAGCCCAGCGGGGCGCTGATGCGGCGCCGGCGGCAACGCCTGGCCCTGGCCCAGCGACTGCTGGACCCCCTGCCCGAGGGATTGCGCTCGAGCCGCCGGGGCGGTGAACGCTTCTGGCAGGGGCTGCGCTGGGGGGGGCTGGGATTGATCCTGGCCTGGCTGTTGCAGCGCTAGAGCGGTTTGCGGGCCGTCCAGATCCTGGTCATGAAATGGGATTCGGCGGCAACCGCCCCAAACCCCGCCTGCTCCAGCCTCGCTTCGATCGAGTCACTGAGGTAGTCGCGGTAATACGGCTCGTGGAAGATGCGGCGAAAGTTGTCCATCACCAGCCTGAACTCGGGTGAATCCTGCAGTTGCACTGAATCGGCCAGCACCAGCACGCCCCCGGGTTCAAGCAGGCGGAAGGCGTCGTTGATCACGTTCTGGCGCGCCTGGGCCGGCAGCTCATGCAGCAGGAACACGCAACTCACGGCCTGGAAGCAGCCATCGGCGAACGGCATGGCTTCGCCGTTGCCCTGGACCAGCTGGGGCAGCTCGCCACTGAGCTGGGAGAGCCAGCGATTGGCCTGGCGCAGGTAGGCGCTGGAGAGATCGAGGCCCACCAGCTGGGCGTGGGGCAGGGCGCCGCGCAGTTGACGCAGGGTTCGGCCGGTGCCGGTGGCCACATCCAGCACCCGCACGGAACTGGCCGGCCGCTGGGCGAAGGCCTCCAGACCCCGCCGCAGGGGCCTGAGGATGCGCCGGCGCATCGGCTCGGCGCTGCCGTTGAAGAGGATCTCCACCCCCAGGTCGTAGAGGGCGGCGGAATGATCGCTGAGGTAGCCGTCGGTCTGGTGGTGGAAGTTCTGGAGGTAATAGTCCGGGAAGGCCTCGCGGTTCACATCCCTGGGGAGATCGCGCACATTGCGCTCCTGCCGCCGCCGCCAGGTGAGCGGTAAATCCAGCCACAGCAAGGGATAGCGCCTGGCCCAGTCCAGCCAGGGAGCATCGAACAGCAGGGAGGTGGGATAGAGGCCCTGCTCGGCCTCCTGCCAGTCCAGTTCGATCAGTCGTTCCATCGACTGGCGCAGCTGTTCGAGCAGTTCGGCCGGCAGCGGCTCGGTTTTCGGGGTGCCATCCGGCGCCAGCAGCCCCATCAGGCGGGTGCTGGCTTCCTTGTGGGCCAAGCCGACAAGGCTCTTGCCTTGCTGCATGGTCCGGTAGGCCAGCTTGGTGAGCGTTTCGGACACGGAAGCGGGATGGGGGATCGGATGTCGCCATTCCAACAGGTTCAAACGCCAACCGAGGGCGCGCCCGCAACGGCCGCTCGAGCAGGCCAGCAACGGGTCCAGCAGGTCAGCAAGAAAGCCCCGGCGTCAGCCGGGGCCCTGAAATCAGCCCGCAACGTCCTGGAATCAGGCGTCGTAGTACATCACGAACTCGTGGGGATGGGGCCGCTGGCGCAGCTGCTGGACTTCCTCGTATTTGAGAGCAATCCAGTTGTTGATGAAGTCTTCGCTGAAGACACCACCGGCCAGCAGGTAATCCTTGTCGCTGTCCAGGGCTTCAAGGGCACCATTGAGGGAGGCGGGAACGGTGGAGATCTTCGAGAGTTCCTCCGCCGAGAGCTCAAAGAGGTCGACATCGGTGCCATCACCGGGATCGATCTGGTTCTTGATGCCATCGATGCCGGCCATCAGCATGGCGGAGAAGGCGATGTAGGGGTTGGCGAGAGCGTCGCCGGAGCGGAACTCCAGGCGTTTGGCCTTGGGGCTGGGGCCGGTGAGCGGGATGCGCACCGCCGCTGAGCGGTTGCCCTGGGAGTACACCAGGTTCACCGGAGCCTCGAAACCGGGCACCAGGCGCTTGTAGCTGTTGGTGGTCGGGTTGGTGAAGGCCAGGAAGCTGGGGGCGTGCTTGAGCAGTCCACCGATGTACCAGCGGGCGGTCTGGGAGAGATTGGCGTAGGTGCCTTCGCCGAAGAACAGAGGCTGACCGCCTTTCCAGAGGCTCTGATGCACGTGCATGCCGCTGCCGTTGTCAGCGAACACCGGCTTGGGCATGAAGGTGGCCGTCTTGCCATATTTTTTGGCGATATTGCGAACCACGTATTTGTAGATCATCACGTTGTCGGCGGCGCTGATCAGTTCGGCGAACTTGATACCCAGCTCATGCTGAGCCGTAGCCACTTCATGATGTTGCTTTTCAATCGGTACACCCAGAGCGGCCATGGTCAGCAGCATCTCACTGCGGATGTCCTGCATGGTGTCATTGGGAGCTACAGGGAAATAGCCCTCTTTGAGTAATATCTTATAGGCGAGGTTGCCGCCTTCTTCTGTCCGGTCGGTGTTCCAGGCAGCCTCGATCGAGTCGACACTGTAGAAACTGGAGCCGTTACCACTTTTGTAGCGGACATCATCGAAGATGAAGAACTCGGGTTCGGGGCCGAAGAAGGCGGTGTCGGCCAGACCAGTGGAGCCGAGATACTCCAGCGCCTTCTGGGCCAGGGCCCGGGGGCAGCGGCCGTAGGGCTTGCCGCTGCGCGGTTCCTGGATCGAGCAGATCAGGCTCAGGGTCTTGTGGCTGTAAAAGGGATCAATCCAGGCGGTGTTCGGATCGGGAACCATCGCCATGTCCGACTCGTTGATCGCCTTCCAGCCGCGGATCGAGGAGCCATCGAAGGCCACGCCTTCACTGAAGGACGCTTCATCAATCAGGTCATTGCACACCGTCAGGTGCTGCCACTTGCCATGGAGATCAACGAACTTCAGGTCGATCAGCTCGATGCCTTCGTCCTTGATCTGACGAAGAACGTCCTGGGCAGATTTGGCCATGGCACGGTGAGAATCTTGGGATCGCCGCCCCAGGGACGGCAGGCTGGAAGGTACGGAGTGATACCGATGCGCTTTTGTATCGGTTGTAACTAGATGGTCGGTTGGTGTCGGATCGCCGCTGCGGGACTGGCGCTCAAAGGCTGCGTAACCGTTTCTGTCAACTTGCCCAGATCCACGCTGGGCAAAGGAATCTGGCGGTTTGCAAGTGCTAGCTTCCGCTGCAGGTGCGTCGATTTCATCCGACCATGCGTGATGCCATCAGTGGCCTGATCGGCCGTTACGACCAGCTGGGCCGCTATTTCGATCGGGCGGCCATCGATCGTATCGATGTCTTTTACGCCCAGTCCACGATTCGGCTGGCGGCGGTGGAGCTGATCAACCGCGAAGCGGCCACGATCGTGCGGGAGGCGTCCCAGCGTCTCTGGCTGGAAGATCCTGAGCTGATCCTGCCCGGTGGCAATGCCTACACCACCCGTCGCCTGGCGGCCTGCCTGCGCGACATGGATTATTTTCTGCGGTACGCCAGCTACGCGTTGATTGCCGACGACCTGACCATCCTCGACGAACGGGTGCTCAACGGTCTCGACGACACCTACAAGAGTCTCGGCGTGCCCACCGGTCCGACGGTGCGCGGCATCGCCCTGCTGGGTGAAGTGGTCAGCGCGATGCTGGCCGAGGCGGGTGTGGCCGGTGCCGACGCCGTGGTGCGGGTGCCCTTCGATCACCTGGTGCGCGGCCTGTCCACCAGCAATGTGCGCTGCCGCTGAGCGCAGAGCAAGCGTTCCGATTGCCGATCAGCCTCCCGTTGATCCGCCCGCCGTCTCTCGGTAATTGATCACAGCGCCTTGTTTGACTCTCCCTTCGCTGGAGGATTGTGTCGCCCTTGCATGACTGGGGTGTGACAACCGCAGCGTTTGCCCGTCCCCATCCGGATCGCCGTCGCACTCCCGCCGCTGGTCCGGTTTTGCGCCGATCCCGGCTCTGCAGCCCTCTCGGAACTGGGGCCGTTGCATTCAGCCGCTACGAGCAGCGATCGGGGTCCGCCGTTCCCTAATCTCAGCCCACCCGTCCACCGCCGCTCCGGTCTTGGTCCTTTCCGTGCAGCCTCCCATCGATTCCAGCCATCGGCTCCAGCTCGATCCGATTGCAACCCCTGAACGTCTGCTGCTCGGCCCAGGTCCCTCCAATGCCCATCCCAAGGTGCTCGAGGCCCTGGCCCGGCCCCCGATCGGCCATCTCGACCCCCTCTACATCGAGTTGATGGGCGAGGTGCAGGAGCTGTTGCGCTACGCCTGGCAAACCGACAATCGGCTGACGATTCCGATGAGCGGCACCGGCAGCGCCGCCATGGAGGCCACCCTGGCCAACACCATCGAACCGGGCGACAAGGTGCTGGTGGCGGTGATGGGATATTTCGGGCTGCGCCTGGTGGACATGGCCGGTCGCTACCGGGCCGAGGTGGTCAGCATCGAGCGGCCCTGGGGTGAAGCCTTCAGCCTCGAGGAGCTGGAGCAGGCGCTGATCACCCACAAGCCGGCCATCCTGGCGATGGTCCATGCCGAAACCTCCACGGGGGTGTGCCAGCCGATGGAGGGCATCGGTGAGCTCTGTCGCCAGCACGATTGCCTGCTGCTGCTCGATACCGTCACCTCCCTGGGCGCCGTGCCCCTGCTGCTGGATGAGTGGAAGGTGGATCTGGCCTACAGCTGCAGCCAGAAAGGACTCAGCTGCCCTCCAGGGCTTGGCCCCTTCACCATGGGCCCGAGGGCGGAGGCCAAGCTGGCAGCCCGCAGCGGCAAGGTGCCCAACTGGTACCTCGATGTCTCCCTGCTCAACCAGTACTGGGGCAGCGACCGGGTGTATCACCACACCGCCCCGGTGAACATGAACTTCGGCATGCGCGAGGCGTTGCGGCTGCTGGCCGAAGAAGGCCTTGATATCGCCTGGGCCCGCCATCGCCGCAACGCCGAGCGGCTCTGGGCCGGTCTGGAGCGCCTGGGCCTCACCCTGCATGTGCCGCTCGAGCTGCGTCTGCCCACCCTCACCACCGTGCGCATCCCCGAGGGTGTGGATGGCAAGGCGTTCAGCCGCTATCTGCTCGACACCCATGGCATTGAAGTCGGTGGCGGCCTCGGTGCCCTGGCCGGCAAGGTCTGGCGCATCGGCCTGATGGGTTACAACAGCACCCCGGAGAACGTCGATCGCCTGCTGACCCTGCTGGAGGAGGAGCTGCCCGCTTTCCTGCCCAGCTCCCCGGCCATGGTGGCCGTCGGCTGAAGCTGCCGGCGGCCATCGTGCGGCTCCACCATGCGTGGGGCCCCACCTTCCGGTCGTTCACCCCTGAGCGCGGCGGCGTCTAAACCAGTCGCTGAGCTGCTGCTGGGCCTCCGGTCCCCGCACGCCCCCCAGGATCTCCATGCGGTGGTGGGCGCTGGGATCGGCGGCCAGGTTGAGGCAGCCGCCCAGGGCGCCGCGCTTGGCATCAGCGGCGCCGAACACCACCCGCCCGACGCGTGCCTGAATCAGGGCACCGGCGCACATCGGGCAGGGTTCGAGGCTGACCAGCAGGCTGCAATCGTTGAAGCGCCAGTCACCCCGCAGGGCCGCCGCCTGGCGCAACGCCACCAGTTCGGCGTGACCGAGGGGATCCTGATGGCGATGGCGGCGGTTGCTGCCCCAACCGAGGCAATGGCCCTGGCGATCGAGAATCACCGCCGCCACGGGGATCTCCCCCTGCTCCCCGACGCGCCCCGCCTGGCGCAGCAGGCGCTCCATCCAGAATTCATCCTGCAGGCGCTGCTCCATGGCTCCCTTGTAGCCCCAGGCGGCAGGGCACGGGGCAGAATGCCCCCCACAGCGACCATCCCCGTTGGCCAGCGCGCCCTCAGTTCAGCGGTTTCCTCTGGCGCCCGCCCTCACCGGGGCCGCCGAACTCAGCAGCTTGACTGAGCTCAGCAATTTTGCCGCTCCAGCTGGTCTCGATCCCCAGTTGGAGCGGTTTCTGCATCAGGCCTCCAGCCTGCTCTGCCAGTGGCTCGGCCAGGCCGAATCGGGATCTCCTCTGCCGGCCCTGAGTGTGCTTCCGGCGGTGGAGCCGGAGTTCGATGGTCTGCCAGCGGAGCGCTTGCTGGCGGATCTGCAGCTGGTGATGGAGGGAGCCTTCAACCCCAACCATCCCGGCGCGCTCGCCCATCTCGATCCGCCTCCCCTGGCGGCCTCGATCGCCGCCGATCTGATCTGCGCCGGTCTCAACAACAACCTGCTGGCTGAGGAGCTCTCGCCCAGCCTCACGCGCCTGGAGCGCAGCCTCTGCTCCTGGCTGGCCCAGCAGTTCGGCCTGGGCGATCAGGCCGGTGGCGTGGCGGCCAGCGGCGGCTCCCTCAGCAACCTGATGGCCCTGGTCACCGCGCGCCGCAGTCGCGGCCTCGGCTGCCGCGCCGATGCGGTGGTGCTCTGTAGCGCCGATGCCCATGTCTCCTTTGACAAGGCGATGGCGGTGATGGGTCTTCCTGCCGAAGCATTGATCCGCCTGCCGGTGGATGCTCAGGGCCAGCTGGAGGCCGCTGCCCTGGCGGAGCGCCTCGACCAGCTCGCCGCGGCGGGCATCCCGGTGCTGGCGGTGGTGGCCACGGCCGGCACCACGGTGCGCGGGGCCATCGATCCCCTGACGGCCATCGCCGCCCTCTGCCGCCGCCACGGCCACTGGTTGCATGTCGATGGGGCGATCGGCGCCGTCTTCGCCCTGGTTCCTCTGCAGCGCCAGCGGCTGCTGGGCCTGGAACTGGCCGATTCGATCACGGTCAATCCCCAGAAGCTGCTCGGCATCACCAAGACCTCCTCGCTGCTGTTACTGGCCGAGCCGGCGCTGTTGCAGGCGGCCTTTGCCACCGGCCTTCCCTACATGGAGCCCAGCTGGGGTGCCAGCCACGGCGGTGAGTCCGGTCTGCAGGGCAGCCGGCCGGCTGAAATTCTCAAGCTCTGGCTCGGTCTGCGCCAGTTGGGTCTGGCCGGCATCGCCGCGCTGGTGGACGGGGCGATTCAGCGGCGGCGACAGCTGGCGTCCCTGCTGGCCGTCGATCCCCGCCTGGAGCTGCTGGGCGGTCCTTTGCATCTGTTGGCCTTCCGGCCCCGGGGGCTTGATCCACAGGGCGCTGAGGACTGGTCCAGCCGCACCCGCCAGGCCCTGTTGGCGGAGCAGCTGATGCTGTCGAGGCCCTGGTATCAGGGTCATCATCATCTCAAGGCTGTGCTGGGCAATCCCCACACCCAGACCAGCCATCTCGAGCGTCTGGCCCGCATCGTCCAGGAGAACCTGCCCCATGGTTGACCTCCCTGACGCGCAGGACCAGCAGCGTCCCAGGCCGCAACCGCCGGCCGGCCAGGTCAAGGCCAGCTCCCGCTGGGTGGCGATCGTCACCGGGGCGATCTCGATCCTGATCGGTGTGCTCTATCTGCTGCTGATCACGGTTCTCGATAGTCGCGGTCCGTTGCGTCCCCCTCCGCCTGAGGCCCTCGGCTACGTCCAGATGGACGGGGCGGCAAGCGCACCTGGCGGCGCTGCAGCGGTTCCACCACCCGGTTGACGGCGGTTTTGAGGAAATTCCTGAGCACATCTTCGCGGCGGTTGAGGTCGTATTCCCGTTGCAACACGGACTGCAGCCCGCCATCGCCCCAGTCCTGGTCCTGCTGGAAATAGACCAGAAAGCTGCGCCCGGCCACCCGGGTCAGCCAGGCGGCACTCACCGCCTGAATCCCCCGGCTCACCACCAGGGCAGGCAGGCTGAGGCTCATGACGCTGTTGATCAGGGCCACGCCCCCCTTCACCAGGCCCAGGCCGGCCAGGGTGCGGCCGACGGAGAGGGCCAGATCCTGGGCCGAGGCACGGCTGAGGCTGATGCCATAGATCTTGCCGATCTCCATCACCATCTGGGCATTCACCGCTGCAGCACCCAGCAGGTCGACCCCGGGCAGCGGTGTCAGGGCCACCACGCCGGCGCCGATCCAGACGTAGCGATCGACGATCGCCTCCCCGTCCCGGCGGCGCTGAGCGTCGAGCAGGGCCCGGCTCGTCTCCCCCAGCTGGCGGCATTGCAGCAGCAGGTTGTCGGCGATCAGCTCCTCGCCATCGGCCTGCAGCACGGCGGCCATGCGACGCAACAGCGCCTCCACCTCCGGCAGCGGTTGACGGGGCTTACCGCCCGGCATCGGCACGCTCTGGGGGGAGGCACTGGCGGCGATCACATCCTCAGCGGCGATGCGGCCCGAACAACGCCGGCGCAGCAGGGCCAGCAGCCGTTGCTCCTCCTGCTCACCGCGCAGATCGCACTTGTTGAGCACCAGCAGCAGCCGTTTGCCGAGACTGGCCAGCACATCGAACACCTCCAGCTCGCTCGCCCGCAGATCGCCATCCACCACCAGCAGCAGCAGATCGGCCTGGACGGCCTGACGGCGGGCCAGGCGTTCCCGCTCCCGCCCGGCTCCGCCGGCTTCCAGGATGCCGGGGGTGTCTTCGAGAATCACGGCCCGGGCCAGCTGCTTCAGCCGCAGCCGGTAACGGGCTGATTCGGTGGTCGAGCCCATCGGGGCTCCCACCTCGCCCACCAGCTCCTTGAGCAGGGCCCGGATCAGGGATGTCTTGCCGGTGGAGCCGCTGCCGAACAGCGTGATCACCAGATCGCCCCGCTCCAGTTCCTGCTGCATCCGCTGGCGCTCCTGCTGCAGGGCCTGGCGCTCCACCTGATCGCGGATCCGTTCCAGGGTGCGATCGATCGAAGCCAGGTTGCGTTCGGCCGCCTCCCGTTTGCTGCTGGAGGGCTTGTGGGGCACCTGGGCGGCTCTGCCGCCAGGGCCCTTTCGGGCCATGGCCTGCCACCAGGGCCAGCCGAACTGGATCACAGCCAGCAGCAGCACACCCAGCAGCAGCAGCAGCAACGGCCCGATCAACCAGCCCGGCAGCCAGTAGCTCAGCTGCCAGATCAGCTGGTTCACCGCCTGCAGCACCAGGCCCGCCACCAGCAACAGCAGCAGTCCCAGGCCGATCCAGAGCCAGAGGCGACGGGGCAGCATCAGGGCGTTGGGCTCGAGGAGCGCACGATCTCCCCCCAGAGGCTGGCGGCCAGGGCGCTGCTGGCATGGGTCGGGGCATTGTTGTCATTGCCGAGCCAGATGCCCATCACCCAGTGCCGTTGGGGCAGGAAGCCGATGAACCAGAGATCGCGGCCCTCATTGGTGGTGCCGGTTTTGCCGCCGGCGCCACCACCGACGTAGGCCGCCGTGCCCGTTCCGCTGCTCACCACCGACTCCAGCAGGCTGCGCATGGTCTTGGCGCTGGTCGGGCTGGTGACGCGCCTGCCGGCGGCAGCGATGCTGCGCAGGGCGGGTTGGGCTGCTGGCGTCGCCGCCGGGGCGCCTGTCCTGGCGGAGCTGTGGCAGTTGCCCTTGAGCGTCCGGGGGCAGATCTCGGCATCGGTGAGTTTGCGGATCGTGCTGGGGGCATGCCAGATGCCGTTATCGGCGATGGCGCCATAGGCGGCGGTGAGCTCCAGCAGGGTGACTTCGCTCTGGCCCAGGGCCAGTCCCGGTACCGGGTTGAGCGGTGAGCTGATGCCCAGATCGCGGGCTTTCTGAACAATGGCTTCCAATCCCACCTGGCGGGCGATCCGCAGGGCGGCCGTGTTGCTGCTGATCGCCAGGGCCTGGCGCAGGCTGAGCTTGCCGCCACAGCCACTGCTGAACCGCTGGCCCCGCCATTCCAGCGGGCCGCAGTCCACCACATCGCTCGGCTTGCTGCCCCGTTCGAGGGCCAGCAGGTAGGGCACCAGCTTGAAGGTGCTGCCCGGTTGGCGCAGGGCCATGGTGGCCCGGTTGAACTGGCTCTGGTGATAGTCCCGGCCACCGGCGATCGCCAGGATGCCGCCATTGCGGCTGTCGAGCACCACCACGGCTCCCTGGCTCACCCCCAGGGAGCGACTGGCATCGATGTGTTGGCGTAACAACCGCTCGACCAGCTCCTGCAGGGAGGGATCGAGGTGGGTGTCGATCAGGAAATTGCCCTCGGCGGCCACGTCAACCCCCACCAGATTCTCGAGATCGCGCCGCACCTGATCGGTGTAGAAGGGTGCGGCCAGGCGCGCTCGGGAGCGGCAGGCCTGCGTGGCCAGCTGGATCGGTTGGCGTCGGGCCGAGCGGGCCGTGTCCGCACTGATCCGACCGGAATCGGCCATCTTGGCAAGCACCTGGTTGCGGGCCGCCAGGGCCGCCTGCGGGTCGAAGCAGGGGTCGTAGCCATTGGGGGAAGGCAGCAGACCGACCAGCAACGCGGCTTCATCGAGGTCCAGCCGGGCGGCGGGTTTGCCGAACAGATGGCGGGAGGCATCTTCAAAACCCCAGCCGCTGCCGAGAAAGACCCGATTCAGATAACTCAACATCAGCTCCTGTTTGCTGAAGCGCGCCTCCAGTTGCAGCGCCATCAGCAGCTCCCGCCATTTGCGAGCCAGGGTTTCGCCCTGACCCACCTGCTCTGGATAGAGGCTGCGGGCCAGCTGCTGGGTCAGGGTGCTGCCCCCTTCCAGCACCCGGCCGCCCAGCAGGTTGGCGAGCAGGGCGCGGCCGGTGCCGATGGGATCGATTCCCGGATGCCACCAGAAGCGGGTGTCCTCACTGGCCAACAGGGCATCGATCAACACCCTGGGGTACTGCCCCAGGTGCCAGAGCTCGTGGTGCTGTTGGTCATCCACGGAGGCGATCGGCCGGCTGTCCCGGTCGTAGAGCACCAGGGGGCCACGCACCGTGGCGAGGCCGCCGTGAATGGGGCTCTGCAGCAGCGAGAGCAGCAGCAGCAGCAGGCCGCCGCCGAAGATCCCCGCCAGCATCAGAACGCCCGCCAGAGCCACAGTCCGCCAGGGTGTGACGGTCGTCCCGTGGAAGTGAATCTCGGGTAGATCCGCCAGATGGCTGGGGCCGAATCGCACCCGGTCGCCATCCCGCAACAACAACTCCTGGATGCGTCGGCCACGCCACCAGAGACCGTTGGTGGACGCCTGATCCAGCAGCAGCCAGCGGCCGCCGCGCTGCTCCAGCAGCGCATGGCGGCGACTGACGGCGGCGTGGTCGATGACGATCTCGGAGCTGCCATCGCGCCCGAGCCGGTAACACCCCCCCACCAGGGTCTGGCGTTGGCTCGGCTGGCCGGGAAGCTGGATCTCCAGCTGAGCTTCAGCCATCGAGGTGCCTGCCACTTCGCAGCCAGTCGATGGCGAAGCAGGCCACCGCCAGGTTGATGGCCACATCGGCGATGTTGAAGATCGGAAAACGGATCGGCATGAACTCCAGGAAATCCACCACGGAGCCCAGCCGCCAGCGATCGAGGCCGTTGCCCAGGGCCCCCGCCAGCAGGAAGGCCACCGCCAGCGCCAACCACAGCCGCGGCGGCGGCTGCCACAGCAGCCAGGCAGCGGCCAGCAGTGTCACCAGGGCGCTGATCAGCCCGAGGCCGGCGCTGTTGCCGCTCAGCAGGCTGAAGGCGGCTCCGGTGTTGCCGACCCGCTGCAACTGCAGCAGTCCCGGCAGCCAGGGCAAGGTCTGACCAGGGGCGAGCTGGTGGAGAGCCCAGGCTTTGCTGAGCTGGTCGAGCGCCACCACGGCAGCGGCAAGGAGCCAGGCAGTCAGGCGCCAATCCTTGATCGGGCGCCCATCGGGGTGCCGTCTCACGATTCGATCAGCAGGATGCGACGCAGCAGCCAGGCGAGCACCGCCACGGCGCAGCAGAGCAGCAACTGCGGCAGCAGGGCGAGGCTGTAGCCGATCACCAGGGGCAGCACGCCATCGCCCCAGCGACCCATCACGGCGCCGACCAGCAGATTGGTGAGTCCGCAGAGCTGGATCACGAGCAGCCCGAGACCAGCCACCACGGCCAGGCTGAGCGGATCGCCCATTTCGGGCTGGCGCGCCAGGCGGCCGCTGACCCAGGCGGCGGGCACGAAACCAGCCAGATAGCCAAAGCCTGGATCCAGCAGGTAGCCGACGCCTCCGCCCTCATGGAAGACCGGCAGCTGGAACAGGCCCACACTCAGGTAGGCGACGGCCGCCAGCAGGGCGCTGCGGGGGCCTGCCACCAGGGCCGTGAGCAGCAGGGCCGGCACCTGCAGGGTGATGCCCAGGGGTCTGAGGCTCCATCCCGCGGCGTCATGGATGGGGAAGGCCGACGGCACCAGGCCTCCCACCACGATCAGCAGCAAACCGGCGATGGCGCCGCTCCAGGTGGCTAGGGCTCGCAACGAATTGATCTCAGGCGCTCGTCCATCCTGCTGCAGCTAGGTTCAGCTGAGAAGGGGGGCAGGTGCCTTGGCCAGCGTCGGTTTGCCCAGCGACAGCAACGAGCCCACCCTCCCGGAGCCTGCGGAGCCCGCACCGACGCCCGCCACGCCCGTGTTCGAGCTTGGCGATCGCGTGGTTCTGGCGGGTCAGCTCACTTTTCTCAAGAGTGCCGATCCGATGCCGATGCTGCGGCCGCCGGATCTGGTCGATGGCGGCGAACAGGGCCAGGTGGTGGAAGTCCGGGCGATGGGTCAGCTGGCGGTCCGGTTTCGCCGCGGCACCTTTCTGATCGCGGCCCGGGATCTGCGCCCGATCGGCGCCGATCTTTAGGGCTGCCGGCTGAGCGGATGGGCCTGCCAGGCCCTGGTGGCGGCGGCCAGGGCCGGTGCCGGTCCCACCAGGCTCAGGGACGGCTGGACGAGCCAGGTGGCGGCGGCCTGGCGGATGGCTTCGGCGCTGAGTTGCTCCGCCTGCTGCAGGCAGCGGTCCACGTGGTCGGTCGGCAGACCATGGCTGAGCACCAGAGCCAGCCGTTCGGCCATCTGGGAGCAGGTCTGCCGGCCCATCGCATCCTGGCCGCGGTATTTGGCCAGGGCCAGGGCCAGCTCAGCCTCCTCCAAAGGTTGCTGGGCAACCCGCTGCCATTCCTGCAACAGGCAATCGGTGGCTTCCTCGGCCCGATCGGCTGAGGTCGAGAGGTGCATCACGAAGGGCGCCGCGCCGCAGCGGGCCGGCAGGTGCACACCGACGTCGTAGGCCAGGCCGCGTTCCTCGCGCATGGTCACGAACAGGCGGGAGGACATCCCCAGACCCAGATGGGCATGCAGCAGCCGCAGAGCCACCGCATCGGCATGGCCGAGCGGCACCGTCGGGCAGCCCAGCATCAGCACCAGCTGTTCGGTGTCCTGCTCCAGCAGAGCCAGTGCTGGCGCCTCGGCGGCACGGGGCGCCGGCGCCGATGCCGCCGGGCTCGGCAGGACCGTCGGCCAGGGTTGCCCCGCCAGGCCCTGCTCCAGCAGTTCGCTCAGATCGTCAGGGATCTCACCGCTCAGCACCAGCACGGCGCCGGTGTTGCCCAGCTGGGACACCAGCGGCTCCAGATCGCTGCCCGTGAGGGATTCCAGGTCGGCTTCAACTCCCAGGGGGTCGTGACCGTAGGGACCATGCCCGTACAGGCTGTGGCGCAACTGGTCATGGGCCAGCTGGAAGGGGTCTTCCCGCTGGCGCTGCAGGGTCTGCAGATTCAGCTGGCGCTCCAGGTCCAGCTGGTCCGCTCTGAGTTGCGGTTGACGCACCATCGACAGCAGCAGCGGCAGCAGGCTGGCGGCATCGGCGGCGGCGCACTTCAGTCCGATCACCAGGGCATCCTCCAGGGCCTCGGCCCGCAGGCCCGCTCCGGCCCCCTCGACCAGATCGGCCATGGCCTCGGCATCGAGATCGCCGCAGCCCCGGGTCATCAGACCGGCCAGCAGCTGATGGGCCCCGCAGCCGCCCTCGGGATCGGCGCTGCTGCCACCGCGAATCGCCAGGCGGGCCGACAGGATGGCCGGCCCCCGGCGCCGCAGCAGCTTCACCGGCAGTCCTCCCGCGAGGCTGAAGGATTCAGTCTGGGGTGTGCGTTGGCTGGGGCTCATGCCGGCACTGCCTCGAGGATGTAGGCCTGGTCAGGATCGAGCCGCATCAGGGCTTGCTCCCGCAATCGCTTCGGGGACCAGCGCTGTAGCAGCTCCAGCGGTTGCTGCAGGGATTGGCGCCGACCCCAGAGGGAACTGTTGCCGATCAGACCGGCCACACTGCCCGCGGACTCGAGGCCGAAACGATAGGCGTTAGCGACCAGCCGCTGGGCCCTCTGCCATTCGGCCTCGCCGATCTCCTCGGCCATCAATTCCGTCCACACCTGGCTGATCGCCTGGCGCACCTCCGGTAACTCCTCCGGTTCGCAGACGGCTTCCAGCAGGGCCAGGCTGCCGCATTCCATCGCATGCAGATCGAGATCGATGCTCTCGACGATGCGCAGTTGTTCCCGCAGCCGTTCCACCAGCCGACTGCGCCGACCCTCCGCCAGCACCGTGGTCGCCAGATCGGCTCCCATCACGCCCTCGAGATCATCGGCGGCGGGCTGCCACCAGGCCATCAGCAAGCGGGCCGCCTCCAGGCGCGGCAACACCAGGCGCTCGTCCCCCTGAAACAACTGCAGGTGGGCCGCTGGCGTCGTCGCTGGCGCCGGCGCCAGCGACGCCAGGGGCCCCGAGGCGATGCGGCGGGCCAGATCCCCATCCTCGACCGCACCGCTGATCGCCAGCACGCAGCGACCACCGCCATAGAGACGGCTGTGGAACGCGGCCATCGCCTCCGGTTCGTGGGACAGCAGGGCCTGGCGCTGGCCGAGGATCGGCTGGCCATAGGGATGGCCAGGGCAGGCCTGGGCCAGCAGCCGCTGCAGGGCCACCTCCTCGGGCTGGTCCTCACTCTGGGCCAGTTCCTCGAGCACCACCTGGCGCTCCATGGCGAAGGCCTCTGGCTCGAGCCGGGGGTGGAGCACCAGATCCAGGAGCAGATCGAGGGCTTCCGGCGCCGCCTGCGGCGGGATCAGCACGTGGTAGTGCACGTCATCGAAGCCGGTGGCGGCATTGGTGTTGCCGCCAAGCGCCTCCACACGCCGATCAAACTCACCCGCCGCCAGGTTTTCGCTGCCCTTGAACACCATGTGTTCCAGGAAGTGGGCCAGGCCGCTCTCGCCGGGGTGCTCCCAGGCGCTGCCGGCTCGGCACCAGAAATCAAGGCAGACCAAGGGGGCGTCGGCAAGCGGCAGGCTCACCAGCTCGGCGCCGTTGGGGAACTGGCGCCGATCGGGTTCACCCAGGCCAGGCAGCAACGGCCCGCTACAAGCTTCAGGAAGACTCACAGTTGCATGGCAGGATCGACATTCTGCTGGCTGCAGGGCCGCGATGACCCTTTCCACCCCCGCGAGTCCCTCCCGCTTCGGCGGCATCCACCCCTTGGTCGATGCCCTGGCCGAGCGCATCCGCCAGTGCCGGCAGCAGCTTCCCGAGCTGGCCTCCCTGGAGATCGACGCTGATCTCGAGGCGATCAGCGGCAGTCTCGACGGCGAGGAGCTGTTCATTCTCAACGAGGTGCACCGCTGCCGCGGCCTGCGCAAGCTCCACCTGGAAACCGCCCGTCTCGGCAAGGGGCTGCAGATTCTGCACTGCGTGTTTTTCCCCGATCCCCGCTACGACCTGCCGATCTTCGGTGCCGACATCGTCGCCGGGCCGGCTGGTGTCTCAGCCGCCATCGCCGATCTCTCGCCGGTGACCGCTGAACTGCCCCAGGGCATCCACGAGGCTCTCGAGCAGCAGCGGCGCCCCTCGTTTTCCCAGCCGCGGGAACTGCCGGCCTGGGGCTCGATCTTTTCGCCCCACGTGCTGTTTGTGCGGCCGGCCAATGCCGGCGAGGAGCAGCTGTTCATCGAGGCGGTGGTCACGATGTTGCAGGTGCTGGCAACGGCGGTCCTGGCAGGCGAACCTCAGCCGATCGACGATCCAGCTACGGTGCAGCGCTGGCAGGGACAGCTCAGCTATTGCAGGCAGCAGAAACAGAACGACAAGACCCGTCGGGTCCTGGAGAAGGCGTTCAACCCGGCCTGGGCGGAGCGCTACATCGAGGAGCTCTTGTTCGACGACCCTCCCGCCCTCTGCTGATCGCCCTGCTGGTGCTGGCCGGTACGGCTGGCGTGCTTTGGGTGAGCCGGGATCGCTGGAAGCCCCAGGCCAAGCCGGCCAGCACGGCTAGCGTGCAGCGACCGGTGGCGCAGGAGCCCGTGGCCGCTCTGGGACGGCTGGAACCCGCCGGTGACATTCGCGTTCTGGCGGCCCCGATCATCGGCATCGGTGGCAGTCCGCGGTTGAAGCAACTGCTGGTGGAAGAGGGCCAACGGGTGGCGGCAGGTGCAGTGCTGGCCCGGTTCGACAACGGCCCCGCCCAGCTGGCGGAGCACACGTTGCTGCGCGTCAGGATCAGCAACCTGGAGCGACGCCTCGCCGTGGACAGCCGCGAAATCGCTCGCTATCGCCGGCTCACTGCGGCCGGCGCCGTGGCCGTCGACGAACTCGATCGCCGCGAACAGCTGCATTTGCTGCTGCAGGGACAACTGCAGGAAGCCAGGGCCCAACTGGTGCGAGTCGACACCGATCTGGTCAACACCGAACTCCTTGCCCCGATCAGCGGCACGGTGCTGCGCATCCACAGTCGGGTGGGCGAGCGCCCCGGCGACAAGGGAATCCTGGAACTGGGCGACAGCGACCGGATGGAGGTTCTGGTGGAGGTCTACGAGAGTGACATCAACCGGGTGCACTTTGGCCAGAGGGTCACGTTCACCAGTGAAAATGGCGGCTTCACTGGCAGCCTCAGCGGCGTCGTCAGCCGGATCAGCCCCCAGGTGCGCCAGCGGGATCTGCTCTCCACCGACCCCACCGGCGATGCCGATGCCCGGGTGGTGGAAGTGCGGGTGCGGCTCGAACCCAGCGATGCCCAGAAGGTGGAGGCCCTGACGGGCCTCAAGGTGATCGCCCGCTTCCAGCCATGAGCACCCGGATCCGATGAGCGGCTTCTGGCAGCGGCGCCGCATTCCCCTGGCCTGGTTGCTGCTCACCAGGCAGCCGGCCCGGCTGGCGGTGGCGTTGGCGGGCATTGCCTTCGCCGGCATCTTGATGTTCATGCAGCTCGGCTTCCGAGATGGCCTGTTTGACGCCAGCGTCACGGTCCACAAGCTGTTTGACGCCGACCTGGTGCTGATGAGTCCGCGCACGATGAGCTCCATCGGCATGGCCGGTTTCCCGCGCCGCCGCCTGGTTCAGGTGATGGCGGATGCCGACGTGGTCGGCACCACGCCGGTGCACTGGAACCTGCTGCTCTGGCGCAATCCCGAAACCCGGCACACCCGCTCGATCCTCTCGATCGGTTTTGAGCCCGGCGATCCGCTGTTCACCGATCCCAGCCTGCGCGAAAAGGCCCATGTGCTCAACCAACTGGGTCGGGTGCTGTTCGATGAGCGCTCCCGCCCGGAGTTCGGCCCGATCGGCACCTGGTTCCGCCAGGGCCGCACGGTGGAAACGGAAGTGGCCGGCAAGCGGGTGCGGGTGGCTGGGCTGGTGGCCCTGGGCCCCTCCTTCGGCGCCGATGGCAACATGCTCACCAGCAGTGAGACCCTGCTGAGGCTGATGCCGAACACGCCGCCCGGCAGCATCGAACTCGGCCTGATCCGGCTCAGGAATGGCTCCGACCCCCTGGTGGTGGCCGAGCGTCTGCGCCAGAAGCTGCCCGACGATGTGGCCATCTACACGAAGCAGGGCTTTGAGGAGTTCGAGAAGAACTACTGGCGCAGCAGCACCGCCATCGGTTTCATCTTCACCCTGGGTGCGGCGATGGGCTTCATCGTCGGCTGTGTGATCGTCTACCAGATCCTCTACTCCGACGTCAGTGATCACCTGCCGGAGTACGCCACCTTGATGGCCATGGGATACCCGCTGATCAATCTTCTCGGGGTGGTCGCCCGCGAGGGATTGCTGCTGGCGGTGCTGGGCTATGTGCCCGCCTGGTTTGCTGGCCAGGGCCTCTACGCTCTGGTGCGCAACGGCACCAAGTTGCCCGTTTATATGAACACCGACCGTTCCGTGCTGGTGTTCGTCTTGATTCTGGCCATGTGCATGGGATCGGCAGCCATGGCGATGCGCAAGCTGGGCGATGCCGATCCGGCCGAGATTTTCTGACCGCCATGCCCTCCAACCTGCTCGCTCCTACCCCCAGATCGGCTGCCGGAGAGCCCTGTGTGCAACTGCAGGGGCTCAACCACTGGTACGGCAGCGGCTCCAACCGTCGCCAGGTGATTCAGGGCGTGGATCTCAGCATCAACCCCGGTGAAGTGGTGTTGCTCACCGGCCCATCCGGCTGCGGCAAAACCACCTTGCTGACCCTGGTGGGGGCCCTGCGCCAGGTGATGGCTGGCTCCGTGCGGGTGTTCGGCCTCGAACTCAACGGTTCAACCCGGGGCGAACGCCAGCAACTGCGTCGTTCGATCGGCATGATTTTTCAGGGCCATAATCTGCTGCGCTGCCTGAGTGCTGAGCAGAACGTCCAGATGGGCGCTGATCTGCTGCCGGATCTCGGCTACCGGGCCCGCCGTGATCTGGCTCGCCAGTGGTTACGGGCGGTGGGGCTGGAAGATCATCTCGGCAAACTGCCCCACGATCTCTCCGGCGGCCAGAAACAGCGCGTGGCCATTGCCCGCGCCCTGGCGGCCCAGCCCCGGCTGCTGCTGGCTGATGAACCCACGGCGGCCCTCGACAGCCGCACCGGTCGCGAGGTGGTGGATCTGCTCAAGGGCCTGGCCCGCAATCAGGATTGCGCCGTGCTGATGGTCACCCACGACCCTCGCATCCTCGATATTGCTGATCGGGTGGTGCGAATGGAGGATGGCCAGTTGATGGATAGCGGCCATGGCGAGCGGCTCTGGGGAGCTGATCGGCTTCCCGACACCGGCAGGGAGGCTGCCGAGGGTTAAGGTGAGACATCGATCTTCCACGGAACGCCTCACCGCATGTCCAAGCGCAGGAATCTCAAGAAGGAAAAGCAAGAGCGCAACCGCGCCTACGCCCGCAAGTTCAAGAAGCGCAAGCTCCGCAACGACGGCCGTGGTGAAGGTGCTGGCAACGGCGTCACCGGTACCGCCAACAACGGTGGCGCCGCCGACTGAGCAGTCCTTACAGGCCTGAAATTCCGGCCAAGAACATCAGGGGGATCCAGTGGATCCCCTTTTTTGTCGACCAATCGCATCGGCAGCGTCCATGTTTCTCAGCGTCGTCATCCCCACCTACAACCGGCTGCCGATCCTGCGCCAATGCCTGCAGGCTCTCGAGAATCAGCAGCTGGAGGCCCCGATCGAGCGCTACGAGGTGGTGCTCGTTGACGATGGCTCCACCGATGACACGGTGCACTGGCTCGATGCCCATGCCACCGCCTTCCCCCATCTGCGACTGATCCGCCAGGACCATGGCGGGCCGGCGGAGGGACGCAACCGCGGCGTCGAGCACGCCCATGGTGATGTGATCGTCTTCATCGACAGCGATCTGGTCGTCACCCCCAGCTTCCTGCTCAGCCATGCCCGGGCCCTCGATCGCCACTGGCAGGAGCGCGGCAACCGGCTGTGCTTCACCTACGGCGCCGTGATCAACACCGCCGATTTCAACAATCCCACCGGCGAACCGCACAAGCCCACCGATCATTCCTGGGCTTATTTCGCCACCGGCAATGTGGCGATCGATCGCCAGTTGCTGGAGCGATCCGGCCTGTTTGACACCAGTTTCCGGCTCTACGGCTGGGAGGACCTGGAGCTGGGAGAGCGGCTGCGGCAACTGGGTGTGAAGTTGGTGCGCTGCCCGGAAGCGGTGGGCTATCACTGGCATCCTGCCCTCAGCCTGGAGCAGATCCCCGATCTGATCCGCGTCGAGCGGGAACGGGCGAAAATGGGGTTGGTGTTCTTTCGCAAGCACCCGACCAGGCGCGTGCGCTTCATCATCCAGTACACCTGGTTGCACCGGTTGCTGTGGGAGCTGCTCACCCTCGGCGGTCTGATCAATGAGCGCAGCCTGCGGCCGCTCCTGGCCTGGTTGATCCGCCGCGGTCAGCCGGCCCTGGCGATGGAGCTGCTGCGCCTGCCCCTCAATCGCCTGGGAGTGCGAGCTCTCTACGCCGAGGCCCGCCTGGCTGCTGGCGACTGGGCCCAGCCCTCGGTTTGATAGGGTTATTCGTCCCCAACACACCGCACACCTGCGAGTTTCGGGTGACCCGGGTCGGTTGACACCGATTCATCACTGCCCCTGAGCCCATCGGCCAGAGCGCAGCCCAACGGGTCCCTGGCAGGTGGAGGCAAACCCGAAACCCACACCACCATGGCTGTTGTCACTCTTGCCGAGATGATGGAAGCTGGCGCCCACTTTGGGCACCAGACCCGGCGCTGGAATCCCAAGATGTCGCGCTACATCTATTGCGCACGCAATGGGGTTCACATCATCGATCTCGTGCAGACCGCCGTCTGCATGAACAATGCCTACAAGTGGACGCGCAGTGCTGCCCGCAGCGGCAAGCGTTTTCTGTTTGTCGGCACCAAGAAACAGGCCTCCGAGGTGATTGCCCAGGAGGCAACCCGCTGCGGCGCCTCCTACGTGAATCAGCGCTGGCTTGGTGGCATGCTCACCAACTGGACAACGATGCGAGCCCGCATCGATCGCCTCAAGGATCTTGAGCGCATGGAATCCTCCGGCGCCATCGCCATGCGGCCTAAAAAGGAAGCTGCCGTGCTGCGTCGTGAACTCGACCGGCTGCAGAAGTATCTGGGCGGTCTCAAGAACATGCGCCGTCTGCCTGATGTCGTGATCCTGGTCGATCAGCGGCGTGAAACCAACGCCGTGCTCGAAGCCCGCAAGCTCGATATTCCCCTGGTGTCGATGTTGGATACCAACTGCGATCCCGACCTCTGCGACGTGCCCATTCCCTGCAATGACGACGCCGTTCGTTCGGTGCAGTTGGTGCTGGGCCGCCTTGCCGACGCCATCAACGAAGGCCGTCATGGTGCCCAGGATCGCGGCGGCGACGACGAGGGCTGAGTCCGGCGTGGGCCGGACGGTGATGGGCAGCGTTGTAGCGCCCCCCCGTCCGGTCCCTGTCAGGGGGGCCTGTGTCCCTCGATCGGTCAGTCACACTCACGGGGCGCCCAGCTTGTCCATACGGCACGTTCGCCTCAATCGCCCCGGTTGAATCCCCACACCGGATACCCATTCCCTCCCCATCTCTCGACCCATGGCTGAGATCACCGCCAAGCTCGTCAAAGACCTGCGCGACAAAACCGGCGCCGGCATGATGGATTGCAAGAAGGCCCTGGTCGAGTCCGCTGGCGACATGACCAAGGCTTCCGAATGGCTGCGGCAGAAGGGCATCGCCACCGCCGAGAAAAAGTCCGGCCGCACTGCCGCTGAAGGCTCCATCGGCAGCTACATCCACACGGGTGCGCGGGTAGGCGTGCTGGTGGAAGTGAACTGTGAAACCGACTTCGTCGCCCGAGGTGAGCTGTTCCAGGAACTGGTTCGCAACGTGGCCATGCAGATTGCCGCCTGCCCCAACGTCGAATACGTCAGCACCGACGAGATCCCCGCGGAGGTGTCCGATCGTGAGAAGGCGATCGAGATGGGCCGCGACGACCTCTCCGGAAAACCCGAGGCGATGAAGGTGAAGATCGTCGAGGGTCGGATCGGCAAGCGGCTCAAGGAGTTGGCCTTGCTTGAACAGGCCTTCATCCGCGACAACACCATCACGTTGGGTGAGATGGTCAAGCAGGCCGCGGGTAAAACCGGTGAAAACATCCAGGTGCGTCGCTTCACTCGCTACACCCTTGGCGAGGGTATCGAAGTGCAGAAGTCTGATTTCGCCGCCGAAGTTGCGGCGATGACCCAGTCAGCCTGATCGCCGGCCCCGAGCGCACTCCGGTGAACCCTGCCGCAGATCGAGGCGTCCCCCCCAATGCGATCGAGGCTATGGCCGCCGCCTTGGCGGCCTCCAATCCCGCCCTGTACCGCCATCTGGCCCTCTATCTGCAGGTGCTCAGAGAGGTGTTGCCGGCGCGGGTCGAGCAGGCCTGCTTCCATCTGGCCACCCAGGTGCATCCCCAGCGCTATGCAGCCTTGCCAGCCCAGGAGCGCCAGGCCTTGCATGGGCGGGTGCTGGCCTTGGTGCAGCGCTGCTCCAGCTTGCTCACCGTTGAGCAGCTGACGGCCCTCGCCGACCAGATCGATCGCGAAGCTCAGCATCGTCAGCGGCGCGAGCAACGCGAACTGCTGGAGCAGTTGAGCTCCGTTGCTGGGGACGACGACATGGACGACGACGATGCTGCTCCCGAGCAAGACGGTGTCGATCGAGCGCTGGATTCAGGCTTGGATCCGGCCATCGCCAGCCTGCCGGCCGGTTCGATTCGTCTGGATTTTTCCTTGCCCCTCAGTGGCAAGTGGCCCTCCCTGGCCCCTCCCGGACCACGCCCTTCGGGCCTGAAACGGCCGCAGGAGGCCGATTCCCAGAGCCACCCCAATCCAGCGGATCCGGGGGGCGACTCGCCCGAATCCGGCGGCGATGGGGAGGGGCCCGCAACGGATGGCCTTGAGACGAGCGGCCTTGAAAGCAGTGGAACCGAAACCAGTCGCATCTCCGACCTCGACCATGGCAATCAGGATGACGGCGATGACTTTGACGACGAATTGATCGGCCAGGCTCCTGTGGGTCCAGATCGAGCAGCGATGGACAGCGATGCCGAGGAGCCGGCAGAGGAAAGTCTGCAGGAGCGCCTGGCCCAGGGACCGGATGCGGCGGAGATCCTCAAGATCGTGCGTGAAGCCATGGACGACTCCAGGGATCGCGGTCGGCAGGACTCCCCATTCAGCGATCGCGTTGCCAGCTCCCCCTGGCGAGAGGCCAGGCTGCCGCGGGATCCGGTCACTCTGCTGCGCTGGCTGGATGGCGTCGACAAGGCCCTGTTGCGGCGCCTGCGCAATCTCTCCCACGCCCTCAACGTTGAGCTGCTGAGGGTCGGCATCAGCCGGGGCCTGCTGCCGGTCAGCCTGCTCGATGCCGTGCTTGAGGGTCAGGTGGACACCATGGCCTCGCCCTCCAATGTGTTGCATCTGCAGATGCCGTTCGGCTTGAGGCCCGGCACGGCCGAGGTCCATGCCCTGGCGATCCTGCTGAGGCCGGTGGATCTGGAGATGGATGAACCGCGGCTGCGCACCTGTCGCCGCCGCCTGCAGCAACAGCGCCAGGAGTTGCGCAGAATGGCCCATCAATTCCGTCGCCTGCAACGGCGGCTCCAGGCGCACGAGGCGGAACGACTGTGGCTGCAGGACATTCGCAACAGCCGCCCGCCCCAGGCCTGAGTCAGGCCCCGGTCGAGCCTCAGCCAGAGGGCTCTTCGCCGCCGCAGCCAGCTGCTGCCGTGGCCAGCTCGGCCACGGCCCTTCCTGCCGACTTCGAGCGCTGGTATGGGGCCCTGCAACAGGCCTGTCAGCTGGAGGCCGATCGCGGCTTCATCGATGTCAAGGGACGGCAGCTCACCTACAGCACCTTCGTGGTGCAGAGCCTCAGTCAACCCGGCTGCACACTCCAGAACGCCCAGCAGCAGGCCCTGGCTCCCCTGCTGAGTGGTTTTCGCGCCTACGGCGAGCAGGGGGAGGGTCGGCGCCGCCAGCTGGTGGCCCAGCTGCGTCAGAGGCTGCATGAGCTGCGCCGCAGCCAGCTGCCCGAGCTGCCGGTGGCCCCACCGCGGTTGCGGCTCGGCCCTCCTCCAGCACCCGCCCAGCGGGGCGGCCGCCAGCTGGAGCCGGATGACGCCCTGGTGGAGATCCCTGGCATCGGCCCCAAGCTCGCCACCTTGTTGGCGGGGCTGGGGCTGCTGGTGGTCAGGGATCTGCTGCATCACTACCCCCGCGACTATCTCGATTACGCCCACCTGGTGCGCATCGCCGGCCTGGAGAACGGCCGCAGCGCCACGATCGTGGCGACCGTGCGCAGCAGCCATGCCTTCGCCAGTCCCCGTAACCCCAACCTGGCCATCCTGGAGCTGCAGCTGCAGGACGTCACCGGTCGCCTGCGGGTGTCGCGCTTTTTCGCCGGCAAGCGCTTCTCCAGCCCCGGCTGGCTCAAAGCCCAACAGCGCCAGTACCCCCCCGGCACCACGGTCGCCGTCAGTGGGCTGGTGCGGGAGTCCCCCTATGGGCCCAGTTTCAACGATCCGCTGATCGAGGTGCTGGAGACCCCCGGCGCTGAGGTGCGCTCCGAGCAGATCGGCCGGCTGGTGCCCGTCTATGCGCTGACCGAGGGGCTGGGGGCCGATCGCCTGCGGCGGGCCATCGCCAGCCTGCTGCCCCTGGTCAGCCACTGGCCCGATCCGTTGCCCCTGGCGTTGCGCCAGGAGCTGGCCTTCTCCTGCCGCTTCACAGCCCTCCAGCAGATCCATCAACCGCGGGATCGCGACGAATTGCAGGCCAGTCGCCAGCGGCTGGTCTTCGACGAATTCCTGCTGCTGCAGCTGGCCCTGGGCCAGCGGCGTGAACGCCAGCGCTGCCGCCAGGCGCCACCACTGCAGCTGTTGCCGGGGCAGGTGGATCTGGTGGCCCGCTTCCTGGAGTTGCTGCCCTTTCGATTCACCGGAGCCCAGCAGCGGGTGCTGGCGGAGATCCGCGCTGACATGGCCAGGCCCCAGCCGATGGCTCGCCTGGTGCAGGGGGATGTGGGCAGCGGCAAAACCGTGGTGGCGCTCGCCTCGCTGCTCACCGCGATCGAAGCCGGTTGCCAGGGCGCCCTGATGGCGCCCACCGAAGTGTTGGCCGAACAGCACTTCCGCAAATTGGTGGAGTGGCTCAATCCGCTGCAGGTCACGGTCGAGCTGCTGACGGGTTCAACCCCGACCCGCCGCCGCCGCCAGATGCTGCAGGATCTCGCCAATGGCCAGCTGCAGCTGTTGGTGGGCACCCATGCGCTGCTGGAGGATCCGGTGCAGTTCGACCGGCTCGGCCTGGTGGTGGTCGATGAGCAGCATCGCTTCGGGGTGCGTCAGCGCAACCGACTGCTGGCCAAAGGGCTCCAGCCCCATCTGCTGACGATGACGGCCACACCGATTCCCCGCACCCTGGCCCTGGCCGTGCACGGTGATCTCGATGTCAGCCAGATCGACGAGCTGCCGCCCGGGCGCACGCCGATCCGCACCCGGTTGCTGCGCGGCGGCGATCGGGATCAGGCCTGGGCGCTGATTCGTGAGCAGGTGTCCCTGGGGCAGCGCGCCTATGTGGTGCTGCCGCTGGTGGAGGAGTCGGAGAAGGTGGATCTGCGTTCGGCGGTGGAGGTGCATCAGCATCTGGCTGAGGCGGTGTTTCCCGACCTGCAGGTAGGCCTGCTGCACGGGCGGCTCAACAGCGAGGACAAGCAGAGGGCGATCGCCGCCTTTGCCGATGGCGCCTGCCAGGTGCTTGTCTCCACCACCGTGGTGGAGGTGGGTGTGGATGTGCCGGCCGCCAGCGTCATGGTGATCGACCACGCCGACCGCTTCGGCCTGGCCCAGCTGCACCAGTTGCGCGGTCGGGTCGGCCGGGGGGCGGCGGCTTCCCACTGTCTGCTGATCAACGACGGCCGCAATGCCATGGCCCGGCAGCGACTGGAGGTGCTGGTGCGCAGCAACGATGGCTTCGAGATCGCCGAAATGGATCTGCGCCTGCGGGGGCCGGGCCAGGTGCTGGGCACCCGCCAGTCGGGCCTGCCTGACCTGGCCCTGGCCAGTCTCAGTGATGATGGCGACATGCTGGAGCTGGCCCGCGATGTGGCGCGCCGTCTGTTGGAGGATGATCCGGAGCTGAACCGCCATCCCCTGCTGGCTCAGGCCCTGGAAGCTCAGCGCCGTCGTCTGGTGGATGCCGCCCGCCTGAACTGAACCATGCGCCCCTGGAGCCCGATCGCCATCGATGACAACGGCGAGCCGCTGACGGAGCTGCCATCGCCGCTGTGGCGCATCGAACCCCATCCCTATCAGGTCCTCGGCGCCCCCTACGGCCAGCTCGGATCACCCTTTCGGCTGCGCCGGGGGGTTGTCGAGCGTCTGCTCAGGGCCGAAAGGCTGCTGCAGCATCAGCGCCCGCAATGGCGCCTGGCGATTTTCGATGCCTGGCGCCCGCTGGCGGTGCAGCAGTACATGGTGGATCACGCCATTGCCAGCGAATGCCGCAAGCGCGGCATCGATGCCGATCGGCCCAGCCCCCTGCGAAACGAGGTGGTGGCGGAGGTGGGCCGCTTCTGGGCTCCCCCCAGCGCCGATCCGGCCACGCCGCCTCCCCACAGCACCGGCGCCGCCGTTGATCTCACCCTGGCGGAGGTCAGCGGACGCCTGCTGGCCATGGGGGGGGAGATCGATGCGATCGGCCCGATCTCCGAACCTGACCATCACGCCGCAGCCGCAGGCCTTGATCCGAACGGTGAGGCTGGCCTCTGGCATGGACGCCGCCTGCTGTTGCGCCAGGTGATGGAGCGGGTCGGGTTTGCCCAACATCCCAATGAGTGGTGGCATTTCAGCCACGGCGATCAGCTCTGGGCCTGGCGGAGCGCCAGTGCCAGGGCGATTTACGGCCGGGCGCCCGAGGGCTGAATCGGTTCAGGGCCGCCCTGAGCCAGGTTTTGTTCGAGGCTGCTGGCCGCTTCCGGGCTCAGCAGCCCCTTGCTGACGCAGCGCTGCAGGGTGGCGTGAAGCATCTCCAGCTGCACCTGGCGCAACCGGGCCTGCACGGCGGCAGGTTGGTCGGCCCAGGGCAGCAGCTGCTGCTGGAAGCTGCTCTGCAGGGGTGCGGGTTGGCAGACAGCCGGATCGGGGTCATAGAGCACCTGCCGCGGTGGCGGCGGCGGCGGCATGTCAGCCGCGGTCACGGGTGTCTGCAGGGTCAGGCTGGCTGTCCCAGCCCCCAGGGCCCAGCCGATGCCGGCCAGGGCCCGCCCCAGCGGCAGCCGGTGTCGCGCGGTGCAATTCATGAGCAGGCCAACAGTTCCTTGACCCGATCATCCCCCACCTTGTTGATCCAGTCGCCCAGGCTGGTGCGGGGCCCCGCTTCCTGCTTCCAGCTGCTCAGCAGCGGCGTCAGGGTGCTCTCCAGCTGTTCCAGGGGCAGCTTCTCGAGGAAGGGCCGGGCCAGCTGGGTCAGGCCGGGGGTGCCCCCCAGCCAGAGCTGGTAGCTCTCGACGGCGCTGCCCACCAGGCCGATCTCGGCCATGTAGGGGCGAGCGCAGCCATTGGGGCAACCGGTCATGCGGATCAGGATCGGTTTCTCGATCTGCAACGCCGCCAGCAGCACCTCCATCCGCTCCAGCACCTGGGGCAGGATGCGCTCCGATTCGGTGATCGCCAGGCCGCAGGTCGGCAGGGCCGGGCAGGCGATCGCATGGCGGGCCAGGGGCGCCGGCGCTTCGGGTGCCTGGAAACCGAGCCGATCCAGGGCCTCGCGGATGCCCTGCCGCTGGTTGCTGCCGATGTTGCAGAGCAGCAGGTCCTGGTTCGGGGTGAGGCGGACCTCCAGCTGATAGGTGGCCACCAGCTGCCGCAGGCCGACCTTGGCTTCGCCTTCCAGGCGGCCGCAGATCAGGGGCAGGCCCACGAACCAGAGTCCATCGCCCTGACGGTTCCAGCCGAGGTAGTCGAGCAATCGGGCCTTGGGTTCCTGCCGCATCCGCTTGATCGGATGGGGGAAGTAGCGCTCCAGCTCCTGACGGAACCAGGCCACGCCCCGGTCTTGAATCAGGTATTTCATCCGGGCATGGCGCCGCTGCTGCCGATCGCCATGGTCCCGCTGCAGAGCGGCGATCGCCTGCACCAGATCGAGCACATGATCGATCGCCACCCAGCCGAGGGCATCGGCGGTTCGGGCAAAGGTCTCCTCCTTGTTGTGGGTGCGGCCCATGCCACCGCCCACATAGACGTTGCAGCCCAGGGGGCGGCCGGAGGCATCGCTGAACAGCACCAGGCCGATGTCCTGGGTGAGCAGATCCACCGAGTTGTCGCCGGGAACCGTGACGGCGATCTTGAACTTGCGCGGCAGGTAGGTGGCGCCGTAGAGGGGTTCGGCGGCATCGCCACTGAAGATCTGCCCTTCGCCCTGGCGTGCCTTGACCTTGCGCACGGCGGCGCGGGGTTTGATGCGGTAGCTGAGGTCACCATCGACCCAGAGATCGAGATAGGAACCCTCCGCGGCCTGGGGCGTCAGCAGGTCGGCGATGTCATCGGCCAGCTGCCGGGCGGCGGGGTAACCACCGCTCTGGACCGGTGTCGCCGGTGCCATCACATTGCGATTGATGTCGCCACAGGCCGAGAGCGTTGAACCCAGCGAGCGGACGATCGTGCCGATCACCTCGCGCAGATCGGCCTTGGCGATGCCATGCATCTGGAAGGCTTGCCGGGTGGTGACCCTGAGGCTGCCGCTGCCGAGGCGTTCGGCGAGGTCGTCGAGGGCGAGATAGAGGGCGGGGGGGATGCGGCCGCCGGGGCTGCGCAACCGCAACATCATCTGCCAATCCTTCTCACAGCCCTTGCGGCGGTTGTCGCGGTTGTCCTGTTGATAACTGCCGTGGAACTTGAGGATCTGGACAGCCGGTTCCGAGAAATTGTGGCTCTCGTTGTCGAGTTCGCTGAGCAGAGGTTCCTTCAGGTGACCACTGGCGGCTTTCAGGGCCTCGAACTTGGTCGGCGCCGATCCGGTGGACAGGTTGTCGGTTACCGGCGTCGGGGGCATCGTTTCGGCGGCATTCGGAATCGATCCGAAACTAGCGAATGACTCCATGGCCGCATCGAACTGGCGGGGTAGCTGCGGGATTCCAGCAGATGGCGGCAATTGCATACAGTCGCGCTGTTCCTGCCCAGATCCATGGCCACGTTCCTGCTGGAAATCGGCACCGAGGAGCTGCCGGCCGATTTTGCCCGTCTGGCGCTCCCCCAGCTTGAGCAGGCTGTGACGGCAGATCTCGAGGCCAGCCGGCTCGACTCCACAGCCTTGTGGGTCACCAGCACGCCCCGTCGCCTGGTGGTGAGCGTGGCGGGTCTGGAGTCACAACAGCGTGACCTGGCCGAGGATCGTAAGGGGCCCCCAGCCCAGCAGGCCTTCAAGGACGGCCTGCCGACGCCGGCCGCCATCGGTTTCGCCAAGCGCTGTGGCATTGACGCCAGCCGGCTGGAGGTGCGCGACACCGAAAAGGGGCCGTTCGTGTTCGCCCGCACCCTCGAACCGGGACGCGCCACGATCGCCGTGCTGGCAGACCTGGTGCCCCAGTGGATCGCCGGTCTGCAGGGGCGTCGCTTCATGCGCTGGGGCGAAGGCGAAGCCCGCTTCAGCCGCCCGATCCGCTGGCTGGTGGCCCTGTTCGACGGCGAGTTGGTGCCGGTGGAACTGAAGGAATGCGATCCGCCCCTGCGCAGTGGGCGGCTCAGTCGCGGCCATCGCCTGCGGGCCGAGTCCCTCACCATCAGCAATGCAACCAGCTATGCGAGCCAACTGGCTGCCGCCGATGTCCAGGTGGACCGCGAGGCGCGGGGCCGCTGGATTCGCGAGCAGCTGGACGGGCGCGCTGCCGAGCTGGACGCCAGCATCGATCTGCCAGCAGAGCTGTTGGCGGAACTGATCGATCTCGTCGAATCGCCGCAGTTGATTGAAGGCACGATCGAGGAGCGCTTCCTGCAGTTGCCGCCGGAGGTGCTCAGCACCGTGATGCGCTCGCACCAGCGCTATGTGCCCTTGCTAAGGCCAGCCACAGCCAGCGATCCCTTGGCCCTTGAGGCCCACAGCAGCCTTCTGCCCCGGTTCTTCTGCATCGGCAATGGACTGCCGGCGGCGGCAGCCACGATCCGGCGGGGCAATGAACGGGTGCTGCGGGCCAGGCTGGCCGATGCCGAGTTCTTCATCGCCGCCGATCGCCGTGTCGCCAGCATCGATCGCCGCGACCAACTCGATCGCGTCACCTTTGCCGAGGGGCTTGGCAGCCTGCGGGACCGCAGCGAGCGGCTCGAATGGTGCACCGATGTGCTGCTGGAGCAGTTTGCGCTGAGCGAAGCCTGCGCTAGCCATGCCCGCCGGGCGGCCCATCTGTGCAAGCACGATCTGGTCAGTCAGATGGTGGGGGAGTTCCCCGAACTGCAGGGGGTGATGGGGGGCAAATATCTGCTGGCCGAAGGTGAACCCAGACCGGTCGCCTTGGCGGTTCTGGAGCACTACCTGCCCCGGGGTGCCGGCGATCAGCTGCCCGGCTCCGATGCGGGAGCGGTGCTGGCGATGGCTGAACGGCTGGAGCTGTTGCTGAGCATCTATGCCAAGGGGGAACGGCCCAGCGGCTCCTCCGATCCCTACGCCCTGCGCCGCGCCGGCAATGGCCTGCTGCAGATCCTCTGGGATCGGGGCTGGAGCCTCAATCTGTTGGGCTTGCTGGAGCGTGCCTGTGGCCATTGGGCCCAGCTGTTGCCGCAGTACGGGCTGGATGCCGGACTCCTGGCCCGGGAGCTGGCCGAGTTTCTGCGCCAGCGGCTGGTCAGCCTGCTGGAGGAGCAGGGGATCGCGGTGGATCTGGTGCAGGCGGTGGCCGGCAGCAGCGTGGCGCTGGAACGGGTGCTCTCGGATCCGGCCGATGCCAGGCAACGGGCAGCCCTGCTCCTGCAGCTGCGCGCCGCTGGCAGCCTCAGTGCCGTGCAGGCCGTTGTTCAGCGAGCTGCACGACTGGCGGAGAAGGGCGATCTGTCGCCGACGGTTCTCAGCGCCGCTGAGGTGGTCAACCCTGCCCTGTTCAGCTCCCCCAGCGAGAGCGCCATGCTGGCGGTCCTGGAGACGCTGGAGCCGATCGTCAGGGGCAGGGATGCGGAGCGCTATGTCAGCCTGGCCGCGGTGCTGGCCGAGAGTGCCTCGGTGCTGGCAGCCTTCTTCGATGGCGAGCAGAGCGTGATGGTGATGGCGGAGGACCCGGCTGTGCGGGCCAATCGCCTCAACCTGCTGGCAGTGCTGCGCAATCAAGCTTCTGTCTTGGCTGACTTCAGTCGTCTGCAGGGCTGAACCGCCGGCGCCAGACCAGTGGCGGGGTCGTTGATGCTGTCCTGAAGGGAGGCCAACCGGTGGCAGTGCATCTTCGGGACTGAGCCCCGCAGGCGATCCACCACCCGGGCGCTGAGCGAACTCAGCTTGGTGCCACTGAAGTACTGCCTGGCTTCAGCTTCCCTGCTCCTCCAACCGGCCCGCATCTCCTGCTGGAGCACCGGGAACGGTTGCAGCAGATCGACGGGCCGCTGATTCCAGTGCCAGTGAAACGGCTGGAAAGCAAGGGATTCAGGCAAAGATGATGGCGCCCAGTTGAAGTCACCATTTCGTGCCGATCCAGTCTGTGCCGATCCAGGCGGAACAGTTTGGCCAAAGCATCAACGACAATCCAGGCAAAGAAAAAGCTTCGGCCCTACGTGGATCCCATACCAGCACTACCCTGCGAGGGGACGAGGAGCTGACCAGGCCTCCAGACGAATGAAGCATGAAGGGCGAATTGATGTTGAACTTTGGCGGCGAAAGTCTGAAAAAGCGCAGCCAAAAAAACCTCCCTGCTGCGCACAGCGGGGAGGTTGGACTGGAATCGAAACGGGGTTTGATGGATGGTGTTCCAGCGGCTGGCGCAGGGAACCCCGTCCGGCCCCATCAGCTCTTGCCGACCAGGATCGGCTCGCGCTCACCACTTTCGGCCTCAGGCCGAGGGACCTCCTGGCCAGCCGATGCGCTCTTGCTGCCCCTGCTGCCAGGTGAGGCAGCGGCCTTGGCGGCATCAGCCGCCAGCAAGACAGCCATTTCGGCTTCGCTGCGAACGGCACTGGCCACGGGCTTGTAGCCGGACGGCGCGAAGGCCTGCCCGCGCAGATAGGCACCCACGGTCAGCAGAGTGAGCTTGAGGGTCTGCCAGGGATTCACCGGTACGACCCGCTTGTAGAGGTAGCTGTCGAAGGTGAGCCGCTGCACATCCTTGTCGTCACACATTTCGACGAAGGCCTCACGAGCCGGATCATTGCTGTAGAAGACGTTCTGCAGAATCTCCAACACCTTGTAGGTCGCACCATACTTCTTGTCCCATTTCTTCAGGTACACCTTGAGGTCTTTCTCGCTCGGGATCCGTTGGCCATTGCCACTGGAGGCGACAATCTCCTCGGCACACATGCGACCGCTCTTGGCGGCAAAATAAATACCCTCACCAGAGCTCTTGGTGACATAGCCAGCGGCATCGCCCACCAAAGCCATACGTCCCACCACCCGCCGCGGGCGCGGATGTTCAGGAATCGGATGTGCTTCCACCTTGATGACTTCTCCATGCAGCAGCCGGTTGCTGGCTCGCAGACGAATGCCTTTCTGCAGCCCCTTGATCAGGCTCTGGTTCTTCTGCATCGTGCCGGTACCCACGGCCACGTGGTCATATTTAGGGAAAACCCAGGCATAGAAATCTGGTGACACGTCAGTGCCGACATACATCTCCGCCAGATCCTCGTAGTAAGCCATCTCTTCAGGTGGTAGGCGAATCCGCTCCTGAAATGCGATGGCGACGTTGTAATCGCCGGCATCCATCGCTTTGGCAACCCGGCTGTTGGCACCATCCGCACCCACGATCAGGTCCACTTCAAGGGTCTTCAGTTCCCCGGTCGGACCGCCGCCGGAGTAGTCGGCGTAATGGAGGGTGTAGGGGCCCTGTCGCTTGCTGCCGGTGTCGATGCTCTGCACCAGGCCATTGATGAGATGGGCGCCGAGGTCGGCGGCACGATTGCGCAGAAAGGCATCGAAGACCTCGCGGCGACACATGCCGATGTATTCATCGGGATTGTCCAGATGGATGTCCACCTCCCGATTGGAGGGGGAAATCATCTTCATGTTGTTGACCTTGCGGTCAATGATCGATTCCGGCAGGTCGAACTCCCTGACCATGCACAGTGGAATCGCCCCCCCACAAGGTTTGGCATTGTCGAGCTTGCGCTCGAACAACCAGGTTTCTATGCCTGCCTTGGCCAGCACTTCGGCAGCACAAGAACCGCTCGGGCCGCCACCCACCACCGCGACTCGCAACATCTTGAAACTTGCTCCAGCAAAGGGATCCTGGGCAAAAAAACTAACACCACCACACCTTGCGCTGCGGCCTGGCTGCCGATGTTGGTCCAGCCGGCAGCGGCCATTACGATCGGTCTCTCTGGCTGGTGGTTGTGCCCGCACCGTTGATCGGGGAGGAGATTCCACTTGCTCGTCGCAGCCAGCCTCCCAAGCCCCGACGCCCCTCGATGTTCGGGCGCCTGCTGAGGCTGTTGCTCGTCTCGGGATTGGTCACGGGCACCGTGCTGCTGTTGATGGCAGGCCCCCTGCGCCGCTGGTTGACACCACCGCCGGTGGCCGGTCTCAATGCCCGTCTGAGCGCCGATGGCCGTCTGTTGGGCCATTTCCCCTATCCGGAGGCGCCGGCGGATCAGCTGGTCGCGATCAGTGCCGATCTGCAGCTGGAGACCGATGCGGCGCATGCGCTGCTGGCGATGCAAAGGGCCGCAGCGGTCGATGGGGTCCATCTGGTCGTGCTCAGCGCCTTCCGCTCCGTGTCACTGCAGCGGCAACTGTTCTTTGACGTCAAGGCCGCTCGCAACCAGAGCGCCCGGGACCGGGCCCTGGTCAGTGCCCCGCCAGGGTTTTCGGAGCACAGCACCGGCTTTGCCGTCGATCTCGGCGATGGGCGCCTGCCGGCCACCAACCTCTCCACCGGTTTCGATCAGACGCCCAGCTATCGCTGGCTGGCAGCCAACGCCCATCGCTTCCATTTCCAACTGTCGTTCCCGCAGGGAAATGCCCAGGGGGTGAGCTATGAGCCCTGGCACTGGCGTTTTGAGGGCTCGACCGAAGCCCTGCGGCTGTTCGAGCCCGCCATGCGTCTGGCACGCTAGGGGGCCTGGGCGAGCGCGTCGCAAGGTAAGATCAAGATTCGCTTCAGAAATGTCACGCACCTTGCCAGAGGCATTCGATCCCCGTATCGAGCCCCCTGGCCGTTGATACGGCACGACCTCCCTGTCAGCCGGAGTTGATCAGGCGGCGAGATTTCAGACGACGCGACACCCGAGCCCAACTCCCTTTCTCTGCAGGATCCGATGCCCATGAGTGGCGAAGTCAAAGGCGTGCCGATCCGCAACATTGCGATCATTGCCCACGTCGACCACGGCAAGACCACCCTGGTGGACGCCCTTCTCACCCAGTCCGGCATCTTCCGGGAGGGCGAGGCCGTGCCCACTTGCATCATGGATTCCAACGATCTGGAGCGGGAGCGGGGCATCACGATTCTCTCCAAGAACACGGCCGTTGATTACAACGGCATCCGCATCAACATTGTTGATACTCCCGGCCACGCCGACTTCGGTGGTGAGGTGGAGCGGGTTCTCGGCATGGTCGATGGCTGCCTCCTGATCGTCGATGCGAACGAGGGGCCGATGCCCCAGACCCGTTTCGTGCTCAAGAAGGCCCTGGAAAAGGGACTGCGGCCGATCGTGTTTGTCAACAAGATCGACCGGGCCCGGGTGGATCCCGAGCAGGCCGTCGACAAGGTGCTCGATCTGTTCCTGGAGCTCGGCGCCGACGACGACCAGTGTGATTTCACCTATCTCTTCGGCAGTGGCATGGCCGGCTACGCCAAGCCGGATATGAAGACCGAGAGCGAGACGATGAAGCCGCTCTTCGACGCGATTCTGCGCCATGTACCGCCCCCGGTTGGAGATCCCACCAAGCCCCTGCAGATGCAGGTCACCACGCTCGATTACAGCGATTTCCTCGGCCGCATCATGATCGGCCGTATCCACAACGGCACCATCAGGGGCGGTCAGCCCGTGGCCCTGATCCGTGATGACGGCAGCATCAAGCGGGGTCGCATTTCCAAATTGCTCGGCTTCCAGGGGCTGCAGCGTGTTGAGATCGAGCAGGCCAGTGCCGGTGATCTCGTGGCGGTCGCGGGCTTCGATGAGGTCAATATCGGTGAAACGATCGCCTGTCCCGATCACCCTGAGGCGCTGCCGCTGATCAAGGTGGATGAACCCACCCTGCAGATGACGTTTGTCGTCAACGACTCTCCGTTTGCCGGCAAGGAAGGCAAATTCGTCACCAGCCGCCAGCTGCGGGACCGGCTGCAGCGGGAGCTGCTCACCAACGTGGCCCTGCGTGTCGAGGACACCGACTCCCCCGATCGCTTCGCGGTCAGCGGTCGTGG
Organism: uncultured cyanobacterium; assembly: GCA_903823115.1. Classification (GTDB taxonomy): domain Bacteria; phylum Cyanobacteriota; class Cyanobacteriia; order PCC-6307; family Cyanobiaceae; genus Cyanobium. Next base: position 54,338 of record CAIJRN010000015.1, read on the forward strand.
TGAATTGCACCTGGGCATCCTGATCGAAACCATGCGCCGCGAAGGTTATGAGTTCCAGGTCAGTCAGCCTCAGGTGATCTTCCGCACCATCGATGGCACTCCGAGCGAGCCCTACGAAACCCTGGTGATGGATGTGCCGGAGGAATCCGTCGGCTCCTGCATCGAGAAGCTCGGCACGCGCAAGGGCGAGATGCAGAACATGGAGAACACCAACGACGGCCGTACCCAGCTGGAGTTCGTGGTGCCCGCCCGTGGCCTGATCGGTTTCCGCGGCGAGTTCATCCGCGCCACCCGGGGCGAGGGGATCATGAGCCATTCGTTCCTTGACTACCGGCCGATGCAGGGGGACATGGATGCCCGCCGCAATGGCGTGCTTGTGGCCTTCGAAGAAGGCACCGCCACCTTCTATGCCCTCAAGGGGGCTGAGGATCGTGGCCAGTTCTTCATCACTCCTGGCACCAAGGTCTACAAGGGCATGATTGTTGGCGAGCACAACCGTCCGCCCGATCTCGAGCTCAACGTCTGCAAGGCCAAGCAGGTCACCAACATCCGCTCCGCCGGTGCTGAGGTTCTTGACACGCTGCAGGCGCCGATTCAGATGACTCTGGAGAGGGCGCTCGAGTACATCGGCCCCGATGAGATGCTCGAAGTCACCCCCGAGTCGATCCGGCTGCGCAAGCTGCCGATGAAGAATCCAGCCAAGCGTTGAGCTCTGGCTCCGATGCCGGCGCCGTCCAGCCCAGCTGCGACGGCGCCCTGGATGAAGAGGCGCAACTGATGGCCGATCCCCGCCTTCGCCATGCCATCGAACTGTTCAACGCCGGCGATTGGTACGCCTGTCACGACGGCTTTGAGGAGCTCTGGCATGAGACCCAGGGCTCCGTCCGCACTGTTCTGCAGGGAATCCTGCAGATCGCCGTGGGCCAACTCCATCTTGAGCGGGGCAACCTTCATGGGGCCACCGTTCTCACCGGTGAGGGCCTCGGCCGACTGCGGCGCTGTGACAACCAGGCCCTGGGGCTTGACCTGGTGACTTTTCGTCAGGAGATTGTGTTGTGGTTGCAGGCGTTGCAGGCCGAAACCGACACCTCCGTCCTGCCAAGACCGACCCTGCACAAGCCGGGTGGGTCATCCCGGTAAATTGGGCCCACGTATCACCACCTGCCGAGCTGATCGATGCAGGTCAGAACCCTGTCCCAGTTGCGATCACGTTGGCGTTCTCCACTGAGCGCAGCGATGCATTCCGCCGCCAGTCATCGTCGTCGCAGGCTGACGGTGACAGCTGTGCTGTCCCTTCTGGCGCTGGCGATTCCCCATCCCGGAGCGGCCCAGTCCGCAACGCCGGCCAAGCCGGTGGTCAGCAGCCCGGTATCGGCTGCGGACGCCGGGCTGGTTTCGATTGAATCGGACACCCAGCAGGCCGACAACCGCACCGGCGTGGTGACCGCCATTGGCAATGTGCGCATTGAATACCCCGATCGCCACATGGTCGCCACCTCGCGCCAGGCCCAGTATTTCTCCAAAGAAGGCCGGCTTGTGTTGACCGGCGATGTGGATGTCATCGATGCCGATGGTCAGCGCATTCGTGCCGAACGGCTTGTGTACAGGCTTGACAGTGAGCGGCTCCTGGCCGAACCTCCCGCCGGCAAACAGGTGTACAGCCGCCTGAGGTTGCAGAGCAAGGCCTCAGCCGCCGCCAAACCTCTGCTGCCATGAGTCTTGCCCTGGAACGGGTGTCCATCACCCTGGGGGGTCGGCCTCTCGTCGATGACGTCAGTCTGGAACTTCGCCCCGGTGAAGTGGTGGGCCTGCTCGGCCCCAACGGCGCTGGCAAAACGACCACCTTCAATCTCGTCACCGGGCTGCTGCGGCCTGACAGCGGCGATGTGCTGCTGGATGGCCAGTCGGTCAGCGCCCTGTCGATGCCGGTGCGAGCCCGACTCGGTATCGGTTATCTGCCCCAGGAAGCGAGTGTCTTCCGCCAGCTCACCGTGCGCGACAACCTGCGGCTGGCGCTGGCCGAGAGCGGCACGCCGCAACATCGGCGCCGCGATCGGCTGGAACAACTGATCGAGGATTTCCATCTCGGACTGTTCCAGCATCGGCGCGGCTACCAGCTTTCGGGAGGCGAACGGCGCCGTTGCGAGGTGGCACGAGCTCTGGCCGTCGGCGAATCGGGGCCCCGCTATCTGCTGCTCGATGAGCCCTTCGCCGGGGTGGACCCTCTGGCGGTGGCCGATCTGCAGGATCTGATCAGCGGCCTGCGGGATCGGGGCATGGGCGTGTTGATCACCGACCACAACGTTCGTGAGACGTTGGCGATCACCAATCGCGCCTACATCCTCACCGAGGGGTCCCTGCTGGCCTCGGGCAGCTCCGCCGAGGTGGCGGAGAACCCTCTGGTCAGGCGCCACTACCTGGGTGAGACCTTCGCCATGTTGGCGGCCCCCTCCTTCTGGAGCGGCGAAAACGATGAACCCCTGGACGCTCCTCTCGAACCGCCGAGCCAGCCGGAGCTGCTCCCGGAACCAGGGGCTGCGGCCACGAGCTGGGTCAGCCGCCTGGATCGGTTTCCCGTGGTCCGGGCCAGCCAGAGATGGGCGGCGGCCGCTGTCTCGCCGCTGCGCCCCTGGCTGCGCCGTATCCCCCTGCTCGATCGCTGGCTGGTCGGGGAACTGCTCGGTCCCCTGCTGTTCGGCACCGCCGCTTTCACGGCCGTGTCCCTGTCGGTGGGCGTGGTGTTCGAGCTGGTCAGGCGGGTGTCGGAATCGGGCCTGCCGGTCACGGCGGCGCTGCTGGTGCTGATGCTGCGCCTGCCCGGATTTCTGGTCCTGGCCTTCCCGATGGCCACCTTGATGGCCACCTTGCTGGCCTACAGCCGGCTGTCCGGCAGCAGTGAGCTCACGGCCCTGCGCAGCGTCGGAGTGAGCACCCGCCGCATGGTGGTGCCCGCCCTGGCCCTGTCCGTGGTGATGAGCCTGCTGACCTTCACCTTCAACGATCTGATCGTGCCACGGGCCAACCTCGCCGCCTCGAACACTCTGGAGCGGGCCCTGGGCAAGGCGATTGCCAGCGAGAAAGGCGACAACATTCTCTATTCCCGTTTTGGTCGTATCAAGATGGAGGAGGGGGAATCAACCCGCATGTTGACCCATATTTTTTACGCTCGGAAGTTCCTGCGTGGCGACATGAATGATGTCACGTTGCTTGATTTTTCCCGTGCTGGTCAGCGCCAGATGCTGATGGCCAAGCAGGGACATTGGAACGATGACAAGGCGATGTGGGAGTTCACGGACGGCAGGATTGTTAATATTGATGATAACAATGGCACGACAACCTCCGCTGAATTTGACCGCTATTTCTATCCACTCTCCCGCGATCCCCTGGAGGTGGCAAAGCTTCCCACCGATGCCAGTGTGATGACGGTGGGCCAAGCGCTGCGTGCGGAACGGCTGCTCATGGAAGCCAACAACCTCAAGGAAGCACGTCGTTTAAGAGTACGAATCCAGGAGAAGTTTGCCTTCCCCGCCATCTGTCTGGTCTTCGGCTTGATCGGCAGCAGCCTCGGCGTTCGTCCCCACTCCCGCACCAGCCGCAGCCAGGGCTTCGGTATCAGCGTGCTGTTGATTTTCGGCTATTACTTGATGTCGTTCATCTTCAGCTCCCTCGGGATCACCGCCACCCTCACCCCGGTCCTGGCAGCCTGGATGCCAGTGCTGATCGGCCTGAGTGGCGGGCTGTGGCTGCTGCGGCAAGCCAGCCGCTGAGGCCGCCCCACCGGGCTGACTCGGCCCGAATCGCCTGGTTGGACGGCAGACTGGGGCGATCTGAACCTTGCTGCGTGAACGATCCGGTTTTTGCCCTGGGCCTGGTGGCCTTCGGTCTGCTGCTGTTGGTGCTGCCCCTGTCGTTCTGGGCTCTCAGCGGTGGCAAGAGCAGTTCCGCCGTGCGCTTGCTGGTGGCGGCTGCCAACCTCTGCCTCACCGCCCAGTTGGTGCTGCGCTGGTGGGACTCTGGTCATTTTCCGATCAGCAATCTTTATGAATCCCTTTGCTTCCTGGCCTGGGGCTGCACCCTGACCCAGTTGCTGGTGGAACGCAGCTGGCCCAGTCCGCTGGTGCCGGCGGCGGCCACACCGATGGCCCTGGGTTGCGTGGCCTTTGCCAGCTTCGCCTTGCCGGATCAACTGCAACAGGCCTCGCCGCTGGTGCCTGCCCTGCGTTCCAGCTGGTTGGTGATGCATGTGAGCGTGATCATGCTCAGCTACGCCGCCCTGCTGGTGGGCTCGCTGCTGTCGCTGGCGGTGTTGTTCACCGACCGCGACCAGGCTTTGGAACTGCGCAGCAGCTCCATCGGCAGCGGCGGCTTCCGCCAGGCCCAGCTCGCCTCCGATGGCCCCGCTGCCATGGCGCTGAGCAGCACCGAATTCCGGATCAGCGAGCAGCTCGACAGCCTCAGTTACCGCACGATCACCGTTGGCTTTCTGCTGTTGTCGGTGGGTCTGGTCAGCGGCGCTGTCTGGGCCAACGAGGCCTGGGGCAGCTGGTGGAGCTGGGACCCCAAGGAGACCTGGGCCCTGATTTGCTGGTTGGTCTATGCGGCCTATCTGCATACGCGCCTGATCCGCGGGTGGCAGGGGCGCCGGCCTGCGATTGTCGCTGTGGTCGGGCTTGTGGTGATCGCGGTCTGCTATATCGGCGTCAACCTGCTCGGCATCGGACTGCACAGCTATGGCTGGTTCTTCGACAGCTGAGTATTAATTACCTCCGTTTCAACGGCTGATCGCTGCTCGAGCCAGAGTCCTTGAGCCTCGCGTTGGAGTGCAATCCCGCTGACACCATCCCTGCAGCTTCGGCTGGCTGAGGGCACTGTGCCCCAGGGCCGCTGGTGAACGAAGAGGCTGCCGAGCCCGCCCGGCTACGGCGATTCCCACCCGATCCGCTTGCCTTTCATGGCCGTGGCGCTGTCTGATTCGGTGGCAGAGTTCGGCTGTCGCGATCACCACGGCTGAGCCGAATCATTCGCTCAGGCGAATGGCGACTCTGGCCCTGCTCGCCATGGGTGAGAGACGCTGCATTGAACGCTCCGCCAAAAAAAAGAGACCCCCATGGCGGGAGCCTCCGAAGTCCAACGGCCTGAGCTTCGACTTCAGACCAAGGCCGGTTCAGGACGGCGGCTGTTGCGGATGCCTTGAATCGCCTCGGCGTAGTCGCTGGCGCCGAAGACGCCGGAACCGCTGACGATGGCGTTGGCACCGGCTTCGATCACCTTCCAGGCGTTGGACGGCTTGACGCCGCCATCCACCTCGATCCAGGGGTCCAGACCGCGCTCATCGCAGAGCCGGCGCAGATCACGGATCTTCTGGACCTGGTTCTCGATGAAGCTCTGGCCGCCGAAGCCGGGGTTGACGCTCATGATCAACACCAGATCGCAGAGCTCCAGGCAGTATTCGAGGGTGTCGAGCGGGGTGCTGGGGTTGAGCACGGCGCCCGCCAGTTTGCCCAGCTCCTTGATCTGGGCCAGGTTGCGATGCAGGTGGGGACAGGCCTCAACCTGGACGCTGATGATGTCGGCCCCGGCCTTGGCGAAGTCGGCGACGTACCTCTCCGGCTCCACGATCATCAGGTGAACGTCGAGGGGCTTGGTGGTGACTGGCCTGAGGGCCTCGACGATCAGGGGACCGATGGTGATGTTGGGGACGAAGCGGCCATCCATCACGTCCACGTGGATCCAGTCGGCGCCGGCCTGGTCGACAGCTCGCACGTCCTCCCCCAGCTTTGAGAAGTCGGCGGAGAGGATCGAAGGGGAAACCACCAGGGGTTTGGTGCTCATGGACGTCCACCGGAGCGAAAGCGGATCAGGATTGTAAGGAGCCGCCTACCGCACTGATACGATTGCCGCGCTTCAAGCCCCAGAGGGCCTGCAGTTGCTGGCGCCTTCGGCTTCCACCGGGCGTACCTCCTCTGTCGCTTCTCCCTGAAGCCCCGTACCCCTGCCCGACTGACGTGGATCGCACCCTCATCCAGGAAATTCTCGAGGTCGTAGAACAAGCCGCCATCGCATCTGCAGAACTCACCGGCCTCGGCCAGAAGGATGAGGCTGATGCCGCAGCGGTTGAAGCCATGCGCAAGCGCATGGGCCAGATTCAGATGCAGGGCCGCATCGTCATCGGTGAAGGGGAGCGTGACGAAGCTCCCATGCTGTACATCGGCGAAGAAGTCGGCAGCGGCACCGGTCCCGGCGTCGATTTCGCCGTCGATCCCTGCGAAGGCACCAATCTCTGCGCCAACAGCCAGCGTGGTTCGATGGCCGTGCTGGCCGCCTCCGATCGCGGCGGCCTGTTCAACGCCCCCGACTTCTACATGAAGAAGCTGGCAGCACCCCCGGCTGCCAAGGGCAAGGTGGACATCCGCAAGTCGGCCACCGAGAACATCAAGATTCTCAGCGAGTGCCTGGGTCTGGCCGCCAGTGAACTGACCATCGTGGTCATGGATCGCGCCCGCCACAAGGATCTGATCGCCGAGATCCGTTCCACCGGCGCCCGGGTTCAGCCCATCTCCGACGGTGACGTGCAGGCCGCCATCGCCTGCGGCTTCGCCGGCACCGGCACCCATTGCCTGATGGGCATCGGCGCTGCCCCTGAAGGGGTGATCTCCGCCGCCGCCATGCGCGCCCTTGGCGGCCACTTCCAGGGCCAGCTGGTCTATGACCCGGCCGTCGCCCAGACCAGTGAGTGGGCCGACTACACCAAGGAGGGCAACATCGCCCGGCTCAACGAGATGGGCATCACCGACGTTGACAAGGTGTACGAGGCGGAAGAGCTCGCCTCAGGCGAGAATGTGGTTTTCGCCGGCAGTGGCATCACCGATGGCCTGCTGTTCCACGGTGTCAAGTTTGAGAAGGACTGCACCAGGACCAGCAGCCTGGTGATCAGCACCCTCGACAACAGCGCCAGGTTCACCAACACCATCCACATCAAGCCAGGCGCCCAGAGCATCGCTCTGGTCTGATTTGTCAGCAGCCTGAGCGAGCTCCTTCCCCGACTCCATGCATATCGCCGTCGTCGGTCTCAGCCATCGCACGGCTCCGGTTGAGCTTCGCGAGCGGCTCAGCATCCCGGAGCAGACGATGGAAGCATCCCTGCAGCAGCTGCGCTCCGACGATCAGGTGCTGGAGGCCTCCATCCTCAGCACCTGCAATCGCCTTGAGATCTATGCCCTGTTGCGCCATCCTGAGCAGGGCATCACGGCGGTGGGCAGCTTCCTGAGCCAGGTCTCCGGCCTGGCCCTGGATCAGCTCACTCCCCACCTGTTCACCTTCCATCACGAGGAGGCCGTCGGTCACCTGCTGCGGGTGGCCGCCGGCCTTGACAGCCTGGTGCTGGGGGAGGGCCAGATCCTCTCCCAGGTGAAGAAAATGGTGCGCCTGGGTCAGGAGCACCGCTCCGTCGGCCCGATCCTCAATCGCTTGCTCAACCAGGCGGTGAGCACCGGGAAGCGGGTGCGCACCGAAACCAATCTCGGTACTGGAGCTGTCTCGATCAGTTCCGCGGCTGTGGAGCTGGCCCAGCTGAAGATCGGCCAGGCCCGCGGGCTCGATGAGCTGGTTTCCCTTGAACAGGAACAGGTCGCGGTGGTCGGAGCGGGTCGGATGGCTCGCCTGCTGTTGCAGCATCTCCAGTCCAAGGGCTGTCGCGGTGTCGTGCTCCTCAATCGCACCGTGGCCCGAGCCGAGGCCCTTGCTGCCGATTTCCCGGCTCTGCCGGTGCAATGCCGTCCGCTTGGCGAACTTGATCACTGCCTGAGCACCTGCTCTCTGGTGTTCACCAGCACCGGCGCCGAGGAGCCGATCATCAGCGCCGAACGGCTGCATGGCCTCAACCGACGCTCCAGCCTGTTGCTGATCGATATCGGTGTGCCGCGCAACATCAGTGCCGATGCCGGAGCGCTGAGCGGGGTCGAAGCCTTTGATGTGGATGATCTCCAGGAGGTGGTGGCCCGCAATCAGGAGAATCGTCGCGAGATGGCCGCAGAAGCCGAAGGGCTGCTGGCTGAGGAGTCGCAGCTCTTCCTGGAATGGTGGGATGGACTGGAGGCCGTGCCGCTTGTCAATCGTCTGCGCAACCAGCTGGAAGACATCCGCGAGCAGGAACTCCAGAAAGCTCTCAGCCGCATGGGTCCCGATCTCTCAGCTCGGGAGCGCAAGGTTGTCGAAGCACTAAGCAAAGGCATCATCAATAAGATCCTGCACACCCCGGTGACCCGGCTGAGAGCGCCTCAGCCACGGCAGCAACGCCATCAGGCGATGAAGGTTCTGCAGGATCTGTTTGAACTGCACGAGGGGCCGTCCGATGGCTGAGATGCGCTTGCATCGAAGTGTTCCCGGCACTCGCAGACGTGCCCCTCGCTCTTGTACGGTCAGCCCATTAAAAAGAGAGGAAGAGAGTCCATGAAACGCGTTCTTGCCATCATCCTTGGCGGCGGGGCTGGTACCCGTCTTTACCCCCTCACCAAAACACGCGCCAAGCCGGCCGTGCCCTTGGCGGGTAAGTACAGGCTGATCGATATTCCTGTCAGTAATTGCATCAACTCTGAGATCAACAAGATCTATGTGTTGACTCAATTTAATAGCGCTTCGCTCAATCGTCACCTGACGATGAGTTACAACTTGTCCGCAGGCTTTGGCCAGGGTTTCGTCGAAGTGCTGGCGGCTCAGCAAACTCCTGACAGCCCCAGTTGGTTTGAAGGTACGGCCGACGCCGTGCGCAAATACCAGTGGTTGTTCCAGGAATGGGATGTTGATCACTACTTGATTCTTTCCGGTGATCAGCTGTACCGGATGGACTACAGCCAATTCGTGCAGCATCACATTGATACCGGCGCCCACCTTTCCGTTGGAGCCCTGCCCGTGGATGCGGCTCAGGCTGTGGACTTTGGCCTGATGCGCACCACCCCAGACGGACGCATCCGTGAGTTCCGGGAGAAGCCCAAGGGGGCTGACCTTGAGGCCATGCAGGTGGATACCGAAAAGCTTGGGCTCTCAGCAGCGGATGCTTTGCGCAAGCCCTATCTGGCCTCCATGGGCATCTATGTCTTCAGTCGCGACACCTTGTTTGATCTGTTGGCGACCAATCCGACGGCCACGGATTTTGGCAAGGAAATCATCCCCGCTTCTTTGAGCCGAGGCGACAATCTTCAGAGCTTCCTCTTCAACGACTACTGGGAGGATATCGGGACGATTGGAGCCTTCTATGAGGCCAACCTTGCCCTCACGGATCAACCCAATCCCGCCTTCTCCTTCTACGACGAAAAATTCCCGATCTACACCCGTCCACGCTATCTGCCCCCCAGCAAGCTGCAGGACAGTCAGGTCACGGCTTCGATCATCGGCGAAGGGTCTCTGCTCAAAGCCTGCAGTATCCACCACTGCGTACTCGGTGTGCGAACCCGGGTCGAAGATGAAGTCGTCCTGCAGGACACGCTGGTGATGGGTGCTGACTATTTCGAATCGATGGAGGAGCGCGCGGTGCTGCGGGAACGGGGCGGAATCCCGATCGGTGTGGGCAGAGGCACGACCGTGAAACGGGCCATCCTCGACAAGAACGTTCGCATCGGTGAAAACGTCACGATTGTCAACAAGGATCACGTCGAAGAGGCTGACCGTCCCGAGTTGAACTTTTACATTCGCAACGGCATTGTCGTGGTGGTCAAGAACGGCACCATCGCCGACGGTTCAGTCATCTGAGATTGTCCGCGGCCAGGGCGGCGCAACCTTGATCGCTGCGGCGATCTCCCCAGCGCCGCTGGCCACGGTCGACAGCAGTTGCTGACACGGAGTCCCCGGAAGCCGATTTCGACGCCCTCTCTAGTCAGAATAGTTTTGATTTTGCGTTTCACCAAGGCCCCATGAGCAAGGCTCACTTCGGTTTGATCGGCCTCGGTGTCATGGGCGAAAACCTCGTCCTCAATGCTGAGCGGAACGGGTTTTCCAGCGTTGTTTACAACCGCACCTACGCCAAGACCCAGGAATTCCTGGCCGGCCGTGGCGCCGGCAAAGACATCATCGGCGCCGAATCCCTGCCGGAGTTTGTCGCTGCCCTGGAGCGTCCGCGGCGCATCTTGATGATGGTGAAGGCGGGCCAACCCGTGGACGACATGATCACAACCCTGGCCCCGCTGCTGGAGGAAGGTGATCTGCTGATCGACGGTGGTAACTCCCTCTACACCGACACCGAGCGCCGGGTCGCCCAGCTCGAGAGCCTCAGCTTCGGCTTCATCGGCATGGGTGTTTCCGGTGGTGCCAAGGGCGCTCTGGAGGGACCCAGCATGATGCCGGGGGGCACCAGAGCGGCCTATGACGCCATTGAGGGTCTGGTCACCAAGATGGCCGCCCAGGTGGATGACGGCCCCTGTGTCACGTACATCGGCCCTGGCGGCGCCGGCCACTTCGTCAAGACCGTTCACAACGGCATTGAATACGGTATCGAGCAGATCCTGGCCGAGGCCTATGACCTGATGAAGCGGGTGGCCGGGCTCAACGGTGACGCCATGGCTCAGGTCCTGGGGGGCTGGAACCAGACTGAAGAGCTGGCCTCTTTCCTGGTTGAGATCACCGAGGTCTGTCTGGCGACGAAGGATCCCGAAAGCGGTGGCGATCTGGTGGAGCTGATCGTCGATGCGGCCGGTCAGAAGGGAACCGGTCTGTGGACCGTGGTCAGTGCTCTGGAGATGGGCGTGCCGGTGCCGACCATCTATGCGGCCCTCAACGCCAGGGTGCTCAGCTCCCTGCGCCCCGAACGGCTGGCGGCGGAAGCCGTGCTGCCAGCTGGCCGCCCTGTCTCAATCCCCAGCCACAGCTTCGATCTCGGCTCGCCCGAGAGCGGCATGGAGCCGTTGCGAGATGCCACGATCCTGGCCTGCATCGCCAGCTATGCCCAGGGCATGGCCTTGCTGCAGGAGGCCTCAAAGCTGCACGATTACAACCTCGATTTCGCCGCCATCGGCCAGATCTGGAAAGGTGGCTGCATCATCCGGGCCCGCCTGTTGCAGCGCATTCAGGATGCCTATACCGCCAATCAGGAGCTGCCCAACCTGATGGTCGATCCCTGGTTTGCTGAGCAGATCAATCGCCGCCTGCCTGGCCTGCGCCAGGTGGTTGCGGGTGCTGCCCTGGCCGGCATTCCCGTGCCCTGCTACAGCAGCACGCTTGATTACATCAGCAGCTACGCCACGGGCCGCCTGCCCCAGAATCTGGTGCAGGCGATGCGCGACTGCTTCGGCTCCCACACCTATGAGCGCACCGACCGTCCCGGCAGCTTCCACACCGAATGGCTGACATGACCACCTACCAGCTGATCGTGGCCAGCTCGCCCGAGGATCTGGCCCGCCAGGTGGCGGAACGGCTGGCTTCGGTGATCGATCTGGCCCTGGCCCAGCGGGACCGGGCCCAGATCGCTCTCGCTGGCGGCGAAACCCCCAGGTCGGCCTATGGACTGCTCGGCCAGGAGCATCTTCCCTGGAATCGGGTCGATGTGCTGCTGGGTGATGAGCGCTGGGTGGATGCTGCCGATCCGGCCAGCAATGCCCGCATGCTGCACGAAACCCTGCTGGCCCAGGGACCAGGCAGCCAGGCCTGCTTCCATCCAGTGCCAACGGCACAGCCCACTCCAGACCTGAGCGCCGAGGCCTACGCAGCGATCTTGTCCCAGGTCTGTGCCGGTGATCCGCCCCGCTTTGATCTGGTGCTGCTTGGCCTTGGGGATGACGGCCACACGGCTTCCCTGTTCCCGGGCACCGCAGCCGCCATGGTCACAGACCGGTTCGTGACCATCGGCGAAGGCAAAGGGTTGCCGCGCATCACACTGACGGCTCCGGTGCTCAGTGCTGCCCGCCAGGTGATTTTTCTGGTCAGTGGTGCCAACAAGCAACAGGCCTTGCGCCGGCTGCTCGACCCTGAGGAGCTCGCCGAACGCACTCCAGCCAGGTTGGTGCAACCAGGCCAGACGGTGGTGATCCTGGCGGATGCGGCAGCGGCCGACGGCTTGGCCTGATCGCGCCAGACTGTCGGTCAACGGGAGCAGCAAGGGTGAGCGCAAACCAGGAAAGTCAGAGCCCGGAGGCTTTGAGGTTGGTGGTTTCAGGGGCAGGCTTCAGTGGCTGGCATGCTCTCAATGACACCATCATGGGCGGCCGCAGCAGTGGCTCTTGCCGCATCGACAGCCACGGACTCCGTTTCGATGGAGAGCTGGTCGAGGCCGGTGGCGGTTTCATCAGTGTGCGCTCGCCGCTGTTTTCGCCACCGCTGGATCTATCCGGCAGCACGGCCCTGGAGCTGGCTGTGGTCGGGGAAGGCAGGCGTTTCAAGCTGGCCGTGGCCTGCGCCGATGGCGTGGCCGGCCTCACCGAACTGATCCCCGGCGGGCTGCGTTGGGTGCATGAATTCGGCACCGACGCTGGCGGCATCACCCAGGTTCGGATCGGTTTTGAGCAGCTCACCCCCTCGGTGCGTGCCAAACCGGTTCAGGGACTGCCGCTGGGCTTGCCGCTGCGATTTGATCCCAGTCGCATCACCCGGTTGCAGCTGCTGCATTCCAAGTTCGGCGACGACGGTGGCCTCAATCCCGGCTTTCGAGCTGGTCCTCTGCATCTTGAACTGCACGCGATCCATGCCACCGTCTGATCTCAATTTTTCTGATCTCAATCCGTCTGACTTGAATTCGTCTGATCTCATTTCGTCTGATCTGAACCCGTCTTTGCCTGTTTGGTCGACGTCTGACGTCAATGTCAACACTGATTTGAGCCAACTGGTGGCGGCAGCGGCCGATCTCTGCCGCAAGCCCTGGCGCCACGCCGTGCTTGGCAAGTCTGCGGCTGGGGGCAGTCCCTGGATTGCCGATCTTGACGGCTTCGATTGTTCTTTGAAACTGGAAGTCCGCGATTCGCAAGGTGAGCGGCTGCCCGAACAGGATCTGGAGTTGGAGCTCTACCGCAGCGGCCGGGATCTCAATCTGACCCTCGGCTGGTGTGATGAGCGACCCCTGCTCTGGCACGGCACCCATCCCGTCTGGATGGATGGCGCCAGCGGCGAACGTTGCTCGCGTCCCCTCGATGGTTTGCCTCTGGAAGCCCTGGCGCGACGATTGCGAGCCCTGCTTGGCGGCAGTTCTGAGAGCGGCGTCTAATCCGAGCCACAGCACGTGGAGTTGCAGGAGTGATGGCCCAAAGGGAAATGGGATCCATCAAGGTGATTGGCCATCGTCAGTGGAGCTTTTGTTGATGAGATCAACAGATGGTGGGTGGCCTGGCCTGGCTCACCCCCGACCCTGATCAGACGATCCTGAAGCCGTGCTTCACTCCTGATCCGTCACCGCGCCAAGGCTGCTGCTGCTGACCAGGCGCGCATATTTCCCCAGGACACCGGTGCGGTAGCGCGGCTGGGGCCTCACCCAGGCGGCCCGACGTTGCGCCAATTCGGCCTCCTCCACATTGAGCTGGACCAGCAGCTGGTGGGCATCCACCGTGATGCTGTCGCCTTCGTGCACCAGGCCGATGGTGCCGCCCACGGCCGCTTCCGGGGCCACGTGGCCCACCACCAGGCCATAGGAGCCTCCCGAGAATCGGCCGTCGGTGATCAGGGCCACCTTGTCCAGCAGGCCCTGGCCGACGATGGCGGAGGTGGGCGAGAGCATCTCGCGCATGCCGGGGCCGCCCACGGGACCCTCATTGCGCACGACGATGACATCCCCGGGCTGGATCTGTTTGTCGAGAATCGCCGCCAGACAGGTTTCCTCACTCTCGAACACCCGCGCCGGGCCGGTGATCACGGGCGTTTTGACGCCACTGATCTTGGCGACCGCACCTTCTTCGGCCAGGTTGCCCTTGAGGATCGCCAGATGGCCCTTGGCATAGAGCGGGTTGCTCAACGGCCGGATCACGTCCTGATCGGCAGGAGGAACGGATGACACATCCGCGAGCACTTCTGCCAGCGTCTTGTCCTCAATGGTGCGGCAATCGCCGTGGAGCAGGCCGGCATCCAACAGCAGCTTCATCACCTGGGGAATGCCGCCAGCCCTGTGCAGATCGGTGGCCACATAGCGGCCGCTGGGCTTGAGGTCGCAGATCACCGGCACCTTCTGGCGGATCGTCTCGAAGTCATCGATGCTGAGCGGAACGCCGGCGGTGCGGGCGATGGCCAGCAGGTGCAACACGGCATTGGTGGAACCTCCCACCGCCATGATCACGGCGATGGCATTCTCGAAGGCCTCGCGGGTGATCAGATCGAGGGGACGAATGTTCTTGGCAATCGCCTCAACCAGCACTTCCGCGGAGCGGGCGGCGCTGTCGGCCTTCTCGGCGTCCTCGGCCGCCATGGTGGAGCTGTAGGGCAGGCTCAGGCCCATGGCCTCGATCGCCGAACTCATGGTGTTGGCGGTGAACATGCCGCCACAGCTGCCAGCACCTGGACAGGCGTTCTTTTCAACAGCAGTGAGCTGTTCTTCGTCGATCGTGCCGGCGGTGAACTGGCCCACCGCCTCAAAAGCACTCACCACCGTGAGATCACAACCGCCAAGTTTGCCTGGTTTGATTGTGCCGCCATAGACGAAAATTGCCGGAATGTTCATGCGGGCCATGGCAATCATGGCGCCAGGCATGTTCTTGTCGCAGCCCCCGACCGCCAGCACCCCATCCATCGATTCGCCATTGCAGGCGGTTTCAATCGCGTCGGCGATCACCTCGCGGCTCACCAGGGAGTACTTCATCCCCTCGGTGCCCATCGAGATGCCATCACTGACCGTGATCGTGCCGAACATCTGGGGCATGGCGCCGGCCATCCGCGCCGCCTGTTCGGCACGGCGGGCCAGGTCGTCGAGGCCGATGTTGCAGGGGGTGATCGTGCTGTAGCCGTTGGCGATGCCGATGATCGGCTTGTCGAAATCGCCGTCCCCAAACCCGACAGCCCGCAACATGGCCCGATTCGGGGAGCGCTGGATGCCCTGGGTGATGGCGGCGGAGCGAAGCATGGCCATGAAAGAAGTTGTGCTGCAACTTACCGAGCAGCCTGCCCGGGCAGCCAGTCAGCCGACTCTGGCGCGCTTCAGGGCTGGGTCTGCAGTTGCTCCAGCTGACGGCGCACATCATCAATGGCCTGGTTGAGCTGCTGGACCCGATCGTGCAAGGGATCCTCCAGCGCTTTGGCTTGCCCAGCCTGGAGGCCCTGGAGCCCGGACTGCAGCCCCTGCAGCCCCGATTGCCGCAACACCCGCAGATGCCGCTGGGCCTGTCGGCGTCGATCAGCCTCCGAGAGCAGCCACCAGGCCAGGCCGGCTGCACCAAGTACGGCCCCCGCCATGGCGCTGACCAGCACGGTGCTGCCACCGCCTTGACCTGAGGATCGATCCCGGGAGTCGGCCATCACAGAAGGACTCTTCAATGGAGTCACAAGTTCAGATCAGCCTAGGCATCCGGGCGTCCCGGTTCCATACAGGCGTTGGGCCGCGTCACCGAAACCGGGAATGACCTGGGCCTGTTGATCGAGCTCCGGGTCGATGCAGGCGCAATAGATGGTCACGTCCTTGAAGCGCTCCCCCACGGCCTTGAGGCCGGGGGCCGAGGCCAGGCTGGTGATCACCCGCAGGCGATTGCCTTGAATGCCCATGCAGGAGAGCCGCTCCAGCAGGGCCAGCAGAGTGGCTCCCCTCGCCAGCAACGGCAGAAACACCAACACCCCCACCCGTTCGCCCACCGCTTCGGGCAGATCGTCCAGGTACCAGTGGCTGCTGATGGCCCCATCCGCTGTTGGCAGGCCGCCGATCACCTCCAGGCCCACATGGGCCACATGGCAGGCGGGCAAGACGGTCTGAGCGCCTTGCCACAGGCCCAGTCCACCCCGCAGCACCGGAATGGCCAGCACGGGAACCGAGGCATCCACAACCCTGCCCTCGCAGGCCGCCAACGGCGTCTGCACGGCCACGGGTCGCTCCGGCAACCAATCGCGCAGGGCTTCGTAGGTGAGCCAGCGACCGAGTTCGGCCATCGCTGTGGCAAACAGCGGTGTCGGCGTCTCGCGATCCCGCAAAACGGTGAGCCAATGGGCAATCAAGGGATGGGGGGGAACCACCACCCGCATGGACATGCTCATGCCTGCCATAACTTGGGGCTGCAGCGTAACGGTGTGACCATGGCGACTGAACCCAGCATCCGCCTGAGCTGGCTTTGGGCTGCTGTTCTGACCGTGACGGCACTGCTGCTGCCCGTGACGCTGGCCGCCATGCCCAGCTGGGCGATCACCGCCCCGGAGCTGCGGACCCAGGGCTCCGTGCAGGACTTGCAACAGGACATGCGGGGCCGCAATCTGCAGCAGAAGGAATTTCTCAAGGCCGATCTCCAGGGCTTCAATTTTTCCGGCGCGGATCTGCGGGGAGCGGTGTTCAACGGCAGCGATCTTCGTTCCAGTGATCTCAGTGGTGCCGATCTCGAAAATGTGGTGGCCTTTGCCAGCCGCTTTGAGTCAACGGATCTGCACGATGCGGTGTTCAGTAACGCCATGTTGATGCAGAGTCATTTCCGCGACGCTCGTATTGATGGCGCCGACTTCAGTGACGCGGTGCTGGACCTGAGGGAACAGAAGGCTCTCTGCGCCAGAGCCAGTGGCACCAATCCCCGCACCGGTGTCAACACCCGGGACAGCCTGGCTTGCCGTTGAACGCAGCAAGCGCGATCAATCTGTGGTCGTAACGATCGCCTGGCGCCACCTGGCCTTCAAACCGCTGCGCCGACTTCAATCGGGATCGGCAGCGATCGGTCTCTCAGGGCGGCGATCGCTGCCGATCCACCTCTGAGACCCGACGGCTGGCCGACAGGCTGGCCCGATCGTGACGGCGCCATCGGGTCTGGCCCCTATCCAAAGATGTGCGGCTGGGTGTGGGTTTGGCAGCTGTTGGCTTCGGGTCCGCTTAGGTTGCAGGCAGTCGGTTCCGTGGGGGATCAGCCCACGGAGGTAACGGGGAAAGTTCGGTGTGTGGTCCTTCGGGTTCACCAGTCCGGCACTGTCCCGCAGCTGTGATGGTCACCGCCGGTGATCGAGTCAGAACGCCCGCCGACGTTTGAATCCAACCAACCAACCCGGCGAGGACCGGTACTCCACGATGCATTCTTCCCCCCAGGGCCTCAGGCCTGCGGCCGCTGCCTGGACAGTGCCCCTGCTGCTGATTCCGGTGCTCCTGCTGCTCTCACCAGCCGCCCAGGCCCACCATCTCCTCAGCCTGCTGCATCTGAAGCCGTCGCCGCTTGCCGGCTTCTTCAGTGGCCTGGCCCATCCGGTGCTCGGACCTGACCATCTGCTGTTTCTGCTCGCCCTCTCTCTGGTCGGGCTGCGGCATCGTGTCTCCTGGATGCTGGGGCTGCTGGCCACCGGGCTCTGTGGCAGTGCCCTGGGCCTGTTGATTCCAGGACTGCCCGGCGCTGAAGCGCTGGTGTCCTTCACGCTGGTGGTGATGGCCCTGGTTCTGATGGGCCGCCTGCCGATGCTGGTTCTGATCCCAGCCTTTGCTTTGCATGGCTATGTCCTGAGCGCGTCGGTGCTCGGCTGGACCACCATGCCGATCGCCTTTTATCTGCTCGGCCTGCTGCTCGGCCAGGGGGCGCTGCTGCTGCTGTCCCTGACGCTGCTGCGTCGCCTGGGCGCCAGGCTCACGAGCCCGGTGCAGCAGCTGCTGGCCGCTGCCCTGATCGGTTGCGGTGGCGCCTGGACCTGGTCGGCGTTGGTCGGCTGAGATGGCAGCCCCAACTGGAGCGCGCCTGCCCGTCACCGTGGTGACGGGCTTCCTCGGCGCCGGCAAGACAACCCTGTTGCGTCATCTTTTGCTGAATAGCGGCCAGCGCCTCGCCGTACTGGTCAACGAATTCGGCGAAGTCGGCATCGACGGTGACCTGATCGCCAGCTGTGGCTTCTGCCCCGAAGAGGAGCTCGAAGGCCGGCTGGTGGAACTGGCCAATGGCTGCCTCTGTTGCACCGTGCAGGATGAGTTCCTGCCGACGATGGCGCGGTTGCTGGAGCAGGCGGATCGCCTCGATGGCATCGTTGTTGAAACCAGTGGTCTGGCCTTGCCCGAGCCCCTGGTGGCCGCCTTCAACTGGCCCGAGATCCGCACCCGAACCCGGGTCAATGCCGTGGTCACAGTCGTGGATGGCGAGGCCCTGGCGGCTGGCCACGTGGTGGGCGATCGGGGTTCGGTCGAGGCCCAGCGCCTGGCGGATCCCAGCCTTGATCACCTCAGCGCCATTGAGGATCTGTTCGACGATCAACTCCAGGCCGCCGACCTGGTCCTGATCAGCCGGGCCGATCGCATCAGCCCCGAGGCCCTGGCCGGGGTCCGAGAGGGCTTGCAAGGTCGTTTGCGCCAGGGCACGGCCCTGTTGCCGATGGCCAGGGGCCTGATCGATCCGGCTCTGATCCTTGATGTCAGCGAGTTGTCAGGTCATCGCCATGACCATGACCATGACCATGACCATGACCATGACCACGGGCACGGACATCCCCACGCCCACGTGGACGGCCATACCGATGGCCACACCGATGAGCATCCCCACCACGATCACACCCACGTGGCGCTTGAGTCGATCGTGCACCGCCATCCGGGGCCCTGGGAGCGCCGGGATCTCGAGCAGCAGATCACCGAACTGATCGCTGCTCATCCCGTGTTGCGACTCAAGGGTCGCTTGCGGCAGATCGAACGTCGCCTGCCTCTGCAGATCCAGGCGGTGGGACCAAGGCTGGAGTGCTGGTATGACAACGGCTCCGCCCCAGGGGTCAGCGTGCCGCCCTCGGGCGACGAGCCCGAACTGGAGCTGGTGGTTCTCACCGCCGCCAGCCACAGGCACCAGGTGGCCACGGCCCTGGACCGTCTCAGCCCATCCCGCCACTGAGCCAGCCCTGGTTTCCATGGCCTTGCAGCGATGGAGACGGGCGATCGCGGGCTCGGGGACACCCACCAGCTGCTCCGCTGGGGCCGCATTCAATCCAGGGGAATCTCTCCCTTGGCACAGACCTGCCCCCAGCAGAGGCTCTCGTCTTCCCAGTGGCTGTCAACCTCCTGCCAGCCGGCGGCATCGCGCCGCATTCGAATCCTGCCATCACCGTTGTGGCGAAATTCAAGCCGCTGGCCGTCCAGCTCCAGATACCAGTGCCGACCCAGCTGCTCCACCACCATCTGGCAGCTGCGCCAAGGAGACGCGCTCAGGCGGCACTGCAACGGCACCACAACGGTTTGCTCCCCAGCCTGGGCAGCCAGTGGCAGCCAGCAAGCCACAACGCTGCAGGTGAAAAGCTTCAGCCAGCGGGGCGCAACCACGGCCCCTCACGTGCGGTTTCATGCCTACAAGTTGATCTCCCTCTGCCAGGAGTGGGGGACGGGCTGGCAAGATTTAACAAACGCCATGAGTGCCGGTGCCTCTTTTCCATGCCCGTGTTCAGGTGACACTGCGGCCGTCGGTCCTCGATCCGGCGGGCGAAGCCACCCGGGCTGCGGCCGCCCGTCTCGGCGTCCATGGGGTCCAGCGGCTTCGGATCGGCAAGTCGATTGAAGTGGCTTTGGAAGCCCCCGACCTGGCAGCGGCCGAAGCCCAATTGGAGCTGTTGAGCGATCGCCTGCTGGCCAACCCCGTGATTGAGGATTGGACCCTGGAACTGGCCGAGGCCGAATGAACCATCCAGACATGATCCGACTCACCATCAGCAGCAGCAGAGGACCGTCAGCATGACCATTGGCATCGTGGTGTTTCCAGGATCCAATTGCGATCGGGACGTGCGCTGGGCCCTCGAGGGTTGCCTCGGCCAGCCAACCCGTTTTCTGTGGCACGAGGAGCGAGATCTCAGTGGTCTTGACGCGGTCGTCATCCCTGGCGGATTCAGCTATGGCGACTATCTGCGCTGTGGTGCCATCGCCCGATTCGCCCCGGTGCTGCAAGAGGTCAGCGCCTTCGCTGAACGCGGTGGTCCGGTTCTCGGCATCTGCAATGGCTTTCAGGTGCTGACCGAGATGGGGCTGCTGCCCGGCGCTCTGACCCGCAATCGCAGCCTGCATTTCCTCTGCGAAACCACACCATTGCGTGTCGAGCCTGGCACCTGCCAGTGGTTGCACCATTACGCCAGTGGCGAACAGATCAGCCTGCCGATTGCCCATGGTGAAGGGCGTTACCAGGTGGACCCCGAAGAATTGCGGCGGCTGAGCGATCAGGGGCAGATCGTGCTGCGTTATGTCGCCAATCCCAATGGATCCCTTGGCGATGTGGCTGGCCTGAGCAATCAACGCGGCAATGTTCTGGGGCTGATGCCCCATCCCGAACGGGCCTGTGACCCCAGCACCGGAGGCATCGACGGACGGCGGCTGCTGGAGATGGCCTGCGCCTGAGCCGTCTTGGCCCTGCAGCCAGCGGCTCTGAGAGTCCAACAAAAAAGGGGCCTTGCGGCCCCTGAGGTCTGGACAACTGATCTGCAGCTGATCAGTTGATAGCGGCAAAGAAATCCTTGGACTTGATCGGATCGGGATTCATGGTCTTTTCGCCGGGCTGCCAGTTGGCAGGGCAGACCTCATCGGGATGGGATTGAACGTACTGGAAGGCCTGCAGGACGCGCAGGGTTTCGTCAACACTACGACCGACCGGCAGATTGTTGATCGTGCTGTGCATGATCACGCCTTCGGGATCGATGATGAACAGGCCACGCAGGGCGACACCGGCTTCCTCGTCGAGAACGGCATAGGCGCGGGCGATCTCTTTCTTGAGGTCAGCCACCAGGGGGTAGGCGATATCGCCGATGCCACCGCTTTTGCGTTCGGTCTGAATCCAGGCCAGATGGCTGAACTGGCTATCGACAGAAATGCCAAGCACTTCAGTGTTCTTGCTGGAAAAGTCGCTGTAGCGATCGCTGAAAGCCGTGATCTCAGTCGGGCAGACGAAGGTGAAATCGAGGGGATAGAAAAACAGAACCACGTACTTGCCGCGGTAGTCAAAGAGTTTGATCTCCTTGAATTCCTGATCCACCACTGCGGTGGCGGTGAAGTCGGGAGCCTGGAGACCGACGAGCCTGGTCATGGGAAAAAGTTGAGCGAAAAGGAGCAGGCAAGCTTGGAGCTGGAAGGGCCGAGACGATCTGCCAAGGGGGGCGCTTCACTGCCAGGAAACGGGGCTCGAATCAGCTGCTCTGGCCTGGAAATTCAGACCTGGCAGCACAGGCAGCGAACGATCTTAAGCGAAGTCGGTCCGACTACAAGCTGCAACCGTTACAAGCTATCACGGATTGGTTGCCGGCGCCGGT
This sequence comes from uncultured cyanobacterium, assembly GCA_903823115.1. Taxonomy (GTDB): domain Bacteria; phylum Cyanobacteriota; class Cyanobacteriia; order PCC-6307; family Cyanobiaceae; genus Cyanobium. Next base: position 75,650 of record CAIJRN010000015.1, read on the forward strand.
GTCGGGCTCGCTTAAGCTTGTGGCAACGACACTCTGTTGCTTGATGGGCTGGGATCCGAGCGTTCTGCGCAAGTACAACACCACCGGTCACTTCCGGCTGCTTAACCAACTGCGCAGCGAACTCAAGGGAAACCCGCTGCTGCGGCCCAAGCTGGGGGAGACGGTTGGAGAGGTTAACCGCAGCCGCAGTCTGATCCGGGCGATTGAGGCCCGCTCCCAGGCCGGCCCCGGTCGCAGCCGTCGCGCCGCTCAGGCGTCCGAAGTCACCGTGATGGAGGCCACGTCCTTGCCTCCCATGGAGACGCGCAGGCCCCTCAGTGCCTTCCCGCTGCCGAGCTATAGCGAGTTCACCGAGTCCGAATCCGATTCCGAAGCCGGTAACGGCACCACCTTTCGCGAGCGTCTGAACGCTGTCGATATGCGTTGAGGCTGCCCTTGTTGTCGTGTGACAACAGTGCTGGACCTGTTGAGCGCGTCTGGATCAAGCCTGGGTTGAAGACCAGTTATCCGTTATGAGCGCAACAGGCTCCTGGAGCCTTGTTCAGGGTTGAAGCGCTCAGGAGGGTCGATCAGGATCATCTGGCTTCTTCAAAGCTTGGAGGCGTGGATTCACTCGTGCCGATGTTTTCATCTCTAAGCATCGTTGCGACTGCTTGAAATCCTGAGCCTGTTTTCAGCAACATCAGGATGTTGACTCGCGAGCGTGAGGCCTTGTGCTTTTCAAGTTGTGATGAAGGGACGATTTCGGCCGATGCCAGGATTGCTGTAAATCCCTGTTTTTGACATTGTTATTGCTGTGATTGGTGTCTTGTCATTTTGACTGCGTGACTATCATGTTGGCAGTGTTGCACGTACTCAGGGCCTGATGGCTCGAGCACGCTATATTGCTGTAATCCCGTTATTCTTGCCTTGCCAATCAACCTGTCATCTTGTCTGGGGCATGCTCAGGGGATGACCTGTCCTGGGTGTCTATCGCGTCAATGCAAGTGCTGTTGACGATTCCAGCCTCAGCGGGCGCTGTCGCAGGCTCGGTCCAGATCGCTTTCGGCATACAGGGCCACGGGAGCGTCCGGGGGGCTCTGCTGCAGGCGATGCATCTTGGTCAGATAGCTGGCGGCACCGATCTGGTTGCCCAGCACGATGCGGCCCACCCCGTGACTGCTGCGCCAGTGGTTACATTCGGCCAGGCTGGTTTCGGCCCGTAGGGCTCCTGGGGCAAGCGCCATCAGCAGGATCAGGGGAAGGGACAGGGCCGGCCAGTGGCCAGCCGTCAAAACCGGTACGTAGCGCACCTGATGGGGCAGGCCGAGGTAGATCCAGGCGTGGCGCCCATCGCGCAGCTCCCGCCGATGGCGCTGGTACAGCCGCGGTACCCCCTCCAGCCGATCCAGCTTCTGCAGGGTTTCGGCATCAATGGCGAACACCTCACCCTGAATGCTGAGCGCTGATCGTTCGGATTCGTTCTCGCTCAGCGTTTCGCCAGGGGGCAAGGTTTTGTTTGCGCTGATCGTTGCGGCTGCACCGCTGGCCTTGTCTGCACTGTTGGCCTGGGGTGCGGCGATGGCCATCGGGAAGGGGCCGAGGTCATGGAGCACCAGCCCAGGGGCCTGGGCTTCCCCTTCAAAGCGTGCCGTGGCGATCAGGTGGTGGTTGCTCTGGCCGCGCTTGAGGCTGCCGTAGACGAACACCAGGTCCATGGCTTGGTTCGGCGGCCAGCGTGCTGCTCCATAATCCCGTGCTGACGAGAACCTGTCATGACCATTGTGTTGTTGATCGCCCTGGTTGCTTCCCTGGGACTGATGCTGGTGATTGTGCGCCGGCTGGAGAAGGCGTCCTGATCGCGTTCGATTGAGTCGCTCGCCTGGGTCTCAGGACTGGTTCACTGCTCGATCCGCTCGGCTTCGGCCCGCAGGCGGCCCAGCCGATCCAGCAGCGATTCGTTGCTGAGGCGATTGTTGAGGCGTTCGGCCAGCAACGGAAAGGCCAGGGGACCGGGGCGGGCGGTGACCTGCAGCACCAACTCACTCTGGCGCAAGCGGGTCAGGGCCGCCTGCAGCCGGTGGCGCTCGAGCTGCTCTTCGAGCACTTCCCGGCGTGCCTGGGCCAGCAGCAGGTTGGCCGGTTCGTGCTGCAGGAAGACGTCGTAGAGCAGGGCGGCGCTGATCTGCAGCTGGCTGCCGGAGCGGGCCTGGCCGGGATAGCCATTGAGCACCAGGCCACTGATCTGGGCAATGGCGCGGAAGCGGCGGCGGCAGAGCTCCGAGAGGTTGATCGCCTGCTGCAGGTCCGAGTCCAGATCGGCGTCGCTGAGCAGTTCATCGCTGTGCTCGTTCACCAGGGCCTCAAAGGGATAGCCCCTGGGGGCCAGCAACTCGAAGCCGTAGTCGTTCACCGACACCGTGATCGTGCCGGTCCGGTGCCGGGCCAATCGCCAGGCCCAGAGAAAGCCCAGACCTTCGTGCACGAAGCGGCCCTCAAAGGGGTAGGCGTAGAGATGGCTGCCCTCGCGGCTGTGGCAGAACTCAATCAACAGCTGGTCGATCCGGGGCAGGCGCGAGAGGTCGGCCTGACGCCGCAGCAGTGGTTCCAGGGCCCGCAGCTCCGGGCTGTCGAGCGTGGGGCGCTCCAGCTTGGTGCTGTCCGGCTTGGACTTGTCCGTGTCGGACTTGTCCG